>NZ_JBEOPM010000001.1:0-573407 GCF_040310165.1 Shewanella sp. AC91-MNA-CIBAN-0169
TTTTCATGCAGAATCTCCCTGCGTATATATTACGAGAAAATTCTACTTTTGAAATCTACTATTTTTAGGGGGGATTAGCCCAAACTTGTAACGTTTTATTTGATTATGTAACCAAATCAAGCTACCTTGATATCGTTACGTAATCAAGAGGTTCTAAGTATGGCAGATAAAAGTGATGCTCATAAAGGGGCGCATGGTGGTGTACGTAAAGGTGCTGGCCGCAAGACTAGATATGAAAAAACGATAGTGATGAGAGTTCCTGAACAATATAAAAATGCGATCAAAGCATTAATTCAACACATAGATGAATGCGAAAAAGTTGATCATCACTACTCACCTGTAGTTTCTAAACCTATATTTACAAGGTCGTTGCAGGGCAAGCCGCAACAAGTTACTTTTACGGTGAGTTCAGTAAAAGCAACTTGATATCGTTACAGAATCAAATGTATTTATCAAAAAAATTGTTTAGGACAATCTATGTATCAGAAAGCTTTCTATATACTTGGTGGCAAAGACTTTGATTTTAAGGATGATTCATTACTTAACATTATTCAGTTTCTCAAAATAGGTTTACCTGAAGCAATGCTGGATGAAGCAGCAAGATTAATGGGATTGAATAAAAAGCATGTAATCTTGCTGATAGGAAAAGCTTCAGGTAGCACAAGTTTAAAATTTGTTTGTCGACTATCCCCGAATCAGAGCGAACGTATGTTAATGATTATTGAAGTTTTAGCTCAAGCCGAGCAATATCACGGTAATAATGCAGCCGCTTTGAAATGGTTAAACACTCCAAACCTCCAATTATACAATGAAACCCCGCTGAATTATCTTGATACAGTAATGGGTATTAAACTTGTTTCAGAAGAACTAAATAAACTCTCTCATGGAATGACAACATGAAAAAAATTAGTTAGGATGCAAACAATCTCTATTGGAACTTTAGATAAATTCATCAAGAAATTAGTTATGGACAGTTAGTTTTCATTAAAGACTATTACAAGTCATCAATCCCAATTTCGATTTCTTCTTGATCACGTCGCCGATGAACTATTTCAGCTATTTCACAATCTTCATCTATAGCAAATAGCAAAGATTCATCATCATTTAAAGAACCGTCTATTTTAATATCCTTTAAAATACCTTTTGCTGAGCCATGTTTTTTCACAAAGGAACTCCTCTTACAAAATTTGTATTATAGGTATAAATGGGCCATTTACTAAACCGTTTTTGGACAGAAGCTTGTTAGTGCCCAAGCTCTAACACTCACTATTCGCATTATGATAAGTATGGTGAATTTAGGTTAACGCCATAGTCTCTTGTTATAAAGCTCGTACGGGAAAGCCTTCTAAAATCTCATCTAGATCTTCGATAATAGATTGGAGATAGGTTTGATCAAATCCTGTAGAGAACTTAAGTTCATTTCCAACACCAACACTGTCCATGCAATTACCCTCTAATTCAATTCCACCTCTTCCATTCCCGATTAGCTTGATTTCAAGCTGCCCCTCAAGACTGTCGAATGTAGCTGTACCTTTTAGGCAAACATAGAGCTTTTGTATTTCTTTAGAGAACTTAACGAAATCATAGGTTTGAAAACTGGCAGAAAATTTACCACTGAAGCTTCCAAATGAAACACTAACAGAGCAAATAAGCCAGTTATCATCAAAAGACTCACTGCTTGGAGAATGTTGGTACTGTTCTACAGTGATCTCAACTTGCTCATTTGGAGAACAACCGATGGATAAACTCATACGTTCCTTGTGCTTTATAACGTTTTAGTATTTATACGTTGCGCTATTTGCAAGGCATAAATCGCTTGTTGGACTTGGCCTATGCCACATCCATATTAATCGGTATGTTTTATGCTATAGGAATTTGCTTTTTTACGGTACTTGTTTTTTGTACAGCTTTGTATCTAATCACCTTTTCTGATTACATCTTTTAAGAAAGGTTTTCGATATTTTAGCTTTTATATTGCCCGTTTATGAGTTTTCCCAGATATACCTTACTGACACGTAATGGGGCGTGCGACGTGAGGTCGTATGAAGCGCTGTTCACCGCTTTTGAGTGAACCATCTGTATCACCAGATGAACCTAGGAGCCTGAATAAAGTAGCGGCTCTGACAATGTAATGAAGATTGGTTATAGACCAATCGGGATCTGAATCGTGAGAGAACGATCCTCCTGATAACCACAAATTGGGTGAGTGCTAGGTAGTCAGTATGATGAACATATGTAAATCCGCGTAAGGTGCGTTATACGATGAAACAGCGGAAGTGGTTTATACGCTGTGGCCAAAAGGCAATGAGAGTTGGAAAGAGATTGCCCCATGCTCTTTCGTGGTCAATATAACTCTTCGCACTATAGCGGGCATCTACCCTGACATTGCGCGACATACGGAACACGGTAAGCCTGTATTGCTCCCTTTGGGAAAGCCGATATGGCCGATAGCGGTGCAGGTATAGGAGGTTGGAAAAAGCAAAGGCTGCATTGTAACGATGCAGATACAGACTTGTGTCTGGTCACGAAAGTGAGCCCACTTCCGACTGGTCTCCCGTTGCAAGATAATGTGAAGAACTTTATTCAAGGAGAAACGCAAATGATGATTTCAACAGAGATTAGTGCCTCTCCTGACGGCGAACAATGGCAGTCCATAGACTGGAAATCCGTTGAACCGCATGTATTAAAGCTTCAGATGCGTATTGCAAAGGCAACACGAGAAGGTAAACACGGTAAGGCGAAAGCGTTGCAATGGATACTGACTCACTCGCGTTCAGCAAAACTTCTTGCTGTTAAACGAGTATCAAAAAACAAAGGCAGTAGAACGCCTGGAATAGATGGTGTCATCTGGAACACGGATGCACGCCGCATGAAAGCAGTAAATCAATTGAGCAGGAAGGCATATCAAGCCAAACCACTCAAGCGTATCTATATCCCCAAAAAGAATGGCAAACTTAGACCTCTTGGTATCCCAAGCATGATAGACAGAGCACAACAAGCGCTCCACCTTCTTGCATTAGAGCCTATATCGGAGACGCTTGCTGACCCAAACAGCTATGGATTTAGACCAAATCGTAGCACTGCCGACGCAGTCGATCAGTGCTTCAAATGCTTGGCTCTAAAGAGATCAGCGCAATGGGTTCTTGAGGGAGATATCAAATCCTGCTTCGACAAAATCGGGCATCAATGGCTTGTTGATAACATCGCCATAGATAAACGAATGTTGGAACAATGGTTAAAGTCTGGTTTTATGGATAAAGGGTTGTTTTATCGTACTGATGAGGGCACGCCACAAGGAGGGGTTATATCCCCAACCTTGATGCTAATGACTCTTGCTGGACTTGAACAGCGCATAAAGTCTACAGCACTCAAAAAGGGTGCTAGAGCCAACTTTATTGGATACGCCGACGATTTCGTCGTCACCTGCGCTTCAAAGGAAGTGCTCGAGAACGATATCAAACCGTTGATCGCTGACTTCTTGGCGGAAAGAGGCTTAACACTCTCCGAAGAGAAAACGCACATTACCCACATCAACAAGGGTTTTGACTTCTTAGGGTTCAATCATAGGAAGTACAAAGGAAAATTGCTCATTAAACCGAGTAAATCCAACACGCTGTTGTTCTTGAGTAACCTGCGCGAACTCATCAAAAAGCACGCAACCATCCCTGTTAACGACCTTATCAAACTGATAAATCCGAAACTAAGGGGGTGGGCGAATTATTATCGTCATTGTGTTGCTAAACAAGTATTCGGGTATGTTGGGCACAAACTATTCTATTCGTTATGGCACTGGGCAGTAAGGCGTCACCCAACAAAGTCTAAGACTTGGGTAGCCCTTAAATACTTCATCAACCGAAAAGGCCAATGGCAATTTCACGGTTGGCAGAAGGTCAAGGATATGGATTGCCAATTCAATCTATTCCAAATAGCCAAAGTGCCTATTGAGAGGCATGTGAAAATTCGAAGTGCGGCTATACCATTCGATCCTCAATACCAAGAATACTTGGCTAGGAGAAAATCGAAAAGGCAAGCTCGTAACGCTTGGAATGAACCTGCTCTCACTGCTTTATAAGTTGCTGGGTATCAAACGATACCTTTGTGGAGGCTTGAGCCTAGTGCAGTGAAAGTTGCACGCTGGGTTCTTAGGGGGGCGGCACTTGGCAACAAGTGTCGTCTACCCGACGTCTATAGTACGAGTAGCTAATCGACTGTTGTTTCAATCTAGGGCTAGAAAAAATAAAATCGCTTGCGCTTAACGAAGCAAGTAAGATCCATTTCATCAAACTTTGTTGGGTTCTGGCTATAATTTCAAATTGAACTTCAATATCAGTCTTCTTCTGGATATGCTTAACTCGATTAAATATCCTGTCTTGGGAAGAAACATCGCATACTTTCAAAGATAGTAAGTGTAGTGGTCAAGCTTAATTGGCCCTAAGTTTGCTATCAATAGCCAGATTGAATAGTGCTAACTGCATCAAGTTCTCCTCAATCTCTAGTCTCGTGCGAATACGCCAAATTTCTTCAAGCCTGAAAGGCTTTTTGACACCACTTCGTTGTCCACGGTTTAGTATGACCATGATGACCTCCTTTTTGGTTGACTGGTCATAATGGTCATAGTTAGTAGGATTGGGATACAAATAAATTACACGTCTAGGCTCATTTCTGAACAAAAAAGCTAAGTCTCGGTGGCATTTAGTACCACCGACCTTCGACTGTTCTTGTTTGATTTCAAATTCATATCATATAGAACACCACATCAATCAGTGATTCTTTACCCGGCGCAGCAGGAGAGTGCTTTAACATCCTTGTTAAAGGTCTGCGCGCAGAGTTTTAGTCCTTCCACCATGGTCAGGTAGGGGAAGAGTTGATCCGCTAGCTCAGTGACTGTCATGCGATTGCGAATGGCCAATGCTGCACTCTGAATTATTTCACCGCCTTCATGCGCCAATATTTGCGCTCCGATAATTCGACCGGTTTTCTTTTCTGCCACTAATTTAATGAAGCCGTCGGTCTCGAAGTTGGCCAGGGCTCGTGGCACATTTTCCATGCCCAAGACTCGACTGTCCGTCTCAATATCTTGCGCCTTGGCCTGTACTTCGGTTAAACCCACAGTGGCGACTTGCGGATCGGTAAAAATCACCGCGGGCATAGTGGTGAGATCCAGTTTGGCGTCGCCACCTATCATATTCACAGCAGCACGACTGCCAGCTGCGGCAGCAACATAGACAAATTGCGGCATATTGGAACAGTCTCCGGCGGCATAAATGCCGGAAATATTGGTCTCCATTCGTTCATTGACGATAACCTCACCGCCCTGGTTGGTTTTAACACCGATTGCGGCAAGATTAAGTTGGCTGGTATTGGCATTACGCCCGGTACTGATCAACAGTTGATCACCAATTAACGTTCCCGCATTGGTTTCCAGCGTAAATTGTTCTCCTTGATATGAAACGCTTGCCGCCTGAGTGTGATTCAACACGTTAATGCCTTCTTTTTCAAAACATTCGCTAAGTTTCTCACCTAGCAAGGGGTCTTCTGCATACAGTAATGAATGCCGCGCCAATACCGTCACCTCGCTACCTAAGCGGCGATAAGCTTGTGCTATCTCCAACGCGACCACAGAGGAGCCAATCACGATCAGATGTTGTGGCAGCGCTTTGGCAAATAATGCTTCTGTGGATGTCCAGTAAGGGGTGCCGGCAAGACCATCAATCGGCGGGATCGTCGGCGTCGAACCGGTGGCAATTAATATTTTATCGGCATGCAGCACTAGCTCTGAACCATCGACTTTACGGATGATTAAGGTATTGGCATCGTTAAATCGTGCAAACCCTTTAATTAAACTCAGTGCGGGATTATTGTCTAGAATATTCTGGTATTTGGCTGCCCGCAATTCTTCCACCCGCGCGGTCTGCTGCTCGGATAAGCGCGCTCGACTCAGTTCTGGGGCATGATTTTCCAGTCCTGCAAACGGGTTGCTTCGCTGTTGCTGAGCCAATTGCGCCGCTCGAATTAAAATTTTGGACGGCACACAGCCAACATTGACACAACAGCCGCCGATCACCTCGCTTGCTTCAATAATGGTAACCTGTGCGCCACGCTCCGCTGCCTTGATGGCGCAGGCAAAAGCGCCAGAACCGCTGCCTATGATGGCGACCCGTTGCTGAGGGCTAATGTCTTCTTGCTGGTCAGTGTCGCCACACCTTGTCGTGTCTTTAAGCTCTGTTGCAACGTAGCCTAAGGCATTAATCGCTAGGATCAGTTCTGCTACATTGACACCATCTCTTGTGGTGATCACAGCTAGGGCTTTTGCATAAGACACCTCAGTTTTAATGACGCCTTCAACGGCATCGAGCGCCTCTTTAATGTGTTCGACGGAGCTTGGGCAGCTCATCCCTTGTATGGATAAGCGTATGGATAATAAAATCATTTTCTTTCCTCAACTAAGGTAAATAATCATTGGCTTAAACGGCACAACTTTCATCGTCGCAGCGCTTATTAGCGGGTGAAAAAATGTCCCATACAGAAACGGCCACCATCAGCGCGAGCGCCGAATAGGTCACATAAGCACTCCAGCCATATTGAAACAAGGGGTAGAGTGATAACAAGAGTAGCGCTGGGCCGAACATACCCAGAGCACTGCGATGCCACTGCCTATGGCTGAACCAGCCCAGTCCGTTAAGCACTAAGGCAATCCAAGCGAATAGGGGCAATAAGGTGTTGACGAACAGGCCTTCCCATTGGCTGAGAAAGCCTAATCCAATCGCTGCGCCCAAACTGGCAATCGCCGGGAAACACATGGCGCAGCCCATAGCAGAGATAACAGCACCCAAGGAGCCCGCTTTATCACCGATGCGTGTCAGCATATTGAATAAATTGGTCATAGCCTTCTTCCTATTGTTTGATAGTTGACGGGTAACCTGCGTTGGTGGTCGCATCGATTAACGCTTTGACCGTGGTTTTCTCATCATCAAAGGTCACAATTGCCACCTTGGTCTCAAAGGTGACATCGGCCTCGCTGACGCCTGCAACATTTTGCAGCGATTTTTTCACCGTAAAAGGACAGGTAACGCAGTTCATGGTCGGCACGTCTAAGGTCACAGTTTGTGGTTTGGCAGCAGCAGTCAAACTGGTGAGTGCCATAAGGGTTAATAACGTGACTTTTTTCATTGTATTCTCCAAGTGTTAGTTAAAAGTGTAAGTGCTATGAATCGCTGTGTTCTGTCATTAATCTTCAATTGGTTAACGCCAAATCCTTGGTGCTGCACTTAGGCAAACCAGACAATCCAGTAATTGCTGGTCACTAGCACTAGCGCTGCGAGTGCCGTTAACCAAAAAATGACCTGTCGACGCTTGCGCACTTGCGGCACGGCGCAGGCGGTTCCTGGATCACATGCTTCCATTGGGCGATAAACGTTTCGACCGGCGACAGCAAACAGAGCCAATACCACAACAATGAAAATAGGACGATAGGGTTCTAATAAGGTCAGGTTACCAATCCAGGAGCCACTGACTCCCAGCAACAGCAATATGAAAGGTCCAGCGCAACACAGGCCAGCGCCGACGGCGGCAACAATGCCACCAATAATGGGCAGATTAGGATCTTTTGGGGACACGTCTTACTCCTCAGTTTTCAATGTATGGAGTAAGTGTAAGTGCCGTACCTATGTACGGAGTCAAGCATATTTATCTGTGGGTAGAGTCGATCAGGGTTGCAAGGAATCGATAATGGGGCAATGGCTGTCATCTTCATTGTTATGGCACTGTAGCAACAGTGTATTAAGCGCGGTTTCCAAGCGTCGTAAATCAACCATTTTTTCTCTGACGGCGCCAAGTTTATGCTCGGCAAGCTCTTGGACTTGACTGCATGGGCGATCCTCTAGGCTCAATAGATTAGCAATTTCCTCCAGCGTAAATCCCAACTCCTTGGCTCGTTTGATAAAGCGAATACGGTTCACCGTTTCATTTGGGTAATGACGGTAACCCAGGTCTGGCTTCAGTGGTTGCTCGATCATTCCTCGTCGTTCATAAAAACGCACCGTCTCAATATTGATACCAAGCTCATTGGCCAGCTTACTGATGGTTCTTTTCTTTTCAAGTGAGACAGAAGTCATACCTCTTCCTTTGATTACTATTATGAATGGGATCATAACATTTCTTATTAGGTGGCCAAATCTACTATGCCACTACACAAGAAGTATAAACGATGCTGAACTCCATAATTCTGACTTGAATTTAGTGGCAAGAATCCAGTAATTTATGAGGCTCACCGCCATTGCGGGGCTTATTCGTATTAGAATTACTTATGGATTAAAGTAGTACCCGAAACACGCTTTGGGGCAAAAACAAGTTTGAGTTACAAACGTAATTTAACCTCTACAGTAGTCTTATAAAGTAGCAGCCGATATTTCTTAGCCACTACTGCTAGTGATGTAAAATAGTTATAAAATATCCGTCGGTTTGTGATTTAATTTACTTAGTTCTAAAATACACTCTATTGGAGATTGTTTGTAAAAGTGGATATTGAGACAATTATCAAATGACAAGTTTTTGATCAACTTTAATCATCTAGAGGTATTTTATCATGTGAAATTATAAACCCAAGCAGTTTAAGACGGCCTGGATTTACAATTAAAATAACATTGATAGGGAATTAACCTTTACCAAAAATAAAGTTTTTAATAAATTATAACCGCTAAAAGCTATAAGAGAACTTTGTCCTTAAATCAGTAGCATCTTTTTGATTATTTTCATAATCCAAGATTGAAAAATCAACTGATATACCGCAATTAGCTAGTTTACCATCAAATTGATATGCAAGATTAACCGTCCATTCATTTAAATCTTTTCCAACTATGGGATTGTCAAAAGATGTATAAAATAATTTACCTTTAACATTAGAGATAGTAGAACCTAACCCCAGTTGATACGAATTTGTGCCCGCTTCAAATGCAGCAACCCCCGCAGTTTTAGTAGTTGCAGTAAACTGATAATAAGCTCCTTGACCTATGCCTCTAAAAACTCTATTTTCTCCTTCATTTCCTCCAGCTAATGTATAACCAGCGAAAAAATCTACTCCCCCCTGGCTGAAACCTACTTTAAAGCCCAAAAGATCATTATCAACTAGTTCATTTTTATCCCACTTAGTTTTGTAGTACTGCACCGCAATATAACTGTTAAAGTTAGTTGGCAATGTATATTCTACATCCGCATAGAGTGCTTGGACTTCATTTATTACATTTGCGTACTGTGAGTTAATTTTAACTTTTTTAGCTATCCGTTTATTAACTTGTGCGTAAAAGACGCCATCATTGCCTATCTTATAAAAGTCGCCAGGGGAACCAGAACCATTATAATCAAAATCAACAAATTCATTATCAACATAAAATGATTTATCTGTTCGAGTCTGATATTTAGTCACATAACCAATCGAAATATCAGTATCCTCAAAATGACTTGAAGATACCTGATACATTTCAAAAGACTCTTTTATCAATCTTGAACCTGAGTTAGCGATCAAGGGTGATGAAAAGTGTTGTCTACCTCCAGAAAACACCGTGCCACCAAACTGATATTTCAAAAAAGCTTCTGATAATACAAGACCTTGTGCGTTTATACTGCCCGCAGTTCTATCATCATCATCATTGATGTTACTAACGTATGATCCCTGTACTTCTCCTCCCAATTTAAACCCATTAAACTCTGATGTATTAAAAGTAACATTACCACCATTCACCCAAATCGAGCTATTCTCTGCATTTGAATCGTCAAAATCTTGTTCGAAATAGTACGATTTCGCTGTACCTCCAACATTACCATTGTGTATCCATTCAGAAAAACTTTCAATATCACCATTAGAGAATGCATTATTACTCATTGCTAATAGCACCAAAAAATATTTATTATATTTAAACATATAAACCTTATTAACGTTAAGTTACAAACAAGAAACTATATTGAGTAAAATAAAAACCGAAGATAAACAAATAAATTACAAACCCAATCAATAATACAAATAAAAACATTTTTAACAGTGATCTATTTCACAACAAAAATATTAAACCCACAAAAATAACAAATTAAAATAAGACATAGGTTTAAAACCAAAGTTAAAAACTTAGGTGAAGGAAATATAAAAAAGCACTTAAAGCAAAGATTTAAAACAACAAAAAATATTAAATTAATATCAATAACGTTAATTCGATCAATATAAAATAAACTACAAACATTACAATAAAAATAGATAAACACATTTAAACAAAATATATTATCTCACAAAAAACAACATAGGAAGATTCATATCATGATTAAAAAAAATATTCTATTAGGACTTATAATTGCATTTTCAAGTCAATCATATGCCACAACAATAAATTCAGAAACGTTTAAAAACTTAGACTATAAGAGTGCTGTTACAACAGCACATACACTATACAAAAATAATGAAGGGATAATGATAAAAGTTTTACCCAATAGAATAGTTGCAACTTTCTCAGATGGTAAAAGTAGTTCTGTAGCAATACCAAAAGATCAATTCTTTCTTTCAATAGCTCCGTACATTAATAGCTCTCATCCATGTACTAATCATGTTTTAACAGGTTGTACCGGTGAGATAAAAAATCAAGTAATGAAAGTTGTCATGATTGATACTGATACAGGTGAAACATTAATAGACAAAAAAGTGACGACACAACGTGATGGATTTATAGACTTTTGGGTTCCAAAAGATAAAAACTTAGCATTCAATATTTATCATAAAGCAAAAGACGGAAGCGAAAGAGTGGCGAGAGAGGTACTGTCTACTTTCAATAACGATAGAACTTGCATTACTACTATGCAACTTATTGAAAGTTAATATTTGAATGCAAAATCAAAATAAGACTGGAGTTATTCCGGTCTTTTTTTATATAAAAAAATGGAAATCCTTTTCCATAAAATATCATGCATTAACATGATCCGAGTCTTTGTGGTTTTCTTGGGAGCACCTACAAAGAAGCTCAAGATAATCCCTTATCTGGTTGATGAAACTTTTATTAGTTACGACCAGTGCACGTGGGTTATTTTCCAATGACCATCCGCTTGTTTAATTAACACAAGCGTTTCCATGGTCATTGAGTCAATACTTTTACCTTTATATTCACCTTGGGCGTGACTTATTGACGTTGAAATAGCAATGTCACCCGTAATCGTTATTTGGTGTTCTTTTGCCGTTATGGTTAACCCTTTTAAGTAGGCCATATCCGCAAGCATGTGATGATTGGCATAATCCGTAAGTGAACGTTCTACTTTTCCACCTTCATAAATTTGCACATTGGCTGCTAATGACTGCCTAACAATAGCCTCATTGCCCGTTTGTAATGCAGCATGAAATTGTTTGACGACATTACCCGCGGCGGAATCAACACCGATAAACGCTTTTTGTTCTATAGGGTGAGTTTCATCACCATGGGCGAAGCTCAATGAGCTTTGTCCTGCGGACATCAGTAATATCCCGGTCGTTATGAGTATTGTTAAAGGGCTATTTTTCATTTTTATCTCTCTGTTAATTTATAGTGATTATCCAAGGCTCATAGGACCTAGCACGCTCGAAAGTACCGCTGTTGTCGCTAATATCAGTACTGCTATTAATGCTTCTAATCCAATCGATTTTTGTAGTTTTTGTTTTGCGAGTAATGTGTTCGCAATCGTTAATTTAGGTACTAAAACCAATTTATGCCATGCTGCTATAAGCAAAATGATAGCCACCAAACAGAGCTTGATGGTGACCGCAATACCATAATCGGAACTGATTAATTCAGTGGGACTATCAAACAACATCCACACCATTCCCATGCCTGAAAGCAACACTAGAATGACAATCACTATGCCTAAACGACCAAATGTATCCATGACATTTTTTATGACGATGTGGTCATCGGTGCAGCATAATTTCCATAATGGATAAAAAGCGCCTATCCAACTGCCAATGATCAACACGTGTATCAATATTAAGCCTTGAGCAAGCAATCCCAGTTCAGTGCTATGGCCAATAAAAGTAAACGTGACAGCAATTAACAGACAACTGAGAATCGCTAATACCGCAGAAAACGTTTTGATATAACGGTTCTTATGTAACAGTAAACCACTAGCCACTAGCATTAACCCAAAACCGATTAAGCGCCAAAGCACCGTTTGCCCTACCTGGGTTGGCCACAGAAAAGCATGCATCTGCGCATCGAATATTCCCATCAAGCCACTTTCAGCAAAAGCCCCTACTTGAGCAAAATAATTGATACTAACGGCAATCAACCCCAAAACGGCACCTACGCCGGTATATTTTGCAACGCTAATACCAAGGTTCGGTTGACCCTTAATGAGATATTGCATCAATGTGCCGCCAATAACGGCGGCAACACTCAGATAGATAACCCATTTAGATATCAACACCGATATTTCAAATACGGTTAATATCATGTTTACTCATCCACTTATTGATGTGCAGTGTGCTCGCTAGTCTCATGCTCCATTGTCATAGGCGGTGCACTGCGAGTGTTCATGCCAGAGTCGTGAAGCATAAAGCTCATGTTGCCTTTCATCTTATGACCGTCGTCACCCATGATCATCCAGTTAACTGTGTAATTAGCTGCGCTTAATGCTGGTAGAGCGAATGAAAATGCTGCTTGGCTGGTCGCACTTGAAGGTAATGTTAGCGGTACGCTTTGCTGCTTCTCATCTTGCATTGTTAATTTGACCAAACGTACCGGAGCCGTAAAGGTCAGTTCAAGCGTTGTTGGGGCTTGACTTAGCATGGCACCGTTAGCGGGCATAGAACTGCCCAGTCCGACATGAGCAAATGCTGAAGCACTCAGGAATAGACTTGTTACGACTAAAACGTTGTTAAATAATTTCATGATATTTCCTTTTATATTGTTTTTAACGATCGAAAAACGGTTTACATAAATGATTAATATTGGCTTAGCTAACATCTTGGCGCCAAGCTTATAACTCAGTGTACGAACGAGGTCTTAGAACCAAGCTCTAAAACCAATAACAAACTGGGTTTCTTGTGTATCTTCCCCTTCACTTCGGGCGTAATCGGCGGTATTACCGAGTTTCTGACGCCAATCCACACCGATATAGGGTGCGAACTCTCGAACAATCTCGTATCTCAATCGCAGCCCTGCACTGACGTCAGATAAGCCTGAGCCTATTCCAAGTTCAGCATCGTCCTTACCAAATAAATTTACTTCTACTTCAGGTGTGAGTATCAATTTTTGAGTGATTAACAGTTCATATTCCGCACTCAAACGCATGGCCGTACGGCCTTGTTCACCGATGAATAAGGCAGCGTCAATATCAAAGAAATATGGCGCTAACCCTTGAACCCCAATCACAGCCCAATTACGGTTCGGCGTCGGTTTGATATCGGTTTTAATACCGAATTGTACATCCCAGTATGGTGCGATGGGCTTACTGTAAAGAGCCTGAATTTCAAGGTCTTGCTTATCACTATTTGAATATTCACCTTCGGTTTTAAGCCACAACTTATTCAAATCGTAACCTAACCAGGCTTGTGCACTAAACTGGGTAGGATCTTGCGGATCCACGCCTTTTTCAAATTGATCCAGCATGACTTTTGTTAATAGTGGATCATCATTACCGCCGGCAAACACAGCTGAGCTAGCCAATGAGGCGCTCAGACTCAACAGTCCCAATGCCACTAAATTCGTTTTATTCATCTGTATTCCCCTTATTTCACCACGACTTTTCTGAACATGCCTGGCATGTGGAATAACAAGTGGCAATGATATGCCCATTGCCCTTTTGCATCTGCTGTGACTAAGTAACTGATCTTAGAACCCGGCTGAACTAATACCGTGTGCTTACGGGGAATAAAATCAGGGTCGCCTGTCTCTAACTCACTCCACATACCATGCAAATGCATAGGGTGAGTCATCATCGTGTCGTTCACTAAGGTGATCCGCAGTCTTTCTCCGTATTCAAACTCTAATGGCGCGGCGTCCATAAATTTCACCCCATTCACAGACCACATATATCGGTTCATATTGCCGGTTAAATGCAGTTGAATTTCGCGGCTAGGTTGGCGCGTGTCGTAGGTAGGATGTAAGCCTTTAATATCGCCATAAGTTAATACTTTGCGATTAAATTGTTGTTGATGGTCACGCAATCCAATCCCGGGATCGTGTAAACCACTTTTTGGCGCATCTGCACGCATATCCACTTGTGGGCCGAACTCGGTGTCAATGTGTTTAATTTCATTGTTACTGCCAAAGCCTGCAAGCCCTAGTCCTGAGACTGTCGCTTTCGCAGCGTCCATGGCCATTTTGCTGTGATCCATGCCTGACATATCACCGCCACCCATAGCCATCTTGCTGTGATCCATGCCTGACATATCACCGCTGCCCATAGCCATCTTGCTATGATCCATGCCTGACATATCACCGCCGTCCATAGCCATCTTGCTGTGATCCATGCCTGACATATCACCGCCACCCATAGCCATCTTGCTGTGATCCATGCCTGACATATCACCAGCGCCCATGTCCATTTTGCTATGATCCATACCGCTCATATCCATATCACTCATGTCCATGCCCATATCACTGTGGCCAAGGACTGGCCTTGGATCCATTGGGGGAATAGGAGCATGTAAACTGGCATCTGAGGTAAGGTTACCTACCGTAAAGCCGGTGCGGTCAATACTTTGAGCGAAAATACAATAGGCATTATCAACCTCTGGCTCAATAACCACATCATAGGTTTCAGCAACACCGATTCGAAATTCATCCACAGATACCGGTTGAATGTTCTGACCATCACTGGCGACAACACTCATTTTGAGACCCGGTATACGCACATCAAATATGGTCATAGCAGAACTATTTATAAAGCGTAAGCGCACCTTCTCACCTTGTTCAAACAACCCTTGCCAGCCCTGTTGCGGAGGATTGCCATTCATTAAATAGGTGTAAGTTGAACCCGTAACATCAGATATGTCTCTGTCACTCATGCGCGCGTTATTCCACATCGAACGAGCGTTCCACGTATTGGCTAAGCCATTTTTATCTACGTCAGAGAAAAAATCCATTACCGTACGCTCACGGTAATTATAGTAGTCGGCTTGCTTCTTTAATTTGGCATAAATGTTTTCAGGGGCTTCGTCAGACCAATCAGACAGCATGATCACATAGTCACGGTCATATATGACCGGATCGGGGGTCGCAGGATCAATCACAATAGCGCCGAATAAACCGGTTTGTTCTTGATAGCCTGAATGACTGTGATACCAATATGTGCCACTTTGTTGGACGGTAAATTGATACTCAAATGTTTCACCGGGTTTAATGCCATCAAAGCTAAAGCCAGGTACACCGTCCATTTCGGTGGGTAAAATAATACCGTGCCAGTGAATAGAGCTATCATGGTCGAGATTATTTTTTACTCTTAAGGTGACTGTTTCACCTTCTTTCCAACGTAATAACGGCGCGGGCAGTAATTGGTTGACCACAGTGGCCCGAGCAGATTTTCCGGTAAAATTAACCATTTTATAGTCAATTGATAAGTCAAACACTTTGCCAGAAAGCTGGCTCAACGATTGGCTTAACGCATTGGCAAAGGCATTTTTAGGGAAAGGGATCGACATCAATGCCAACATGGCGGATGCACCAAACACAAACCGGCGTCGGCTGTTGTTGAGTTCACGGTTTGTCGTTTGAATCATGGGTTTTATCATGTATTGCGATTTCATTGCACAGACTCCTCAAGCGAGTTCACTTGGGCGTATACCTGGCTACTGCCATCATTTTTCAACAGTAAGACTTGGTATGGCATAAATTTATCTTGGTACTCCATACCAGGGCTGCCCACAGGCATAGCGGGTACGGTTAGGCCGATAGCATCTTTAGGGGGGGTGGCTAAAAAACGACTAATGAATTTTGCAGGGATATGCCCTTCAAACACATAACCTTGAGATGACACTGCGGTATGGCAAGATTGCATTGAAGCAGGAATACCCTTTGACTGTTTAAACTCATAAAGGTTGTTAATATTGTGGGCATCAACATTAAATCCACGCTCACTAATATGAGTAAGCCATTTTTCACAACAGCCACAATTGGCATCTTTATAAACAGTGAGTAATGGCGCCGTAGTGCCGGGCTCCGCTGCATGGGCAGGTAACATCCCTCCCATAATTTGCAGAATAAAAATAGTACCTATGACACGAAAAAAACGAATAGAATTGCGATATAGAGCAGACATAATATTGCCTCCAAATCAAATTTCGTCACATTAAACAACGCGGTTTAATGTCAGTTTATTAACCGAAAAAGTTAAAAAATTGAAACTACATGATTGGCTAGGACAGTTAGCAAAAAAAAGGCGTAACTGTGCCTATGTTAGGCAAATATTGGAGGACGGTATAAAGATGAAAAATACTGAGGCATTAGTGCTGAGGTAAACATTGTTGCAGCATTAACTAAGCTGACTTCTGATTTAAGCGTTGGCATTGCCATCGTTAAAGCGACTGATAAACATGAGCCGACAGGACAATGGCACGCTTGGGCGCAGCAACTATCATCCGCACCATCGTTCATATTCATGTTCATTTTCATACTAGCGTCATGACATGCTTTGCCATTTTCAGCAGGCATATTTGAAGTCGTCATTGAACTCATTGGCATAGTACCAGGCATAATCACAGACGCAAAAGTTTGACCGACAAACGTCAGTAAAACAAACATCATGATTAAATGGACTCTACGCAAAATATATCTCCAATGATTAGATATTAATGATAATAAGAAAAGCTTAGTTTAGCAATGAATATTTTATTAAAAATATATTAGATTGTTATTAGAATATCATTCTAATAACTATAATTAAAATTAATTAAATATAAAAATATAACGATGCAGATAGTTTTATCTGCATCGTTTTTTTAATCAACTCAACACTATCGTTCCTCATGTCTCAATTGAGTACGACGCCATAAAAAGAACACAACAGGAACAATTAATAGTGTCAGTATTATTGCACTGACCATTCCGCCTACCATTGGCGCAGCAATTCGACTCATCACCTCGGAACCTGTTCCAGTACCATAAAGGATAGGTAATAATCCAGCTATGATTGCTGCTGCGGTCATCATTACAGGACGTACGCGCATACCTGCACCTTGAATAACAGATTGAGTCAACTTTAGTTCATCAAATTTTTCTAGCTGCTGTGAACTATGATCAATCGCTTCTCTATAGGCTTGGTTTAAATAGACAAGCATAATGACGCCAATTTCGACAGCGACACCCGCCAATGCTATAAAACCTACCCCTACAGCAACTGAAAAATTGAAACCTTGTATATACATTAACCAGATACTACCCACCATGGCAAAAGGCAATGTACCCACAATAATTCCTACTTCAACAACATTGCGGAAATTCATGAACAATAAAATAATGATAATAAATAAAGTAAATGGTACTACGTAAGTAAGCTTCGCTTTAGCTCTTTCCATATACTCATATTGACCAGCCCAGGTAATAGAGTAACCGGCAGGTAATACCAATTTATCATTCACAACTTTTTGGGCTATTTCAACATAACTACCGATATCGACATCTTCAATATCGATATAAGCCCAACCATTAAGGCGAGCATTTTCACTTTTAATGCCTGGTGGTCCATTTTCGATAACGATATCCGCTACATCCCCTAAAGAAATCCTCAAACCTTGCGGAGTGACG
Source organism: Shewanella sp. AC91-MNA-CIBAN-0169 (assembly GCF_040310165.1). Lineage (NCBI taxonomy): Bacteria > Pseudomonadati > Pseudomonadota > Gammaproteobacteria > Alteromonadales > Shewanellaceae > Shewanella > Shewanella sp. AC91-MNA-CIBAN-0169. The sequence continues at coordinate 17,745 of NZ_JBEOPM010000001.1, forward strand.
ATAGGCAATAAAGCTAATGCTTCAGGAGAATTTCGATAATCCTGAGGATAGCGTAAATTAATTGGATATCGTTCTAAGCCTTCAACGGTTTGTGAAATATTCATACCACCGATCGCTGTAGCCACAACTTGTTGAACATCCGCTATATTTAAACCATACCGGGCTGCATTTTCTCTTTGGATATCAACTTTGATATATCGACCACCTGCAACCCTCTCAGCATAAACTGACGCAGTCCCTTCAACATTTTTTAGGATTTCCTCTAATTGTTTACCTATTTGCTCAATTTCATTGAGACTAGGGCCAGCAATTTTAATGCCTACAGGCGTTTTGATCCCTGTCGCTAACATGTCAATTCGGGTTTTAATTGGCATTACCCATGCGTTCGTCACACCGGGTAACTTTACTAATGAGTCTAATTCTTGTTTTAAACTCTCAGTCGTCAGGCCTTCTCTCCACTCACTTTTGGGCTTAAGCTGAATAAACGTTTCCACCATTGTTAGAGGTGCAGGATCCGTTGCGGAGTCTGCTCGGCCAACCTTGCCAAATACGGTTTTAACCTCGGGTACTGTGTAAATTAACTTATCCATTTGTTGCACTAATTGGCGAGCTTTACCAATAGAAATACCAGGGTAAGTGGTCGGCATATACATTAGATCGCCTTCATCTAATGGAGGCATAAACTCACTACCAATTTTATTTAGCGGCCACACACCAATTGCCAACACAAATAACGCAAATAGGAGGGTTATCTTCGGGAAAGCCAGTACTTTTTTCAACACTGGCATATATACAGCAGTTAACAATCGATTAACGGGGTTTTTGTGTTCAGGAAGCACTTTTCCCCGAATAAAGTATCCCATTAGCACTGGTACTAAGGTAATAGCTAACGCTGCCGATGCAGCCATTGCGTAAGTTTTAGTAAATGCAAGTGGCGAAAACATCCTACCCTCCTGTGCTTCGAGGGTAAATACCGGTAAAAAACTAACAGTAATAATCAGTAGGCTAAAAAATAATGCAGGGCCAACTTCGCTGGCAGATCGCGCAACGATCTGCCAACGGTTTTCAGGCGTCAATGGCGTTCGTTCCATATGTTTATGCATATTTTCAATCATGACAATGGCACCATCGACCATGGCACCAATTGCAATAGCAATACCACCTAAAGACATGATATTGGCATTTAAACCCTGCAAGTGCATGATAGTAAAAGCGCTTAGAATCCCTACAGGCAAACTAACGATCGCCACAAGCGAAGATCTTACATGCGCCAAAAAGACCATACAGACTAAAGCAACGACTAAAAATTCCTCTAACAGTTTAAACCCTAAGTTTGATACGGCTCTCTCAATCAAACCACTGCGATCGTAAACGGTCACAACTTCCACGCCCTCAGGAAGGCCTTTCTTCAATGTCTCTAATTTAGCTTTAACGCCATCAATAGTCTTTTGTGCATTTTCACCAAATCGCATCACAATAATGCCGCCAACCGTCTCACCTTCACCATTGAGATCGACTACACCTCGGCGCATTTGCGGTCCAGTCCCTATATCCGCAACATCTTTTAACAGTAATGGGGTGCCATTATTGTTAACGCCTAAAGGGATATTGCCTATATCTTCCTTATTCTCAAGATACCCTGTTGTGCGAACCATATATTCTGCTTCAGCGATTTCGACAACTGAGGCACCAATCTCTTGATTACCGCGGTTAATCGCCATTTGAATAGCCGTTAAAGGTATTCCAAAGGCACGCAATTTATCAGGGTCTACCTTAATCTGATACTGTTTGACCATCCCACCTAGAGCACTCACTTCAGACACGCCTGGGACAGTTTGTAATTCATACTTTAAAAACCAGTCCTGTAGACTGCGTAACTCACTAATATCGTGCTTACCTGTTCTATCGACGAGTGCATATAAATATACCCAGCCCACTCCTGTTGCATCAGGGCCTAATTGAGGTTTTGCATTATCCGGTAACGTTGAAACGACTTGACTGAGGTACTCCAACACACGACTACGAGCCCAATATAAATCGGTTTCTTCATCGAAGATGACATAGACATATGAATCACCAAAAAATGAGAAGCCCCTGACCGTTACTGCTCCTGGCACAGACAGCATAGCCGTCGTCAATGGATAAGTGACTTGATCTTCAACCACTTGAGGGGCTTGACCTGGATAACTTGTTTTAATGATTACCTGAACGTCAGATAAATCAGGCAAAGCATCAATAGGGGTATTTTTAAGAGAAAATAAACCCGCGCCGACGAGAATGGCACTGGCAAGCAAGACAAAAAATCTGTTCGCAACAGACCAACGTATAATTGATTCAATCATGACTATTCTCCCAACTCCATTCCTGAATGATCAGCTTGATGTGTTGTGTTAGAAACATCATCTGTGGTTTTGGGATTGTGTATATTTACCACTTTGACCGCGCCATCTGATGTTTTTTCTAATTCAATATGAAGCACAGCACCAACGGTAAATACAGAGAAATCCACACTGTCATCAACAGTAAAGTCCATGGTCATTTGTGGCCATTCCCATTCACTGACAGCTTGATGGTCCACATTAATCATTCGATGTGCAGCCATTAAACTATTTACTTTTGCTTCTACCCAAGCGGTTTCTGATGTGATGGCTTGAATATTTTCTTGCTCATCTTCTGGTGCTGTCATACGTTTAAGATCAGAGGTTTTATTTGATTCAGAATCCAATAAAAATTGTGCAGACGAGACTACAATATCTCCCTCGTACAGCCCTGATTCTATTTGAATGCTGTCATCATCTAATCGCCCTAACGTTACCGCTACAGATTTATATTTACCTTCACCGAGGGCAAGTACAACTCGATCAGAGTTTCCTGTTCTAATAACAGCCTCCCTTGGTAACAGTAATACTTCCTCTTCACTTCGTGTTTTTATCGACACTTGTGCAAACATATTTGGCTTTAATACCGCATTGGTATTATCGAAACGCAATCTCACTTTTAGCGTTCTTGTTTTACTGTCTAATGTCGGATAGACGTAATCTACTTTGCCCTGCCAAAATTGACCAGGCAGGTAATCTAACTTCATTTCAACAGCTTGCCCAACTTTAACCATATTCGCTTGGCGTTCAAAAACCTCGGCTTCGACCCATACTTGTGATAATGAAGCAATTGAAAACATTGTCATACCCGGTTTAACAAACGATCCTTCCCGTATATTCAAATTATCAATAACACCACTTTGAGGGGCATAAAATGTAATATTTTGTTTGACCGTTCTATTCTTACGTAGCGCGTTAATCTCCGCGTTTGGTATTAATAGCGCTTTCAATCGTTCTTCAGATGCAGTAATCAAACGCTGATCTTTTCGATTTAAAGCTAATAACATTTCCTCTTGTGCATTAACTAAAGCTGGAGAGTAAATTGAATATATAGGTTGCCCTTTAACGACCGGATCACCAGAAGCTTTGACATAAAGTTCTTCAATCCATCCTTCAACTCTTGGATTAATATGAATAAGATGGTCTTGATCATACTGGACATAACCCACTGTTTTAATATTATTTTGTAGTGTTCCTAAAGTGACTTGAGTTGTGCGAACACCCAGTTTATTAATCACAGCGGGTGAAATTGAAATTGCACCCGGTCCAAAATCTGTCGAGCCAGCTGCATCTTCGTACACTGGTATCATGTCCATACCCATGGGTGATTTCCCGGGTTTATCGCTACGAAAATTAGGATTCATAGGTGCGACCCAATATGATGGCTTAGCTTTTGCTTTGTCCTCTGAAACTACTTGATTCTGTGGTGTATATAGGATTGATGCACTAATACCAGTAAGAATACCGATAACTAATATGCTGATCATTTTCAAATTGCTGTTCATTTTACTTCTCCATCAACATAAGATTTATGTGAGATGCTAACTGGGCCCACTTTAGGGGTAAAAAAATAGTTCAATTGAACTTTAACTTTCTGTAAATCAACGTTAATGGCCAAAGCATCTAATTGAGTATTTAATTGAGCAATGAGGGAACGTACGACTTCAGCGAAATCACCCTTATCATTTGTGTAAGCCGTTAGCGACGCATCAGCTTGATCTTGCATTTGAGGTAATAAAAAATCGTTATAGAGTGTCTGACGTTGTTCCAATTTAAGAAGTTGCGCTTTCGCAGTACCGTATGACGCCATCATGTTTCGAAGCAGTAACCACTTTTCCGTTTTAATTGATTCCGATTGATAAATAGCGGCTTGAACTTGCTTGTCTTGTTTTGACGAAGTAAATATTGGTAAATCAAAACTCACACCAATTGATAGCAAATCATCGCGAGAATTACCCATAGGATCATTGCCTCGATAACTGTATCCAGCATTTACACCCCATTCTGGCTTATACAATTGCTTTTTTAACTCGACACCTTTTCGGCTTGACTCAATTCTTTGCTCCAATGCTGAAATGAGTGGATGAACAGAGAACGCTTCATACAGAGACTGTTGATAATGTTGGCTTTTTTCCTCATCAAAATAAAGATTAGGATTCGTTAGTTTAATTTGAGGAAGTATATTAGGGACGGTAAACGTCGAAAATAACAGCTCATAATCTTGTTCATGACCTATTCGATATTCATCAACAAATGCCTTACCAACCCATTCAGATAATTTCTGTTTAAACATATCTTCTTGCTGGGCCAAAACGGTCAGCTTATCTTCAAGACGGGTCACCTCTAACTGAGCACGAATAATATCCTGCTGATTAGATTTAACTAAAGCAGATGAATACCCTGCTTTAACAACATCTGATAGTTGTTCAAATAAGTTCCGATTGCGCTCAATCAGTGCAATGCTCTCTTGCGCTTTATATACATCAAACCAAATTTGAGCTGTGGTGACACTTAACTTTGCTCGTCTATCTTGTCTTAAGAAAGGATATTGCTCAGCCGTTAACTCAAGTTGTTGTTGGCGTAAACTTAAGCTATCCCCACGGGGAAACATTTGAGTGACACCAATTTTCATTTGAGTCATTGCTTCTTGTCCAAAATCAAAAGTGTTTATGGACAAATTAGCTAAACCAACACTGATTTTTGGATCTGGTAAGGTTCCTGCCGCGATACTCTCAGATTTAATAGCATCTTGTTGAAATTGATTACTGACTAACCAGGGATCGTTTGATTGAGAGAGATAAACTGCTTCTTCCAGTGATAATGTCTGTACTGGTTCTGCCGCATATACCGCAGCGCTAATACCAATAAAGGACATCACTACTATTAGAATATATTGAGTGTAAATTTCACCCAATTTCTTGTAAATTAAAGACATAAAGCCTCCAAATTAATCACCAATTCTCGAATTGAATTCGAACAAAGGTAATATCTTGTTAATTTATTTTAATAAAGATAAATGAACAGGAAGACGATCAAAAATTGATCAAGCCTTTCCTATCTAACAAGACAATATTGGAGGACGATATAAAGAAGAGTTATATTGCGGAGTCGTATTTTGAGTCAAACCAGATATAAAACTACTCAAACTTGAGATGGTTACTGATTGGACAATTTTCATTTCAAGGGCAATTGAAAAACAAGTACCTATCGGACAATCACATTGATTATCACAACAATCAGGAATGTCAGCGGTAGATGTTTTAACGGCATCAGCATCTGATGTTAATTGGTGATGGCAAGCGTTAGTCGCAGCGGTATTCACTGGATTTGATTTACTTAACATTGAATTCATATCAGAGGGGCATGGCAAAATCACAGACGCAAAAGCTTGACTGACAAATGTCATCAAGATAAGCATCACTGTGATAATTCGCATACGACTCAAGATAAAACTCCAATATAATTACTGCTATTAATGTTAACTCAACTTGACTAAATCATCCTAGTTAACTGTAGTGTTTTTTTACTTTAAACTACTGATACTTGACATAGATCACACTTCGAAAGCTCTTACTAAAAGATAGTCAGTATCGATAAAAATTAACATCTAATTGTCTTAACTTATCTTGGATCCTGGTGGGGGTTTGTGGCAACTATGTGGTTGATGATTTGCATTATCTTTGATGTTTTGATCCACAAATTGGTAGTAACTTTCCTTCACATGAGTCCACCAATCGTTATGAATATTAGCACCATGCTTTCTGATAACCGCTTCAATACCTTCTAAATTGATATGGCTGGCATCATAGGTTAGATAAATAGATCCCGATTTGTCATTATAAATCACTTCTTCTATGCCAAACAGTTTGTCTATCTCAGTCTTTAATGCTTCTAAATTTTGATTATCTACTCCAGTTAATCTTAGGTTTCTGACAACTAAAGTGGCTTCTTTAACGCCCGGTCTATGTTCAAAATCACTCATAATGTCTCTCTTAATCATTAACTCATCATTTTTCTGATGATTTAGGTAAAAAGTAATTAACAAAAAATGGCCAATTTTCTAACCTAGACCGTAAACAGCTTAGGTTAGAATCAAGATATTGATTGCAAAGTTCAAAAAGGCTCATTTTAATACTGCTATTATCTTCATCATTGATACCAACATATTGAAAAATACGCATGGATATCTAGTGTTTACTCAACAATCAATACACCTTTATACATTTGCATCTGACAATGAAATGGATACTCACCCTTTTCCAGAGCCGGTAATGATATCGTCGTGGGCTTATCCAGCGCTAAATCCTGGCTAATCTCCAAGTCGGGTAGCAGGACTGTGGCTGAACATCCGGATTTATCTTGGCGTAAAAAAGTTATCTCTGTTGGTGTATTAGCCGAAATTTTAATTCGTGCAGGCGTATACACACCGTCTTTAACCAGTATCAATGTACTAGCGTCAACACTAGAATCCTTTGTCGGTTTATATAGCCAAAACCACCAAATGATAAAACCGATTAATGCGATACACAGTAAATTAATTAACATATTGAAGCTCCTAGTGTTCTTTGGCTTTAAACAAACGTAAACGGTTAGCGTTACTCACTACGGTAAGTGATGAAAAGGCCATCGCAGCCCCGGCAATCACTGGATTTAGCAAAATACCAAAAACAGGGAAAAGCACACCTGCTGCTAAGGGAATACCCGCGACGTTGTAAATAAACGCGCCAAACAAGTTTTGTTTAATGTTGCGCAGCGTTGCTTTACTAATGGCTATCGCATCGGCTAAGCCATGAAGTGATCCGCGCATTAAGGTAATATCAGCGCTTTCTATCGCCACATCAGTGCCTGTTCCAATAGCAAAGCCAACATCGGCTAACGCTAATGCGGGGGCGTCATTAATCCCATCGCCGGTCATACCAACCACTTCATTTTGTTGCTGAAGTTCAGCCACTTTATTGGCTTTATCTTCTGGCATGACTTCTGCGAAAAAATCATCAATACCGACTTTTTTAGCCACTGCGGCGGCGGTCGCTTTATTGTCCCCGGTTAACATTATCACTTTGATGCCACTGCGTTTCAGTCTCGCAATCGCTTCGATTGAATCAGGCTTTATCGGATCTGATACCGCAATAATGGCCAGTAATTGCCCTGCAAGCGCTAAATACATTGGTGTTTTAGCATTTTCAGCTAACACTTGGGCCTTAGCTTCATTGAATCCAATATCAATATTTTTGTCTTGCATTAATTTTAGATTACCAAATAATAATATCTGGCCATCCACTTCAGCTTCTACACCTTTACCTGAAATGGCATTGAAGTGCTCAGTGTTAATGGCTTCAATACCTCTATCATTCGCACTTTCAACAATCGCTTGCGCGAGTGGATGTTCGGAGTGACTTTCAATTCCAGCAGACAAGGCAAGTACCTGCTCTTCACTGTCTGCATTAACCAAAATAATATCGGTAACTTGCGGTTTACCTTCGGTAATGGTGCCGGTTTTATCTAATACCATGGCGGTTATTTTAGACGCGGTTTGCAATGCTTCACCGTTCCGAATAAGCACTCCCGATTCAGCCGCCTTACCAACGCCGACCATCACTGACATTGGCGTTGCGAGTCCTAACGCACAAGGACAAGCAATAATTAATACTGTTGTTGCAGACACGATGGCAAATACACTCGACGGCTCGGGGCCAAAGTTAAACCACACCATGGCACTGACTATAGCGATGATCATAATGGCGGGCACAAAGTAAGCGGCTATAACATCAGCTAAACGTCCAATCGGCGGCTTAGAGTTTTGCGCCCGTTTGACCATACTAATAATGCGCGCCAGTGCAGTATCTTTACCTACACGAGTTGCTTTAAATATGATTGAGCCTGATTTATTCAAGGTGCCAGTGACCACATCGTCACCGATCACTTTTTCAACAGGCATTGGCTCACCAGTCAACATTGATTCATCAATGGTGCTGTTACCTTCAATAACCACCCCATCAACTGGGATTTTTTCGCCAGGGCGAACTTTAACGTGATCATTAAGTAATACATGAGCAATATCGATGTCGAGGTCTTTTCCATCACGGATTACCCGAGCAGTTTTAGCTTGCAAACCAATAAGACGCTTAATCGCTTCAGAGGTTTTACCGCGCGCTTTAACTTCGAGTGCTAAACCAAGATTAATTAAACCAATAATCATTGCGGTCGCTTCAAAGTAAACATGCCTTGCCATCTCGGGAAATAATTGTGGAAATGCAACTATCAACATAGAGTAAACCCAAGCAGTACCGGTACCTAAGGCAATGAGGGTATCCATATTGGCGTTATGGTTTAAAAATGATTTCCATGCACCGATATAAAAATGCCTACCTGATATCAGCATAATCGCAAGAGTCACCACACCAACCAGTCCCCACACCACTTGTTCGAATAGGGTTGATACCGTCATTTCGCCAATAAACAGTCCATAAATCATCAACGGAATACCGACGGACAAAGCGATAATGGTATGGCGTAATAAACTTTTATAATGTTGTAAATCAGCCTGTTCTTTCTCGTTCATGGCATCATCTGCCGACTCCGCCTGTATTTGAGTAGCATTATAACCAGCGCTTTCAACCGCTTTTATAATCAACTCGGCAGATGCTTTACCGTTAACCAGTACCGTTCTGTCCGCAAAATTCATCTCGGCCGAATCAACGCCTTCTACGCTGTTAATCGCTTTTTCAATTTTGCCAACACAACTCGCGCAGCCTGCGCCGAGGATATTGAGTTGCATAAGTGAGTTTTTTGTTTGATTCATTACTTAACCTCCGTTGACGCTAATATAATGTGGTCAAGCTGAGTAACTGTTGTTGTCTGAGTATCAGCTTGATGTGTACTGTCAATCAAATGGCAAACCATATTTCCTGTAGGCAAGTTATCTGGCATAGTTGACCATTGTTCAACGGCCTGAAAAAGTCTTGCTCTTAATTTCATTGTTTTATTAAATTGTTCTTCAGTTTCATCTAACTTTTGTTTTACTAATTCACGTACAAGGTGGCATGCACTTTCACCATGGTCAGTGTTAGAAAAAATCAACTTAATTTCTTCAACCGAAAAATCAAGCTGACGAGAACTTATGATAAATTGCATACGGCTCAAATCTTTCTCGCCATAATATTTATATCCATTATCAGGTGACTTACAGGGAGAGAGTAGACCTATACGAGTATAAAATCTAACAGTGTCACTGGTTACATTGAGTTTTTTAGCTAATTGATTAACCTTCATAAAACCTCTGAAAACACTAAATTTATTTTCAGACACCAATTTGCGGTTCGATGACTCGTCCACTTTTTAGTAGTCTATTTATAAATTGAGGGTGCAGATTAATAGCACCCTCACAGTGGTGCTAATGACTCATCATTTTTCTATGTTGCTTCATGATAATAGCCATCAATTCTTCGTGATTTACTAAGGTGACAGTTTCATTACTCATACTTGCACTATTAAGAGTTATGACTGGAGATGAAATGAAGCTTTTTGCATTTTTCGCAGATAAAATATCCTTTGTACTAACCTGAATATCTTCATCATTTGTTAAATTTAAACTCCAATATAATGAGTCTGACTTAACAAAGTTTGTATCATCTGCTCCCGCAGTGAATACTTCAAAAAAACGTAATTCGACTAAATGCTGTCCTTGTTTGATATCAATTGTGCTCGACCGATCAGTTGGCTGCCCATCAATGGATGTAAATACTAAATAGTCCGGCAATGAAATAGTGGCGGCCATAGACATAGAACTGACAGCAGATAAAAGTGTAATTGCGATAAATTTTTTCATGAGAAACTCCAGATGCTTTATGATGCTCATAAGTAAACGAGCAACGAAAATCTTTATAAATTAATATAGGTGGTTAATTAAAATAAAGAATTAAGCAATTGGAGGGGGATTTTGACTTCCAAGCGAAGCCGGAGTTGATATCCATAAAGTCGAGTTAACTTTAGAACTTGTGAATAGATCATTAACTAAATTTGAATCTGATAACAAAACAAATGCATTAGCGACTGCATGGCAATGGCTAATACAGTGGCTTGAATCTTCGGGACAACAGTTATCCGTATCATCACAATCATTGTCCATCATAACTGAATGTGACATAGAGCTAGTTTGCATACTTGATTCGGACATTTCGCTAGACATAGCATTATTTGGCATTAATAACTGTGTTATTAATGCCAATATAACTGCTAAATTTAACAAAATCTTAGTCATGCAATTGTATCCAGTTGAATTATGTTATTAACCTTAGCAAATTTTAGAATCTAATTCCATGACATAAGTCACAATCCTAGGTCTATTAAAAGATTCAACTTACTATCTATTTCCAGTAATAAATTATGCGTTCTCTGAATGATTTAATTTCATAACATGGTTACCCCCCCTAACCCCACGTCTTTGAATACTGTATTTTGTCTAAAACCGTACATACCCCAAAATACGAAAAGCATTCTAAAAAACTCACAGTCAAGGTTTTTTGAACAATAGAACACGTTATATGCAACAACACAATAATAAGTTTATGTATTTGATTAGCAAATACTTAAATTGAAAAATTTTACTATTAATATGACATTTTGAACTTTTAAAACATAGACAATTTGTAGTTGAATGAAAATATTACGTTTTCCATTAATTAACAGTACTAGCTTAATTTTATACATTGTTCTAAGTCACATTTATATTCAAGAAATTACCAGCGCTACCTCTTAATAGGTATCATTAGATAAATTTCATATACTCAGGGCGGCTTTATGACGATTTGTAGAACAATGTTGTTATCCTCTATTTTTTTACTTAGCGCATGCGGGAGTGATTCAGATAGTGCTGTGACGGTAGCAGAACAAGTATTACCTCAGGGACAATTCTCTTTAGCTATTTCTGATTCACCTATGGCTGGAGTTTCCCATGTTGGTATGGTCATGGGAGAACTGGTCATGACTGATGCTGAGGGGGTAATCCATAGACATGATTTACAGGATATGGCATTTAATCTGCTCGATTTTCAGGGATTGGATAGCCATCTTGTAGTCGATAATATCGACTTACCTCTGGGTCAGTACCATGATGCCTATGTCACCATCCAACAGGGCGATGGTAATGACGGCTGCTATGTTGAAGATGGCCAGGGTCGACATGGTTTGTATGTTGACAATGGGCAGCTTCCAGTTTCAGACTTTGAAATAGTAGCTGACCAGCATATTTCCATCACGATGGAAATTGACTTATATCGTGGCCTATCATATCAACAAGGAGAATACCATTTAGATCATCAAGCTATGTGGTCCGTCGATAATCGGTATATGGGCCACTTGTTGGGTGAAGTAGATCCTCAATGGATCGCCGATTGCGAGACAACTTACTCCGACCGGACTCCGATTGGGGGACAATTTAGTCACATTGCCTATCTGTATCCTGAAGATATTACTAATATAGATCAAATGACGGATATGAGAACCAATCCTCCTGAGGGGGTAACTCTACCGACTGCGGTAAGTCCTATGATGCGGGATATTGACGGCAACTGGCACTTTGCCATGGGTTATTTGCCAGCTGGAAACTATCGGGTCGGCTACAGCTGCTTAGGTCATTTAGATGACCCTGTCACCAATGATATGACTAGTGGTCAATTTGTCATGTTCAAAGATTCTGGTTCAATTACTATAGAAACAGGAACACAGGGAGGCCAGCAGACAGTACATGAGTGCGGTAACGGCAATGGTGGTCATCACGGACACCATGGCGGCTAGCCAAATGAGTCAGGCTCCCATTCACTTGGGAGCCTCCACGACCAAAAAGATAGTAAGCCATGTTAATGATGATTATCATTAAATCGAAATATGAGCAGATGCCCAGATCCATTATGGTTAATTGGCAGCCCTGCATATAAAGTGACAAAAACCAAAAGAGGTTAATCATCAGCCACAACTAAAGAGTCTTTATGATTTTGTTACTTTTCTTGTTGGAAAATAGCTCTTAGTCTTCTCTTATATAGCTTATTTTCCGGACCCATACTGACTTCTTCAATAGCGTCAATAAAACCTAGTATTAAATTCATAGTCAGTTGAAGGAAGTATGTGCCATCACATTCATTATCAAAAATCTAAACGTAATAGAGCGTAAATAATTTATGTGTCTAGGCTCATTTCTGGACAGAAACGTTTTAGAAAAGCCAATGTTTCAATTTACTTTTTATAAAAGTTTACCCTGCCCCCACTAAATCATTGACCGGCATTTGTAGATGGCTTCGGCCTTATTCGAAAATGCTAACGCTTACGATGGGGCGTCCCTTCCCCTCGAAAGCGAGCTGCCCGTCCATGGCCAGCTCACGTCATTTTCTTCAACGGCCTCAAGTTCAGAGTTGAATAAGGCATTTATGAACTAGAACAATAACTGTGGTGTGATATACATTGCCGTTGAACGTGACACAACATAAATAAATGAGTATAACTATTAGAGGTTTAGTTGTGATTATCAAACTAATAAAATGGATTTCAGTACTATTAATTTTTAGTAAGGTATTAACGGATTATGAAGCGTAGATTTTTTTTATATTTTTAATGATGATTTCTGCTGTTTCTGGATGCAGCAGTATTCCACTAACAACAATGTATAAAATGATGAGTGTCAATCCGCTAGAACTTGAACCAAGTGAGATAGTTGTCGCGGTTCAAGCCCCTAATGGAATCGTGATTAGTAATAACGACGTAGTGATTAAGTTTGAATTCACAACGAATGACCCAAACTATAATTTTGAGGACGAGTATTTTGTAAAATTGAATACTCAATACGTATTACCTAATGAGTTAACACAAGAAATAAATCGGGACAGTACGTTTTATATTTTGCAATTGAGTCAAGATGATACGTTAAAAATGCTTCGAGGGCAGGAGCTTGTAAAGAAATACAGAATGAACAATAGCGATGGCGGAGGAAGCTTTAATCTTAGCGTCGAGTCTGTATGTAAAAATAGTCAGTTTTCTGTTAAAAATAATGAATTAAACGTGTTTTTAAAACTTAATGAGAATGATGAGTTTTTTACCTTTATGGAAGACGTTAACGTGTTAGAGATCGGTGAAGACAAATCGGGTTATATTAAACCTATTAGGTCTTGCACATAGCTATGACCGTTGTGGCGCTTAATCCATACCAGACCAAGAAGAAACTGTATTGGCTAACGAAAGTTGGACATTACTTCAGAAGTTATCTAGCTTATTTTTGGACATTAATGAGTTAGTGCAAAGGGTCTAAGAATATGTAGTGGGATTAGTAAATGTATGGGTATCAATTAAAGTTTACACTGACCCCCACATTTCAATTATTGCTTCTCAATCTACCTTCTTAGTATTTTCTACCTTCTGTGTATTTTCTACCTTCTTAGTATTTTCTACCTTCTGTGTATCTACTACCGTCTTAGCATCGCCTGCCTTCTGAGAGGTTAAAACGGCCTTCTCTTTATTAACATCATTTACTGAGTCTGCTGACTTAGGCTTCCCCAGAGTGAGATATCCAATAACAAAAGAGATAACAACAATTGAAGCCGTTGCCATCCACCATCGAACATACCTTTTTATCTGGATATCAAGATAATCTTTATTACTTTTTAACACTGGGTCAACAGAGTCATCAATTTCACTATCCATTATTATCTTTTTGTAATTAAGATTTAGGATGTCCTTAATTGTTCTTGAAGCAGCTTCAAATCGTTTTTTAGCCTCATGCGCTGTCATTACTAACCACATAGATGACACTAGACAAAGTATGATTACAATTGCTAGGTAGACACCAGAAAAAATATTTTCACTCCCGTTGTCCTTTACTCCATTGACAACAACCACTGTCAATATGAATGTTAATATAACAAATACATTGTTCTTGAAGACATCCAGCAAATCATCCGCTATTGCATAGGTTTTAGTTGTTGACTCAATGATAATCTCACCAATTTTGTTCTTCACATCCAAATAATTTTGAATATTTCCCTTGAGATATATCTGATAATTAGATCTAACCGTATTCCAAACCTCATTATCAAACTTAATACTCCCACTATCATCCAGATGGATAGAAAGTACATTTCTCAACAAGCCAATTTTATCTGCGCAGGATCCACCTTCAAATGACCATGACATGAGTTTATATAGCACTTTACTATCAGCTTCCACGTCAGCGAACGACACGGAATCACAAGAAATTGTTTTAAAACCACAAATTCTATAGGCAAGCTCGTTTTTGGACTTGAAGCCTGAAGCATTAGCCATGAAGATGAGGGATAACACCCCACAAGCCTTACTGAAAAATTTATTTATTTCATGATTTTCTGCATCAACTATCAAATAAAAGTCACTCGGAACAATTTTTAAATTAACATCCGTTATATTTGAGTTTTCACTAAGCATCCCCAATAAAGCGGATCTTTTCTTGTCATTCAAAAAATCTGACTTTACTATTGGTTGGCCTGATGAATAGAAGTACATTCCACTTGAATTAAATGGAACTATTGTGGAGAAAGCTTCAAAAAATAATCCATTACCATGAATAGATGAAAGAGTTATGAATATATCTTTCAGAGGAGAGTCATTCAAATGTTTTGCGAAATGTTCCATGAAATACACTGAAACAGTGTTTTCATTGATGACCTTTTTCACATCAACTATTATCTCATAGTCATCTTCGTCTTCATTAGCAGCTAGGTGATCAGTTAACTCCTTAAAATGTTCTGACGATGTATTGGATATCTTGGTTGTTGCGCCAGAAATCTCTAAAAACAACTCAAAACTATCTCTACTAGAGAGTGTTTTCAGCTCATCAAAGAGCTTTGTGACAAATGCACACTGTGAGTTATTTAAGCTAGCTTTTATATAAAGCTGGTCAAAAGTTTCTTTAACCTCGAAGCTAGCCAACGAACTATTTGCAGAAAAGAAGTCATAAAGCATAAATCTAAACTCTTTCTTTTTCAGTGAACCGTTTAAAACCTTCAGGAGAGCTAATGACTACCAACTCTTTACCTGAAGCTGTCTTTTCTGACCAGATCTTATCATCTATGTTTTCGATTCCCCCTTCAACTGTTAAGGATATTTCCTTCGATAACTCATAGCTTGAACGTCTGAAAGTAACCAGTTCTGGTGCCAAAGTAAATCGTGTATCAAAATTCTTCTTCTCAGGCAGAGAATCTAGTTTTTCTCTTATCTGCGGCAACTTTATTTTTAAGTCATTATCGATTGGTTCGTAGTTACCAAATGTATTTTCGACAAACTCATCGTACTTCATTTCACCATTCTGCTTAAAAGCTGCAA
Source organism: Shewanella sp. AC91-MNA-CIBAN-0169 (assembly GCF_040310165.1). NCBI lineage: Bacteria > Pseudomonadati > Pseudomonadota > Gammaproteobacteria > Alteromonadales > Shewanellaceae > Shewanella > Shewanella sp. AC91-MNA-CIBAN-0169. The sequence goes on from NZ_JBEOPM010000001.1 coordinate 33,464, forward strand.
TAGTGGCATTTCTCAAAACATTATGGTCTCTAGGGAAAGCTTTCTTTATTCGGTCTACTTCTCTCAAGACTTCCTTAGAGGCGGTTTCTGTGTTTAGGGCGTTAGTTCTTAATTCTTTTAATTCAAGAAAGTCGCTCCACCAATAATGAGAGGGTTTGCTGTTAGTATCATAAACAAAGACATTATGAGGAATCCCATCTACATCAAAGTCAACTTTACAAGCTTTATAAATTTTCTTAGCAACAGAAAGACCTATTTTCTTTTTAAAATCAACTTCATCAAGAAATACCTGATGTTCAAGCTTTACACCTAAATAAGATATAAACGAGCCATTTCTGTACAAAAACTGCAAGAAACTCCCCTTTTTCACATGGCCTTTACCACTCTTACTTAAATGCCCATAACTCTTATCTGTCTCCACTTCTTTATCTAGTAAGCGATTAGTGTAGTGGTCAAGTAAAATTGGCCACGGTTTTAGAGTCATTCCAATATAAACGTTCTGACTCATTTGGCGTTAACCCACCATTATATTGATGGGGTCTAGTTTCACTGTAATATCCAGTGATGTAATTTGTGATCGCTTTGTCTGCTTCTGTAAAATTCCCATAGCCACTTGCGGGTACCCATTCAGATTTCAAACTTCTAAAGAAACGCTCCATTGGTGCGTTATCCCAACAATTCCCGCGTCGACTCATGCTTTGCTCAATCTGAAGACGCCATAATAGCTGTCTGAACTTCAAGCTTGTGTAATGTGAACCTTGGTCGCTGTGATATATCACACTCTCAGGTTTCCCCCTTAACTCAAATGCCATTTTCAAGGCTTTAGAGGTCAGCTCGCTGTCAGGCGATAATGACAAAGCCCACCCAACAGGTTTGCGGGCAAATAAGTCTAGAACAACCGCTAAATATGCCCAACGATTACCGACCCAAACATACGTTACATCGCCACACCACACTTTATCCGGTTGAGTTACGGCAAACTGCCGATTAAGCGTATTCGGGATAGCGACATGCTCTTGTGCAGCTTTCCTATAAGAGTGCTTAGGCTGCTGGCAGCTCAATAACCCAAGCTCTTTCATTAGATTACGGGCTCGATAACGACTGAGATTAATCCCTTTGTTAGTAACTAATTGCGCTATCGTTCGAGCACCGGCAGAGCCATTACTAATACGATGCGCGGCCTTCACTTCACTGCATAAAATTGTAAAATCAGCATCGATATGTTCTTTTCTTTTTAGCCAATATTTATAGCTACTTCGATGCACTTTGAATGCATTACAAATTGTGAGAATAGAGTGGCTCTGCTTGAGTGCGCTGATCAGCGTAAATTGTTCATCGAGTCTGACATCAAGAGAGCGGTAGCCTTTTTTAGGATTAGATTATGCTCCTCAAGACGCGCTATTTGCTTCTTCAGTTCACGGATTTCAATTTGTTCTGGGGTAATCGGAGATGCTTTGGGAGTGCCACCCTGGCGTTCTAATTTTAACTGCCTCACCCACTTATCCATAGTCGATTTACCCACGTTCATTGCTTTTGCAGCTTGAATGATTGTGTGGTTTTTATCGAGGACTAATTGGGCTGCTTCAAGTTTGAATTCAGCGCTAAATGTTTTTCTGGTTGTCGATCTCATGTGCTCACCTAAAGTTATCTACGAGGCAATAATATCACCTCTATTTAGGTGGCCAAAATAACTATGCCACTACATAGCAATATTGGAAGCAAAAAGGTTGGTAGTGAGGTCTCTATCTCGATTATATGATTCAAGTGCTCTATAAAACTCTGTTGTCTCTCTAACAAAGTCGTAAGCCCGCTTCTGTTCTTTATCATTTATTTCATCAAGTAGATCAGTTAGGTAGCCTTCTAAATCTGAATGTTCGTCTGATATAGGTATAAGGTGGCAATCTTGCGACTCAACATCGATCTGATGCAAAACGGTACTGACAATTCTTTGTACTTGAGGCTGAGACTGGACTAGGGCGCTTGCTTTAGGTTCTTCAGACATAGCTAATTCCATTTTACTACCTTACTATTAGAAGTTTATTATTTGGTCATATTACTAGCTTTGTATAATTTTGACAGTGATAACGTGCAAAAATCAAGGAAAACAGGAAGTAGTAAACATTAGTATATTGTTCTGCGTAACAAAAATTCTTAGTTTGCAAGTAATTCTGCTAGAGGTTCGGATACATCTTATATTGGCATGTCCTTAGCGCTGAACCTGCGAAAGTTTATCAAGCAAACTGATAGGACAGACATAGCCTTTTTAGATTATCAAACTCTCCCTTGTTCAGATTAGCTTTCCTATAGACAAAGCTTTACTCACCCTATTTACCTTTTGAACTGCGAAACTCACAATGGGGCATAAATAATTTACGTGTCTAGGCTCATTTCTGGACAAAAAATAAGTTTATTGACACTATAAAGTTTGTACAGTAAATGATAATTCGAATCCATTTCACATTATAGATATGAGGCATGACATCTCGTTTGAAATCTTCATCTATACCTGACATGACCAGCTTGCTTTGCGCATAAATACATACCTAGATTATTTAGAGCAGCTAGAGGATTGCAGATAAAGAATAAATATCTTTTATGCTCATCCCCCGAATAAACCATCTATGTGAACTTGAAGCCTTTGAAAATGCTCTAATTCACCATTGCAAATGAAATCTATTGGCTTGTTACCATTGAAAGGGGAATTATGATTTACCATATTAATAAAACCATAGATGTTTTTAGGGTTGTTAAATGTTAGCCGTAAGCCAGCATGAATATTCAGGATATAGCTTATTCTTTCAACTTGCTCTTTGCTCAAACACATTTGCTCAAACTCAAGTGATTCATAGTTCTCAGGCAATTTAAGTAACTTTTGAATTTCCTGTTGGCTGCAACTCCATTTTTCCAGGATCCTCAATGCCGTTTTAAAACCAATTCGAACAACTTTTGGATCATTGCAATCGATTTCTTTCATATGTATCCCTCAATAACTGACCACATAATCTAACCACTAAAATTAAAAATATTCATTAATTTTACTACTATTTTTTATACACCTAGCTTGGCTAAAAAGATATTTTTTCATGTTCATTTGGAGATACAGGACCAAGGTAGTTCTGCTTGTGTTCGCTGAGTAATGTAAATTTCTATTGAGTCTGACATTGAAAACCTGTAGTTTTTAGGGTGCGTTTATGCTCCTAAAGAAGGGCAATCTGCATTTTTAGTTCACAAATTTCAATTTATTTCGGAGTAATAGGATATGCTTTTTGGGGTAATCCAGACGTTCTAATTTTAGCAGTCTCCACCATTTATCAATAGTCGATTTACCAACCTTCATCGCTTTCACTGTTTGGATGATAGTATAGTTTTTATCGAGAACTAGTTGGGCAACATCGAGTTTAAATAAGTACTAATTTTTTCATTTCCTATCATCAGAATTATTTTTAGAAATAAATACTTAGATAGATTTTGGAACAACTAAATTGACTTTAGACTTTCTGCAACCGACCAAAATACAACGATTTTCAGAAGAAATACTCCCAGCCAAAACTCGCTTCGCATAGCTGTATTGTCGTGAATGCTTTTCTTGTTTGATAGAGCGGAAGTCGTTTGACATGAGATTTATACCATAAAAGTTAGTAGTTAAGTTATACGCTCTGTAGTGTTTATTGCAAGATTTATCACTTCAGATAATAACAACATGATTATGATCCAATTCTAATCCCTAGGTATTGGCGCGATAAATACTATAATGATCTTACCCTAAATAACATGCACATCTTTACGGATCCTATTTATGTTCACCAATCTGAAACAGCAGCTCTTATGTGAACCGTTCTTGGGGTAAAACGTTATCCGTTATTATGCCAACCATATGAAGATCGTGATTAAGGTTAAATTGACGAAACTGCTAATATAGATACATATAGAGTCATATAAAACAGCAAATAGACGATGGCTGTTAGATTAGGCTGTAATCATAATCGTAAATTAACACCCAATGCTTGCAGATGTTAGCCATGGTTTATATTGAGCTTTCGGAATGCAAATGTTAATTATTACAGAGGATTTACCTTTGAGTTTTTATGAAAACAACATTCTTCCACACATTATAAATTGTGCTTGTTCTTCAAGTGTCATCATGGAGCTTAGGCAGAAAGTTGTGCCTTTAGCTTATGGCAATGTTTTAGAGATTGGTATGGGCTCTGCTGTTAATATGGTTTTGTATAATCCTATGAACGTTAATATGATATGGGGCCTTGAACCTTCTCCTGGGATGCGTAAAAAAGCGCGGAAAAATTTAGCGAAATCGCCTATTCAGGTTGAATGGCTAAGTCTCCCTAGTGAACAGATTCCTTTAGATGATCAATGTGTTGACTCAGTTGTGTTAACTTATACTCTTTGCACTATTGCTGATTGGCGTGCCGCTATGCAGCAAATACATAGAGTGTTGAAGCCTGATGGTAAAATATTTTTCTGTGAGCATGGAGAAGCACCTGACGATTCAATTAAAAAATGGCAACATCGTTTAAATCGCTTATGGGGTAACGCTTTTGGTGGCTGTAATTTGAATAGACCTATGATTGACAATATACAAAGCAGCGGCTTTAGTATCGATTGGTTTGAAAGTGATTATATAAAGGGAGTGCCAAAGTTTGCATCGTATATTAGCTGTGGTGTGGCGACTAAAAAGACCTAACAAGAGAGTGGGGATATAAGGTGGTTTAAACTGGTCACTTTAATTTCAGTACTTAGTTTTGTTATCCTAGTCGAGGTGATGAGCATAATGATCTAGATTAAGATAATAGGCGGGAACTGGGCAGTGCTATTTTGGTCTATTTTGGTCTATTTTGGTCTATTTTGGTCTAGAATTTAGTCGCTAGAATTCAGGCGTTATTAATTTCGTGTCATTGAGGTGAATTAGTCGTTCTAATCGTTAATCTCTCTTGACTAGATAACCGAATTTGAATCCCATCGACTGTGGTAATCCGCTGAGCTTCAATATCTTTTTTACGCACCTTGTAACTGTTTGTCATCGCTTCAATAGGTGATGTAATTGTAACTTCAACGACGGTATTATCGTCATACCAACTCCAGCCCCAATAGCCTGCAGAGGCTAACATCGACACAGCAATCATAGTGTAAATAATTACTCGACTAAGAAGAGGCGATTTTTGTGCATCTACCATATCTGCGATGCGATTAACTTTATGCCCTCGTCCACGGCGCAAGTAGACAATAGCGCCAAGGATTACCAATATTGTCACTAGAATTTTTGTTAGCACGTCATCTTCCACCAATTAATAATTAACCACAATTATACAGTTTATTGAATAATTTAACGTTATCTAGCACACATCAATTGTGCTAATTAATATTGATTACTCAGTTGTAAATATAGCCACATAGGGACACTTCCGACGAGGATAATATCGTGATCGTTTATTAAGCTGTGATGACCACTCTAAATGACAATAGCTTAAGTCTTCAATTCTTACTATGCCTCACAGCCTAGGATGACAGCTGCAATGGTAACAAATAACCCATCAAAAAATGGGTTTAATTTTACTTGCCTGACGAGGAACATCGATGCATTAAAGTGAGTTGATTCATCAGCAAGACTCATACAATACTCCTTAAAAAAAGAGTCGTAATGTCACAACAACATTAGCGAGTTAGATAGGTTATCTAATGGTACGAAAAAACATTCCCGCTCTTGTCTTGGTAACTGCGAGTAATGAGTTAATTAAAAGAGTCGACCAAATCAACTCATTATTAAGCGGATGATTGATACCGCTAATAATGAGAACTTGGCAATATTTTTATATACGGATTAATTCATCTATTTTCCTGTTGTAAGGAGGATTGATTTAACCAATGTATGCTGGTAAGTTATTAAAAATATTAATAATTAAACACGTGTTACTATTGCGCGGTTAAATGTGTTCCGGGTATTTACCGAAACTCTGACTATTTTCACAAATACGCTGTCATAGACAAACTTATTAACTCAACGGAGTGATAGATGAAGTTGTTCAAATTGGCTTTAATTTTTGTAGCGGCCATATATTTATCTGGATGCGCATCTGGTGCAAAAATGAAAAATATGACGTTTCAGGGTGAACAAAAATCCTACTTTGATGTATTAAATGACAACATAGAGCTATCAAATGTCTCTGGTGGTCAAAAAACAAATCCACTGTGGACATCAGAAATTAGCAGTGAAGCCTTTTCTGGTGCTGTCAGGGGAAGCCTGCAAGCACAGGGATTATTGTCTGATGATGGTCGATATAAACTGGTTGTGAATATGCTTAAAGTAGATCAACCTATTTTTGGGTTAGATTTTGAAGTTACTACTCATGTTCAATATTTACTGACCGATTCGGCAACCCAATCCATTGTGTTTGACGAAACCATCATTGCACCGCACACAGCAACATTTAAGGATGCCTTTGTTGCGGTAAAAAGGCTTAGATTAGCCAATGAAGGTGCTGGAAGAAAAAACATTGAAGCACTACTTGATAAATTATCTGCGTTACAGATAGATAAGAATGAGGTATCACTAGTAGAGTAAAAAATGCATGGCCTCAAGCTTATTGCTTAGTCTGCTGTAAATTTTAGCTGACTTATTCGGTAGGCTTTTGTTTACTCGGCTCGCAGTTATTTTTTAAAGTGTTAGATTGATATAAGCATCCCCCAAATCACCTAGCCAGAAATTAGTCGAGCAATAGCTATCTAATTTCTAGTTTGGTTATATTTTGTTATTACCAGTTGGATACAATCCCCCATATTATTCTGAAACAACTATTGATGGTTATTTTTATTTTCATGAGTAACTTTTACATAGTAAAAAGTAATAATTTGTAAAAACTACAAAATAATTATATTAAAATATTTCATTTTTTATCATAAAATATAAATGTTATATTTATCAGGTGTTTATTTTTTTGTTGCTTCGGTTTAAATGTGGCATGCCTTTCGCTTTATTAAAATAGAGTCGCTAATATTTAGGCATGTTTTTTTATTAATGTTATATAAATTGACCCAATCTATTTATCGTAATAGTGTGTTAATTGGACAGTTTTTATTGCCCCTATTTATTTCAGCGTAATATCACTCTATAAATTTTGTATTTAAGGAGATTAGAAATGGCTACAACAAAGGCAAAAAATCAAGATCCACAACAGAAAATTGAAGATGCTTATCACTTAGCTGAAGAAGCGACTTCAGAGGCTGTTCATTCCTTGAAAGATAAAGCGAAAGAATCATTGGGTGAAGGCACTGAAAAAGTTAAATCGGCAACAGCTCAAACTGAAAATCTTATTAAGGAACACCCTTTATTAAGTGTCGGGTGTGCTTTTTTAGCGGGATGGGCGATTTCGAAACTTATAAAATAGCAAAGCGGCCGGAGGGGTTTTATTATGGAAAACACTGAGAAAGTGTACAGTAAAGATAAAATCTCCGATGGCTCACAGACCGATCCTCACGTTAACTCTGATGAAATGAACGTAAACTCCGATGACTTAAACGTTGAAGAAATTAAAGATATTTTTAATAAGGCATCGAAATTAGCTCAAGAGGTTGGACAGTGGTCAGAGTCTACAGTCCAACTTTTCTTTATGGAAATATTACGAAATGTTGCCGCAGCAAAACAGTTTCTTGTTTGCCAGCTTTTATTTATTCCATTGTTAGTTCTCTTTATCTTCAGTTTATGTGTTTGCTCTGGGATCGTGATCTACAGCCTCACTCACAGCATATTTATTGGCTTAGGGGTATTTCTACTCACAATGATGTTGGTTTTAGTTGGCTTGCTGTATTGGCAAAAACGGCTTATTCGTTTTTTTGGCTTCAAAGACACTGTCTCCCAATTAAAGGAGGGTATCGATGTCATCTCTAAAGCATCTAAATCATTCGATTAAGTTAACACGTGTGCAGGGGAAAGACTCTGTTAGGCAGTGCGAGTTAACGCTTAATTTATTACTCCATTCTGTCAAAAAGCAGACTCGAAAGCATCCTTTTGGGGTCACAGTTGGTGTCACCATCGCCACGATTGTCTTTGCTCGGTATAGGAAAAGTATTAAATCTCTTTATCCTATTGCTTCTCTAAGCTTTAATTATGCGAAACAACATCGCAATTCAAATCCTCAAGAATAAAAACCAATCAATCATGATGATAGCCATTTTCTTGCCCATTATATGATCGAGTCAATACTTTGAACTGTTGTGAGTCTGGATAACTGTCAGTGTGACCAATCGCAAATATTTCAAAGATGTTAATTATTTACTGATTAAAGTCGTGAGTCATCACATACAAATAATGCTGATTGTTTAATAATCAGCTTAATTATTTAACTCAATGACGTTTAATATATCAACATGACCACAAAAGATATCATCGATGAAGAAGTCACTTATCCGTCGGATTATATGATCCTTTCAACAACCGATTTAGACAGTATTATTACTCATGTTAACGATGACTTTATGACGGTTAGTGGTTATAAAGAAGATGAGCTAATTAATAAACCCCACAATATAGTACGCCACCCAGATATGCCTAAAGCTGCATTTAGTGACCTATGGGACACCATAAAGCAAGGGGAAAGCTGGATGGGATTGGTGAAGAATCGCTGCAAGAATGGTCAGTATTATTGGGTTAACGCTTATGTGACCCCGATTAAACGTAACGGTATTATTTGCGAGTATCAGTCGGTAAGAACTCAGCCTGAAGCAGAGCTGACTGAACGTGCTCAAGCCTGTTACGATGCAATTAATGCTGGTAAAGCTGCTAAGCCTAAGCTTGGCGCCAGTATTATTACCAAACTTTTTTTCGCTTGGTTGCTATCTGTTGGGTTGTTGATGTCCTTGCCTTACTCAAGTGGTTTTTTCACCGTCGTCGCATTTATTGTTGCCATTATCTGTTTTTGTCGGCCGCTTTATGTTCTTAAACAGCGTTTTAGTAACATATTGATATTAAGTGAAACAATACATAATAATCCACTAAATCAATTTGTTTATACAGGTTATACCGATGAGCTTTCTCACATCGAATTAAGTCTACGGATGCAAAAAGCTGAAACGCTGGCGGTGGTTGGACGTATAAAAGACAGTGGTGAGGAATTACAGCAAGGTTTAGAAGAGCATCAACAACAAAATCAAGCCAATCAAAATCAGTTAGTTACGCAATCACAAAACCTTGAGCAAGTTGTCACAGCCATCGGCCAAATGAGCTCGTCTGTTACTGATATAGCTAAAAATACGACAAATTCAACCACAGAAATTCATAACTTAGTTGAACAAATAGAGTCAACTAAGGTGGCATTAGCCAGCAGTCAAATCGCGACTACGGAAATTAATAACTTATTGGAAGAATCTCGTATTGCTATTTCTTCGCTGAATAAGCAATGTCAAAATGTAAACCAAGTTGTCGAGGTGATCGAGAGTATTGCACAGCAAACAAACTTGCTTTCGCTCAATGCCGCCATTGAAGCCGCTAGGGCTGGAGAGGCTGGTAGAGGGTTTGCTGTGGTCGCGGATGAAGTGCGTAACTTGGCCAGTCGCTCGGCAACTTCTGCTCATGAAATACACGCTATTATAAATTCACTTAGTCGTACAACTGCAGAAGCCGTTGCACAGATGGAGCAAAGCCATTTGTTAATAGATAAGAGTATTGATTCTAGTCAAATACTCGAGAAAAGCCTGGTTTCGGTTAGTGAAGTGATGAGTATTATCGAAAGTAATGGCGAGCAGATTTCAGTGGCGGCAGAAGAGCAAGCTGCTGTTGTTAATCAAATTTATAACAACGCGATGATACTACAAGATGGCATTAATCAATTTGAACAAAATTGTCATAATGCAGCAATACATAGCCAAGAAATTAGTGGTCAGGGTATACGTCAAACAGAGTTGGTAAATCAATTTAATTAGATTGTAATATCACAAATTGTGAGGTGATGACTTCGGTATAATTGAGGTAATTTTACTTTGTTGACTCTGCTGAGCATCTTGCTGCCAAAACAAATTAACCAACTTACCAACTTACCAACTTACCAACCAACTAACCAACTAACCAACTAACCCAGGGTGAGGTTGTGAACGTTTTTTATACAGATTAAGTATGTTTTTAGAACTATATTTGTTCAGTACGTTATCACTTCATGAATGATTGGAAGTGATTAAGTATTGAAATTATTTATAGTGTTCAAAAAACGCACACTCATGCGGTTACCCTGCCAACTAACCAACTAACCAACTAACCAACTAAACAACCCACCCACTAACCAATCAATCAACAACATCAATACACTGTACATCGCGAATGTTCATATTAATGGCTTAAATAAGTGCTGTTTATCAACTGTGTTAGCTTGTGTGCTACAGCCTTCTTTGTATGCCGTTATCGTATTCTTTTGCCGAGTATCGCTTTGGGTGTATGGTTTTTTCTTTGATGGTTAATAAAGATTAAAGCTAGATATTATATTTAAATCAGCTGGTTAAGTGGTTTGTAATGGTCGGTGTCCGAATAAGCCATGAGTACTAAACAGGCGTAGTGGACGTAAGCCATAGTTTAATTAGTACAAGTGACATCGGCATGAGAAGTGTCTACTAGACTAGCGGCCAGCACAGAAACGGCAATAATAGTGTCAATAATGTTTCAACTAAAAATGATGATTTGTGTAAATAAGGCATTTTTTATAATACGATGACTTTTAGCTTGTTATTTAGGCTTTATGTTTTAGTATAATCCGTTGCACTTATCAATTAGGGAGAACGTAATAAATGGAATTTATAAATGAAATAGTCGCAAATGAGAATTATACTTTTTTAGTGGTGTTAGTTATTGGGGGGCTGACTCTTTGGTTTCTTCCTGCTATTTTGGCATTATTTTTTAATCGAAAACACTTTAAATATATTCTGTTAGCGTGTATCCCTGCAGGGTTTTCTTTTATTGCGTGGGGCGGCGTTATAGTGTGGGCTACCACGGGTAAAGTTATTGGTAAATACGCTAATAAAGTTAACGCTGAAAGTTAACTTCTATCAATAATATACACTCACCATAAACCATAAAAATCATTATATGCACTTATTTTTCGCTCACTTTGTGATGCTTTTAAGTGCCGGTTTTTGGCGTCAGTTTTCGGTATAAAATGCAAAAGGATATTACATGAAATACTTATCAATTGTCATCATCGCACTCTTACTTGGTTGTTCTTAAAAAGATTTTAGTGCTCAGGTTAACGATTAGTTCATCGAGAAAGTTATTGGTGGCGAATACTCACGTAATGGCGCTCAATGCAAAACCATAAAAAATCAATGTCCTGAAGGACAATACGAAGAGTGGATTCAAAAGAGCGGTGAAAAAGCGTGTGCGTGCAATAGCTTGTAGCATTCAATTGCTTTGAGTAAGGGGTAAAAACTAAAAAACTTGATAATAGTTAGCATAATACTGGCGATTTTTATCGATAGTTAAGCTGGTTATTAACTGTGTTGGAAATCCTTTGTTTCATGTTAATTATCAAAGGATAACGTCAGTTATATCTGGATATACAGGGAAGTAATACGATGAAAAAAATGATAACGGTTGTGACATTATTGGTGCTAGGTGTGTGTTTGAATGTTCAAGCGAATGACAGATATAAGCCTACATCTAATTTGTCATTGTTACGTTCATTAGACCGTGGCTATATGATTATTGGCACTACACATACAAACGATGTTAATGATCTTCAACTTGTCGATATAGAACGCCTTTTTAACTAGCTTAATCCCACTTTAGTGTTGTTAGAAGGTGGTTATTGGCCTGATAAAATGTCTAAAGCTGAAGCGATTAAGTGCTGTGGTGAAATGGGTTTTTTACAGTTTTTAGCTAAGCAGCATCATGTCAAAGTAACAACTTGGGAAGGCGATAGCCTAAGTGAAGCTAAATTTGTGTTAGAGAAGTTTGATGATGAAAGCCTAAAGGTATTTTATTTATTAAGACAAGCACCACAGTTGCTCAGTAATGTTAGTCTTGCCGACGCGAAAAGTAAGATGTCTAATCTGCTCGGACAATCTGGTTTTCCTGCAACAGAATATCACCTAAATGTTAAGCCAGATTCAATTGCTGAGTTAGACATTATGTTATCAACCATGGTGGGGAAATCTGTATCGTGGGTTGAGTTTTCATCGGCAACTATTTTTGACCAACAACTCAGCACCTCTGAATTTACGACGCTTAAAGCGATTAAAGATCGTGTAAATGAGTTTAGGGATAATAGCGCCATTAACAAGGTGAAAGCCGCGATCGATAATAATGAACGAGTCATGTTTGTGGCTGGTGGGCTTCATTTTATGCCTGTCATGAATGCACTCATGCAATAGCTTAGTGCTCATAGCTGTTTATTCATTTATATTTTATTGATAAATATAGATTGGCCATGTGTGGCATCTTAGGTCCTAGTCAGGGATCATCATAAGGAAAGGGCTTTGGGTATTGTATTTGCGGTATTAGCGGCTTATTTATCATTGACTAGGATAGTGATGCCAGATGTTGATATGACCATGCCAATTCAGTAACTCATTTTACGGCGTTGACTCTTTTGCGAATCGCTTCTGTTAATTGTTTTTTGACTTGGTCTTCGCCACAAAATGTTGCAAATCCTAGTCCCCATCCATGAGGATTCACTTGAGTTGCCAATTCAACCACCCGGTAACAATAATCGCCCTGTTTTACTATTCTGTTAGGGTCTAGCCTATGGTTAAAGGTATGCGGTTGGCTGATATCAATTTCTGCTGCTAACTCTATAAAATCAAGGTTAGGGTCCATTTCACTCATAGTGCCAGTGGGTTTGTTTTGTAATGCAGTTTGAGAACCTACGAGTGTGTCTAATGCTGCAATATTATTTTGCTGTATAAAATGGCTAGTGGCTTGTTGTATTGACGCTAATGATGGCGCGGACTTGTTGATGTCAGTGGTCGTGTTTGGTTTTATTTGATTAGGCAATGCATTAGGTATTTTTGCACTCGCACTCGCAGTCGATCGTATGTTGTTGGGCTTATTGTTTGATGGCATCACGTTATCGAGGGGGGTGTCTTCATTTAAAGAGGTCTGCGTCTCTTTAGTCTTTATGGTTGTTGATGGGCTCTCGTCAATTTCAATATCAACATCAATTTCATCAATTTCAACATCAACATCTATATCAGCATTTATATCAACAATGGGTGGTTTACTCTGTACGGGTTGGGCATTTTCTAGGTCATTAAGCTTGGGTGATAAACTTGTTTGGGTCATTGATTGGTATTGCGCCGAAGTCATGAGATAGCTTTTTATTGCGGTGGGCGAAGGCTTAACCACTAAAGCTGACACTCGATGCGTCGTGTCTTGGTACCAAAACGTAATCAACACATAAATCAATAAAACATGGATGATGAATGCCGTGAGTACAGGCTTAAGCCAATATGCTTCTTTAGAGGAGTGTGTTGAAGATCGAGAGTGATGTGGCTCCCAGCCAACCGTTATTACTTCCATTTATATCAATCACTTTATCATCGCAGTATTATCAGTCCTTTTTTGATTGTTAACAGAAGGTAAAGTTCATTAATTGATGTGGATAAATTTATCTTGCTTGAGCAAAAGACATCATCCTTGTTAATTGGTCTATTTTATCGAAAGAAAATCACACTATTATGCAATATTTATTCAGTTAACAGCCTGCTATTATTAAATAGTTATTTTTCATCACCGAGGTTTTCATGAAAGTATTACAGCGTTTTAGCGCTTTGCCCGCAATGGACGGTGATGGTGTAAACATTAATCGTATTGCCGACTTTGATAAGCTTCGTTTTGATCCATATTTAATGATCGATGAGATTAAGTCTGATGATGAACAAGATTTTATTGGTGGTTTTCCGCCGCATCCACATAGAGGTGTAGAAACCTTTACTTATATTCGTAAAGGCGGCTTTGAACATCGCGATCAAATGGGCAATGTTAAACCTATTCGTGCCGGAGATGTGCAGTGGATGAGTACTGGCAGTGGCGTGCTGCATTCTGAAATGCCATTAGCAGATGCCAAAGAAGGGCTGCATGGGTTTCAAATTTGGATCAATATGCCAGCAAAACACAAAATGCGTCCGCCTATTTATCAAGACAGCAGTAAACAGACTAATCCCCGTATAAATAACGAACACGGCGCAACGCTTGTTGCCTTGGCGGGGAGTTGGGGTTTTAATCATGAGCCACATAAGATTACTTCAACTCTTCAGGGGTTAGCTGGCCATGGGGCAATTGCTGATTTAACGTTAACTGAATATGGTCACTGCACGCTGAATCTTGCAGAGCACCAAACGGTGTGCGCTTATGTGTATCAAGGCGAGCTTAACTATATTGATGCACAAGGTTTGCGAGAAACTGCAGGAGCAGGGCAGTTTTTAGTTTTAAATGCGCTTGAAGTCTGTCATTTTCAAACCGAGGCCACAGGTGCTGGGTTGTTAATATTAGCGGGCAAGCCGATTAACGAAAAAATTGTCCACATGGGGCCGTTTGTGATGAATACCCAGGCTGAGATAGAGCAAGCTGTTCGTGATTATCAGCAAGGCCACTTTGGCCAAATTACCTAGCATTACCCTCAAAATAAGCTGAATTATCGATAAATATTTGTCAGCGAACTGCGAATAAAATTGCTACAATAGCTGACATCTGGCTTAGGTTTGTTTTAAGACCTTTGCTCACACCAATCTTATTTATTATCTGTTCCTTCTGGCAAGATAAATCGTTCGCAAATAGCGGTAAGCATTTTTCATATAACATCATTGTATATGCTAATTTTGTTCCGCTGTTTAATGATAGTTTTGCGCGTTATTGGCTCATTTATGTAATGGTATTGGTATATTTTTTTGCAGCTTTTGCCTGCTTTTTACCTTTCGATATCAGAGGATATTTGCCTTGAGTCAGTCTACAGAACAAGTCGTTAACACGGCTTTTGCATCACTTAAATTAAAACCTGAATTGCTTGAAAACCTCCAAACTATGGGTTTTGAATCGATGACTCAGATCCAAGCTGAGAGCTTACCGCCTATTTTGGCCGGTGAAGATGTTATCGGCCAAGCGATGACAGGTTCAGGTAAAACAGCTGCCTTTGGTTTAGGATTGCTTAATAAACTGGATGTAAAACGTTTTCGCATCCAAACCATGGTGCTTTGTCCAACGCGTGAGTTAGCCGACCAAGTAGCGAAAGACATTCGTACCTTGGCCCGTGGTATCCATAACGTTAAAGTACTAACGCTATGTGGCGGCGTACCTATGGGGCCACAAGTTGGCTCATTGGAACACGGAGCACACATTATTGTCGGTACACCGGGTCGTATTGTTGATCATTTAGATCGCAACCGTTTAGATTTAAGTAACATGAACATGCTGATTTTAGATGAAGCTGATCGCATGTTAGAAATGGGCTTCCAACAGCACATTGACCAAATCATTGCCGCGGCCCCTCGTGAACGTCAAACATTGCTGTTTAGTGCCACGTTCCCAGATCAAATCCAAGCGATTGCCGATCAAATTCTGTATAAACCGGTAATGGTTAAAGTTGAAGCTAAACACGATAACCTCACTATCGATCAGCACTTTTATCGTATTGAAGATAACCAGGGCCGTCTTGAGGCATTGCGTTTATTGTTATTAGATAAGCAGCCTGGAAGCGCAGTCGTGTTTTGTAATACCAAGCGTGAAACCCAACAAGTGGCTGACTCATTACATGAGTTTGGCTTTAGCGTACTAGCATTACATGGCGATTTAGAGCAGCGCGATCGCGATCAAATGTTATTGCAGTTTGCTAACCGTAGTGCGCGTATTTTAGTTGCTACCGACGTAGCTGCACGTGGTTTGGATATTGATGAGTTAGACGCAGTATTTAACTATCATATTGCTTACGATACTGAAGTGCATATTCACCGTATCGGCCGTACTGGCCGTGCTGGCAGTTCTGGAGCCGCATATACTTTCTTTGGTGAAGAAGACGGTTACAAAATGGCGATGATTGAAGAAGCCATGAACAAAGATGTCGTCAGTGAGCCTTTACCGCCAATGAGTGCGCTCAACAAGCAACCGCTTGCTGCTGAAATGATCACCATTCAGATTGAGGCGGGTAAAAAGCAAAAAATCCGTCCTGGTGACATTGTTGGTGCATTAACGGGTGGCAATGGTTTAGATTTTAACGATATTGGCAAAATTAAAGTGACTGATTTTCGCGCTTACTTTGCCGTAAAAAGCAATGTGTCTAAACAAGCGATGAATATCATCAGTAAAGGTAAGTTAAAAGGCCGTAGCTATCGTGCGTGGTTCATGTAACTGAGCCTTTTGCAGCCTGTAGGGTTGCAGTTGATTGCTTTGCAGTTGATTGATAGTTAGTCGATTGGGTTATGCCTGAATAATAAAAAAGCCGGTGAACAATGTTCACCGGCTTTTTTATGCTCTATCGCTAATTAACCTCAGCTCGGGATAATAAACAGTTATCAAACAGTCTTTTGTCTCGCTAACAGTGTTGTATCGACTTGCAATAGGCTAGCTATTGACGCGTCAACACGCCTTATTAGCAAAACAAATGACAAGTTTGATATGAAATAGACCAAATTTTGTCGTTTTAACTAACTTATCCCATCTCTTAACCCGAGTTAAGGTTAGTTAGCTTTTAACTTTAGCGTTGGCATAAGGATTATTGCTATTGGCCGACACTACTGGTGCAGTACCACTGCGGCGTGGTGGACGATTACGCTGTGGTGGTTTATTACCATTCGCTCTAGCTTCCGCTTTAGGATCTGCAGGCTTATCGTGACTGCGTGATGGTTGGCGAGAGTCAGGTTTACGCGCTGGCTTATCACCTTGAGCGCCATCATTTGCATGCTGTTGAGCATGTTTACTGCGATTCGGGTTTGGCTTTTTAGCGCTATTACCGCCAGATCTGCTACTCGCTTCAGGGATAGTGAATGGTGCTTCAAAACCAGCGAGTTGCTTACGCTCAATAACACGATTGATTAAACGCTCGATATCATGCAGTAATTTAACTTCTTCAAGACCCACTAATGATACAGCTTGACCTGTTGAACCTGCACGGCCGGTACGGCCAATACGATGCACATAATCTTCAGGTACGTTAGGTAAGTCAAAGTTAACCACGAATGGCAGTTGATCAATGTCGATACCACGCGCGGCAATATCTGTTGCGACCATAACTTGTACTGCACCGGCTTTAAAATCTGCCAATGCTTTAGTGCGTGCTGTTTGGCTTTTATTGCCATGAATGGCTGCGGCTTTGATGCCAGCAGCTTCTAGGCTTTTCGCTAAACGGTTAGCACCATGTTTGGTACGAGAAAACACTAACACCTGTTTCCAATCATTGGTTTTAATCAGTTCGATTAGCGCCATTGATTTACGGGTTTTATCCACTGGATACACACATTGGGTCACAGTGTTTGCTGTTGCGTTACGCGGCGTAACTGAAATCTCTACCGGATTGTTAACCAGCCCTTTAGCAAGTTCACGAATTTCATTCGAGAATGTTGCTGAAAACATCAAGTTTTGACGCTTAGCGGGTAATAATGCTAATACTTTTTTAATGTCGCGAATAAAGCCCATGTCTAGCATGCGGTCTGCTTCGTCTAACACTAGAATTTCTAATTTGTTAAAGCTAATGGCTTTTTGCTGACATAAGTCGAGTAAACGGCCTGGCGTTGCGACCAGAATGTCGACACCATTTCTGAGCGCAGCTAATTGTGGCACGATGGACACGCCACCAAAGACTACGGCTGATTTTAACGGTAAGTTGATGCCGTAAGTGGCGACGCTTTCTTGTACTTGCGCGGCAAGTTCGCGTGTTGGTGTTAATACTAGCGCACGGACTTGACCACGTTGCGCTCGTTCACCTTTAGATAATAATTCTAAAATTGGTAAGGTAAAACCAGCTGTTTTTCCTGTCCCTGTTTGTGCTGCTGCCATTACATCTTGACCGGCTAAAACAGCTGGAATTGCTTGTGCTTGAATTGGAGAGGGGGTGTCATAACCTTGTTTTTCAACCGCTTTTAAAATAGCAGCATTCAGACCAAGTGAGGAAAAACTCATAGAAAAATCTCTTTGGGCAACGCATTGTTGCTTTGAATAAAAGGTAGCCAGTAACGGCGGCCGTGAAGCTTACCTGAAAACCTCTTTGAGTGCTATCAAATCCCTGTGTGGGCAACGATATATACTCTGAAATCACAATTAATAATGAACTATTTAATGGTGAAAATGTCTCGCTTATGATTGCCAAATACAGCGATTTAATGAAATCGTGTTAATCTTAAGACCAGAATCAGTGCTAAAAGTCGACTTATTGCATACAATAAAATGGTAACTCGTTTTCTATCTAAATATTCAGCGACTTAGCTGAGGTTACTTAACTTAAGGTGTCTCTAACTGATGAAATTAACGGCACAAATACATATTGAGAAAATGGCGTATGAGCTGCGAGATCATGCTCATGCCGTGATCAAAAATGTGCTGTTAATGTCTAATATTTCAACCTTATCTCTTCAACTTGCTATGCGCGAGCTCGCTCAACATAGCCGAGTCGCGTTGCATTTTCATCCCGATCAAATTGATAATCGAGGCCTCACTGTCGTTGATGGTTTATTGCGTGACGGGGTGTATAAAAGCCAGTTTGAAACCCATGTCTCTAATGGTCATTTATCACCAGAATTAGGCGGTTCTCGCGACCATTGGGAAAACCAATTATTTGGTCACAGCTATTCTGGGATTAAGCATCGGCCTAAATATGGTGCGTTAGATTTTGGTTTGTGCCCATTAGGTCCGGCGCCTCGCTTTGGCAGTTGTTATTTAGTGACTCATCCTCAAATATTGTCTCGATGTACCTTTAGTTACATGGACTCTTATCGGTTGCCCAAAGAAAAGGGCACTATAAAGTGTTTTGATGCGATTTTAGCGGCATTACTCAGTGAGAGTTTTGAGCGTCAATATGCTTTGGGTATTTCTGGGCTTAAACCGAGTAAGTTGATTGAACATTTTAGTCAGCATTTAACCGATGATATCAGTAGCCGTTTCGATGTGGCCCCTAGCGGTAATTTAGATCATTATATTGAAGCCCAAATTCACGGCGATGTGTCGCTGGATCAAGATATTGCCATATTAGTGGCCGATCCGTCATATGCAGGCACTGCCATTGGCGATTCATTAGTCGCCTTGTGTCATGAGTATGGAATTGAGTTGCATTGGCATCAAGGGCGGCAGATTAATGTAGCACAAATACCCGATGATTTTCGTGGTGCTGCGATGCCTATTTTGGCGCAAAGCCTTGCTGAAAATGAGTTGATTAATGCTGAGATTATTGGCCGTGCGGCGTACCAATTGCAAAAAAAACCGGCTTCATGGAGTGAGCGTGGTGCACATTCTAAAAAACGACAAGACTTAAAGTTACTCTGGCACGTATTGGTAAAATACGGGGAGAGTACTGGTCAATAAATGTTATTACCAACAATAAATTGTTTTACTCGCATTGCTTCCCCTTTGGTTCTTTTTGCAAATTAGCTTGGTTTTGTCGCTCAACGTGTTTGTGCTTAACACTGTGATGTTGTTTGTGATTAACCATTCTATTTGTAAAAAGATGCACTTTATTGAATTTGATAAGTTTCAAGCTGATAGTGGTTAAATTTAATCTTTAAATAAGGCTTTATTAGCAAAATGTGAATCAGATAACATTTACACTGTTTTAGGTGTCAACTCGATGCCAGTACTGCGATACTGCGTGATTAAAGTGGTCATCGATAACTCTGCCGGAGCTTCATGGACAAGTCGTTAGAAAAGTCATTAGCCAAATGGCTTAAAAGCCAACAATCTTCTTGTGGTATTTTCCTCAAACTATCGGTGCTATGTGGTGTGCTAAATGGCATTGCCATGGTGGCACAGGCCTATTTTATTGCTCAGATTTTACAGGGTGTCATTATTGATAACCTTGTTCCCGCCACATTAAACATTCAATTTTTTGCCCTTATTGGTTTGCTATTCACCCGAGCATTGTTAGCGCAGGTGCGTGAACGGATAAGCTTTGAGGCGGGCAAACGTTTACGCACCGACATACGCCAAGCGGTGCTCAATAAATTAGTCGCATTAGGGCCGGTATTTATTAAAGGCAAACCTGCTGGGTCATGGGCAACCTTAGTATTTGAGCAAGTTGAAGATTTACATGACTATTATGCTAAATACCTACCGCAGATGATGCTGGCAGGGTTTATTCCTTTGCTTATATTAGCCTGTGTGTTTCCGCTTAATTGGGCCGCTGGGATCATTTTGATGGCCACGGCACCATTGATTCCGCTATTTATGATTTTAGTGGGTATGGGCGCCGCAGATGCTAATCGTAAAAATATGCAGGCGTTATCACGTTTAAGCGGTCACTTTATGGATCGCCTAAAAGGCCTGCAAACGTTAAAGCTGTTTAATCGCGGTGAAGCCGAGTTAGTTAACATTGAACATGCTTCGGAAGATTTTCGTGCCCGGACGATGTCGGTATTACGCTTAGCCTTTCTTAGTTCCGCGGTATTAGAGTTCTTTGCCGCGGTATCGATTGCCGTGTTGGCGGTGTACTTTGGCTTTAGTTACTTAGGCCATTTAGATTTTGGTCACTATGGCGTACAGGTAAGTTTGTTTACTGGCATGTTTGTGTTGATTTTAGCGCCAGAATTTTATCAACCCCTGCGAGACTTAGGCACTCATTATCACGCCAAAGCTCAAGCGATAGGCGCTGCAGAAGCGTTGGTTGAGCTACTTGATTATCACGTTAATACCCCCGCTAAAATCCATTCAGCATCACCAGATATGGCGTTCACAGCCGACAGCATAGACATTCAAGCGATTGGGATTGAAGTGTTTAGTTTAGATGGTCAGCGTTTAGCTGGGCCAATATCATTTACATTACCCACAGGTGAACACTGGGCTATTGTGGGCCCAAGTGGTGCGGGTAAAACCAGCTTGCTTAATGCGTTGCTGGGTTTTTTGCCTTATCAGGGATCGTTACTGATTAATGGTCAGGAATTGTCACAACTTAATGTGGCCCAATGGCGGCAACATTTGGCTTGGTTAGGGCAAGATCCGCAATTGTTTCATGGCACGGTGAGAGAAAATGTTGCATTGGCCAATCCGCAATTAAACGATGAACAAATTATGACGTTGCTAGAACAAGCTGATATCAGTGAGTTTGTAAAGCAGCAACCATTAGGCCTCGATTTAGTCATAAGCGACCAAAGTGCAGGAGTGTCAGTGGGCCAGGCCCAGCGTTTTGCATTAGCACGTGCGTTGGCACAACCCGCTAAATTGTTTTTATTAGATGAACCCACTGCCAGCTTAGATACCCAAAGCGAGCAGTCAGTGCTGGCCTCGTTGCACCGCGCGATGCAGTCGACAACAGCATTAACCGTTACCCACAAATTAGATGATTTACACAACATGAATTACGTATTGGTGATGGACAACGGAATGGTAGTGCAGCAAGGCCATGTAAATGATTTACAGCAGGCTGATGGATTATTAGCACAAATGCTCAATCAGCAACAGAATCAACAACCGGAGGTGTGCTGATGTCGCAACCCGTTGATGCCGCGCCGCGTAACATTATTCAGGTGTTACGGCCATTTATTGCTTTGTTCCGCCGCCAGTGGCTGATGATGTTAGTCGGCTTATTGCTTACGTTTACCACGTTACTCACCGGTATTGGTCTGTTGTCTTTATCTGGTTGGTTCTTATCAGCCAGTGCGGTAGCAGGCTTAGCAGTGTTGACGGCCCAAACATTCAACTTTTTTACCCCGGCAGGAGGCGTTCGATTTTTCTCCATCGCCAGAACAGCAAGTCGTTACGGCGAGCGTTTAGCAACTCATGAAGCGACCTTTAAATTGCTGACTCAACTGCGTGTTTGGGCATGGAATAAGTTGCTGCCGTTGAGTGCAGCTAACTTACAAGGTCTGCGCAGAGGCGACTTACTCAATCGTTTAGTTGCCGACATTGATACGTTAGATCATCTCTACTTACGCTTACTCACGCCAATGACCGCATCTTTGATGATGATTGGGGTATTGTTGGTGTTTCTCGGGTGGTTTGATAACCATTTAGCCTTGAGTTTATGTGCTTTGTTATTAGCGGCTTGGTTTATCTTACCGCTGGTATTTTATTACTTAGGTAAGGCACCTGGGCAAGCATTGATGCAAGCGCAAAGGCAATATCGAGTCGAGTTGTTTGATGTTATTCAGGGGCAAGCTGAATTAAGTTTATTTGGCGCCAATAAGCGTTATTTAGCCCAACTTGATAAATCACAGCAGGCTTTATTTAGTCAGCAAACTACCATGGCTAATATTACTGGGTTGAGCCAAGCATTATTGATATTAATCAATGGCATTGCAGTAGTGTTTATGTTGTATTTAGCGGGTCAAAGCGTCGGAGATGCCACGCCTCCGGGGCCGTTAATGGCCTTAATGGTGTTTGCCACCATGGCCAGTCTTGAAATGATGATGCCAATAGCCGGTGCATTTCAACATTTATCTAGCACAGTACTTGCTGCGCGGCGGGTGACCGAAATAACCGAACAAATACCGAGTGTTAAATTTAATGCTAACAGTCACTTGCAAGCAAAACACGGCGCCTTGCAGCTCAGTGGTGTTCACTTTGGTTATCACAGCCATTCACCAGTGTTACAAGGTGTAGATTTGACTCTTAAAGCCGGTGAAAAAGTGGCTATTTTAGGTCCCACAGGTTGTGGTAAATCCAGCTTGTTGGGGCTGATTACTCGTGATTGGGCGCCGCAACAAGGGTCTATTTCGCTTGATGGCGAGCCCATAAGTGCCTACAGCGATGCCAATCTTCGTGCTGCGATGACCGTGGTGAGTCAGCGAGTTTATCTGTTTTCTGGCACCTTACGTGACAATTTAGCCTTGGCGTTGCCCTTTGTGCAAAGCGAAACCCAAAAAGCTCATGATCCTCGTTTTATAGAGGTATTACAGCGCGTTGGTTTACAAACCTTGTTGCAGGGCGATAAACCATTAGATTGCTGGATAGGCGAGGGCGGTCGGCAATTATCGGGTGGTGAGCAGCGCAGAATCGGAGTCGCAAGGGCATTATTGCGTGACGCTCCTTTGTTATTGCTTGATGAACCGACTGAAGGATTAGATAAACGTACCGAGCGTGAAATCCTTAACGTGTTGCTCGATTTTGCGGAGCATAAAACCCTGTTAATGATTAGTCATCGTTTAACTGCGTTAGAACAAATGGATTGCGTGTACCTTTTTCAACAAGGTCGACTAATTCAACAGATAGCGGATTAAAATAAGCCATTAGCGGATTAAACTCCTAGCCTAGCGCGATAGAACATACGTTATGGCTGTTTTGGTGCGGAGTAATCAAGTCTAATTTGTGGATGTTAATCAATCTAGTCGTGGGTTTTTTATGGATTATTGATTATAACATGTACCGCTAATACTGCCGGAATGTAACAACCCTTTTGACACATAAATTACATAAATAGTTTTTTCTCGAGACCATAAATTGACCTGCTTCACAAATATGGCATTCGGTTATGTTCCAAAATTACAGTCCTCGCTCGGAGTGTGATCTTAGTTACTATATTAGTAGTTGCAAACATATAACATAAGCTATCGAATATTTTTAGATGGTGAATGTGATGGCTGGTGTTACCAATCCAGTAATAACTATTAAGCGCGGACTTGATATCCCGATTGCTGGAGAACCACTGCAGCAAATAGATGGCGCACCTAAAACGACCCAAGTGGCGTTAATTGGTGAAGAATACGTTGGCTTAAAGCCTACAATGTCGGTTGAAGTGGGTGATCATGTCGCCAAAGGCCAAGTGCTGTTTGAGGACAAGAAAACCCCTGGCGTGTTATTTACAGCGCCAGCCAGCGGAGTTGTTTGCGCGATTAATCGCGGAGAACGTAGGGTACTGCAGTCGGTAGTGATTGATTGTGATGCCACGCAAGAGCCTGCCATTATTCTCCAATCAGTGGATATTCATGCGTTATCACATCAAGCCGTTAAAGACGGTTTAGTCCGCAGTGGCTTATGGACAGCGCTGCGTACGCGTCCTTTTTCTCGAGTGCCCCAATTAGATGTCAGTCCTGCAGGGATATTTGTTACTGCTATTGACACAAATCCTCTCGCGCCCGATCCGCGTGTCATTATTGCCACTCAACCACAAGCTTTCCAAGCCGGATTATTTGCCCTAACGTTTTTGACCACCGAAAAAGTGTATTTATGCCAAGACGATGGCGTTTCGTTATTGGCAGATGCCAGCAGCGAGTACGACTTATCGCAAGTCAGTGTGCAACGCTTTAACGGCGTGCACCCAGCAGGATTAGTCGGCACTCACATTCATTACCTGTTACCAGCCAGTATTGAACGCCAGGTGTGGCATGTCGGTTACCAAGACGTGATTGCCTTCGGCAAACTGTTTTTAACCGGTGAACTGTATACTGATCGCATCGTCGCGCTAGGAGGGCCTAATGTATTAAAGCCTCGTTTAGTGCGTACCCAGTTAGGCGCAAAGTTAAGCGAATGGGTAAATGGTGAAATTGACCAGCGACAGTCGCGCATTGTGTCTGGGTCATTATTGTCAGGCCATACCGCTGCTGATGTGTACGATTACCTAGGTCGATTCCATAATCAAATTAGCGTATTGACTGAAAATGAACGTCAAGAGTTGTTGCCTTGGGTGCGTCATGACAGCAGTAAATTTTCACTTACCGGCATCATGATGTCAGGTTTTAGTCGCACCAAAAAACTGTTCGATTTCACCACTACTGCTGGTGGTTCTCCACGAGCCATGATGGCGTTTGGCCAACTGGCCCGCGTTATGCCGCTTGATATTTTACCCATCTTGTTAGTACGTGATTTAGTGGTGCGAGATACCGATGAAGCACAACTGCTCGGCGCATTAGAGCTAGATGAAGAAGATTTAGCGTTGTGCACTTTTGTGTGCCCAGGAAAGTATGACTTTGGTAAAGAACTTCGTGCTTGCCTAGATATTATCGAGAGGGAAGGTTAATGAGTCAGCAACAGAAAAAGCCTAGCAAACAAGACAGCTATTACGCTCATGGCAACTCGATGCGCAGCTATTTACGTTCGTTGTGGATAGCCAATGGTCGTAGCACCAAAGGTGATGTGCATATTCGTGATGCGATTGATGTTAAGCGCACCATGCATATTGTGGGCATGTGCTTATTTCCTGCAATGTTATTGGGCATGTACAACATTGGCCTGCAGGCTCAAATAGCCATTATTGCCGGGGCAACACAGCCGGATGTATGGCAACTTGCCTTTTATGACTTACTGTTTGGCCCACTTACGCAAAGCGCAGGTTTAATCAGTTTGTTCGCCTATGGTGCCAGTTTTTATGTGCCATTTTACTTAACTGCGTTGGTGGTCAGTTTGATGTGGGAAGTGGTGTTTGCCAAAGTACGCCACCAAGAACTGCACGAAGGCTTCTTTATCACCGCGTTATTATTCTCACTCATATTACCTATCTCTACGCCGTTATGGATTGTGGCTTTGGGCCTTAGCTTTGGTGTGGTCGTGGCCAAAGAGATGTTTGGTGGTATGGGTTACAACTTTTTAAACCCTGCACTGGCGGGTTATGCGTTTATTTATTTTGCATACCCAACAGAAGTGGTGTCATTAAGCCAGTTTGTGGCGGTTGATGGCTTTTCTGGTGCAACGACGTTAACCCTTACCGTGGCTAAAAAATTAAGCTTTATTGATGTGAGTTGGTTCAGCGTATTAAGCGACAGCACTTGGTGGGATGCCTTTTTAGGTTTTACCCCAGGTGCAGTGGGTGAAACCAGTACCTTAGCCATCCTTATCGGTGGTGGTATTTTACTGCTTACCCGCGTAGCTGATTGGCGTGTGGTAGCCGGCGTGATGCTAGGAATGATCATAACCGTTTTGTTGTTCAACTATTTTGGTTCTAGCAGAAATCCTATGTCGGCAATGCCGTGGACATGGCATTTAGTCACTGGTGGTTTTGCACTGGGGATGATGTTTATGGCCACCGATCCGGTAACGGCGTCATATACCCGCAAGGCTAAATTTGCCTTTGGTTTTATGATTGGTTTTATGACCATTATTATTCGTTTACTGAATGCCAAAATGCCAGAGGGCATTATGTTGGCTATTTTGTTTGCTAATTTATGGGCACCGTTATTCGACTACTTAGTCGCACGCGCCAATATTAAACGGAGACTAAAACGTCATGGCCTTTAAGAAAGATAGCGTCGCTGGAACAATGATTTTTATCATCATTTTAAGCCTAGTGTGCTCATTTATGATCACCGGTACCGTGGAGATTTTAAAAGAACGTAAGTTGGCTAAAAAGCGCGAAGAAGTGCAGCAGTTTGTGTTAAAGGCTGCGGACATCGACATTAGCCAAGGTGACTTTAGTGAGTTATTTGCTCAACGAGTGAAGCCTAAGATGGTTAACTTAGCGACAGGCAAGGTGACTGAAAAAGCTAATCTACTTGATTTTGATGAGCGCATGGCATCGATCAATCCTGAAACCTCGACCAAACCGAAAAAAGATATCGCTAAAATTAAAACCATGGCGACCGACATTCGTATTTTTGAGGTGTATGACACCAATGGCCAACTTGCCAGCATTGTTATGCCAATCTATGGCAAAGGTTTATGGTCGATTATTTACGGTTACATGGCGATAAAACCAGACTTAAACACTATCGAAAATATCGTGTTTTATGAACATGGCGAAACCCCAGGTATTGCGGACTTTATTACTGACCCACAATGGTTAGCCTTGTGGCAAGGCAAAACGTTATTTGATGCCAAAGGTAATATTGCCATTAAAGTGGTTAAGGGCGGCGCCAAAGACGGTGACATTCACGGTATTGATGGCGTAAGTGGGGCTACTCGTTCCGGTGTCGGTATTCAGCGCTTAGTCGAGTTTTGGTTTGGCGTAGAAGGATACCAAACCTATCTACACACGTTAGCTGCGGAGGGTAAGTAAATGAGTCGTGCTATTTCAACTCGTGAGATCCTAACATCGCCAATTATGGCTAATAACCCTGTGGCAATACAGGTATTAGGTGTGTGTTCGGCTTTAGCGGTCAGTAATTCGATGCAAACTGCATTCGTCATGACACTTGCTGTGACCTTTGTGTTGGTATTTTCTAACTTGATTATCTCAAGTATCCGCAATTTTATTCCTAATAGTGTGCGGATTATTGCGCAAATGACGGTGATTGCCTCGTTGGTGATTATTGTCGATATGGTGCTACAAGACGTGGCGTATGAATTGTCAAAACAGTTGTCTGTGTTTGTTAGTTTGATCATCACTAACTGTATCATTATGGGCCGAGCTGAAGCCTTTGCGATGAAACATCCGCCTCATTTAGCCGTATTTGATGCCTTAGGCAATGCCTTGGGTTATGGCTTAATTTTAATGGGCGTAGCGTTTATTCGTGAGCTACTGGGTCGTGGCAGTTTGTTTGGTCACAACATATTTACCACTGTTGAAAATGGCGGTTGGTATCTTGCAAATGAAATGTTCACTTTACCACCCAGTGCGTTCTTTTTAATTGGCGTGATGATCTGGGTCATTAAAATCATTCAGCGTAAGCGCGGATAAGGAAACAGCATGGAACACTATATTAATTTATTTATCCAAGCGGCGTTTATCGACAACATGGCGCTGTCATTTTTCTTGGGTATGTGCACCTTTTTAGCCGTGTCGAAAAAGGTCTCTACTGCATTTGGTTTAGGCATTGCGGTGATTGTGGTCATGATGCTGGCTGTGCCATTAAACCAAATTATCTACGTTAATATCTTAGCGCCAGGCGCATTAGCTTGGGCTGGGTTTCCTGAGCTGAATTTAAGCTATTTACAGTTGATTACCTTTATTGGGGTCATTGCTGCATTAGTGCAAATCTTAGAAATGTTTTTAGACCGTTATATTCCGACCTTATATCAGTCATTAGGGATCTTCTTACCGCTATTAACGGTGAATTGTGCCATTTTTGCTGGGGTTATCTTTATGGCTAACCGTGACTATAACTTTACTGAGTCAGTGGTTTTTGCTGCGGGTTCTGGTGTGGGGTGGGCGATGGCCATTGTGTTATTAGCGGGATTGCGTGAGCGGATGAAGTTTCATGCTATTCCTGATGGGTTACAAGGCATTGGGATTACCTTTATTACCACCGGCTTAATGGCTCTGGGCTTTATGTCATTTGCGGGCATTACGTTATAACGCATTGAAGAGAGGGTTATTTAATGGAAATGGCAATAGGTATTGGCATGTTTACCATAGTGGTAAGTTTGCTAGTGGTGGTGATTTTAGCTGCCAAACGTAAGTTAGTGAACACTAATGATATCACTATTAGTATTAATGGTGACGCCAGCAAAAGCGTGCAAACTCCTGCGGGTGATAAGTTATTGGGCGCACTGTCTGGACAACATATTTTTATACCATCAGCGTGTGGCGGTGGTGGTACATGTGGCCAATGCCGCGTAAAAGTGAAAGCCGGTGGCGGTGATATTTTAGCGACCGAACTTGATCATATTTCGAAAAAAGAAGCCAAAGAAGGCTGTCGTTTAGCGTGCCAAGTGACGGTGCGAACCGACATGGAACTTGAGATTGATGAAGAAATTTTTGGGGTTAAAAAATGGCAATGTGAGGTTGTTTCAAATAATAACCAAGCGACGTTTATTAAAGAGCTGTTATTAAAAATCCCCGACGGTGAAGATGTATTATTTAAAGCCGGTGGTTACATTCAAATTGAAGCGCCTGCGCATGAAGTACGTTATGCCGATTTTGATATTCCTGAAGAGTATCGTGGTGACTGGGTTAAATACGGTTTGTTCGATTTAGTGTCTACCGTTGATGAAGACGTATTACGTGCTTATTCAATGGCAAACTACCCTGATGAAAAGGGGACGATTATGCTAAATGTGCGTATTGCAACGCCGCCTAAAGCCGGTTTACCACCAGGCAAAATGTCGTCATATATTTTTAATTTAAAAGCCGGTGATAAGGTAACGATCTCTGGTCCCTTTGGTGAGTTTTTTGTCAAAGAAACCGATGCTGAAATGGTGTTTGTTGGTGGTGGTGCGGGTATGGCACCGATGCGATCGCACATATTTAACCAATTAAAAAGTGTTAAAACCAAACGTAAAATGAGCTTTTGGTATGGTGCTCGCTCAACTCGTGAAGTGTTCTATCAGCAAGATTTTGATCAACTAGCCGCCGAAAATGACAACTTTGTTTGGCATGTTGCTTTGTCTGATCCATTATCTGAAGATAATTGGACGGGTTATACCGGCTTTATTCATAACGTGCTGTATGAGAATTACTTGAAACAACATAAAGCGCCAGAAGACTGTGAGTTTTATATGTGTGGTCCTCCAATCATGAACGCGTCAGTGATAGCCATGCTAGAAAGCTTAGGTGTCGAGTCTGAAAACATCTTGCTAGATGATTTTGGTGACTAATGCTGTGTTGAGCGTTGGGTTTATGTTTGCTAGCCCATGTGCGGTCATTCATATTTACTCGTCCAAGCGTAGCTTAGAAGCTGTAAATAAGAATATGAACTGAGCGTATCAATAAAAAATCCCCATACTGTCATTGACGGTTTGGGGATTTTTTAGCAAATAGGGTTTCACTCGACATTAACGTTCAGAGTCGATATTAACGTTCAGAAAACGCCAGATAACGCATTACTTCGGCTTTGTTGAAACTTAGCACATTACCGTTTTGTTCAGTGAACAGTAAATTTTCGCGAGCATAACGCTTAATCGTAGTAGGGCTTTTGTCGAGTATTTCACAGACTTCATTTAAAGATAAATCGTTATCATCACTCATTCTCGTTCTCCTTACGTTATGGTTATAGTTACTCGTGTTGCCTTGTTAGTATTAAACATCACATGTGCATTAACTTGTCATATTCGCGTGTTTTTGTCGAGCTTAGTATCAAACCAATCACATTATTCTGCGTTGAAGCCTTTTGACGTAAAATGACTATGCCTTCAAGTCTTCGACTTGATTAACGTCATTTGAATTCCCACAGCATGAGCAGATAACTAATACGATTGGTATTAATAATGACAGCGATGCATCATGGCATTAGTGATAATTTGATGCGTGGGAGCGACCTGAGGCTTCAAAGCTACTTGGTACATCGACTCCGCTACCGTGTGCGCATTAATGGGCTGATATTTACGCAGCGGACCGATAAATAGAAACGATAAACCACCAAAAAGGCTTTGGCCAATATCTTCCATAAAACGACCATTATCTCGTGGTCCTAATAATAAGCTCGGTTGAAAAATATTGAGTACCGGTAAAGATAGTGCCTTAAGGGCTTGCTCTACTTCGCCTTTGACTCGATTATAAAACACGGTTGATTTAGCATCCGCGCCCAATGCGGTCACCACCATAAATTTAAGTGAAGGATTTTCTTGAACTTGGATAAGTTTAGCGAAAGCCAATACGGCTAATTTATCGACTTGAATAAAGGCTTCTTCGCTGCCCGCTTGTTTGATTGTGGTGCCTAAACAGCAAAACGCATGATCAACTTTTTCTGCCAATGCCAGCTCATGTACTTCGTCCAGTTGGCAGCAAATAAATTGCACTTTCTCAGCCCCAAATTGATGTTCGACCAAATTAGGTGCCGAACGGCCAATAACCAATACTTTACTATAATGTTCACTTTCAATGATGCGAGTAAGTAAGATATTCCCCACTAAACCCGTCGCACCTATTATTGCTGCAATCATATAATCCTTTAGAAAGCTAAACCGACTCGCTAGACTCTAATCTGTCGCCTTAATGGTTTCAATAAGAATATTTTAATAGCAATTATTATCCTGTTTGTTAGCTTAGGACTATTACAAAAACTACCGGTTATTGAAATGAGTGTTCACTTTATAAAAATATAACCATCATAAGAATAACAATCATAAGAATAGCAATCATAAGAACAACAATTAGGATGGATTATGAGCCAAGCACATTTACCACTAACAGATTTTATTGAATATTCTCCAGATGAAATGCTCAAGCGGGCACAAGATAATTACCAGCAAGTTAAGCGACGTCATTCAATACGAGCATTCTCTGATCGCGCGGTACCCCAAGCCATTATTGAGCAGTGCATATTGGCGGCGGGCACGGCGCCCAATGGTGCTAACCATCAACCATGGCATTTTGTGGCGATAAATAGCCCACAGATAAAAGCGCAAATTCGTCAACAAGCTGAGGCGTTAGAGCAAGCATTTTATGCAGGTCGCGCCGGTGAAGAATGGTTAGATGCATTAAAACCTTTAGGCACTAATGCTGATAAACCGTATTTAGAACACGCGCCTTGGCTGATTGCAGTGTTTAGCAAAAAACGTACTGAAGAATCGGGTGAACAGAAAAGTAATTATTATGTGCATGAGTCTGTGGGGATTGCGACCGGTTTTTTAATTCAAGCATTGCATCATGCAGGTCTTGGCACATTAACGCATACGCCAAAACCGATGAGTTTTTTAAGTAAAGTGTGTGGGCGCGACAATGATAATGAGCGTCCGTATATGCTTATTATAGTGGGATACCCGGCCGATGGAGCGACCATTCCACAGCATGCTATTGAGAAAAAGTCGCTTGCGGAGATTTGTGATTTTATTTAATGCTGTTCACTGTTAGTCTAGCTGTATTTACAAAACGACAGCTTGTAAAACGGCTGCTTGTAAAACGGCTGCTTGTAAAATGACTGCTTGTAAAATGATTGTTGGTAAGAATATCATTGATCTCAATGATCGTCGTTAGATACGTATTAAAAGGAGTTAATATGAAATTGTTAAGTTCGTTGTTGGTTTGCTCTCTAGGCGGGATTGTCTCCATGCTAGCAGAAGCAGATGATGCTCAATTAGGCCACTTAGTCGAATTATCGATAACACACAATGATAACGCTATTGGGTTAAGTTGCTTGCCAAGAACTGAAGCCGCTGGCGAAACCGCTGATTGGGTGATTGAGTGTAACCGTTTGGCTTATCAATATTTAATCAGCCAAACGGGCGAAGGTATTGAGTTTAATCGCCAAGTTAATGAAAAGCCTTTTGGGATGGCAGCCGATTTTATGGCGAAAACCTTGATGGCGGACCCATCAGGATTTAAGGCGGTCAATATTTCGCAAGAGTTTGAATTTACTCATAAGAAAACTTAATAGCCTCTTTTTTTGTCTCGATTTTTACATTTTTCTGAATACATAACTAACCCGCTATGGCTTTAATACTGCTATAGCGGGTTAATTATGTATTGCTCATCAGTAGCTATTAGTTGGTAGCAACAGTCATCATTTATATACCCCGACGCGTTTAACTTAAATCAGTCATATAACGATGGAGTGTCTTCAGTGGGACGGGTTTTAAAACGACGATGAAGCCACATGTATTGAGCTTTGTTACGGCTAATCAGTTGTTCTACAATCTGGTTACCACGAATGGCGTCGTCTGTTTCATTGTCGCCAGGAAAATTCTCTAAAGGCGGCATTATTTCAAGGGTGTAGCCTTTGTCATCACTATTACGTTCAACAAAAAAAGGCACTACATTGGCTTTACCTAATCTTGCCAGTGAGGTTGCGCCAGTAATGGTGGCAGCGTCTGGCACGCCAAAAAAGGGAATAAACACCGCGCTTGAACGGCCAAAATCTTGATCGGCGGTATACCAAATGACATCAGGACTGCGCAGACTGCGGATCATCTGGCGCACATCACGCTTAGGCACTAAGCCTTTGTTTGAACGTAAGCGACCTTTGACTTGTAAGTATTCCATCACCGGATTGTTATGGGGACGATACACGCCAATTCCCGGGGCAAACTGGCCAAATATACGCGCGCCCATTTCAAGTGGTAAACAATGTACCGCAAATAAAATCACCCCTTTGCCATTGTCTAAACTCTGACTAACATGCTCAGTGCCTTTAATGGTCATGTGCTGTTGCACGCGCTCGTTTGACCACCACCATGCGTTAATGGTGTCAAATACCGCTTTACCGGTTTCTTCAAAAGTACGCTCAAGCAGTTGTTGCTTGTCTGCATCACTCATCTCAGGAAAGCATAAATTGATATTTCGCTTAGCGGTATGGGTTCTTCCGCTCGCAACTTTCATGACTAATCGACCAATGCCACGGCCAATTTTCATTTGCCAAGACAGAGGTAATAGTAAGGTTAAACGCATCAAACCGACGCCAAACCATATAGGCCAATGTTTAGGATGATATAAATCAGAAGAAAATTCGGCTTTCTCGACCACGGACAACTCGTCTAGTTCACAAAAAATTATTTGTTATTCTAACTCATATTTAGATGAAAATTAGGTACAATCACGGTTAAATTTTTACAAGACAGCGAATACACTATGAAGGTTTCTCTCCCAGCTTTTGAAAATGCGCGCGTTTTAGTGATTGGCGATGTGATGTTAGATCGCTATTGGGTAGGCCCTACGGGACGCATTTCACCCGAAGCCCCTGTACCTGTTGTTAAAATTAATCAAATTGAAGATAGACCCGGCGGCGCCGCCAACGTGGCATTAAACATTGCAACATTAGGTGGACATGTCCAGTTAGCGGGCATAGTAGGCCAAGATGAAACCGCACAAGCATTAACCCAAGGGGTAAAAGTGTTTGGCGTTGAGCCGCAATGGTTAACGGTAGCAGACAAGCCGACAATTACTAAATTACGAGTATTGTCGCGTAATCAACAGTTAATCCGCTTAGATTTTGAAGAGCAATTTGATAAAGCGACTAGCCAAGCATTATTCGCGCAAAGCGAAGCCATTTTAGACAATGTCGATGTATTGGTATTGTCTGATTATGCCAAAGGCGCCATTGATGAACCTAGGGACTTTATTGCTAAAGCACGAGCCAAAGGGGTAAAGGTATTAGTTGATCCGAAAGGGCATGATTTTGCTCGTTATCACGGAGCTTCATTAATCACGCCAAACATGAGTGAATTTGAAGCGGTTGTCGGTACGGTAACCAGCGAAGATGATTTAATCGAAAAAGCACAGAAACTGATTAAGTTGCACGACTTTGACGCCATTTTAGTGACCCGTTCAGAAAAGGGCATGACGTTAGTGTCGCAAAGCCAACCCGAACTGCACATTCCAACGGTTGCACGTGAAGTTCACGATGTTACGGGAGCAGGTGATACGGTGATTTCTGCTTTGGCGACCTCAATTGCTGCCGGTGCTTCGTTAGCGCAAGCTTGTGCGATAGCCAATACTGCCGCGGGTGTGGTTGTGGGTAAACTAGGCACTTCAACGGTTAGCCGCATTGAGCTGATTCAAGCATTAGCTCTTAACCATGGCGAGTCTGGTTTTGGCGTAATGACCGAAGATCAATTAGCTTATGCAATGGATCAAGCCCGTTTACGCGGTGAGCGCATTGTCATGACCAACGGTTGTTTTGATATTTTACATGCTGGCCATGTGAGCTATTTACAACAAGCCAAAGCCTTAGGTGATCGCCTTATTGTTGCTGTAAATGATGATAGCTCGGTGACGCGCTTAAAAGGCCCTGGACGTCCGGTTAATCCTGTCGACCGTCGTATGGCTGTTTTAGCGGGCTTAGCATCGGTAGACTGGGTAGTCCCTTTCACTGAAGACACACCACAACGTATTATTACGCGATTATTGCCAGATTCTTTAGTCAAAGGCGGCGATTACAAAGTGGAAGATATTGCTGGTGGTGCTGAAGTGATGGCTGCAGGTGGCAAGGTTGAAGTGCTTGGATTTGAAGATGGTGTATCCACTACCGCTATTATTCAAAATATTATGTCACAAAAATAGTTGATGCTTAGATACTGGCAACGGTCATTACTGAAGTTATTAAGCTGTAGCGTTGCTTGCGCGCCGTTATTGGTTGGTCACTTTGTTAATGCCGGCCAGCTTATTACGCCTCAATCTATGACCACAAATCAACTAAAAACCACAACAGTTATGGTTGAAAATGGTTTGGCGAGTGATGACATTCGCCAGGCTTATTTTATCCCAATAGCAACCAAACAAGCGCTAGTATGTTCTTTATCTTCACTGGTAAGGTGTATTGCGTTACTCCCTGCTTCATTACAACAACAAACCGCTTTTTCTGTTGCCAATATTCGCCGCGCCGTTGGGCGTAAAAGTGCGATGGTGCTGGTTGCTGAACATCATATAATAGCAGGGGTTATTGTTGTCAATCCTGCTAACAATATGGCTGAGCAGAGTGGCGCAATTGGTTTAAAAACTTATCAGTTGCCATTAGCCAACCAAATACAATTAACCTTGTGGCATGAAATAGGCCATTTATATAACATTGCACTACAAGGCAGTATTTTACCCTCATCTTTAACTGAGTATCAGCATGAGTGGCTAGCGGATTTGTATCTGTTATGGCGTATTGCGCAGCATTATCAGCAGCTCGATTTAGCGTGGCAACAATTTCATCGCCGAAATCTGGCCCTTATTAACGACAGTGGTAATTTGTCGCATTGGAGCGCGCCTCAACTTCAAATTGTGCTCAATCATTATAATGCCCAACAATTGCAGCATTTTACTCACTATGAGGATTTTTTATCCGCAGTTTATCCATTAATGCCGACGTGGTCGCCGCGTGACATGGGAGAATTTTCTAGCTTAGTGCAGCGTACTTTTAGTGCGGTTCAATCTTTGCCAGGGTACATGTTTTGGCGTCAATCGGAGCTAATTCAAGTGTTGTCGCCGACATTAGAAAGGTTAATGGGTAAGGCTGAGACACAACGTTGGCTGAAAAATCAATTCTTAACCGAAAATAATATGTAAATTTTTGTAACCTGTTTTTATCACCTTCTGCAGCTCATTAAATTGTGATTTTTTATAACCTTTGATTTTAAAGGGTAAATAAATAGTTATCGCGATAATGTTCTGTTTTATCTTGTCTTTCTGGATATTGTACGGTTAAAAATGTTGTAAATTCGCTAATTCTTAGCAGAATTTTCTAGTTTGGTCTGGTAAGCTCTGGCACCAAAATAATTAGAGAGACCAAGTTTATGGCCAAGCGTTCACGAGTTGAAACTGAGTTAACCGTTAACCAAATTTTAGATGAAGCCTTTAAACAAATCCTCACGATTGGTTTTGAGGCGATGTCTTATACCACGCTGTCTGCCGCCACTGGAGTCAGCCGAACGGGTATCAGTCATCACTTTCCGCGTAAAACAGAATTTTTAGTGCGTTTAGATCAGCGTATCGGACAGTTTTTTATTGAAGGATTAGATTTTTCTTCGATATCGGCACTAGAGCAATCATGGGCTGAAGTTATGAAACAACCTGAACGTAAAGCAGTATTACAACTGTTTTTTAGTTTATGTGGCAGTAGTGACGAAAGCATGAAAATACTCAAATCGCTTAATATTGTCATCGAGGCTGCTGTTAGTCATTTTGCTGATGCTGGGCGTAAATGTGTTGAGCAACTTATCGGTAATAGTGCCTTGGCATTATTACAAGATGTGCCAAAGTAACTGATCAAAATTCACGAGTTTGTTACACGTACCAATTTGTTGTAAGCACCAAAAATTTTGGCTATTTAAGTTTTACCCTGTAAGTAACAAATCGGTATTAAAATTGACATTATGATCAATACGATATCGAAGAGACTATTCCATATTGGTATCTGAGCATTCAATAAGTTGAATTACGCAGGTATCGTTATGGAATGGTATTTCGTGAACGATGAACATCGCTCACGTATCTTGGTTTACGCCAGCTTTCTACTTTCATATCTGTCGCACATTTGCTGCGCTTGCTCGTCATCAAAAGCACGTAAGCCGCTTAATACTAATGTTTTGACTCCGCTACCAATCACTTTTCCTTCGCTTTTCAGTTCAAAGGTGAGGGTGACATCGCCACGCTTACCATCAATCGCTAAGTCTTGTTTGATAAGGTGCAAATTGATGGTGCTGAAATCAAAATGGTCTAAATGAAATGACATGCTTTCATAAATCACTAATGGGCGATCAGGGTTAATCATAACCTTGTATTGCTTCATCATCGGCACAAGTACGTGGATAAAGTTCAATCCTGAAAAAGCAACATAACTTTTAATAAATGCCGCTGTTTGAATATCACATTGGCACACTTCACCTTGACGCTCAATATGCAGATATTCTTTGCCTTTGGTGTCGCTAATGCTGAATTTATTGGCCACATTTTTATCGATGTGCAGCTCAACGTTATCACCGACCATGCCGGCAAACTTAAACTGCATGTTTTGGCTTAAGCCGTATTGGGTCAGCACTAGTGCAAATAATAAATCGCCAGGGACACAAAAGCGTTTAGCGCCCACATCGTGTATAGGGTTGAAATCTCCAGCGATTTTTTTGGCGAAGTCACTGGCTTGTTGAGCCGAAATAAACACGCTTTGATCTTGCTTAGTAAAATAAGGTGATAAAAACATAAAGAATAATTCTTATTAGTCAGTTGTCTGCTATCGCACAGCAGCGGTTTGTTACTGATTATGCAGCAATAAACATGCTTTTGGACAACAATATATTAATAAAATAGTTAATTGAGCCAGAGTGTACTTTAAAACATCAATTAAACTCACCCGATGACTAGGCTGTACATCTTTCGCTTCAATTAAAACGTATTTGACTTGAACGAAAATTAATCAGTAAAGAACAACAGACCTAGACTCTAATTACATACCTTTCCATTGCAAATTATTCAAGGGGTATCCACCAAACCACTTTGGCTCATCGAGTACGAAATGAGAGGTGATATTTTCGATGCCTAAATCTGCTTGTAAAAGCTCATCACAAAAGTCATTAAATTCTTCAATAGAAGTGCAAATGACAAAAGCGATATAATCAATTCCACCATTCACTCTTAAGCAGTCGACTATTTGAGGGTATTTTTTTGCAGAACGCTCGAAAATAGAGCAGTTTTGGTAGGTGTTACTCTTTAGCTTGATATTGATATAGGCTTTTACATTAACGCAGAGTTTATTGATATCTAAAGCCATAACATACTGTAATATATAGCCACAATCTTCCATCGCTTTTACTCGTTGCAGGCATGCGCTGGGTGACAAACCTACCCGTTCAGATAATTCGTTATTACTAATTCGAGAGTTATTCTGTAGTTCAATAAGAATATTTCGATTTATTTTATCCAGTTTGACAGGTTTTTTTATCATTCATCTTGTCCTTTTATGCCTTGCAAAAGAATAACCTGATTTGTAGGCATTATTCACCAAATAACTCAAAATAGTTAACATATTTCCGATTAAAATTTTTAATAAATATATGATAATTATTAAATTATGATTTTCTGGAGAGTATAGGTGATACATAACCCAAAAGTAAAAATATACACTGACATTGGCGACCTCATCGTTACTCTATACGCTGATAAAGCACCAGTAACAGTCAGTAACTTCTTAAATTATGTCCAACAAAAACGATTTAATGACTCGACGATATTTCGAATTGTCACTGAAAGTAATGCTGAGCAGCCTGAAGATGCCAATACAAAAATTCAAGTGATCCAAGCAGGATTACCGCCCGAACATCCCTTACTTTTACCGCCGATAATCCATGAGTCAACAAAAGATTCTGGGCTTTCACATACTCATGGCACCATCTCGATGGCGAGATTTGAACCGGGTAGTGCTGATGGTAGCTTCTTTTTCTGTATTGGCGATCAATTAGAACTTGATTATGGTGGTAAACGTTATAGTGACGGCCTTGGTTTCGCTGCTTTTGGCCGAATTACTGACGGGATAGACGCGTTAACAAGTATTTTTGAACAGGCAGAGCCACAAGAGTATCTTAAGAATGAAATTACTATAAAATCAATAGCCTTGATTTGATTTCAAGGCTATTTCGTTTATGAGATAGCCTTATTTTGATTGGTAAGCTAGAGGGATCATTAATATAAAACACGCAACAAAACAGATAGATCCCATTACATTTACCCCTAAGTAGCTAAAGTCTAACATAATTTTACTTGCCACAATCGGACCAACAATGTAACCAACACCAACCCAAGTTTGGGCTGCAGTAATATATTTTCCTGAGTGGTCGGCATCTGAAATAATCGCAAAAGTTCTTGCGCCAACAATACTCCAAAAGAAGCTGAATATACTTAACAAAGCTAAATATTTAAATTCACTGACGTCAAAAGACACAGCAATCAAACAAGCACTCATCAACACAATAGAGAGTAGTAACAACAAGGTGCTCTTGCCTTTAATATTTAACCAAGCAAAAAATAGCGCCCCCAATAAGCCCGCTATCATAGCAAGGGCGAGTGCTTGAGAAACATAGTCTAAAGATAATCCTGCATCCGTACCTACAAAGGAAATGTAACTCCACGTACCGCCTATACCGATGTAAAAACAAAATAAACCAGCAAGTGCGATAAGAAAGTATCGCGTGGGAATTGTGTTTATAGCGCCATCATTTGTAAGCTTACTTTTGTAGCTTTGACTGTTTTTGGGTAAATTGTTGATGACAAATAATGGTGTTAAATAAAATATTGCCATGGCGACAAATACCCCCTGTAGCCCAGCAAATTGATAAATAGGTGCAACAGCTACCAGCCCGAGTGCTTGCACGGCAACGACTACCGCGGTATAAAATCCAAACCAACGATTTGGGTTAGTCGTCATACCGATTGAAGTGATGCCAACGGCCACGAGTAAACCTTCACCAATGCCTGCAATAACTCGAATGAGGCACAACACCAAAAAATCACCGGTATAGGCTGATGCCAAATTTGCACAGCAACTCAGTAATACTCCGGCAATGACGATATTCCTGAAATTAAGCTTTGAAACAAATGTTGAAAATACGAGGGTAGCCACCACGATACCCATCGCATCGGTAGCGGCTAAATACCCCACTTGCACATTTGTCAGCTTCATTGTTAATGCAATAACTTCTAAATATACAGGTAAAAATAATAATACTAAGTAACCAATTGGAGCGGTTAATAAGCCTGCTAAACCAAATGCAAAATCTTTGGTTTTATGAATTGGTAATGTAGACATATAATCCTTTTGTTTTTAGAAGTCTTAATATTCAATAAAGTTACTGATTATATTGGTATATTTCTATAGCTTCCTGTTCGGAAATAAATCCATTTACAATATCTTTAGTGATAGATTGTGCTGAACGTTTTAATGGGTCTCCCCAACCGCCACCATTGCCAGTGACTAAGCGTATTAAGTCACCTTTCTCTAAAGGATATCGGCTTTTTCGACTGAATCTAGCTTTTTCATTGCCATCACAATCAATAATCGCGATATAGTTACAAGAACCGTTCTGGCCACCATTGGTTCCCCATGTTGGTGTGATCCCTCGACCAAAAAAGCTCGAAATATCAGCTCCATCACCTAATACGCGATACTCGAGAATAACCCCTTTACCACCGCGAAATTCACCACAACCAGCACTATCTGGATTAAATTCATAGCGCTCAACGCGAACACCATAACGCTCTTCAGTGATCTCTATGGGTATATTGCTCGTTTCGCCATTGCCAACACAGAACTGACCAGACTCACCATCTTTGATGATATTTGCTCCCCAACCACCGACTAATGGTTCAACCAACAAAAATGGTTCTTTTGTCAGAGGATTAATTCCCGATAAGCTTATTGTGCACACAGAGCCAAATTGACCTGCAGTTAATACATCTGGAATGGCAGAGGAGAGTGCTTTACGGATCACATCCGCCGCACAAACCATTGACTCAAAATAGGATGAAACAGGAGCAGGGCGCTGGGCTGTTAATATTGTGCCCTCTGGACACTCTACTCTAAGACGTCTAAAGCAACCGTCAGTAGCCGCTGCATTGGGCTTTACAACGCCCATAAATACTTCTCTCGCTGCCGAAACAAGCACACCCATAGTGCAATTAATTGGCCCAAGTGCTTGTTTTGACGAACCTGTAAAATCACAAATAAACTCTTCATCAGTGATGGTGACTTTGACTTTAATGACAAAGGGGCCGTGTCCCATACCATCTTCGTCGATAATGTCTTCAGCATAAAAGTCGCCTTTGGGTAACGTTTTAAACTTTTCAAACACCATGGTATCGCCGTGATCTAATAGTTTATCAATTGCTGTTAATGTTGTTTCTTGTCCATATTTTTCTATCAAAGATAAAAAGCGCTGCTCACCTACTTTTAATGATGCCGCACAGGCTTTTAAATCACCCAAGGTCATTTCCGGTAAGCGCACATTTGCTTCAATCAAATCTAACAGCGATTGATTTGCAATGCCTTTTTCATACACTTTGATACCCGGGAACTGAAGGCCTTCTTGGTAAATAGAGCTTGCATCAGCACTGTAGCTTCCAGGGTCTTTGCCGCCAACTTCAGTCCAATGCGCTTTATTTGCCGTCCATGCAACCAATGTATGCTGATAAAATATAGGACGGATCATACACACATCGGATAAATGAGTGCCTCCGCCTGAGTAAGGGTCATTTAAGATGAATACATCATCGGCATAAATATTATTGGCATCAAACTTTTCAATGATGCGCTGCACTGCAGCGTCGAGTGTTCCTATAAAACCCGGAATACCGTTACCTTGTGATATTAATCGCCCTTGGGCATCTGTTACCCCAATTCCATAATCTAATGATTCATAAATAATGGGGCTTTTACTGCTGCGCTTCAACGCTAAAAACATTTCTTCGCCAATCGCGATTAAGGCATTTTTAATGATTTCTATAGTAAAAATATCAACAGATTTAGGCTGCTGAGGTTCCTTGTTGGCTTGAATTATTGTCATGTTTAAAGTCCTTTAACTTAATACGTTAAGTGGATATGTATGCCACCAAAAGCATCTATTTCTACTTTGTTGTCGGGCAGAATGACTGTCGTAGTCGTTGGTTCTTCAATAATGGCTGGCCCTGAGAATTTCATACCGTGAGTCAATAATTCACGATTATAAAGAGGGGTGTTGTGGGTTCCCAATTCATCGAAATCGACATCGCGTTGGCCAATAATCGCAGTAGAGGCATCTGCACTTTCGCTTTTTGCTACTGGGGTAATTTCAGCTTTATCTAATAGACCAAATGCAACCAAATGAATGTTGACAATTTCTATCGCTGAATCTTCAAGATTGAAGGTATATTCTTGCTCGTGAGCTTGATGGAAACGTTGGGATAAAGTATCAATAAATTCTTTATTTTCGAGCGTTAACCCTGGAACAGGTATTTTTACGGTATGTTCTTGGCCATGATAACGAGCATCAACATAAAGCTCTAACATCACTTTATCTTCACTAAAACCATCTTCTTTGTAGTCTGCTAATGCATTGGTTATCACGCCATCAAAAGCTTTACCAATGTCTGTTTTGCTATCATGGGTAATACTGATTTTATGGGTGTGAATGTAATCTCGACGTAAATCAAGCATCAGCATTCCCCATGCTGAAAACACCCCAGCAAAGGGCGGAATAATGACCTTTCGAACATTAAGTTCTTTTGCTAGCGCAGTGGCGTGTAAAGCCCCGC
This sequence comes from Shewanella sp. AC91-MNA-CIBAN-0169, assembly GCF_040310165.1. Classification (NCBI taxonomy): domain Bacteria; kingdom Pseudomonadati; phylum Pseudomonadota; class Gammaproteobacteria; order Alteromonadales; family Shewanellaceae; genus Shewanella; species Shewanella sp. AC91-MNA-CIBAN-0169. The sequence goes on from NZ_JBEOPM010000001.1 coordinate 76,021, forward strand.
CGCCGCCGAATGCCATCAGTGAAAAGTCGCGTGGATCAAAACCTCTGTTTACCGAAATAAGCTTAAGAGCATTAACCATGTTTGAATTTGCAATTTTCAATACTCCATGTGCAATTTCCATGGCGGTGACACCAAGCGTATCACCGAGCTTTTTGAAGGCGTTATGCACAGCTTGTTGAGCAGGTTTGATTTCTCCACCCGCAAAGTTGTCGGGATTAATTCGTCCCGTATAAAGATTGGCATCTGTTGTCGTAGGTTCTGTACCATTACGACCATAAGCCACAGGTCCAGGCGTTGAACCGGCACTTTTTGGCCCGACATGTAAACTACCTGCAGCATCTATCCAGGCAATACTGCCCCCACCATTACCTATTTCAACGATATCAATGACGGGGGTTTTTATGGGATAACCTGCTGTGCTCTGTGTTTTCTCGAGCATATATTCGGTGGTGATCCGCGTCTCACCTTGGTTAATGAGTGAGCATTTTGCTGTTGTACCTCCAATATCTAAAGCTAGCAGGTTTTCGTCACCGATAACTTTACCGTATGCTACAGCGCCTAAAATCCCGCCTACAGGGCCTGACTCTACAAGTGTAATAGGATTTTTACAGGCGGCCTTTAAGGTTGCAATACCGCCATTTGACTGCATGATGTAAGGTGCATTTTTTAATCCCTTTTCGGCGAGTTTTTCATTCAGTTTATTTAAGTATTGCTGAGCGGGTGGGAGCACATATGCTGATAATACTGTGGTGTTCGTTCGCTCATATTCTCTCCACTCCGATGAAATTTCATAAGAGGCAATAACATCCACTTCAGGCCAGTATTTTTGGATCGCTATTACGGCTGCTTTTTCATGCTCATTATTCAAATAAGAATGTAAAAAACACACCGCAATAGCCTGAATATCTAGGGATTTAAAGTACGTTAAGATCTCTGGTAATAATGAGAGATCAAGCGGCGTTATTTCTCGGCCTAAATGGTCTAAGCGTCCGGGGAGTTCTCTGCGTAAATGGCGCTCAACAAAAGGCGTTGGTTTTTGATAGCAATTGTTAAAAATATCAGGGGTGTTACCCCGGGCTATTTCTAACACATCGCGAAATCCTTGAGTGGTAATTAACGCTGTTTTCACGCCTTTACGCTCGGTAATCGCGTTGATAACCACGGTTGAACCGTGTGCAAAAAAGTCGACATCGGCTAACGATATATTTGCTTTATCAACAGTATTGATCACCCCTTGCTCAAAATTAGGTGGGGTAGTATCACTTTTAACCGCTTTTACTGTGCCTTGTTCAATGTAAACAAGATCAGTAAACGTACCACCGACATCAGTCGCAACTCTAATCGTCATAATAATCTCTTTAAATAAATCAGAAAGGGTCGCCATATACATGGGCGACCCTAAAACCTAGAATGAATACTTAGCTTGAACCCCAACTTGTCGAGGGCTGTTTTGCATGCGAATTAATGGGTTATATAGGAATACTGTTTCTGGAGATTGCTCATCTAAGATATTGTTGGCAAACAATGAAACTGACCACGACTCATTATTGATGGTGAAATTAGCGTTGAGGTAGGTGTGAGAGTCTGTTTCTCCGGTATCATCATTGTAGATATCAAAGCTTCTTGGCCCGACAGTGTTAAATGCTAAGCGTGAGCTTAGTAACCAGTCTTTATGTAATTCAGTGTAATGAGTAATAGAGCCATTAAAGTTAAACTTAGAGACGTAAGGCATTGTACCACCTTCAGTTTCTTGTAAATCACGCCCTGATAAGATGTCAGTTCCTTTATTTTCAGTTATTTCGTTATCAATATAACCAGCCCCAAAAGACACTTTAATGTCTTCAGTCACATTGGCAGATAACTCTAGTTCTAATCCATTAATGATCACTTCATCGATATTTAAGTTTTCTAGGGTGAAAGTAGACGGGTTTAAACGCGTAAACTGAGCATCTTGCTGAACAATTCTAAAGGCCGCTAGATTTAACCAAATGGTGTCATCAAGCCAAGTTGTTTTAGAGCCAATTTCAATTGTGTCGGACACTTCTTTATCATATTGACGATTGACGGTAGGTGAGTATTCATTAAAACCACCACTTCTGAAGCCTTTTGAATAGGTGGTGTAAAGTAAAACATCGGGCGTATATTGCCAAGCAAGTGAGGCTTTAGGTTGGAGTTGGCTATAGGTTTGTTCGGCTTTTGATGCCGCTTTATCGCGTTCATCATATGCTTCGCGTGTTTCTGAGTCATACCTTAATGCAAATGTTAACTCTAAATCATCGGTAATATCATAATTACCTTGCCCAAAAAAGGCATAGGCGTAACTGTCTAGGACTGTTTTTTCACCTTCTAATACCAGAGAAGGATCTGAAGCCATTAGTGCTTTTACATCATTGTAGGTCACAAGTTCTGTTGGTGTGACATCAATAACCTGGTCATATGAAACATACCTGTCTTTTGTTTCTGCAAAACTGCCTAAGGCCCAACTAAATCCATCGTTGCTCTCTGAGACAAATCTCACTTCGAGATTCTCTGAACTTTCTTTTATCGGGTTGATTTGTGTTATTGGGAAATAAAAGTTTTCCTCGCTTGCGTCGGAGTGAGTAAAATCACCATCAGCAAAAAACTCAATATCTGAATCATTTGCAGAAAGCACTACCACCAATTTACCTAGGTCAAATTGACTTTCCAGTTTAGAGGATAAAAACCACATTTCTGAAATATCTTCACCGATTGCATTGCTATCGTTTTCAATACTAAAATTTTCTAACTCGTCGGCGGAAATCCTCGCCATATAATTACTACCCTGTCTACTGTTGGAGTAGTTACCTCGAAAAGTGATATCTGTATCGTCAGTCATCAAATAGTGAAGCATTCCTTGGAAGCCATATGCGCTGTCAACAAAGTCGACATCTTCGTTGAAGTGAGCATTATCTATTTGCCCATCACTGTCGCGATAGTTTGCAGATATACGGTAATAAAGTTTGTCTTCAATGACAGCGCCACTCAAGGCTGAATTTAGCTTAACTTCATTCCCTTCGGCATATGATGCCTGTACTGAACCTTCAGTTTCATCGGTTGGGGCTTTAGTGATGATATTAACCGCTCCACCGATAGCATTTTTTCCATAGAGTGCCCCTTGAGGGCCTCTTAGTACTTCAATGCGTTCAATGTTATGCAATCCCTGGTTTATAAATTCTAAATTGGGTACGGTCACTCCATCAACCACATAGGCAATTGGAGCTTCGCCTACTTGAGGAGTTATTAGGCCACGAACGGTGATGAAATTTAAACCAGATCGAAAGTTTTTAGATACATCAAGATTAGGTGTCAGGGCGGCAAAGTCTTTGATTGTTTCTATTCTTGCTTGGGCAACTTCAGAAGCATTTATGACAGTGACTGAGTCTGGGATTTGTTGCAGTGTTTCCACTCGCCCGCGAGAAGTCACAACGATCTTTTCCATTTCGGCATTCTCTGCCTCCTGCGCATAAGCATGGTTTGTGACAACCAATGAATTTGCAATGGCGAGTGCGAGTGTCGTCTGAAAAAAAAGCTTACTTCTGCTCATACTTTTCCCCTGTAATATTATTATCGCTTTCTAATTTTCGTTAACTATAACCTAACGTGTTTTTAACAAAAAAATTACGATGATTAAGTAGTTGAAACAAAAATAATTGCTTAATTTTGTATTGAAAACGAATTATATGTTTTGAACATTCAGGGTGTTTTATTGAATTTATCGTGAATACAAACTGTTGAGTTGGATTTTGACTTTGATAACGTTAATTAAAATTCAAGCTGACAACAGTAAGGTCGAACAGTAAATTAACATCAATTTGATTATGTCAAATTCTGTCGGTGGGAATGATTTGTCGATTATTAATATCGTCTTATCTGAGGGGGCAAGGCAAATTTTACCAAAATAAGAAATTATGTTTACCGTGTTTTTTAATGCTGTACATGGCTTTATCGGCTTGCTCACAAACATTAGTGAACTCGTCTAATTCATCAAATAAGCTGATGCCAATACTGAGGCCTACTTTAATGCTTTCACCCTCCAATTCGATAGGATGTTGATAGTGTGACAGCAAGGTTTTAGCCAATGCTGTTAATCGTTCCACATCATTGCAATGAACTAAAATGACAAACTCATCACCACCAAAACGTGCCACATGATGAAGTGGGTTTTGTGTTGAGTCTACAGTGCTAAACAGTTGATCGCATATTTGCGCAATATCGTTGGCAATATGGATTAATAAACTATCGCCATATCGATGGCCTAAATGATCATTAATAATTTTAAAGCCGTCTAAATCGATAAAACATAACGCGCCATGATGTGTACTGTGAGTGCTTTTTCCTTGTTCAAAGGCAGCAATGAGTGCATTTCGATTGAGTAAATTAGTTAACGGATCACGATGAGCTAGTTTGGCTAAGTCTTGTTCGTAGCGCTTTTCTTGAGTGACATCAATATGAGTGCCCATAATACGAAGCGGTTCACCGTTAATACCATATTCAATAATACGCCCACGGTCAGACACCCAAGCCACAGTGCCATCTTTGTGCACCATGCGATGCACGGCTTGATAAATTTCAGCATTACCGGCTACATGACTTTCAAAGGCTTGTATCACCCAGTCTTTGTCTTCCGGGTGGAGATTATTTTTCCAGCTGCTGATATGGGCCGGTAACTCTTCACGGGTAAAACCGAGCAGATGGCCCCACTGTTGATTAAAAATAGTCAGGTTTCCGCTGGGAATATGTTGCTCCCATAGACATAAACCAGTGCCATCAAGCGTAGCGTTGAGTTGCTCGTTTACTCGTTTATTGAGCAATGTAAGCCGATTATTCTCGTATTCTAGTCGCTTGATTTTCTGCTTATGCTGCTCTAGTTCAAGCTGTAATTGAGCAATAATATCCTGCTGTTCCATGAATAACTGAAAATCCTTTAAGTCCAATGGACCCAGTTTAGCGGGTTATTAAACAAAAAAACACCAGCATTGATTGCTGGTGTTTTGTTTGCCACAAGTTGATTTATAAGGCTTTAAGGATTGCTTCTACACTGTCCTTCGCATCGCCAAACAACATTTGGGTATTGTCTTTAAAGAACAATGGATTTTGTACACCGGCATAACCTGTGTTCATTGAACGTTTAAAGCCAATCACGTTTTGCGCTTTCCACACTTCTAACACCGGCATGCCAGCAATAGGGCTCGTTGGATCTTCCATCGCCGCTGGGTTAACCGTATCGTTAGCGCCAATGACGAGCACGGTATCAGTACTGCTAAAGTCTTCGTTGATTTCGTCCATTTCTAACACGATATCGTAAGGCACTTTAGCTTCTGCCAATAGTACGTTCATGTGGCCAGGTAAACGCCCTGCAACAGGGTGAATACCAAAGCGAACTTTTATCCCCAACGCGCGCAGCTTTTTAGTGATTTCAGCTACTGGATATTGCGCTTGAGCCACCGCCATACCATAACCTGGGGTGATGATGACTGAGTCTGACGCTTTTAGCATATCAGCGACATCTTCTGCGGTTGTTTCGCGGTATTCGCCCACAGTGTCATCGCCAGTTGATACTGCAGCATCGTTACCAAAACCACCGGCAATAACAGAAATGAACGAGCGGTTCATGGCTTTACACATAATGTAAGACAGAATCGCACCCGATGAGCCCACAAGCGCACCAACAACAATAAGAAGGTCATTAGATAACATGAAACCTGCTGCTGCCGCTGCCCAGCCTGAATATGAGTTCAGCATTGAAACCACAACTGGCATGTCTGCGCCGCCAATTGATGCGACTAAATGCCAACCAAATGCAAACGCGATTAAGGTCATCAAGATGATTGGTGTCACTGCACCACCCGCCTGAACGAATATCACCATTAGAATAAACGACACCACAACGGCCAATAAATTTAATTTATGACGATGAGGTAGCATAAGTGCTTTTGATGAAACCAAACCACGTAGCTTAGCAAACGCCACAATAGAGCCTGTGAAGGTGACTGCACCAATAAAGATGCCTAAAAATACTTCCACTAAGTGAATGTTAAGCATGGCACCGGTTAGATGCTCAGTTTGTTGGGCTTTGCTTGCTTCAGCAAATGCAGCTTTTGCGGTTTCTAGGGTGGTGTTGAGGTCTTGCCCCATGACCACGACAATTTCAGACACTTCGTGTGGTTGGATATCAATAAAGCTATTAAAGCCCACTAATACCGCAGCTAGACCCACAAAGCTGTGCAAAATCGCGACTAGCTCTGGCATTTCAGTCATTTCGACTTTTAATGCTAAGCGAATACCAATCGATCCACCAATGACCATGGCGAGAATAATCCATTCTACGCCGCTTGTAGCAGGATTGAGTATGGTTGCAATAAGCGCAATTGCCATACCAATAATGCCAAATAAATTACCATTTTTAGCAGTTTCTTGTTTTGATAACCCAGCTAAACTGAGAATAAAAAACACCGCGGCAATGATATAAGATGCTGTAACCAGTCCTTGAGACACGATATGACTCCTTAATCTTTACGGAACATCTTCAGCATGCGCTGAGTGACGGTAAACCCGCCAAAGATGTTAATACTGGCAATAAGCACCGCGACAAACGCAAGCGCCGTGACTAATGCTGAACCCTGGCCTATTTGCAATAACGCCCCGACCACAATAATGCCTGAAATAGCATTAGTGACCGACATTAACGGCGTATGCAATGAGTGCGACACATTCCACACCACGTAATACCCCACCACACACGATAGGATGAACACGGTGAAATGCGATAAGAACTCAGCGGGCGCAACTGACGCCACTGCAGCAAAACCGGCTAGACCTAACACAGCTAAAATGTATTTAAGTTTTGACGGTACTTTGTCAACTTTGGCCGCTTTTGGCTCGATACTCGCTGCTGGTTTTTGCGGTGCCGCAGACACTGAAATTGCCGGTGGTGGGAAAGTAATTTCGCCGCCACGAGTCACGGTCATGTTGCGCATGACCACATCATCAAAATCGAGCACTGCATTGCCGTCTTTGGCTTTACACATTAACTTCATCAAGTTGACTAAGTTGGTGCCATAAAGTTGTGACGATTGCGCCGGTAAACGACCGGGTAAGTCGGTATAACCCAATACTTTTACGCTGTTTTCTGTAATAAAACGTTCGCCAGTGACGGTGTATTCACAGTTACCGCCAGTTGCTGCTGCTAAATCGACAATCACTGAGCCCGGTTTCATGGTATCGACCATGTCTTTGGTGATCAGCTTTGGCGCAGGACGACCAGGAATTAATGCGGTGGTAATGATGATGTCGACGTCTTTGGCTTGTTCGGCAAACAGTGCCATTTCAGCAGCAATAAACTCTTCTGACATGGTTTTAGCATAGCCGTCAGACGAGCCGCCTTCATTGTTTTCAAATTCAAGCTTTAAGAAGCTACCGCCCATTGACTCAATTTGCTCAGCCACTTCAAGGCGAGTATCAAATGCGCGCACTATGGCCCCTAGCGAGCCCGCAGTGCCAATAGCAGCAAGTCCGGCTACACCTGCGCCAATAACCAACACTTTGGCTGGTGGCACTTTACCTGCTGCAGTAATTTGCCCGGTAAAGAAACGACCAAATTCGTGGGCAGCTTCGATCACTGCGCGATAACCACCAATGTTGGCCATCGATGATAAGGCATCGAGTGATTGGGCGCGTGAGATGCGTGGCACCATGTCCATCGCCATCACGGTAATATTGTGACTTGATAGCTTTTCAACAAGCTCAGGGTTTTGGGCTGGCCAAATAAAACTCACCAACGTTGTGCCTGGTTTCATTTTGGCAATTTCGTCATCGGACGGTGCATTCACTTTAAAAATAAAGTCAGCGTCGTATACATTGTCGACCACATCCGCCCCAGCGGCTTCAAATGCAGCATTATCAAAGCTCGACTTCACACCTGCCTGTGCTTCAATTGCCACACTAAAGCCGAGTTTTATTAGCTGTACCACAGTGGCTGGAGTCGCGGCGACTCGAGTTTCACCTTCGATACTTTCTCTCGGTATTCCAATCTGCATGACTGTTTCCTGATGGTTAATAAAAAGACCGTCTATTGTTGTTCCCCATCAATAGACCATTCCGTTTGAGTATTTCTGCCTCACATGCTGCACTTTGAAGATAGAAAAAGAGCAGCATATGACCATTGAAGTCGGGTAAACTATTTAGCCAATGGCATTACGTTGACACAGTTACATTATATTTGCATGTCGTTTTACTCAGAGAACAATCAACCTGATAATTATTCATCAGTTAATTGGCGCTCCTAGCTTGCGACATGAGGCATGTTCGGTACAAGTGCCTTTAGGCTAATTAAAGGGTTTTAAATTAAGGTAATTTAAAAACTTTTAACTGCGCCACACTTTTGTAGCTTAAAAAAACATCTTTGCATATTCCTAAATGGAATAAAAAATCATCTTTTATTCTTTTTTGGTTTTTGTCCGTAGGAGTAAGCTAGTCCACATTACACTGTTATAAGGCCGTCTTATGTTGTTAAAAGAACTTTCAGCTTTAGCATCACCATTGTCTCAAGGACAAGTCGATAAGTTAAAGCAACTCACATCAGAATTATCTTCAGTTCAACTTGCATGGGTCAGTGGTTATCTCGCTGCGAGTGCTAACCAAGGTCAAAGCGGTGTCGAGACGACAGCAGAGACAAGTGCCGCACCAACAGTTACGATTTTATACGGTAGCCAAACGGGCAATGGCCGTGGCGTAGCCAAAGAGCTAGCCGCTAAAGCGCAGGCGCAAGGTTACGCAGTAAATTTAGCTTCTATGGGCGAATATAATGTCCGCCAGCTAAAACAAGAAACCATCTTGTTATTGCTTGTTAGTACTCATGGTGAAGGCGAAGCGCCTGATGATGCGATTGAACTACACAAGTTTTTAGCCTCAAAGCGTGCACCTAAATTAGATAAGCTACATTATTCTGTGCTAGCACTAGGTGATTCAAGTTATGAGTTCTTCTGCCAAACAGGTAAAGACTTTGATGCGCGTTTAAGTGCATTAGGGGCAACATCATTATTACCGTTGGTAGAATGTGATGTCGACTATGAAGATATTTCACAACAATGGCAGGACAGTGTTGTAGAGGCTGTTAAGCCGTACATTCAAGCCTCAAGCGCCAGTGTGGTCTCTATTGGTACTGCATCTGTTGCGGGTGAAAGCGAATATACCAAGCAAAACCCCTATACAGCAGAAGTACTGGTAAGCCAAAAAATTACTGGTCGAGGTTCTGATCGTGATGTCCGCCATGTTGAAATTGATTTAGGCGAGTCAGGATTAACTTATCAGGTCGGTGATGCGCTAGGTGTGTGGTTTAGTAATAATCAAGTGCTTGTTGATGAAGTTATCGCCGCGCTCGGTTTAGCTGCAGACGACAACGTCACCGTGTCGAAACAGTCACTATCATTAAAAGCGGCGTTAACTGACAAGAAAGAATTAACTCAGTTATACCCAGGCCTAGTGAAAACATGGGCTGAGTTAAGTGGAAGTGCTGAACTTGCAGCCATTTGTGAAGACAAAGAACAAACCAGACAGTTTATTCTTAAGCATCAGTTAGCTGATTTAGTCGCAGCATATCCAGCCAAGGTTAGCGCGGTGCAATTGGTTGATATGTTACGTCCATTGACGCCACGCTTATATTCAATTGCCTCTAGCCAGGCCGAAGTGGAAGCTGAAGTACACTTGACGGTGGCGTTAGTTGAAGATGAACGTCAAGGCCAAGCACGTTTTGGTGGGGCATCGCATTTCTTAGCCTCGGCCGAAGAAGGCCAACAAGTTAATGTGTATGTTGAGTCTAATAACCATTTCCGTTTACCCGAAAATCCAAACACACCGGTCATCATGGTGGGTCCTGGTACAGGTGTTGCGCCTTTCCGCGCCTTTATGCAGCAACGTGTGGTTGACGGAGTGTCAGGTGACAGCTGGTTATTCTTTGGTAACCCGCATTTTGAACAAGATTTCTTATACCAAGTTGAGTGGCAGCAATATCTTAAAAATGGCGATTTATCGCGTTTAGATGTCGCTTTCTCGCGCGACCAAGTTCATAAAGTGTATGTTCAGCATCGCATTGCAGAGCAAGCCGAAGCGTTGTGGCAGTGGCTACAAAATGGCGCACATGTGTATATCTGTGGTGATGCAGAACGCATGGCAAAAGATGTACACCAAGCATTAGTGAATATTGCGGTTGAACAAGGTGGCTTAAGCGCTGATGACGCAGAAGCTTACTTTGAAACACTACGTAGTGAAAAACGCTACCAAAAAGACGTGTACTAAATTCGACCTCGGTTGTTGGGCCAAATCTAGCAACCCAATCGCACTAATGAATTGAACAGAATTAAGAGAGGCCCAGGCCATGAGTGAGCAAAAGTTAGCGTTAAACGAATACTTAAAAATCGACAGTGATTATTTACGCGGCGATATCAAAGAGGGTTTAGATACCCAAGTGACAGGATCGTTTAGCGATGGCGATCAGCAGTTGATCAAATTCCACGGTTTTTATCAGCAAGACGATCGTGATTTACGTAATGAACGTAAAGAGCAAAAGCTAGAGCCACTGCATAGCTTCATGCTACGAGCCCGCGTACCTGGTGGTATTTGTACTCCTGAGCAGTGGTTAGAAGTGGATAAAATTTCATCTACGCTGACCACCTCAAACAGCATTCGTTTAACCACGCGTCAAACGTTTCAATACCACGGCATTCCTAAGCGTAATCTAAAAACCTTGATCCAAGGTCTTGATCGCGCCGCCCTTGATTCTATTGCCGCTTGTGGTGACGTAAACCGTAACGTGATGTGTAATCCAAACCCGGTTGAATCTAAGTTACATGCGCAGGCTTATGCGGTTGCAAAGCATTTATCTGATCATCTATTACCACACACTCGCGCTTATGCTGAGATTTGGTTAGATGAAGAAAAGCTATTAGGCACCGAAACGGTTGAACCTGTTTACGGCAAAACCTATTTGCCACGTAAATTTAAAATGGCTGTTGCGGTTCCGCCACATAACGATGTAGACGTGTATACCAACGACCTTGGTTTTATTGCGGTAGCAGAAGCTGGCGAGTTAATTGGCTTTAACCTGGTTGCTGGTGGCGGTATGGGTTCTACCCACGGTGAAGTTGAAACTTTCCCACGTTTAGCTGACGACTTGGGCTTTATTAAAACGGATGACGTCACCAAGTTTGCCGAAGCGGTAATGACGGTTCAACGTGACTGGGGTAATCGTGTTGTGCGTAAACGTGCGCGTTTAAAGTACACCATTGTTGACCATGGTCTTGATGCATTTAAAGCCGAAGTTGAAAAACGTGCTGGGGTTAAATTTGCACCTAAGCGTGAGGTGGTCATTGGCGATCGCGGCGACCGTTATGGTTGGGTTGAAGGTATCGACAATAAGTTCCACTTAACGCTATTTATTGAAAGTGGCCGTATTAAAGATATGCCAGGTCAAACCTTGCAAACTGGTCTACGTGAAATTGCCAAAATCCATAAAGGCGATTTCCGTATGACATCTAATCAGAACATGATTATTGCCGGTGTTGCTGCACAAGATAAAGCTGAGATCGAAGGTTTAGCGCGTAAGCACGGCTTATTAGGCCAAGTGCTAAGCGGTACTCGCGGTCATTCAATTGCCTGTGTGGCATTACCAACGTGCCCATTAGCGATGGCTGAAGCTGAGCGTTACTTCCCTGAGTTTATTGATCACATCGATGCATTACAGGCTAAACACGGCATTAGCGAGCAATCAATCGTGGTGCGCATGACAGGTTGTCCAAACGGTTGTGCCCGTCCATTTGCAGCTGAAATTGGTTTAGTGGGTAAAGCACCTGGGCGTTATAACTTGTATTTAGGCGCCAGCTTTGAAGGCACGCGTTTAAATAAAATGCATAAAGAAAACATTCAAGAAGCTGAAATTTTAGCTGAATTGGATACCTTATTTGGTCGCTACGCCACAGAGCGCGATGCGGGCGAAACCTTTGGTAACTTCACTGTACGCATTGGCGTAGTGAAGGCGGTTATAGACGCCGCTAAGGATTTTCATGCCTAATGAAGTGGTAACGACTGCGTCAACTGACGCGGCCGTCGATCATTCAGTTACTCCGGCTCAACTGCAGGCGTTATTATTAGCGCCTAAAGCTGAGCAAATCGCAGCGCTTGAAAACATTAACCTGTTTTTAGCAGGCTTAACGGCGCAACAACGAGTGGCATGGGGTCTAGCATATTTACCGGGCGATCATGCGTTATCGTCTAGCTTTGGTATTCAAGGTGCGGTGATGTTGCACATGGTGACTCAAGCGCAAAGCGATATTCCGGTTATTTTAACCGACACTGGCTATTTGTTTGCTGAGACCTATCAATTTATTGATCAGTTAACCGAGCGTTTAAGCCTGAATCTTAAAGTGTACCAAGCGGGTCAAACCCAGGCGTGGCAAGAAGCGCGTTTTGGTAAGCTGTGGGAGCAGGGGATCGATGGCTTAGAAAAGTATAACCGCATCAATAAAGTTGAGCCTATGCAGCGTGCATTAGCTGAATTGAATGTCGGTACTTGGTTTGCAGGCTTGCGTCGCAGTCAGTCTAGTACCCGTGAAGCATTGCCGATTTTAGCCATTAGTGGCAAACGTTTTAAATTGTTACCCATCATTGAGTGGAGCAACAAAGACGTGCACATGTACTTAACGGAACATGACTTGCCCTATCACCCATTATGGGAACAAGGTTATGTGTCGGTAGGTGATACTCACTCAAGCAAACCACTTGAGTTAGGTATGTCTGAAGAAGAAACCCGTTTTAATGGCTTACAACGAGAATGTGGTTTGCACTTCGATATCTAGTTGTGAAGTGGTGTTAGATAATGTACTCCATTCATCCGCAATTTATTGCGGATGAATGCATTTTAAGGCTTTCATTATCTCCCGTATCAGCCTCTATTTTGTCTTAAATTCGACGTTGTTCTTTTTCATTAATTTGTTTTATTCTTGTCATTCATAAGTTTGAATTATGAGATAAACTGCTTTTACCTCATCGGTTTGTAATATCATGCAGCCAAATTATCACCAAGCCTGTTTGTTAGCATGTTGTCAGACATTGCAACGTTATAATTAACAAGGGCAGGTTGAGGTTGGTTTGTCCTCCTAAATAATTAGTTGTGCATTGAATTGAGCTACTGGTTTTATGTGTAAATTGAAAATAATTAAATTTTATTTAAATTTTCATGCATCAGTGCCGATAATAGTCTAGATTTAGAAGTTCCTGTAGACGGTTTTTGTTGACGTTTTGGGATTGTTTTTGCAATCCACGTACCTTCAAAAGCTTCGCTCGCATCCTCGAGCACATTGATTGACTTGTTAGCGTATAAGCAATCTGTTTGATTGTTCCCGATAACTCAGCGGTTTGAGTTATCGGGAGATCAGATGTTTGAATTATTTCCGGCTTAATGCTTTTTGATTTTCACTTTATTCTCGTCAAATTCCCTCTCAAAACTCGTTAGATAATAAGCTGTCTTTTTGGCGTATTGGTTTTTTACAAGTGCAGTTTTCAGGATAAATATCCCCCAAAAGGTAACATCTAATGCGCTTATTAACATTTAATGCTAAATTAATCCGCAGTTTATCGGTGTAATCGATAATGCTTATCCCAAAAAGATGATAAATGTTTAAACGCTAACTCATTTCAAGGAAGAGTTAACAATAATATAAATTGGAGTTTATAGATGAATAAGATGGCAATTGCTGCTGTGGTATTAGCTGTTGGTGCTGGTGGATATTTTCTGTCGCAACAAGGGACGTCAGTCGTTAAAAATGATCCTATGTTGGACTATATTCCAGCAGATACATTAGCGTTTTCTGGGCAGTTAGTTCCATTTCCGTTAAAAGATTATCTGTATAGCATTGCAGGTAATTATCAAGCTTATGATCTGGATAAAATGCTGTCGCTAGATGATAGTTCATCAGCTCAAGAGCGCTTTTTTATCAGTTTATACAAGCAATACATGACCGTGTTGCCTGAGCCTGAAACCTTACTATCCACCTACGGCTTACCTGATTCAATCAAGAGTTATTTTTATACCTTGGGTGCATTGCCGGTCATGAAAGTTGAGATCAGCAATCCTGCAGCATTTTGGGCGGAATTAGATCGCGCCGAGCAGGAAAGTGGCTTAACTCATACTATGGGCAAATCTGGATCTGTTGAATATCGCGGTTATACATTGACTGATGTTGATGAGAAAGAACACGCTGAGATCGTATTTTCTGTTAAAGATGGCTGGTTAACTGTGACCTTGAATACGTCATTTAATCAACCTGAATTGCTTGAAACCGCCTTGGGTGAAAAGAAAGTTGAGCATCCAATTAGCGAAACCACCCTGTTGCAAGACATCGCTAATATTCATGGTTTTATGCAAGACAGTATTAGCTTTATTAATCATGTTGAATTGGTTAAAGGGTTAACGTCGACTGACGGTAATATGCTGGCCAAGCAAATGACCAAAATGATTGAGATTCAGGGTGAAGATCCTTTTGCTGAAATGAAAACACCCGTGTGTCAAACTGAATTAAGTGCCATTGCTGCTAACTGGCCGCGCAGTGTAATGGGGTTAAATTCATACTCTATCACTCGTGAAGAAAGTACCATTGATGCTGCTGTTGTGCTTGAAAGTAATAACCAGGTGATTTTGTCTGCATTGAATAAAATGCGTGGCTTTGTGCCATCATTTGCCAGTAATGGTCATGATAATATTTTATCACTTTCACTCGGTATTGATGTTAATCAACTCGCACCAGCATTGAACGAAGTGTGGAAAGATTTACAAACACCGCAATATCAATGTGCTGCATTGGCTCAAATGCAATCAGAATTAAGCGAGTTAAATCCAGCAATGCTTGGCATGATGACGGGGATGGCTAATGGCGTTAAAGGCATTAGTGTGACACTAGCGGATTACAAGTTAACAGAGAAGAATGGCCAAGCTAGTTTCGAAAAACTAGATGCATTAATAAGCGTGTCGGCTGAAAAACCGATGATGTTAGTGGATATGATGAAGCCGTTTTATCCACCGCTTGCAGAAGTGGACTTGAAAGATAATGGCGATCCAGTCGATATAACTCCAATGTTAATGTTGCCACCTGAATTTGGGGTTAGTGCAAAATTAGCCATCAAAGGTAGTCATTTAGTTGCTTATACTGGCGACAGGGGTACTGAGTTAGCTGATTTGATGTATAAGCAACCACTTGAATCTAATGGTTTCTTTGACTTGTCTGTCGATTACCAAAAAATGTTTGCTCCATTAGTTGATATGGCAGAAATGAGTGGCGAACCAATGCCAGAAGAATTGCTGATGTTAAAAGACTACGACATGCGTTTACAGATGTCGGTAGACTTTACAGATAAGGGCTTAGTAATTGGTTCTAAAGTAAATTCTAAAGCGAGTGCTAAATAATTTCATTAACGTTACTGTGCTAATACGACATTAATGAAACTAAAAAGGTGACCAAATGGTCACCTTTTTTATGTCTTGTACATTCTATTGTTGCGTTAATCGATTACAGCTAATTGTCGATGTTAATGAATTAAAGACATTAATTATCTAGCTTACAGAATGTCATTTAACGCAATACCAATACCAATACGCTGATTATGATGGTCATAATCAATTAAGCTTTCACCGTAACCATTAAAATATTGAGTATAAACACGTAAAGTACCAATAATCGGGTAGCTCCAGGTAAATTCAACTGCACCGCGATTGGTATCGCGTAAGTTGTTACGCAGTAGCATGGTAAAGCGATGCTCATTTAAACCGTACACTCCAGTCAGTTCGAAGTTACCCATGTAACTGTCGATATCTGGATTGTCATCGCCTTTAGCTGAATTAATATCTTCTTTTTCATCTTCAGGGATACGCCACCACACTCTAAGTCCGAGTGCGAAAGGGCCACGGTCGAATACTGCACTGCCGTATATTCGGTTCCAACTGCGTGATAATTGGTTGGTTTGACCATTAGACTGATGCACAGCACCAAACCCTAAGAATGAGTTGGTAAAACCACCAATTTTCCAATCATTATTGAATAACATAAACACTTCAGGTTCATGTGTGGTTTCACGAAACGGAGATGAAGCTTCTTCGTTGTAGACTTGCCAATACGATTGGTTGGTGTAGGCAAAGAACAAATGGCCATTATCACCAAAAACATTGTACCAAACTGGAAACTTAAAACTGATTTGGAATTTTGCTTCTAGATTATCGATTGCGAAATCTTCGTCTGGGTATTTAACTTCAAAGGGTAATGCGTTGGTTCTGGTTTGATAGGTTACTGGAAGCAGATAATTAGCTTTGTGTGGCGTGATCACAAACGGCTTTTCAGATGTAGCGAGTTCTCCTTTTACACGTTCATCGACTAAGGAGTCTTCTGCAAGGGCGAGGGTACTATAGCCAAGTAATAATAACGAGAGTCCAAGATATTGAGTGCTTTTTATCATTGCATCATCCATAAGCATAATTATAGGTTTAATTTTAGTGTAATTCTTAGTTTCAGTATTTTTCAGTGCTCATTGTTATCAATTGGCAGAGCTTTGTCGAATTAAGTTAACAATTCTTTTCATTTCAACGGCGGATTCTATACGTATTAGCATGTCAAATAGATTAAATTGCGAACAAACCGCCTCATATTCTATTTAGTTATAAAAACTAACTATTAACTATTGTATATGGAATATAGAAAACGCTATATTTGAACATGGTCAAATATCTTGAGGTAAATGTGATGGAGTTAGTCTCTATGCCAGGGCAAAAAGCCAAAGGCAAAGTGTGGTTAGTCGGCGCCGGTCCAGGCGACGTTGAGCTGCTAACACTAAAAGCCTATCGCATTCTTAAGCATGCTGATGCGGTGTTATATGACGCATTAGTCAGCCAAGATATTTTAGATTTGATCCCCAGCAACGCTGAAAAAATTGCTGTGGGTAAGCGCGCAGGTAAACACAGCGCTGCTCAAGATGAAATTAATCAGCTATTAGTGACTAAAGCATTTACCCGTAAAAATGTGGTGCGTTTAAAAGGCGGCGATCCGTTTATTTTTGGTCGTGGTGGTGAAGAGTTACAAACCTTAGTTGCAGCCGGTATTACTTTTGAAGTAGTGCCTGGAATTACCGCTGCCAGTGGCACTTCCGCTTATGCAGGTATTCCGTTAACGCATCGTGATTATGCTCAAGGTGTCACGTTTATTACTGGTCATTGCCAGTTAGCGAGTCGCCCTATGGATTGGCAGGGTTATGCTAATTCCAACAATACTTTAGTGGTGTATATGGGCATATTAAATGCCAATATTATTAGTGATGGTTTAATCAACGCCGGCCGAAGTGCTGATACGCCAGTGGCCATTGTGTCGAACGCGACCACCTCATCACAACAGCGGTTTATTGGTAAGTTAGGTGAGCTGGCTCAATTAGCCGCAGATCCTGCTTTACAGATGCCTGCGCTGATGATTATTGGTGAGGTTGTTGAATTAGCTGACAGCTTAAATTGGTTTGATCCCGTCACTGCGCAACAAAAAACAGATTTAGACACAGTCGCGAAAGCGCTGTAGTCGAATAATTTAACCCGCTGCTCTGCAGCAATATTAGGTAATGGAGAATAATCATGGCAGGCCGTTCGTTAAGCCATTTACAACAACTGGAAGCCGAAAGCATCCAGATTATCCGTGAAGTAGCAGCTGAGTTTGGTAATCCTGTCATGATGTATTCGATAGGTAAAGATTCATCGGTGATGCTGCATCTAGCGCGCAAAGCTTTTTACCCGGGTAAAATTCCATTTCCGTTATTACATGTCGATACGGGTTGGAAATTTAAAGAGATGATAGCCTTTCGTGATGCGCAAGCTAAAGCGTTTGGTTTTGAGTTACTGACTCATACCAATCAGGAAGGTGTTGAACAAGGTGTTGGCCCATTCACTCATGGCAGTGCCAAGCACACTGACATTATGAAAACACAAAGTTTAAAGCAAGCCTTAAATCAATATGGTTTTGATGCTGCTTTTGGTGGTGCGCGACGTGACGAAGAAAAGTCTCGTGCCAAAGAACGGGTATATTCGTTCCGTGATAAACACCACCGTTGGGATCCTAAAAACCAACGTCCAGAGTTGTGGCGCACTTATAATGGCGCGGTCAATAAAGGCGAGAGCATTCGAGTATTCCCTTTATCTAACTGGACTGAGCTCGATATTTGGCAGTACATCTATCAAGAAAGTATTGAGATTGTGCCGTTATATTTTGCTGCACAACGCACCGTAGTAAACAAAGGTGGTCAGCTAATCATGAAAGATGATGACCGTATGCCTATTGAAGAAGGTGATGTTGAATCGGTTGAACGGGTTCGTTTCAGAACCTTAGGTTGTTATCCGCTAACTGCGGCGATGCCTTCAGAAGCTGACACCTTAGAAAAAATTATTGAAGAGATGCTATTAACTCGTTCAAGTGAACGTCAAGGTCGCTTAATTGATTCTGACCAAAGTGCGTCAATGGAGCAGAAAAAGCGTCAAGGCTATTTCTAAACAATTGAACATGGTTGTTTTATCAACCCAGCATGCGAATGAATTTGAGTGAGAAAGATTATGGACCAAGCAAAAATCAATACCGACCGTATGGCAGCAGAGATCCAGCTGCACGGTGTAAAAGAATATTTAGCCTTACAACAAAACAAAGGCTTACTGCGTTTTTTAACTTGTGGCAGTGTTGATGATGGTAAAAGTACCTTAATTGGTCGTTTACTGCATGACAGTGCGCAAATTTATGAAGATCAGTTAGCGAGTCTAAAAAGTGACAGCGCGAAGATGGGCACTACTGGTGAAGCCATTGATCTCGCGTTATTGGTCGATGGTTTACAAGCTGAACGTGAGCAAGGTATTACTATCGACGTGGCGTATCGTTATTTCTCCAGTGAAAAACGTAAGTTCATCATTGCTGATACTCCAGGTCATGAACAATATACTCGTAACATGGCAACGGGCGCATCTACCTGTGACTTAGCGGTTATTTTGGTTGATGCACGTTATGGTGTCCAAACCCAAACTAAACGCCATGCCTTTATCGCATCGTTACTAGGTTTACGTCACTTTGTTGTTGCTGTGAATAAAATGGATTTGGTCGGTTTTGATCAAACTGTATTTGAAAAAATTCAAGCTGACTTCACTGAATTTGTTAAAGGTGCTTGTGATACAGAAAATGGCGGTGATTTAGATATTCACTATGTACCGTTATCTGCTTTAAATGGCGACAACGTGGTTAACCGCAGTACGCAGTGTGATTGGTATCAAGGTGGCACATTACTTGAGTTACTTGAAACTATCGATACCCAGCGTGAACTGAGCGATCTACCCGTTCGTTTCCCAGTGCAATACGTATTACGTCCTAACTTAGATTTTCGTGGTTTCTCTGGCACATTAGCGTCAGGTATCATTAAAGTGGGCGATGAATTAGTTACATTGCCATCAGGCAAACGCAGTAAAATCGAGCGTATTGTGACATTTGATGGTGATTTGCAAGAAGCTGTAGCAGGCCAAGCTATTACGATTACCCTTGAAGATGAGATTGATATTTCACGTGGTGATTTATTGGCTCACCCTATAACTGCACCAGAAGTTGCTAACCATATTGTTGCCGATATGGTGTGGATGGATGAAAAGCCATTACAGATCGGTCAATTATATGATGTGAAAGTCGCGGGTAAGAAAACTCAAGCCGTCGTGAGCGAAATTGAATACATTACTGACGTGAACACGCTTGAGCGCAGTGCAGCAAGCTCATTAAGTTTAAATACCATTGCCCGAGTTAAGTTAGATTTAACTGAATCGATTGTGTTAGACGCTTACAGCTTGGTGCGTGATACTGGCGGCATGATTTTAATCGACAGATTATCTAATGCTACCGTAGCAGCGGCTATGGTTGTCAGTGGACATCAAGGCGATAAGCAAACCAACACTGAGTTTAGTGCATTTGAAGTCGAGTTTAATACGTTAGTGCGTAAGCATTTTCCGCATTGGAATGCTCGTGATATTAGCGTACTTGGAAAATAAATAATGAGCGAAATATGGTTGTTAGCGATTATCTTGTTAGCACTGGTCGGTGGGCTTCTTGCTGGGCTTGCAAAACCGGCCGCCATGTTTTTTTTCGCTTCATTACTTTGTTATATCCTCGGACTAGTTGACTTAAATGTAGCGCTTGGCAGCTTTACTAATAACGGACTAATTACTTTAGTGCTGTTGGTGCTGGCTGCCACAGCACTCGAGAAAACCTCATTACTGGGCAAATTAAGCCAAGTGATAGGGAAAGGCTCGTTATTTTCTACCCTGGCTAAGTTAGGTATATCGACGGCGTTGTTGTCGTCGTTTACCAATAATACAGCTGTTGTAGCATCGTTAATTGGCGTTGTGCGTCGTAATCAAGCGCATGCTCCTTCTAAGTTATTGTTGCCATTAAACTATGCTGCAATCCTCGGTGGCACGCTTACGCTCATTGGTACTTCTACCAATTTGATTGTTAACTCATTTGTTGAAAATGCTGGTCTTGAACCTCTGGGTTTTTTTGAGTTTTCACAAGTTGGCGCATTAGTTGTTATAAGTGGTTTAGTCGTGTTGACCATTATGGCTAATTTTTTACCCGATAGACGTGAAGAGTCCGAAGATGAAGCATTGCCTTATCTATTGGAAGCTCATGTTGCTAAAACCTCTACTTTAGTGGGTAAAAGTGTTATTGATAACCGTTTGCGCGCACTTAAAAAACTCTACTTAGTTGAATTAGAACGCAGCGGTATACGTATTTGCCCTGTGCCACCACAAATGGTGCTGCAAGCCGATGACGTTTTGCGTTTTAGTGGCGCTGTTGAGTCGGTTGAGCTATTGCATCAGTTTGATGGTTTAGAGTGGTTTGGTAAGCAGCATGCTAAAGGCCAAAATTTGGTTGAAGCGGTATTAGCGCCATCATCAAGTTTGGTTGGCACAACCTTAAAAGATTCGCGCTTTCGTGAAGTCTTTGATGCAGCCGTGATGGCTATTCGTCGTGGTCATATACCGTTAAAAGGTGGACTCGGCGATGTGGTTTTACAACCCGGTGATGTGTTACTGCTCACGCCAGGCGATCGTTTTTCTAAGTGCCCTAATTTAACCAGCGACTTTGCTGCCGTTAGCGGCTTAGACTTAAGCGTGCGTTTAGATGAAAAACGCGGTAACTGGGTACTTGTTGGGTTTGCACTAACCATTTTGGCGAGCATTTTTGAGCTATTACCATTAGCCAAAGGCTTAGTTTTATTATTACTCAGCTACGTGGCGATTGGCGCGATAACCTTAAGTGAGCTTAAACGTCGCTTCCCGCTAGAACTGGTGGTGATTGTAGGCAGTGCCTTAGGCTTAGCTAACTTAATGGTCGCAACCGGCTTAGCAGACGTCATGGCGCAAACTTTATTGAGTGTGTTTAATGGTTATGGTGTGTTTGCCGCCTTTGTCGGGATTTACCTGATTACGTTAATTGTCACTGAGCTGATAACCAACAACGCCGCTGCAGCACTTGCCTTCCCGGTCGCTTATGCGGTCGCGACCAGTTTTGGCGTCGATCCTCGGCCGTTTATTATGGCGGTGGTATTTGGCGCAAGCGCTAGTTTTATTTCGCCTTACGGCTATCAAACTAATCTGATGGTATTTAATGCCGGTAACTATAAATTAAGCGATTTTGTCCGCTTAGGTTTACCGTTATCCATCGTATATTCATTAGTGGTTATTTTTTCGATCCCGTATTTCTTCCCGTTTTAACAAAGAATTTTAGTGTGGTGTAACAACCATTCGATAGGAGTAGTGATGAGTAATATTGTTTGGCATCAACATGCCATTGACCAAGCTGCCCGTGGCGCCCAAAAAGGCCAAAACCCAGTATTGTTATGGTTTACGGGATTATCAGGCTCGGGTAAATCAACCCTTGCCGGTGCATTAGAACGGGCGTTATTTGAGCATGGTTTTCATACCTATTTACTTGATGGTGATAACGTTCGACATGGTCTATGTAAAGACTTAGGCTTTAGCCTTGACGATCGCGATGAGAACTTACGACGTGTTGGCGAAGTGGCTAAGTTAATGGTTGATTCTGGCTTAGTGGTGCTGTCGGCATTTATCTCGCCAACCCGTGAAGAACGTGATCGCGTCCGGGCATTATTCCCACAAGGTCAGTTTGTTGAAGTCCATGTGTCTACACCATTGAGTGTGTGTGAATCGCGAGACCCGAAAGGCTTGTATGCTAAAGCTCGCAAGGGAGAGATCACTAACTTTACCGGTATTTCATCACCTTACGAAGTGCCAGAATCAGCAGAATTAACCATTGATACCAGCAAAGGCGATCTTGATACTCAGGTACATGGTTTATTAGCTTACTTAAAAGCGATTGATGTACTTAATCCGCCAAGAGAAATTGCTGGTGCAGGGATTTAAACTTCCCTAAGTCGACTACATAAAAAGGGTTGATTATTTTATCAATACCTTAGCCAGATTAAGAGATAGGTTCTAGGAACTCGCAAGCTCGCCAGAGGGCGGTGCTTCGCTCCTTCTAGATACTAGATCTCTGCGCAGCTAGGTACTAGGACGCTTCGCGGCTAGATGCTATAAAATCTTAGCAGCGAAGCTTCCCCTATCCCTGAGATAACAAGCCAGCGTTTGCTTGTTATCTTTTCTTTAGCAGACCGAAGGTCGTTTGGGTATATGGTGCATTACACTAACACCTGTTTAAGCACTCTTTGCCAGTTTTCACCCATAAAACGATCGCGATCGGTAGATTTGAAACGGGCTTTTTTCAAGGCATCGTCGATGCGGCTCATGCGGTCGATACTGTTGAATTCTGGGATCACTACATGCTTGGGTTCAACGTCAAAACCTAATACATTTTTGTCTTCTAAGGTGTGCCACCATTGGAGATATTCTTTTATCCCTTCGCTATTATTGTTATCTAACGCTAATAGGTTTTCTTGACCACGAAGTGGGAAATCATTGGCGATGGCTACGCAATCAAAGCCGCCCACTTTAGAAATATAAGCAAGTTGCTTTATGTAGTCTTCTATCGTTGGAATTGGCTTGTTGGTGAGCCAAAAACTCATCATGAACACCCCCAATACTCCGCCGTTATCGCCAATGGCACGGATAACTTCATCGGGTGAACAACGGGCATTGTTGACAATAGCGCGCGCAGCACCATGACTTAGCACTACCGGAGACTGGCTGGCTTTTACTGCATCAAGGGCCGTTTGGGCGCTTGAGTGACTCACATCGATAAGAATGTTTTTCCGATTAAGCTCTGTTATGAGCTCTCGCCCAGCGGCGGTTAATGGGGTATTTAAACTATTTAAGCCATTATTATCGAATGCACCGCCGGCATAACGATTACCATAATGATGTGTCAGCTGCATTACCCGTAAACCCTGTTGATGCAAATTATCTAGTTGTTGCCATTCATTACTTAAACCGTCATTTTCAACACAATCAGCGCCTTGAATTTGAAAAAACACCGCGGTTTGTTGCTGCGTTTTAGCTTTAATAATGTCAGTTCCTGTAAGCCCTTGCAGATACACGTCTGGATTGGCTTTTACTGAATTAGCCGCTTGGGTAATACTGTTGATGCAGGCTTCATAAGTGCGTTTGTAATTTTTAGTGCCATCAGCTTGTTCAATGGTTTCAATCGCCGAGATATCGGCGATAAAAGCGTCGAGTTTTGAGGCTTTAACGTCATTGATGTCGGTCGGTAAAAATGATAAACCATCAATGTATAAACGACGTGGTTTAGCTGCCCATGCAGGAAATGAGCTTAAAGGGCTTAATAATGTGGCTGCTCCAAGGCCTTTTAAGATATGACGGCGAGCTTGGTTACAGACTTTTTGGGTCATTATTATTCCTTAGGGTTGGCAGGTGTTTCAGGTACCAACATCTTGTGTATAGGCAACGATGGCTTGCGCTAACGCAGTTAAACCATTGGTACGAGATGGACTTAATTGGCCGCTTAATCCGAGACGATCAAAATACTGTTTTACATCAAATTGCTGTATTTGCCCGGTGGTTTTACCTTGGCAGGCGACCAGTAACAATCCAATTAAGCCTTTTACAATACGGGCGTCACTATCGGCCAGATAAAAATGCTGGCCATTTAGTGTGTAATGGTACAGCCATGCTTGGCTTTCACAGCCTTTAACTTGTGCGTCTGCCTGTTTAAATTCCGGCGCGAGTGGTGGTAATAATTTTCCCAATAACATTATCTGACGGTATTTATCTTGCCAGTTATTGGCTTGCTCAATGAGGTTAACGGCTTCAACTAATTCATCCGATAAAGGCGAAAATAACTGCGGTGAAGGTGTGGTGCTTGGACTTAACATGGTAATTCAAATAACCTCGGTTGTAGAGAAAAGATACATCAGGAGCCGCGTGTTGTACCTTAATACTATAACAATAACTCTTTTACAGTATTAAGTGCATGAATAAATTGATCAACATCTTGCTTATTAGTATAGATGCCAATAGAAGCACGGCAACAGCCACTTAAATTAAGGCTGGCCATCAATGGCATAGCGCAATGATGACCACAGCGAACAGCCACAGCTTGTTGGTCGAGTAAAATCCCCACATCTTGGTGATGTTCACCTTGCAGATTAAACGCCACCGCACCAATATTATGGCGTTGACCATCAGCGCAGTGCTTATCATCAGATCGGCTATCACCAGGGTGACTATTATTGGCAATACCATACAACTCAATAGCGCCAAGCTGTTGCAGTTGTTGCTGTAAGTAGTGCAGCAATTGTTGTTCATGTGCGAGTATTTGCTCGCGAGGCAATTGTTGTAAAAAACGAATGGCAGCCCCTAGGCCAATGACTTCTGCGATAGCGGGCGTGCCAGCTTCAAGGCGATTTGGTAGCGCACCAAACTCAGTATGCTCAAAACTCACGGTTTTGATCATCTCGCCGCCAGTGAGCATTGGGGTTAATTGATCGAGCTCAGTATATCGACCATATAAAATTCCCACGCCCGTTGGCCCATACATTTTATGGCCTGAAAACGCATAAAAGTCACAATCAATTTGTTGTACATCAACAGGTAAATGGGCAATGGCCTGAGCGCCATCAACTAAGGTTAACGCGCCGACGGCTTTGGCTTTTGCGACTAGCTCATTGATAGGGTTTAATGTGCCTAGTGCATTTGACACATGGCATAGGGCAACTAGTTTAGGCTTAAGCTTTAATAGTTGATCAAAAGCGGCTATATCCAGTTGCGCATCTATTGTCAGCGGAATCGGTTTGATCACAGCGCCAGTGCGCTTTGCCAGTTCCTGCCAAGGAACAATATTGGCGTGGTGGGCTGCGGTATCGATTAATATCACATCATTCGCTTTAATCTGCGAAGTCAGTCCGTAGGCCACCATATTGATCGACTCTGTGGTGCCATGGGTAAAAATGATTTCGTCTTGACGCGGGGCATGAATAAATTCAGCAACTTGTTGCCGAACCGCTTCATATTGCTGAGTTGCCCGCGCAGACAATTGATGCGCCGCACGGTGCACATTGGCGTTGTTGAGTTGGTAGTACTCGGTCATCGCATCAATCACCGCTTGCGGTTTTTGGCTAGTGGCTGCGGAGTCTAAGTAGCACAAAGGATGATCGCCAATGGTCTGTTTAAGTGCCGGGAATTGATCGCGCAATGCTTGATGATCAAATAAAACGGCAGACGATGATGACGATGCAGGCTTCATAAATAAGGGTTTCTGTATTGAAAAGAAAAGGCATCAAGATCTTCAGTGATCTTGATGCCCATTGCAAGGTTTTGTGGCGATAAGCTCAATTTGTCTGGCGGTTATTGTTTTCCTACGGACAAGGGAAACGATATAGCGCTGATAGTTCGTTAATTCTTATCATCAGTTCGTCAGATAAGCTGACCTTGTGGCTGTCGATATTTTGCTTTAGCTGATGCAAGTTAGTGGCGCCTATAATGTTAGCGGCAACAAATTTGCGGCTATTGACAAAGGCTAAGGCCATTTCGGTGGGTGACAAACTAAACTCGCGGGCCAAATCGATATAAGCTTGCGTCGCTTGCAGTGCCATTGGGGTACTGTTGTAGCGGGCAAAGCGTTTAAATACCGTTAAACGTGCGCCTTCAGGCCACTGATTATTTTCGTATTTACCGGTTAAGGCACCAAAGGCTAACGGCGAATAAGCTAATAACGGCACATCTTCACGATAACTGATTTCAGACATGGCGATTTCGTAGCTGCGATTAAGCAAGTTGTAAGGATTTTGCACACTGATAATACGTGGCAAATCGTGCTTTTCGGCTAATTTTAGGTATTTCATAAAGCCCCAAGGGGTTTCATTAGAAATGCCGATATAACGCACTTTACCTTGCTTAATGATTTCCGCTAAGGCTTCAAGCGTGTCCAAAATAGGGGTGTAGTGCTCTTCGTCGTCGTGTTCATACATCATTTCGCCGAAGAAATTAGTATTTCTATCCGGCCAATGCACTTGATACAAATCGATAGTGTCGATTTGTAAGCGTGCTAATGAGTCATCAACGGCTTGATGAATGTTGCGCCAGTCAAGAGCCATATCTTTACGGATGTAATCACCTTTACCACCAGGCGCAGCAACTTTAGTGGCAATCACTAAATTGTCGCGATTACCTTGTGCTTTAAGGTAGTTACCAATAATGCGTTCGGTTTCGCCCTGGGTTTCGGCTTTAGGTGGTACAGGGTACATTTCAGCGGTATCGATAAAGTTAATGCCTTGACCAATAGCATAATCGAGTTGAGCAAAAGCTTCTGCTTGAGTATTTTGTTCTCCCCAAGTCATGGTGCCGAGGCAGATTTTACTCACCTCAAGGTTAGAATGCGCGATACGTTGATATTCCATGATCATCCTCCTATGG
Organism: Shewanella sp. AC91-MNA-CIBAN-0169; assembly: GCF_040310165.1. NCBI lineage: Bacteria > Pseudomonadati > Pseudomonadota > Gammaproteobacteria > Alteromonadales > Shewanellaceae > Shewanella > Shewanella sp. AC91-MNA-CIBAN-0169. The sequence continues at coordinate 102,983 of NZ_JBEOPM010000001.1, forward strand.
AATGTGCTTAATCTGAGGCTACCAAGCTTTTGGGTGATTGCAAAGCGCTATAATAAAGTCGTAGTAAAACTGTTTAAAAAACAATCTAATACCGCTGATATCTGATAATAATGGAGTGTTTTATACGTTATAAGCTCATTATCATCGCAATTTCACAGGCATCATGGCCGGTTTCGCCTAAATGCTGACAGTGGCTAAAGCCCAGTTTTTCATAGAGTGCTAGTGCTTCAACTAGCACTGCCGTGGTTTCTAAATACATCGATTGATAGCCTTGTTGTTTGGCGAACTCAATACACTGACGGGTTAATGGCTTTGCCATACCTTGACCACGTATAGCGCGAGAAAAGTACATTTTTTGTAATTCACATACGCCGCCATTTTTTGCTAATGGCGCAATACCTGCGCCGCCAACCACTTTGCCTTGATATTCAATCACCCAGTATTGTGAACCTTCAGCTTGATACACCTCACTTAAACAGTCGAGGGTTTTATCGGCCACGCTAAAACCTTTATCTGGGGTTAAACCATATTCTGCAGACACTTCACGGATCACCGCGGCCAATGCAGCATCGTCATGGGGTTGTAACATTCTAATCAAGGGCGCTTGCAAGTCGTCCTTGGTTGTATTTGCTTGCTGATTTTCAGTCATTAAATAATTCCGCATTGATAAAGGGAGCCATTGCCAGCACTAATGCTTGGGTATAAATGCTTTCGCGGGTGGCTAAACCTCGAGTTAGCAAGCCAATCGCGCCACCTTTTTGTTTAATATTATGAGTGTTAAATACTCGGTCCATTACTTTGCCAAGTTCTTCACCTGCTTGTAAAGCGTTAAAAATTGATAGTGGCAACGGCAAATTAGCGCTTCGACCAACAGATAATGTGTCGTTATGGATAATGGCCATGTAAGCAAAGGTGGCAGGGCTTTGATCAAACTGATCTACTCCGCCTTCCATTGCCACATAAAAGTCAGCATGTTGATCGACTATTTTTGCATTGGCTTGGCAAAATTGAGCACGGTTGATGGCACCCAATTTAGTTTCTGCTTCGGTCATTGGTTGGTCTGCGACCAGTGATGGCGCATGCATGCCAGTGCAATCAATATGAACATCAGGGAAATATTGTCCAATAGCTTGTTTTGCTGCATTGATTTTAACTGGGTTGGTTGAACCAACAATGATAGTTAGCGTTTGTGGTATCGCAGGAGAAGTCGGCATAGGGTTATGTTCTTTTTTGTTTGAGTTAACCATGATGATCACAGTGGTGAAGTTAACCACATTGTATGGGATTTTAACCATTTTGGGTTTGATGACGAAGTTACTTTTATTACCGTCAATTGTAACTTGTTGTAAATATTAATTTTGTTTAGTTGGTATGAAACCTGCTAACTGACTGTTAATTGCCGCTAACGCGCACTAACCACAGTTTACTCATATTAAGAGCATTTGTTTGGCGGCCTAAGCTTATTGTTATCCTCATAAAGGGAATTAATCTTATGTCTATTCGTATCGCAACCATTAGTGTCACAGTCGGGCTTATTCTGGGCGCCACCCTATTTGGTGCTTCGCAAAGTGAAGCAGAGTCAGTATTTTCGTCATCATCAGAGCAAAACCATACAAATCTTAACTTAGTACAGCAGCAATTGAATCTTGACGCAGGGTCGTTAACTGAGTTAGTCGCTAATACTGGCGCCGGCAAGTTAACGATTGTCGGCGTTGAAGGCCTAAAAGAAGTCACCGTACATGCTGATATCTACACCCAGTCATTGGATCAAGATGACATCGAAATTAAGCTCAGCTTGACCCGAAAAGGTGATAAGGGCTATTTATTATCAGAAATACACAGTGACCAATATTTCGGTGAGTCGCCTTATATTGATTTATTGGTAGAAGTGCCAACAGTGCTCGCATTGAATATTAAAGACGGTTCCGGGCCCATCCAAATAGATGATGTTAGTGCGGATATTGAGTTAATAGATGGTTCTGGCAGTATTGTGATGAACCACATTGGCAAATTGGTTTTAGTTGATGGCTCAGGCTCTATTAATATTTCCGAGGCGAAAGGCGCGATTGAGTTGCAAGATGGCTCGGGATCTATTCGCATTAACCATGTTATTGGTGATGTGAGTATTGAAGATGGTTCGGGTTCAATCAAGGTTAATCAAGTCTCCGGATTAGTTAAGATAAATGATGGTTCCGGTGGCATTGATGTGGCTAACACCAAAGGTTTGACCATTGTTAATTCGGGTTCTGGTAGTGTCGATTATCAAAATATCGATGGCCCACTAACCCTAGACTGATGCTCTGCCACATTAAGCTCAGTTAAATCAAACTTAAGCTTATTTGGTCAAGATGTTCAAGTTAACTGCAACTGCGGCACGCATCATGTATTTTTGTTTCAAAGCCAAGTTTAATCATGGCATGATGCAAGCACGTTATTAGTGAAGTTAGCATTGTTGAAGTAAGAGTTAATCATGGCAAAGAAGTTTTACGTAGTATGGGCCGGTCGAGAAACGGGCATTTTTACCAGCTGGGATGTTACCAAGCGTTCAGTTGATAAATATCCGCAAGCCAAGTACAAATCCTTTGCTACAGAAGCAGAAGCCAAAGCTGCATTTGCTAAATCTCCTGCAAGCAGCATAGGCAAAAGTGTGCCAGTAAAAGCGGCAGGTCGTTCATCGACAAAGGCTGCAGGGGCTGGAACATCAACCAAAACTCTTAGCGCTAATCAAGCTGTGTTAAGCCAATTTGATGTGGTTATTTACACCGACGGTGGTTGCGAACCCAACCCAGGTAAAGCGGGTTCAGGGATGGCAATATACCGAAAAAGCGAGTTAGCCGAATTATGGTTTGGTTTGTTTAATCCTAATGGCACCAATAATACTGCCGAGCTCAATGCGCTGCACCAAGCATTAATTGCGGCTAAAAAGGTCCTAGACGCGGGTGAAACGGTGCAAATCATGAGTGACTCACAGTATTCGATTAAATGTGTTTGTGAGTGGGCATATGGTTGGAAAGCCAAAAGCTGGACCCGAAAAACCGGTGAAATCGCCAATCTGGAGATTATCAAGCAAGCACATGAGCTATATGATGCAATGAAAGCCGATTTAGTACTTCAGCATGTCGCTGCCCATATTGGTATTGAAGGTAACGAGTTGGCAGACAGAATGTCGATTCATGCGATTGATCAACAGCACAAAGGGTTTAGTCAATTTAGTGCGCCACTGGATATCAGTAAAATTCTCGCGTTGCGAACAGGCTAGTTATTGTCGCAATCTCTGTTGAACGCGTTAAATTCTTTAAAACAGAAACACAAAAAAGCCGGAGTTTTCCGGCTTTTGCATGTGTGACTTACGATTACTTAGTATTTTCTTCGTACATTAAATAATGACTTTGCTCCATCCCCAATGATTCATAGGTTTTTTGGGCAATTTTATTGTCATGCTCAACATACAAACGGAAACTGGCGGTGCCACCGTTTTCTGCTGCTAAGTCTTTTACCGCTTGATATAGCTTGCCATAAATACCCTGACGACGATTCTGTGGACGTATATACACACTCTGGATCCAGTAATAATTACTTGCGCGCCAGTCACTCCACTCATAGGTGACCATTAACGATCCGGTAATTTCGCCGTCAACTTCGGCGACTAAATATACCCCACGTTCAGGATGGGTAAGCAGTCCTTCAACACCGCGAGTCAATTGCTCAGTGTCTAATGATAGGTTTTCGGTTTCCATTGCCATGGCTTGGTTAAACTGAACTAGGGCGTGCAGGTCGGCATGTTGGCCTATTCTTATTGTCATGTTTTTCTCGTTTTTATAGGATGATCTGCAGCCATCATAACGCGACACTCAATAAAAGTATTGGCTTGTTGCGTCAGAAAATGTGTACGAAATGAGTTAAGGCTCCAATATTTATGGCTTTAAACAGGATGAAAGACCCAGTTCGATAACGGTAAAATTCATCAATACAAAATCAACATTTTAATGCCTAAAACAAACATATCGATATTGCTTAACCCGCTTGATAGGGTGATTACAACTCCACAATAAAACAGCTGAGTTATATTTGTTCAATATAAAAACTCTCAAATGTTGGTTTTTTTCGGTATAACGAAGATGAAAAATAATCATATTATCGATGTTTTTTGCCGTATTTTTACACGGATTCATGCTGCTAATACTCGGCGTTACGCCAGTCTGTGCGTGGATCAGGGCTTACTTATTTACGGTCCTCCACTAACGTATAATTGAAATTATTGTGACGATGCAGTAATGTGACGCCACGACGATTTAGATCTATGTCACAAACTGCATAAATTGATGGAGATAATTATGAAAGTTGCTGTATTGGGTGCTGCTGGTGGTATTGGCCAGGCTCTAGCTTTACTGTTAAAAACTCAACTGCCTGCGGGCTCAAAGTTGTCTCTATATGACATCGCTCCTGTTACTCCTGGTGTTGCGGTTGACTTAAGTCACATCCCAACAGACGTAGAAGTAAAAGGTTTTGCTGGTCAAGATCCTACAGATGCATTAGTTGGCGCAGACGTAGTGTTAATGTCTGCTGGTGTTGCGCGTAAGCCTGGTATGGATCGTTCAGATCTATTCAACATCAACGCTGGTATCGTGCGTAACCTAATGGAAAAAGTGGCTGTAACTTGCCCTAAAGCATTAGTGGGTATTATTACTAACCCAGTTAATACGACTGTAGCGATTGCTGCTGAAGTATTAAAAAATGCCGGTGTTTATGACAAAAACCGTTTATTCGGTATCACAACACTTGACGTTATTCGTAGCGAAACCTTCATCGCTGAGCTTAAAGGCTTAAACGTTGCTGACGTTAAAGTTAACGTGATCGGCGGACACAGCGGTGTGACTATTCTTCCACTACTTTCTCAAGTTGAAGGTGTTACTTTCACTGATGAAGAAGTAGCAGCAATGACAACTCGCATTCAAAACGCAGGTACTGAAGTTGTTGAAGCTAAAGCCGGTGGCGGTAGCGCAACATTATCAATGGGCCAAGCAGCATGTCGCTTTGGTTTATCATTGGTACGTGGTCTACAAGGCGAAGCTAACGTTGTTGAATGTGCCTATGTTGACGGCGGCAGTGAGCACGCTACATTCTTCGCACAGCCAATCCTACTTGGCAAAAACGGCGTAGAAAAAGTATTACCTTACGGTGAAATCAGCGCATTCGAAGCTAACGCTCGCGATGCAATGTTAGACACCCTTAAAGGTGACATCAAATTAGGCGTTGAATTTGTTAAGTAATTAACAAGTCGATGGTCTAAAAAACGCGAAGCCAAGGCTTCGCGTTTTTTTTGGTTTAAAATGCCTAGCATCTAGTATCTAGCATCTCGGTTTATTGCTATTCGATTATTCACATTGTTTACACCCACAATTCTTCATTGCTACAGGCTCATCATCTAATCTTTCATCGCCTTACCGACATTAGTTTTCCATGTGGATCTAAAGTGCCATTGCTGTTTGGAGCAAAATTCTGCAAGTTACTAATATGTTAAATTTGGAAATCGCTGAAATGAGAAATAAAAAATACAGCTTAACCATGCCACTGCTCTTATTGGGTTGGATTTTTTCGATGCTACCGGCTCAAGCAACCGATACGCCTTATACCCCACTCACCGATTTTGGTGATAATCCTGGTGCGCTGACAAGCTTTTATCTTCCTGTGACGCAAGGCTCAAATGCTTCTCCTGCTGGGGATTTATCTTTGGTGGTGTTATTGCATGGTTGTATTCAAGACGGTGTCGAATTGGCCAACAAAAGTGGCCTAACGTCATTGGCGTTAGAGCATCATTTTGCGGTTTTAGTGCCACAACAAAGCTATGACAATAACGTAAAGGGTTGTTTCAACTGGTTTGCAAGTCAAGATACGCAGATAGACAGTGGTGAAATGTTATCGATAAAAAACATGATAGTAACTACTCAAGAAAAACTAGCTGCCAAGCATGTTTATATCATCGGGTTATCTGCTGGTGGCGCCATGGCGAGTGCGGCAATCGTCAATTATCCAAATCTATTTCAAAGCGGTGCGATCATCGCTGGCTTGCCATATCCCTGTGCCGATAATTTGATCAAAGCCATCTCTTGTATGAAGCAAGGACCAGCGCTATCGGTTGAAGAATTAGCTCAATTTGCTAAAGCAATACACCCTCAACAAACTCGTTGGCCTTCGTTGAGTATCTGGACGGGTGACAGCGACAATGTGGTCAATGCTAACAATGCGCAAATGCTCGCATCTCAATGGCAAGTGTTAACTCAATCTAACGCTAAGCCAACGGTGTCAAATGAATCTGGATACAGTATTTCACGCTGGAAAGATGCTCAAAATAACGCGTCAATCGAACTCGTTACTATTAACGATTTTGGTCATGGCATTGCCGTCAATCCAGACATAAAACATGGAGGTGAAGAAAGTGACTATCTGCTTAGGGCACCCATAAGCAGTGTGACTGAAGTGATTAAGCTTTGGGGGCTTTAATCAAGGTTAAATATATAACATTATGTTTTTGTTATTAATTAATCGTTTGTTTTTTTAATATCTAGACCAACACACATACTACTATAGTACCGATTCAATGTTGTTAAAAATGCTATACAGTCAATATGTGAACAGATAGTAATAAATCAAAATCAGTCGTAAACCAGAATTAGTAGTAAGTAAAACCATTAATAATAAATATTACAACGGGGATCTGTATGAAACAGAATACTATTAAAATGAGCTGTATTGCCTTAGCCATTTCGTCAGTGTTAAGCGCGCAATATGCCGTTGCCGTAGAAGAACAAAATAACAGCGGCGACAAACAACCTGTGTTAGAGCGCATTGAAGTGACAGCACGCAAAACAGTTGAAAGCTTGCAAAATGTACCTGTGGCAGTGACATCGGTCAGTGCTACCGAGTTGGCAGAAAACGGCATCAGCGTGATGACTGAAATTCAGCAGTTTTCGCCCAATACCACATTACAATCTAGCCGAGGCACTAACTCTACGCTTACCGCTTTTATTCGTGGTGTGGGTCAAGAAGATCCACTTTGGGGCTACGAGCCTGGGGTTGGCATTTACATTGATGACGTCTATATTGCGCGTCCGCAAGGTGCAGTGTTAGACATTCTTGACGTACAACGTATTGAGGTACTTCGGGGGCCACAAGGCACGTTGTACGGCAAAAATACCATTGGTGGCGCAATTAAGTATGTTACCAAAAAGATGTCTGGCGATAGTGAATTAAGTCTTAAAGGTACCGTCGGCAGTTATGGCCAAAAAGATGTCAAAGTGGCAGGGCAGTTACCTATTGTTGATGACAAGCTCTATGTCGGTTTTGCCTTTGCGAGTTTAAACCGTGACGGTTTTGGTGAATTTAAAACCTCGGCATTAGATGGCCAAGATACCGAAAACTATAATAAAGATGTAATGGCGGGTCGCTTAAGCGTTGAATACACACCTAACGACGATCTGTTTATGCGTTTTACTTATGATAAAACCCAGGATGACTCCAACTCAAAAGGCGGCTATCGACTACTTCCTAGCTTATTAACTGATGCACCAGTACCTGATAGCAAATATGATTCTTACACCAGTATGCCTACATGGAACAAAGTAGAAACAGAAGGGTGGAGCGCGACGGTCGAATATAACCTCAATGAAAACTGGAGCGTAAAGTCGGTCACAGCCAAGCGTGAAGGCGAGTCACTAACCAACATCGACTTTGATAATACCAGCTTACGTATTTTCGACGTGCCAGCTATCTACGAAGATGAGCAATTTAGCCAAGAGTTTCAGGTGAACTATGTTGGTGACAATCTCAACTTAGTGTCGGGGATTTACTATTTTGACGGTGATTCTTGTGGTGTTTTCGATGCTATTTTAGAAGAAGCCTTTAAAGCATATGGTGGGCTAACTCGTGAGGTGAGTGGTTGTAATAATAGCGAAAGCTACGCTGCTTATGTGCAAGGTTCATACGACTTTACTGAAAAGCTATCGATGACATTAGGCGGCCGTTACACCCGCGAATCAAAAGAAGCCACGGTTTATAATGGCGTGATATTCGATAGTATTTATCCTGAAACGGGCTGGTATCCTGGATTTGTGCGCGATGACGCGTTAATTGAATCTCAAATACCTAAAGTGCTCGATGATGAAGAAACATGGTCTAAATTCAATCCGCGAGTCGGTTTAGAATACCAAGTGAGTGATGACATGATGGTGTTTACCAGCTACTCACAAGGCTTCAAATCGGGTACGTTTAATCCACGAGCAACAGGTGCTGAACCCGCGGTTGATCCAGAAACGGTTAATTCATATGAAATTGGTATGAAGAGCGAATGGAACGATAATCTTCGCGTCAATGCCACGCTATTTTACCTCGATCATAAAGACAGGCAGTTTGTCACGGTGTTACCAGGAGAGGACAGTTCAGACCTTAATCAGCGTTTAGGAAACATCGGTAAGTCTACAGCGACAGGCCTAGAGCTTGAAGTTGAATACGCTGCGACGGATTCACTTAACTTATTTGCTAATCTTGGCTTAATTGACGCCACTTTTGACGAGGTGATTTCATATGACGAGCTGGGTAATAAAATTGATATTAGCGACACTTATACCATTACCAATACCCCAGATACCACTGCAAACCTAGGGTTTAGTTACAGCATTGAAGCTGATGTAGGCAGCTTTATCATTAATGGTAATTACTACTACCGCAGCGATTATGACTTAGCGGTAGTGGACAATCTATTGAGTCAAGATGGATACGGATTGCTGAATTTTGGTGTGAATTGGTATAGCAATGATGGCCATTGGAATGCTGGATTACATTGGAAAAACGTCACTGATGAAGAGTATTTAGTGGGTAACTACGCCTTTGTCACGCCAACAGGCAATGGCGATTTTACGCCAGGGCTAGGCGGCGATAACACCTTAATTGGATATTATGGCGACCCAGAGACCATTTCATTAACCGTTGGCTATGTCTTCTAAAACCTTGTTTAATTGATGTAGATAAGGATAGCCGGTCTCTTTAGAACCGGTTATTCTTTTTATTGCTTATAAAGAGTGAACCATAACAATATCAACGCAATGTTAGGGAGCCAATGATGTCTCAAATTAAAGTGGCCATTGCAGATGACCATCCACTATTTCGTGCCGCGTTAACCCAAGCCGTGCTTAAAAGTGTTAACAATGCACAAGTGCTAGAGGCGGAAAACTTTCAGGAGTTAATCGCTATTGTGGAGCAGCACTCAGATATTGAGCTTATCTTTATTGATTTGCATATGCCGGGAAACGATGGTTTTACTGGACTGACGTTATTGCAAAATCACTTCCCCGATATCGTGGTTATCATGGTGTCCTCTGACGACCAGCCGGAGATTATCCGTAAGGCGATCAATTTTGGCGCCAGTGCTTTCATTCCAAAATCAGCCAATCTAACCCAAATATCGACGGCGATTGATACTGTGCTTGAAGGCGGTGTTTGGCTTCCAGATCACACCAATATCAGTGCCGATCAACACACCGCCGCAGAACATCAACGTTTAGCAAAGCAATTAGCTCAACTCACACCGCAGCAGTACACTGTGCTGGCCAATATTGCCAATGGTAGGCTCAACAAACAAATAGCGTATGATTTAAACATTAAAGAAACCACAGTAAAAAAACATGTCTCAGCGATTTTACTCAAACTCGAAATCAATAATCGCACGCAAGCTGGGCTGGTGTTTCAACAATTAATGATTACTTCAACTGAAAACCAGCAGGTGGATGTACAAGCATAAATCGATTGCCCTAACGAACGGTTATTGTCGCAATGAATAGTTATCGCCATTGATTGCGGTTACTGATCGATAATAAGAATAGCGATAAAAAGAGTTAACCCAAATGCCTCCATATGAGGCATTTTTTGTGGTCATTAATCTATTGAAAATATTAGTTATTCAGGCGTCAGTTGTTTAATGATCCGCTTTAAGGCTATTGCCTTAAGTGGTTTACGCACAAAGCTAAATTGAGCACTGCTGGTGTGTTGCCTAACGGCTTCCGAAGGGTCCGCAGAGCAGATAACACAGGTGGGTTGGTTACGGCTTATCGTCAGGTGATTGGCTAATAAATACTGTACTAAGTCCACACCATTTTTATCATCTTCTAAGTGATAGTCAGCAATAATCAGTTTGGGTTGTGGGTTATTGGCCAATTGCAGTATGGCACTGGGTTGGTCTTTTGCGGTAATGACATTACATCCCCAATCGCTGAGTAATGTAGAAATCGCTTTTAGCATCAGGTCGTCATTGTCGATCACCATTACAGTGATATTAGCGCTGTCACTGCTTATGTCATCTTCGGCTGTTTCAATCACTTTAAGCGGCTTTTTCTGCTGTAATACTCGGGGTATTTCAACACTAAAACACGTCCCTTTGCCTACTTCAGAATGCAGCGATATGTTGATATCCAACAACTTGGAAATTCGTTCACATATCGCCAAACCTAGCCCTAATCCCGGAATTTCACGAGTGAGCTCTAAGCGTTCAAATTCACAAAAAATGGCTTGCTGTTTATCCAGCGGAATACCTGGGCCATTGTCCCAAACTTGGATTAATAAAGCGTGCTCAAGTCGCCTGACGCCTAATAACACTTTAGGGACAAACTCAGTATTGTTAGTCTGCCCGTTTACTTTATTGTCAGGCCTAGAGGTTTGGGATATTACTTGCTGATTGCGTTTGCCTGAAGGTGAATAATGAAACGCATTAGACAAAAAGTTCTGAATAATACGCCGCAGTAGCCTTTGGTCGCTTTCTACAAAACAAGAAGAGACTTGGTAGTTAAAATCAATACCTTGTTGAACCGATAACGCCTTAAATTCATTAACTAACGTTGACAGTAAATCATCAATCGCAAATTGGCTTTTTTCAGTTTTTAGCGAGTTACTGTCTAAGCGAGATATCTCAACCAGATCTGATAGTAAGCTTTCCACCACGTTTAAGGAGTCTTCAATATTGGTTGCCAAGTCATACAGTTCCGTTGATTTAACCCTTTGCTTCAACATTTCAGTGAATAAGGTTAAGGCATTAAACGGTTGCATTAAGTCATGGCTGGCCGCGGCCAAAAAGCGGGTTTTACTGCTATTAGCAGCTTCCGCTTCAGCTTTGGCTTTTTCCAGTTCTTGGGTGCGGCTTTCAACCCGTTTTTCGAGTGTTTCATTGGCCAGTTGTAAGGCTTTTTCTGCTTCAATGTGGGCAGTAATATCAGCAAAAGTACTCACAAAGCCGCCGCCTGGCATGGCTTGGCCGCGAATCTCCAGTACTTTTCCATCTAACATCGTGCGTTGGAAATGATGAGGGCTACCACTGCGCATATGAGCTAAGCGCTTTTCAACTAGCTGGTGAGCCTCGTCACCGACAATAATACCTCTGTCGATATTAAATCTAATCAGCTGTTCAATTTGCAGTCCTGCTTTGACGTAATCTTTAGGGTAATCAAGCAGTTCAATATAGCGTTGATTCCAAGCTACTAAGCGCATATCGGCATCGACAACACTGATGCCTTGCTCAATATTCTCCACGCCAGATTGCAGCAGTTCTCGGTTAAATTCAAAGATTTGGCTGGCTTCATCGACAATGCTAACTACATCTTCTAGTGGCACCTGCTGGCTGCGTGATGCGGCATTCATCACCATTCGGGTAGAGGCTGAACCGAGTACGCCAGACAGTTTTAAGCGAGTATAATCAACAAGCAGTTGTTGCTGATTTTTGCCTGCGAGTTTTTTTGACTCTGCAATAAGAGCATCGGCTTCATCTTTGTTGATAAAACGATTTAATAAACTGGCTAAATCTTCTATAGATAAGTGCCGTTCTAGTTGCACATGTTTTCTATTTACAAATAAATCAGCTTGTAAAACCTCGCCAACGCTTTGCTCTTTAAGCAGAGATATCATCACAAAGCAACCAATGTTAGCCACTAAACTGTAAAATACGCCGTGGCTAATATTGTCCAAACCGGTTAAGCCAAACAAGGCTGTCGGCGTTAGCCATGTGATATCAAATAAGCCAAATTTAACCCAATGAGCATCGGGAAAGGTAACCGGTAACAGTAAGGTATAAAGCCAGACAACACTGCCCATTATTAGCCCCACAAACGCGCCTTGAGTGGTGGCACTTCGCCAATATAAGGCGCCTACTGCGGCGGGGGCAAATTGAGATAACAGTACAAATGACAGCAAGCCAATACTGGCTAGATGATTTTGCTGATCGATAAAACGTTCAAAGGCGAAAGCTGACAAAAGAATGACTGCGATTGAGAATCTGCGTAAATTTAATAAAATGCCGGATAATTGCGGGGTTTGCTGAGAACCAAATTTCGGTAATCGTAATAGCAATGGCGTTAACACTTCTGTCGAAATCATCGTGCTTAGTACAATAGCTGCCACAATCACCATTGCGGTTGCGGCAGCCAGTCCACCGACATAAACCAATATTCCTAACCATGCTTGTTGATAAAAAAGCGGTAATGTCAGCACATAGGTATCGGCACCAACACTGCCACCCGGGAAGCTAAGCTGTCCGGCTAATGCAATCGGCAACACAAAAATATTAATCAATAACAGGTATAATGGCACCATCCAACGTGCTGATTTAAGCTCTTTGTCATGATTGTTTTCAATCATCATCATATGAAATTGTTGCGGTAACGCATAGATAGTAATCGCACCCAAAATAACCTGAGAAACCACAAGGTAAGTCGAGTCTGATTGGCTGGTTTGTTTAATATGTTGGCCTTGAGTCAGTAAATCACCAAAGCCATCGAATATAAAGAAAGTGGCAAAAATACCCACGGCGGTCAGGGCAAATAACTTCACGATAGAGCTAAATGCAATAGCCAGTACTAAGCCTTGATTGTGTTTACTGGCAGACAGCTGGCGGGTGCCGAATAAAATACTAAAGATAATTAATACAATCGTTACCACAAATGCAGTGCTAATACCGGACTGAAACGTACCGGTTAGTAAATCAAAGCTGGTACTAATCGCTCTTAGCTGCAATGCGATATAAGGAATGGTGCCAAGTAGTGACACGATGGCAACGCTGGCAGCAATTTTAGGCGAACGGTCAAAACGGCACGCAATAAAGTCGGCAATAGAGGTCAAGTTTTGGCTTTTAATTATTTGCAGCGTGCGCATTAGCATAGGCCAAGCAAGCACCAAACAAATGATCGAACCAATATAAATGGGGGCCAGCCATGCGCCAGTTGTTGCTGCTTGTCCAACGGTGCCATAAAACGCCCATGATGTGCAGCATACCCCTAACGACAGGCTATAGACCCACGGCTTTTGGGTTAATTTTTTTATGGAACGATTTTGCCCCCACTGTGCAACCACAAACAGCATTGCAAGATAAGCAATCGAAATTGAACTAATTAACCAAGTATCAATAGATAACCAAGCCTGCAAGTTATTCCCCAATTATTTTTATTGTTTATCCTTGCGAAACTACACTAGACGCCCTGTTTGATAAAGATTTTTAACGATGCGGTGCACTAAGGTAGTACTTATTTATCCATACCCATCAGATAACATGATTTAACTCCATTAGTGTCATTTAAGGTTCCGATAACGCCTATGAAAATAACCCATAGATATTTGGTCGAAGGTTTAGTCTTTACGAGTTATGTGCTTTTTGCCATGGCATGGGTTGGCGGCACTGCCAGCATGAACAACATTATGGCATCGATGCACATTGAGAGTTTAGCGTCGGCAAGTTTTATCAGTGGTGCAGTCACGCTCGCTAAAATAGTCGGTACGTTTAGTGCTGCATATGTGGCGGTAAAGTTTGGAATAAAGTACGCCTTTTTGTTAGCCGCGTTATTAATTGTTGTCGGGATAGTAACGCCTTTAGCGACGAGTTATGAGTTACTGCTGGTGAGCCGATTTTTAATGGGCTTGGGCGGAGCCTTTATGATTGTGTACTTTAACCCTATTGTGATGCTGTGGTTTGCACCTGAAGACCGTCCGGTAGTTAATGGTTTGAATGCGGTAGCATTTAACGTAGGCACAGCGATTATTTTATGGGGCATGACTAGTATTAACACCCTCACCGGTAGCTGGCAAAATAGCTTAGTGTTGTTTTCAGGCGCGAGCTTGATACTGGCAATTGTGTGGTTACTGGTTAAGTTTGATGCTCCACAATCTGCAAATAATGCCTCTGGGGTAGAGCCTGCCATTTACGGTTATCTTGAGGGCTTAAAAGATACATTTAATTGGGCTTATGCTTTTACTTATTCTGGGCTGCTTTCGTTTTATATTTGTCTATTCACTTTCTATCCTCAAGCGGGCATAAGCCAAAGCAAATGGGTGATTGGTTTTGGTATTGTCGGCACAATTGCGGGAATGTTGTATAGCCGCAAAAATCCGTTACGTCTTCCTATTCTTCGCTTAAGTGGTTTGATTATTTTTATTACCGTTTTAGGCTTATCTTTTAGCACAGAGCCTTGGCTGCAAATAACATGCGCTATCATATTGGGCTTTTTTATCTTTTTCCCTGTGACTGCATTAGTGTCTATTCCTCACGAACTCCCTGACATGACGGGGCAAAAAATCACTGTGGTGTTTAGCCTGTTTTGGTCAATCAGCTATCTGGTTTCGACTATTGTGTTGTGGGTGTTTGGTAAATTGGTTGATTTAAACAATGGCAGTTATGTCAGTTCATTTGTGATGATCACGATACTCAGCGGCACAGTGTTTGTTGGCAGCTATTTTCTACCTGAAACAGGAAAACCAAAGGAGTTAACCTAATGCGAGGAACCGTTTCCCCCAAACTCACTGATTTTCTGGCGTTAGCCAACAGCAATATCGCCTTGGCTAAACAGAATAATGTCCAATTTACACCGACAATTTTGCGCCAAAATCTAGATAAACTCGGCGCACTAATGAGTGATTCGCCAGCGATGAGCTACATTGCAGATAAAATGCTAACGTTACCCGACCGTACTATTCCCGTCAGGATTTATAGCCCTGCGCCAGATGAACCTTTGCCAGTGTTATTGCATTTTCATGGTGGTGGGCACATGTGTGGCAGTGTGGTGCTTTACGATCCTATTTGTCGTCACCTTGCTTGCGTAGCGCAGTGTGTAGTGATATCTGTCGAATACCGGCTCGCGCCTGAATATCCATATCCTGCAGGGATTGATGACTGCGAACAGGTATTAATACGTTACGCTGAGTTACTGGGTGATGTTAACCATCAACACAATGTCACTATTATTGGTGACAGTGCTGGTGGCGCCATTTGCACCAGTTTAAGCATGAAAAGTTTGACCGATAAGCGGATTAACATCGACCAACAAATTCTTATTTACCCGAGTGTCGATTACACCTTAAACAGCCCATCATTAGACAGTAATGGCACTGGATTCTTACTCGAAACCACTCGTATAAAGTGGTATTTCGAGCAGTACTTTCAATCTACCGATGTAGATGTCATTAAACAGGCTTCACCTTTGTTTGGGGCTATGTCTGTTAAATTGCCTAAAACCCTTATTTTTACTGCAGGCTGCGATCCGCTTCGGGATGAAGGCATAGCCTATGCGAAGGCCTTAACTGCTACTGGTGTTGATGTTGAACATCATTCGTTCGACGGCATGATCCACGCCTATATGTTGCTGCACGATGTAGTGAAAGATGAATGCATGGCAACCTATCAACACATTGCTAAATTCATGGCCTAGTTTGTCATCATTAATTGAAGCCTTGCCTGTTAGGCATTAAAAAGCCCTTATCGATGTGAATAAGGGCTAACATTGAATATAACGCTACCATTTTATAGAACAATAACTCCAAGCTTATTGCGCTGTCCACGCACCATCCATTGGCAAAGCTGCACCGGTAATGCCTCTTGCGGCACCGCCACAAAGAAATAAAACAAACTCACCGATTTGTCTCGGTGCCAGCATTTCTGGTAACGGCTGCTTGGCTGTCACGAGTTGATATTTAGCGTCTTCATAACTCAAATTTTTATCGCTTGCTATGCTGTCAATTTGTTTGCCGATAAGCGGCGTATCCACCCATCCAGGGCAAATTGCGTTGACGGTAATTCCTTGTTCAGCGCATTCAATCGCGACCACCTTGGTTAAGCCAATAATTCCATGTTTTGCTGCACAATAGGCTACCTTATTGGCCGAGGCGACTAAGCCATGTACTGAGGCAATATTGATAATTCGTCCCCACTTTTTTTCAGCCATTGCAGGCACGACTTGTTGAATCGTATGGAAAGCGGAAGACAAGTTAATCGCAATGATGTCATTCCACTTTTCGACCGGAAAGTTCGCTACATCCTGGGTGTGCTGAATCCCAGCATTGTTAACCAAAATATCAATACTGCCTAATGCACTCATCGCACTGTCCATAAACGCATGTATGCAGTTAGCGTCTCTCAAGTCTGCATTGCTGAAAAAGGTCTTTATTTGGTATTGGGTTGCAAACTCAGCTGCTAAAGTCTGCCCTTCATCTTGCGCCATTAAGCCATGCAATACGATATGACAACCTTGTTCGGCAAGTACATGCGCTGTCGCCAGGCCAATGCCGCTAGTTGAGCCGGTAATAAGTGCCACTTTCCCTTTGAGTCCAGTTTGTAACGTCGACATAGTATCGGTTCCCTTAATTCAATAGCGGCAATGACAAGGTATGCCATCAACCTATGTGTCATGTTTCATTGCGAGATCATGTCTAGTGCATATTCTCACTAACATCTGATTTAGTACTTTCAGAATAAAGCAATTACAGCACTATTTAATTGGCACCTTAGTACCATAAGAACAGGGAAATAGTTGTCGATACATTGAAGGGGAGTCGATGGTTTATTAAACAACATCGACAGGGTCATCAACAGGGTCTACATTTTTTGATTATTGAGTTCTTGGTCAAAAAATTCTTAGTGGATAGGCGGGAACATCACCAACTAATCTCTTTGCCTTGCCAATCTAAGTAACTGGCTTGGCCGTTGGGCTCAATATCGGCCATGATGTTAAACAGCTGGCTGGCAACAAATTCTGGGGTAAAAAGCTTGCCTGCAGGCACATTAGCCTGAAAAGGTTTTGATAATGGTGTGTCAGTAGTGCCAGGATGAAACGCGATGAGTTTGACTCGTTTAAGGCGTCTGGCATATTCAACCGCAGTGGTTTTGATTAGCATGTTTAACGCGGCTTTTGAAGCGCGATAGCCATACCAGCCGCCTAAACGGTTATCTGAAATACTGCCAACTCGGGCACTCAATAAACTGATCACACACTTTGGGCTGTCTATCTTATGAGGTTGCTGTAGCAGTAACTCGGTTAAGGCGCTTAACCACAACATCGGCACAATACTGTTAGCGTAAAACAGTTGCTGTAAGGCATCACTGTTAATGTCTTCAATGCGTTTTTCAGGCATTAAATGAGTTTTGTCTGTGGTTTCATTATCTGTGCGTTCATTAGTCGTTTTAGAGTGCAAAATACCATTACAGATGATGATTTTTTTAATGGTGCCAACCATCGATGACATGTCTGCAATACAACGAGAAATTGAGGCTTGTTGATAATCGCAGCTAACATGATGGTGAGTGACATTATTGGCCAGGGCAGGCAGTGTCATTACAGGCAGTGTCAGTGAAGATTGACGGCTCACGGAGATAATGGTTAACGCTAAATCTGGCTCTTTTTTCGCGATGGCTTGGCTAATAAAAGCTTGTGCTATAAGCGATGAAGCGCCAATCACAATAATGGTTTCTGTTGTCGTTGAATCGCTCATGCTGTTTACCCTTACTTTACTTTATTTTACAGTTACCGTTATCACAGCGTTTTTGACCTGTAAGCAAATAAGATATACGGTAGCGATTACGGGCGAAGGCCAAATACGCAAGGTCAGCAACAGGTTTAATCAGCGGTAACCGTAATAATTTTATCCAACCATGCTTACCAGTTAAGCCCCATGCTTTGGCTGTTACATCTAAACCATATAGCCAGCTGCCATCAGCTTGTAACCCATGAAGCACGGTATTGGCTTTTAATACATCTAAATCAGGGAAACGCAGATTAATATCATCGGCGTTAATGTCTTCAAGGCCGATGCGGTTTAAACGGTCATATCGCTTTAATTGCTTCATTTCATTGAGGCACAGCGGGCAAGTGCCATCGTAAAAAATAGTCAGTTCCATCATTTACCTCATTTATGTTATTGCTTGCTTGAACACCTATACTGACTATTGTACGCCTCAAACATCAAGCCAGATTACATTTGTTTCCATGATCGAGATTACACACAAATTACCGAGGTTTATGATCTTTCTATTTCACTTCGGCGTATATATCCAAAACAATTCACAAGGGCTCAATAATGCCATTAAGCCAAGCCATTATTAAGGTCACCAATTTACGCTTACGTACGTTTATTGGATTTAACCAAGACGAACGCGAAAAGCAGCAAGACGTGGTGATCAATATCGAGATCCATTATCCAGCCGATCGATCGTTTCAAACCGACGACGTTGCTGATGCGCTAAACTACAAAGTGATCACCAAAAAAGTGATCCAGCATGTAGAAGAAGGCCGTTTTTTATTACTGGAAAAATTGGTTGCCGACGTATTAGATATTTGTCGGGAGCACCCAACTGTTACCCTGGCCAGAGTCACTATTGATAAGCCCCATGCACTGCGCTTCGCCGATTCAGTATCGTTATCTTTAGAGTATCAAGCCTAACCACTATTTAAGGATGTTATTATGACGACCATTAATGACATAACGCGCGCAGAGTTGTCTGCAGAAGCATTAAAAGTACAACAAGCATTGGTTGCTCATGGCCTTGAAACGCCATTAGTGCCAAATGATATGACCAGCGAGCAAAAATATCAGCGTATTAAAGGCTTAATGACCGAAGTTGTGTCAACCTTAGGGCTGGATTTAACCGACGACAGCTTAGCTGAAACACCGCACCGCATTGCCAAGATGTACGTTAATGAGATTTTCTCGGGCCTCGATTATGCTAATTTCCCAAAAATCACTCAAATCGATAATAAGATGGGTGTAGAAGAAATGGTAAAAATTAGCAATATCAGTGTGGTGAGTACTTGCGAACATCACTTTATTACCATCGATGGTTTCGCAAAAGTGGCTTACATTCCTAAAGATAACATTATCGGCTTATCGAAAATTAACCGTATCGTGCGATTTTTTGCCCAGCGCCCACAAGTACAAGAGCGCTTAACTCAGCAGATACTAGTGGCGCTGCAAACGTTATTGGCGACCGATGATGTCGCTGTGAGCATTAACGCCACCCATTACTGCGTAAAATCTCGCGGCATTATGGATACCTCATCAAGCACGCAAACCACAGCACTTGGTGGTTGCTTTAAGGCCAATCCCGCTAGCCGAGCAGAGTTTCTAGCATAGCTTTTAGCGTAATGTTTAGACATATAACCAGCTAGCATAACGTTTAGACATAACCAGCTAGCATAATGTTTAGACATAACCAGCCTGAACTCGGAATCGCTTGCGCCACAGCATGCCTTTTAAAAATGACTTCACATAATGAAGTCATTTTTTTATCACCCATTACACTATCGATAGTCATTATTACGCGCTAGGATGGTTTATTCTTAGATAACCATCTAATTTAATTATGATAAAGGCTCAATGTATCAGAGCTAAAATTAAGAGAGCATTATGGAACGTACAATACTGATCACTGGCGTAGGTAAACGCATAGGTTATGCACTGGCCAAATATTATTTGGCACAAGGTCATCATGTCATTGGCACTTATCGTACTCATTATGACAGCATTGAACAGCTCGGTAAGTTGGGTGCGAGTTTACATTCATGCGACTTAACCGATGCGGCATCTATTGATGGATTAATTACTCACATCAATGAGCATCATGATCGCCTCGATACCATTATTCATAATGCGTCAGACTGGTTACCCGACAACAACGGCTTAAGCCCGGCAGACACTATGACGCGAATGATGCAAATTCACGTATCAGCGCCGTATCAAATCAATCTTGCCTTAGCGCCATTACTGATTAGCGCAGCTAAAACCAATGACGACAGCATAGGTGCCAGCAACATTATTCACATGACAGATTACGTCGCCGAAAAGGGCAGTAAAAAGCACATCGCCTATGCCGCCAGTAAAGCAGCACTGCATAACATGACACTGTCATTTGCTAGCTTGTTAGCACCGCATGTTAAAGTAAACGCCATTGCTCCCGCGATGATTTTATTTAACCAAGATGACGATGATGCCTATAAAGTCAAAGCATTGGCTAAAGCCATATTGCCTAAAGAAGCCGGAAATGCAGAAATCATTTCCTTAGTCGATTATTTGCAGGCCAGCCATTATGTTACCGGCCGCAGCTATGCTGTTGATGGCGGCAGGCATTTAAAATAATCCATAAAACGCCAAGTGCTAATGTGCGGGGCAATGTTGACGTTAATTTGTTATAGACTTCTAGATGGCTAATTGGTAGTGTGGATATTAATCAGTATCCACACTCGCTATTATCGAAAGGAAGTCACTATGTCTGCAGAAAACATGAAGCTGGAATCATTGGCGCTACATTATGGCTACGAGTCTGAAGCTACCACCAAAGCCGCCGCGGTGCCGATATACCAAACCACCTCATATACCTTCGATGATACCCAGCACGGTGCCGACCTGTTCGATTTAAAAGTGGCTGGCAATATATACACCCGCATAATGAATCCTACTACTAGTGTGTTAGAGCAACGCTTAGCCGCCATTGAAGGCGGCATCGGTGCGCTTGCAGTGGCATCAGGCATGGCCGCCATTACTTATGCTATCCAAGCGTTAACACAAGTGGGCGACAACATTGTCAGCACTAGCCAGTTGTACGGCGGCACGTATAACTTATTTGCCCATACACTGCCACGCCAGGGCGTTGAAGTCCGTATGGCGGCGTTTGATGACTTTGATGGCCTCGACGCGTTAATTGACGACAACACCAAAGCCTTGTTTTGCGAATCAATTGGTAACCCGGCCGGTAATATTGTCGACTTACAGCGTTTGGCTGATATTGCTCACAAACATGGGGTACCATTAATTGTCGATAACACCGTAGCGACGCCAGTATTGTGCCGCGCATTTGATCATGGTGCCGACATTGTTATCCATTCGCTCACTAAATACATTGGCGGCCACGGCACAACCATTGGCGGGGTGATTATTGACTCGGGTAAATTTGACTGGGTTGCCAACAAAAAACGTTTTGCGATACTTAACGAACCTGATCCGTCTTATCACGGCGTGGTGTATACCGACGCCTTTGGACCCGCCGCTTATATTGGCCGTTGCCGAGTAGTACCACTGCGTAATACTGGTGCTGCGTTATCACCGCACAGTTCATTCTTATTACTACAAGGCTTAGAAACCTTAAGTTTACGCATGGAACGTCACTGCAGTAATGCGCTTACGCTAGCCGAATATCTCCAGCAACACCCTAGTATTAGCTGGGTTAATTACGCAGCACTACCAGACAGCCCACACCATGCAACTTGTCAAAAAATCACTGGTGGTAAAGCCTCTGGTATTATTAGTTTTGGCATTAAAGCTGCTAACGCAGAAGCGGGTAAAGTAGCTGGTGGTAAGTTTATTGATGCGCTGCAAATGGTGCTACGTTTGGTCAATATTGGTGACGCTAAATCGTTAGCTTGTCATCCCGCCAGTACCACCCATCGCCAGTTAGACAGTGCCGAATTAGCCAAAGCCGGTGTATCAGAAGATTTAGTGCGTATTTCTGTGGGAATTGAGCACATCGACGACATCATTGCCGATGTCAGCCAAGCATTAGAGAAAGCAATTGTGTAAGTCCATTTTTAGTCTAATCAGTTAACTAAAAAGCCCCATCAATAGCGTTTATTGATGGGGCTTTTTCCATTCTGTTATGTTTGATTTTTACCTTCTACAAAGTCTAGTTGGTATGTAAGAGGAATCAGCAGTATCAAGGTGTCTCCGTCCAAAGTGTCCGAAATAGCGTGATGAAAATGCCGTAGTGACATCATGGCCTTTATCACACATCCCTGTGTTTCAAGGCATGTAGACTCCTGTCTTGCAGATATGTAACAGGCTCGGGGGTACATGGTCGTTTTTTGACATCCATGTCATCACGACATTCGTCAGTCCATTCACATCAGATGTACCATCTGAGTCGTTAGGTGATTTTCATTATGCTATGAGGACGAACACTTTGCCGGAGCTGCCGGGGTGATCCAAGAGGGGGAAGCCGTTTTCCCCTTCTTGGTCTGGTGTGGGCGAAGCGCCACGACCTTAATAGTATTAAGCTATTTTAAATAGTCAATCTTCTCGTTGGGGTAATAATCACGGGTAAAGGAATATCCCAAAAATCAGTAGGCACTTGGCTGACTTGCTGACAGTCGTGGGCAAAGCCTACGGCTAACGGCTTGTTATCGACCACTTGTGCCAAGGTGCGGTCATAATATCCGCCGCCCATGCCCATGCGATTTCCGTGTTCATCAAAGGCAACTAGCGGAGTGATGATCATATCGAGCTTATCAACGGTAATGACATGCTGCACATTAAGCTGTGGCTCGCTAATACCATATTGGTTGTTAACCATCACCGAGTCGCGATCGTAACGCACAAATAACAAATTGCCCTTACTAAACGGATGAATACGCGGCAAATAGAGATTAATGTCGACATCCCATAACGCTTCAATCAGTTTTTGAGTAGCAAGTTCACCATCGTGAGTGACATACAAGGCAACATGCTGAGCCGACTGTGCCTGAATTTCAGCTAACATATGACGGCTGGCAATTAAGGCTAATTGATTTTGTTCTTCAGCGCTGAGGCTATTACGTTCTTGTCTTACATGGCGACGAATATTATCGCGACTCATGTCGACACTTTCAAATACGGGGTCTTCGAGTTCGGTTGGCGTGGCAAAATAGCTGATGCGTGCCGAAGAGGTTGACGTAACAGGACGATTGTCCTTGTTAGCCATAAAACGCGTGATACTCATATATTAGGAGTACTCCATCACTTACAAATTAAAAACACCAAAACACAGTATGAAAGTAGATTATCGCTTTCTGAGTCGATATGAAAGCACAGGTTAATCTTCTGCTAATGTTGCTACAAAATTTAGCCTCTGCTCTGCATATCGAACCTAAATACGTAACACTATTTATCCATATTCATTGATTTTAGTAGCACTGGGCTATCGTAATCCGCCACCATTGTTTTTGCTTTTAACCAAAAACGTCTACGGGTTAAAAAGTAAGTAAAGCTAATTGATAACAAGCCCCACTCAAAGACATTGTGCTTCATAAAATCCAAGGCCGATGTTAATAGCTTCGTCACCTCACGGGCATAATGAGTATGATCTACCACAAAACCATACGTTGGATTTATCACGTAAAGCCCATATTGAATGGCGCAGTAAATACCCAGCCCAGCCAATAAACCAAACAGTTTGCCGTACCATCTTTTAGGTTTTTTCACCCCAAAAATAAGTAAGTAAACACCGACTAATAGCGAGCCACTCACTAAGGTGCTAGCGATGGTGGGTGAGTGTCTAAGTAGCTCTAACGTATTGTAATAAGATGAAAGGCCGATGTGTGGTAATAATAGTGTGATGCTAATCGCCAATAACCAGATTTTGGTTTTACCGATATTTTTCCAATACCACTTCTTTACGCTCTTATAGCTTAACCACAGCAGTCCAAAGACAAACGCATAATTCACATAAGCGGGGAGTCCAAATAAACCAAATTTCATCATCAATAATGCCATTATCCATTCTGGCACTTGTGTCACACTCATGCGGTGACCCGTTTCAGCGGCAAATAAAGGAAATAACAGCGCGATCAACATCCCTAACGTGAAGAACAAATAAGTGTACTTCACTAAGCTTAAAAACATGTTTGGGGCAATGCCCTTAACGCTCTGCTTTTTTAACGTAGTGACTAAGTGTTGATAGTTAGAGATAACAGCATCGTTAATCTCATTTGATACCCAATTTTCTGTTAATAACGCAATTTGAGTATTGGTGGTGTTCGCTTCAATAATGTCTTTTATGGCAGGTGTTGCTAATACATCTTTGTCGGTTTCTTGGTCATTGCCTGTCAATTTCTGCGCCACAAACCATACTGCAGGATCGTAAACACCACCGGCATTATGGGTAGTGTCATTCTTACCTGCAAAACACATTGTTGTATCGACTTTATCTACCGTCGCGGTAAATTGTAACGTCGGCAGTTTAGCGGTAAAAGCATAAATAAAAGTACAACCATCAAGGGTACCCTCAACGTCAACTTCAGTTATCTCGGTCAAATGATAAACTAAGTCTAAACCATTATTTTTAACGAATTCAGAGGTCCACTCGTGATAGTCGTTACTATTATAAGCCCATTTAGTGCTACGTTTGGCATCACCATCAATGGTGTAACTGTAATAGAGATAACCACCACCATTACAAGTATTACAGGTTACAGAACCTGAGCCGCTGCAGGTATTACAGGTTTTTTTACCACTTCCCCAGCAGGATGTGCATGATTCTGTCGTGTAAACCGTGCGATTATTATGGCTGTCGTAACGCGACACACTAATGCGGCCGCTGCCACTACAACCGGTACAAGAATTCTTGCCAGAGCCATGGCAATTAGAACAGCTTTGTGACCCCGAACCACTGCAGTTGTAACACACTTTGCTGCCTACATAGGTTTCTGGTGCAGATTTTAAGTCTCTATTTCGTATCAAAAAATTGCTAGAAATATCAGGCCCAAGAATGTTTAAAAAGCGATCGTTAAATAACGAGTTTTGTCCGCTAGCATACTCTTTTGCTTTGTCGTGGGCGTAATCCCTCGCATTCGATGCACTACCAGATTTAATGCCATTCGGACAATAGGCGCCATGTTCGTGTTGACTCACCCCAACTTCAATCGTCCACCCAAAAGTAAACTTAAGTTGAGGCAGTTTTGTTTGTTCGTTGCTTAATATTACTGGTACGTCTACACCAGTTAGATCTTTACCGTTGCTGCGGATAAATCGTTGGAATTGTTCTAATTTACTCACGTAATACTTCCTATAAACAATGCGTGATTCATTTTGCTGTTTCTGTCACCAGTGAACAGCATCAGCTCATTAAAAATTAATGTCGAAACTCGTTTGGTCAACTTGCAAATATATCCATTGTCTAATGGGCTCTTGTCCTGAAGCAGAGACTTTAATGTCGTAATTGCCAGCAGGTAGCATCATGCCGGCTTGATATTTGGGCTTAATATTCATCACAGACACGTTGGCATTTGCGATATTACTCTTAATCGTTAAGGGTAATAGGGCGGTATTGGTAGGTGATGATTTAGCCGGTTGAGTGGCCTTATGTGCTGGCATTACCGCTAAATCAAAGCGATTAATGGGGTCGCTAATGGCATTAAAGCCTTGGGTAATTAGTAAGCGCTGGTCTATTGAAGAGCCGACAGGTTGTACAATCGGCAAGGTCACAAGTAACCATTTAAGCGTATATGACACCGTGGCAGAATCGTTCTTTTCCATTTGATCAAAAAAGTAATGCAGTGATGAGCCTGGCATAGTGTATTGGTTGCCGCCCATCGATAACGGAACCACAAATATTGACGCTAATAACACCGTTGATATCACCGGTTTTATCAAGCGATTAGGCTTAACTCTTGGCGCAGAGGACGCACGTTTAGCTTGTACTAGTTCGACCGCTTTCATCGGTAGCTTTAATACGGTAAGTAACACTAATGCTAAGCTAATCGCCATAGAAATTGGCGGAATAATAGTTGAACGTAATGCCGATTTACCTGTTGATTCAAACGCACCACCATCGGCAAACTCAACTAGTTGAGCGTCGAGCACATTGAGGTATTCAGTGGTTTTACGTTTTATATTGGGCTCAATAATATGTTGCTTAAACTCGCGATTATTCCAATCGGCTAGCGTAGGATTAACGTACAACTCTTTCATTTCTTGTTTTATACGCTGTTGAATATCGCTTTGCTGCTGAAAGGTTTGCCAGCTCAAATTAGGTGGCATATCGCTACCCTTAGCTTTCATTTTTGAGCGCCACTCAGCATCGGCTTGTTGACGTACTTTTTTAGCCACCGCAATATCAAAGCTGTTGCGATCGGTGATTGACCAAGAAGGGGATAAGGTTAAGCCTTTTTGCTTTAGCTTCTTATTAACTTTTATACTGGTAAGTTCATGCACTCTAAATTGATGGATTGAGTTAATCCCTAATGGGTAGCCCCCCGACTCCTTAACAAAATCAGGTGCCATTTTTATCATCAATACTTTTTTATAATGATTTACATCGTTGGTGTACACCATTCGATGATCTTTAAAGCCAGCATCGCCACCAGTGATAGCATCTGCAGCCTGCATCGCCGTGAATAAGCCTAAGCTCATAATGCCTGAAATAATAGAATTGCCGACGTTTTCTGAGGTTGAGATCTCTTCGCGAATTAACCAATCATCTGGAGGAATATAAGGAATACCGTACTTGGCTATTTCTTTGTCATAGCCTTTTTGTAATCGCTCAAAACATCTATCCTTACTACTACCACTTTTCTTTTCTGCGCATTTATTACGACGTTCAAAATAGTCATATAGTTTTGGAGCCATTTTTTGAGCTCGCGATTCCACCCTAGCTTCATAAGCTTTGGTGCCTTTTTGGTATTGTTCCCACCCTTGCTTAACTTGATTTTGGGTGTCTAACCAGTATGAATCCGACCGAGTTTGTACACTGGCTAAGGCTTGGTTATATTGATTTGAACCCGAGGCATACTCAGTGTATTTATTGCGCAGTGTTTGGCGGAAATTATCATAATGGCCATAGTGTTCGTCAAACCGAGACATGGCTCGATCGCGAACAAACTTTTCCATTATCAAACGCTTTTTGTCCTTTAAATCGTCGACTAATTTGTCGTCAGCGTAAACTAATCCACCAAATACCGATAAAAAGGTTTTTTCGATAGCACTGTGTTCTTTATTGGGATCATACTCAATACCTTCGAATGTGATTGAGTTTTCAATTAACGCACTACGGAGTAACTGCGATAAATAAGCTTGCTGGCGTTCTTCAGGCGTTGAAGCGTCAATAATAAAATGATCGACTAACCATTTTTGTCCAAAAAATACCGTTGGCCACACAAGTACCGCAATGAGTGCAAAGTAACCTAAAGCGCGCGTAACGTTAGCGACTCTTTTACCCTTTAATAATAAATCAGCTAACAGTAACGTAACGCCTATTCCACTGATTGTTCGGCCAAATAGCTCTACTGTTCGTAAGTCTTCTATGCTGGAGTTTCGTCCTCCAGCAACATCGGTCAACGCTGCATTAAATACCGCTTCAGGGAACAAATACACTACTGAGCAAATGAACATCAACAACATCCACCAGAAGGGTTGGCCCGTTTTATTTATTTGGGCTTCAACTGCTTGCTGCTTTTCTACTTTTTTAGCGGTTGATTGCTGACTTTTTTGTACTTTTTCCAGCTCTTTTACCGCGGATTGCATTTTTTTTTGTGTAGGAGCGCTGTTAAGCAGATTTGTTGCAAATGGACTTTTGTTATTTTCAGTCATATTAATCTTTATCAACCATCGTCTTTTTATCTTTATGTCGTTATTTAATCGCTATTTAGCTTGGCGTGCAGGCAACCTTAAAATGATTGTATCACCTGTATTGTTATCAATTTTTTCATCAGTGATAGTAGGAAAACCATGTTCTAACAACGGAGTAGGAATAGTGTTTGGCATTACTTTAACGGGAGTCGCGTTGATGGCAGCAAGGCCAGAGTCTAATGATAGATAGTAACCTTCGTTTTGATAGCCACGCATTTCGGCAAAACGATCAAAGTCAGCATCTTGCGGTAAAGACGCAATATAGCGACCAAGATGGCTCAATGGCTGATAACGTTTAACTGGCAAAGCAGCATTGAATAGACGTTGGCAAATTTTGTAAGGTGTCGCATCGACAATAGCGCCATCAGGAAGTTGATCTGTGGTTAATGTGATGAGCTGTGATTGATGATACTCGCTACCATTGAGCGAATAGGTATACACTTTCATTCCGAGTTGATGTGCATGATATTTAACGTTGGCATGTTGCATAAAGCTACGGATATCTAGGTGGAGCCCAGAGTTTTTACCCAGTTTTCTCTGTAATTCAGAAAGTGAGGATTTTGCCGTATAATCTTTATAACGTGAACGATAACGCTTAGTTCCGTATCGACCCACTAGCTCAAGCTTATTTTTATTATCTAAATAATAAGTATCGTTTTTTACGCCTTTACGCAAATCAGCCGTTAATTTTTCAATGCTAGTCGGGTGTCCACCTTGAATAAAGCCTAAATAAACTGAAGGGTTAATACCTCGCAGTTTATAGAGTGTGTCTTGGTCTGCGGCTGAATAATAAAAACCACCTAAACCAATATATTTTCTGAGCATATTATCGAGTTCAACGAGTTTTTGGCCGTTGGTGTCAGACTTAATTTCTACATTCAGTTGTTGATTGTGATTGCGATATACAGCAAAGGTTTTAAAGGCTTCAACAGCAGCAATAGGGCGTTGATCCAGTAAATGGTTACTTTGCTTGTCTCGCAGTTTGAGATTAGCAAACTCTTGAAAGTTCATACGGTTTAGTTTGAAGCGTTCACCGGTGTAATACACCGTCGCGCGACCGGTCTGACTATCGTGATGATTAACCCAAGTACCATCTTTGAGTAGCATTACGTCAATTTCAACACTGTTAAAATTATCATTTAACGCCGCTGCAATGGCATTGGCACTGCTTTCTGGCTGCCGAAAATCGCCCCGATGAGCTGATATGTCTAATCGACATTCGGCAGTAGACAGCATTTTGATATTGCCATTATTGGCGAGATATAAATTACGGTCGCCCAGGCTCAGCTGAGTATCAATAATATTCAAGCCTTGGGTAGCAGCATCAGTTGGTAAATGAGATAACTCAGTGGGAACAATATTAACAGGCTTAGGTGAAGGCGTTGGGGTGGATTTACAGCCTGCTAAAGTCAGCAGTAGTACAGCCATAATGATGCTGTAAAAATAGGGGGCGACGACACGACTTGTCATAATCCATATTTACAAGTTATTAATATTTAATGTTTTATACATTAATGAACCCGGTAAAACAACCTTATGGATTAAAGTAAACTTAATTCAAACATCAAAATGTGAACGAGGATGTCTTATCAAAACCTGATTAGTTTCAGATTCAGTCCAGCACCATTCAGATTTTTCAATTTAAGGCACATTAACGCAGCAAATGGTTGTTATCTTTTATATCAATGAGACTGATATATGAGCAGGCATAAATGTTTATGGCTAAATCAAGGTAACAAATAATAGAATATTGCAGAGGTATGATGAACACTTCTTAAAGAGTGTTCATCATAAAATTAGAATGCTCCCCAAAATACCGCTGCCGGCGCAGCCCTTGAACCGTAGGTTCAAGGCGGGTAAATGTTCATCTCCTAAGGCTTCTCGGTATAATCCGAGCATGCACAATGTTAACGAAAGCATTCACCCTGGGTTTGTAATTATCGGCACAGGGACTTAACCAACGAGCAAATATCCCAGGGAGCAAAACAGGGTAGAATTAAGCAATGCTTAGTTCTGAAATCTTAGTTTAGCCTTCCTAGCGGCTTCGTTCAACCAACGATGTTTCCAACGTTGACTGTAACAAAGAAATACGCTCATCCATTTGCGCCATATATTGTTTGTTTTTTTGTTTTTCTTCATACAATTCATTGCCAATGTTCAGCGCCGCCATAATGGCTAACTCTTCACGGCTTAAATTATTAGTACGCGACTTTAAGGTTGTCAGTTGGTTTTCAACTTCTCTGGCAACAGTCCGCAATGCATCTTCGCGTCCTTTTGGACATGCGATAGAGTAGGTGCGCCCTAATAGGGTAATGTCAACAGCACTGTTACTCATAATGTTGCCTCAGATCCTTAGTCAGTTCGCGAACTATATAGGGCTGAATTTAAAAGAGCAAGGCAACAGCATCCCTTTTTAACTATTTGCTGTTTGTGTGAACAAATCCGCTTCAGTCTAGGCATTATTTGGGCACAATACACACTAGCATTTGGAGCATCATAGTAACTCTGCTAGCATTGAAGCAGATATAGCGCTTTTAGGAATTTACCATGGCAATCCCACCTTCATTATGTATCGAAAAACTAAAACAGGCCTTAGATTACGCTGAAGTCGGCCAGCATCCAGTAGAAGTGCACGGGGCGCTTGTTGGGATTATTTGTGGTGGTGTAAAGCAAGAAAATTTAGCCTGGCTCAAGCCGTTAGTTGAGTTAATGAACGACGGTCAACCGCTAGAACCAAACTTACAACAGCTGATCAGCGATTTGTATCAAGACACCGTGACCCGCTTAGTCGATTTCGAATTTGGCTTTACTCTTTTATTACCAGAAGAAGAAGCGCCGCTGAGCGATCGCGTTGAAGCGTTAGCCTTATGGACCCAAAGTTTTTTAACGGGCATTGCCATTATTCAACCAGAGCTAAACAAAGCGTCAACCGATGTGCGTGAGGTAATTAAAGACCTTGCCGATATCGCTCAAGTAGAATTTGATGTCGGTGATGACGAAGAATCAGAAGTTGCCTACGAAGAACTGCAAGAGTTTGTCAGAATGTCAGCTATTTTATGTTATTCAGAGTTTGGCTTAGACATGCCTTTGAATGACACCGATGAGCATTCTACTTTTCACTAACATTTTGGTATAGGCAGCAACGCAGCGTATGACCACAGCACACACTTCTACCGAGCCACTCGTCGTTGATATTGCCATAGTGGGTGGCGCCATGGCAGGTGCCACGTTAGCCCTAGGGTTAGCTAAGTTATCTGCCACACTATCTGCTACGTTATCATCTGCCACTTTAGCGCGCCCGCTGCGTATTGCATTAATCGAAGCCCATGTTGCCAACAACAATCACCCCGGTTTTGATGCCCGCTCTATCGCCATTGCGCACGGTTCTATTTTCGAACTGACTCGTTTAGGCATTTGGCCTAAGTTGCAGCATCTTGGCACCGCGATCGAAAATATTCATGTGTCTGATCGTGGCCACTTTGGCATGACCGAACTCAACGCTAAACCATTAGGCTTAGATGCATTAGGGCAGGTGGTTGAATTAGCTCGAGTGGGTAACGTGTTATTCGACGAACTGGCTAAGTCATCTGTCAGCGTTTTTTGTCCTGCCAAAGTCACTGATTTACAAGCCCAAACAGACGGTCACTTATTAACATTAGATAATGGCACTCAGCTGCATTGTCAGTTGCTGGTGGCCGCAGATGGCGCTAACTCGGTTGTGCGTCAACATTTACAGCAGCCTACTGAGCAAGTTAATTTTGATCAAACGGCGGTCGTTGCCAATGTCATTACCGACCAACCGCATCAACACTGGGCTTATGAGCGCTTTACCCAAACCGGCCCATTAGCACTGTTACCGATGACGTCAGTGCCATCTACACCTTCCACTCAAGCGCGATATTCACTGGTATGGGCATTACCGCCAGCCAAAGCTGATGCATTAAAAAATGCAGATAAAGCTGAGTTTTTAGTGGAATTACAACAAGCATTTGGCCATCGTGTCGGCCGCTTTATCGATGTGGGGCAGCGGGTCAGTTATCCACTCACGTTATCGTACATGCCAAGGCCGATTTACCATCGTTGTATATTTATCGGTAACGCCGCGCAAACGTTACACCCTATTGCCGGACAAGGCTTTAACCTAGGTTTACGTGATGTAGTAGGGCTACTCAAGGTGCTTGAACACGCCTTTAGCAGCAACACCGCAACCGAAGTTGACCTCGGCAGCAGCGCTATCGTGCATCAATATTTAGCCGCTCGCCAAGCCGATCGCGACAACACACTCAACAACATCGAATTTTTAGTGCGTGGCTTTTCCAATCAATATTGGCCGTTAGTTGCCGGACGCAATATCGGTTTGCGTTTATTGTCTTGGCTACCGCCGTTAAAACGCCCCGTAGTGCAAACCGCCATGGGCTGGCGTTAACTCATTTTAAGGTAAGGATTGACCATGTTTTCAACTAAAACTTATGATGTTGCCATCGTCGGCGGTGGTATGGTTGGGCTTGCAACCGCAATCGGTTTAGCCAATGCCGACCTTAATGTGGTGGTGATCGATGCTGGCACAACCCAAGCGGTCAGTGGCGAGCCTAAATTACGCGTTAGTGCGATTAACAAAGCCAGTCAGCAATTACTCGAAAACCTCGGCGCGTGGCAATACCTCGACGACAGCCGTGTTAGCCCTTACCAAAAAATGTCGGTGTGGGACAAAGACGGCCTAGGCAAAATTGAGTTCGACGCTCACAGCATCAGCGAAGCCTATTTAGGCTCGATCATAGAAAACGATGCCATCAGTTATGCCCTTGCCAAACGTGCCAGCGAAATAAGCAACATTACCTATATTGAAAACCAGCGTCTTGAGCGCGTAGCCTTTGGCGAGCGCGAAGCTTGGCTAACCCTAGCCAATGGCGACAATGTCAGTGCCGCCGTAGTGGTTGCCGCCGACGGAGCCAACTCTTGGGTGCGCCAACAATGCAGTATTCCGCTAACATTTTGGGACTACGGCCACCATGCTATTGTCGCGACTGTGCGCACCGAACTCGCTCACGACGCCACCGCCAGACAAGCCTTTTTACCCGGTGGTCCATTAGCTATGTTGCCATTGTATGACGACAATTTATGTTCCATCGTCTGGTCGGTATCGCCCGACCAAGCCGAACAATTGTTAGCATTAGACGAAATCGAATTTGGCAAAGCGTTAACTGCCGCGCTAGATGGCCGTTTAGGCATGTGCCAGGTGATCAGCGAGCGTCAATCATTTCCGCTACGGATGCGCTATGCGCGCCACTTTGCCCGCCATCGATTAGTACTGGCAGGTGATGCAGCTCATACCATTCATCCGTTAGCTGGCCAAGGGGTTAACTTAGGCTTTTTAGACGCCGCCAGTATCATCGAAACCTTTACCGAACTGCATGAGCAAGGTAAAGATTTAGGCGAATATAGCCACTTACGAGCCCTTGAACGTTGGCGTAAAGCAGAGGCTATGGAGATGATTGCCACCATGGAAGGCTTTAAAAGACTGTTTGCCGGCAGCAATCCGCTTAAAAAAGCCATACGCGACATAGGCCTAACCCTAGTTGATAATGTCGCTGGGCTGAAAACAGTGTTCATCAAACAGGCTATGGGTAACAAAATGACATTACCTAAACTTTGTCGTGAGCCAATTTCATAATAGCTAATGTAGAAACTTGTTTAATATCAGTCTACACAGCTAAATCGGCGTTTTTATTGTAAAAGATTATGTAAAAAAATTACAACAATAGATTAGCTAAACTAATGCGACCGGACTCGGATTAGAAAAATTTTTTGTATACAAATTAGGTCTGCGGAGTATAATTTTGTTCGCATTTTATCAAATACCTACATTAGATTAAGACCTAATTAAAGGCCCAAAAAAAGGGATAATAATGGCTAGCAAGACTGTACTTTTTAACAAGCATTTAGAATCTAAAGCCAAAATGGTTGATTTCCACGGTTGGGAAATGCCGATTAACTACGGCTCTCAAATCGAAGAACATCACGCAGTACGTCAAGATGCAGGCATGTTCGACGTGTCGCACATGACCGTAGTTGACGTTACCGGCAGCGATGCTTGTGCCTTCTTACGTAAGTTACTTGCTAACGATGTCGCCAAACTTACCGTACCTGGTAAAGCCCTTTACGGCGGAATGCTAGACGAAAACGCTGGCATCATCGACGACCTTATTACCTACTACTTAACCGACACCCATTACCGCGTGGTGGTTAACTCCGCTACTCGCGACAAAGACCTCGCCTGGATCAACAAACAAGCCGCAGCATTTGATGTGGTTGTGACTGAACGTCCAGAGCTTGCGATGATTGCCGTGCAAGGTCCTAATGCTAAAGCCAAAGCAGCTACTGTATTTTCTGCTGAGCAAAACGCTGCCGTTGAAGGCATGAAGCCATTCTTTGGTGTGCAATCAGCCAACTTATTTATTGCCACAACCGGTTACACCGGCGAAGCAGGCTACGAAATTATTGTTCCAGAAGCCGAAGCAGAAGCCTTATGGCAAGCACTGCTAGATGCAGGCGTTAAGCCATGTGGTTTAGGTGCGCGTGACACATTACGCTTAGAAGCGGGCATGAACCTATACGGTCAAGACATGGACGAGTCAATTAATCCATTAGCCGCTAACATGGGCTGGACAGTTGCGTGGGAGCCAAGCGAGCGTGACTTTATCGGCCGTGATGCACTTACTGCCATTAAAGCAGCAGGCACTTCAAAGTTAGTCGGCTTAGTCATGGAAGAAAAGGGCGTATTACGCCACGATATGGCAGTATTTTTTACCGACGCAAACGGTGTTGAGCATCAAGGTGTGATCACTAGCGGTTCGTTTTCGCCAACATTAGGCTATTCTATTGCCATGGCCCGTGTGCCTAATGGTATTGGTGCTGTAGCTGAAGTTGAAATGCGTAAAAAGCGTGTTAACGTAAAAGTCATCGCTCCAAGTTTTGTACGTAACGGTAAGCAAGCTTTCTAACGACTCAATAAAATGAGTTGTGCTTTACCTAAAAAGAATTTATTTGTTAAGTATTAGAACATCAGATTAAGGAACAACGATAATGAGCACTATTCCAGCAGACTTGAAATATGCATCTTCACACGAATGGATCCGTAAAGAATCAGACGGTAGCTACACAGTAGGTATCACTGAGCATGCTCAAGAGCTATTAGGCGACATGGTATTCGTAGAATTGCCAGAAGTTGGCGACACAGTCACAGCCGGTGAAGACTGCGCAGTGGCTGAATCAGTTAAAGCGGCATCAGACATCTATGCACCTATTTCTGGTGAAGTGATTGCCGTAAACGAATCTTTAGAAGATTCGCCAGAGCGTGTTAACAGCGACGCATTTGGTGACGGTTGGTTCTTCCGTGTTATGCCTTCTGATGAATCAGAAGTTGATGCATTATTAGATGCAGACGGTTACCAAGAAGTGATTGACCAAGAATAAGCGCCAATGACGCAGGAAGCTCCCTCGGGAGCTTCTTTGTTATGTGCAGCTAAAAACAATGACGAGCGCGCAACATAATAAACCCTAAACAGGTTATTCACGTATTACCCATTTTCACCCTAATCCAGTTCTGTGCCCTACCGCCATAACTGGTCGATTTGGAACAAGGTTTAACATGACCAAGCAAACCCTGACACAACTAGAACAACACGAGTTATTTTTAACACGCCACATTGGCCCAAGTGCTGAGCAGCAACAAGAAATGCTCAACTTCATTGGTGCAGAGTCGTTAGAAGACTTAACCGCGCAAACCGTTCCTGGCAAAATCCGTTTACCACAAGACCTCACCATCGGTGACTCGTGTGGCGAAGCCGAAGGTATCGCCTATATCCGCAACATAGCAGACAAAAACAAAGTCTTTAAAAGCTATATCGGGATGGGTTACTACGGCGTGCAAGTGCCAAATGTTATTTTGCGTAACGTGTTCGAAAATCCAGGTTGGTACACTGCTTATACTCCATATCAGCCAGAAATCGCCCAGGGCCGTTTAGAAGCAATCTTAAATTTCCAACAAGTGTCAATGGACCTAACCGGTCTTGACCTTGCATCAGCATCATTGCTGGACGAAGCAACCGCCGCGGCAGAAGCCATGGCCCTTGCCAAGCGCGTATCTAAAGCTAAAAAAGCCAACATCTTCTTTGTTGCCGACGACGTATTCCCACAAACACTCGACGTCGTTAAAACCCGCGCAGAATGTTTTGGTTTTGAAGTAGTCGTTGGCCCAGCAAGTGACGCGGTAAATTACGAATTATTTGGTGCCTTGTTCCAGTACACCAACCGTATTGGCCAAATTACCGATTACACTGAGCTATTTGCTACGCTTCGCGACAACAAAGTTATTGTTACAGTAGCAGCCGACATCATGTCGTTAATGTTACTTAAATCACCGGGCGCCATGGGCGCAGATGTCGTATTTGGTAGCGCGCAACGTTTTGGCGTACCAATGGGATACGGCGGACCACACGCAGCATTCTTTGTTGCCCGTGACGAACACAAGCGTTCAATGCCAGGCCGTATCATTGGTGTCTCAAAAGACACCCGCGGCAACAGTGCATTACGTATGGCCATGCAAACGCGCGAGCAACATATTCGCCGCGAAAAAGCCAACTCAAACATTTGTACCGCGCAAATTTTATTAGCCAACATGGCGTCGTTTTATGCGGTATTCCACGGCCCACAAGGCTTAAAAACCATCGCATCACGCATTAACCGTTTAGCCGACATTTTAGCGGCAGGCTTAACAGCAAAAGGCTTAACCTTAGCTAACACCACTTGGTTCGACACCATCAGTGTTAAAGGTGCCGACGTTGCCGCCATTAATGCCCGCGCCATAGCTGCGCAAGTTAACTTACGTATAGATGCAGACGGCGTGTTTGGTATCAGCTTAGATGAAACCACTATCCGTACAGATATCGCAGACTTATTTGACGTTATCCTAGGCGCAGGCCACGGTTTAGATGTTGCAGCACTCGATGCCGACATCGTTGCTAATGGCAGCCAGTCAATTCCAGACGCGCTAGTACGTCAAGATGCGGTATTAACCCATCCAACGTTTAATCGCTACCAAAGCGAAACCGAGATGATGCGTTATATCAAGCGTCTCGAAAACAAAGATTTAGCCTTAAACCACTCAATGATCTCGTTAGGTTCATGCACCATGAAACTCAACGCCGCAGTGGAAATGCTACCAGTAAGCTGGCCAGAGTTTGCTAACATGCACCCATTCTGCCCACTAGACCAAGCACAAGGTTACACCGAGTTAATTAACGAACTGTCTGAGTTTTTAGTTAAAATTACCGGTTACGATGCGGTGTGTATTCAACCAAACTCTGGTGCACAAGGCGAGTACGCTGGCTTGTTAGCGATTAAGAAATACCACGAGTCTCGCGGCGACGCGCACCGTAACATTTGCTTAATCCCACAATCAGCTCACGGCACTAACCCAGCATCGGCACAACTTGCCGGTATGAAGGTAGTGGTTACTGCGTGCGACAAGCAAGGTAACGTTGATTTAGAAGACTTACGCACTAAAGCAGCAGAACTTGCCGACAGCCTTTCATGCATCATGATCACGTACCCATCGACTCACGGTGTGTACGAAGAATCAATCCGCGAAGTATGCGAAATCGTCCATCAATATGGCGGTCAAGTGTACCTAGACGGCGCAAACATGAACGCACAGGTTGGTTTAACATCACCAGGCTTTATCGGCGCAGACGTATCGCACCTTAACTTACACAAAACCTTTGCTATCCCGCACGGCGGCGGTGGTCCAGGTATGGGCCCAATTGGTGTTAAAGCACACCTTGCGCCATTTGTTGCAGGCCACGTAGTGATTAAGCCAGGCCGCGAAAGCGACCATAACGGCGCCGTATCTGCCGCACCTTATGGTAGCGCCAGCATTTTGCCAATCAGCTGGATGTACATTAAGTTGTTGGGCACTAAAGGGGTTAAGCAATCAACCCAAACAGCGCTATTAAACGCTAACTACATCATGAAAAAGCTACTGCCTCATTATCCTGTGTTGTTCACCGGCCGTAACGACCGTGTTGCCCATGAATGTATTATCGATTTACGCCCATTAAAAGAAACCTCAGGCGTGACCGAAATGGATATCGCTAAGCGTCTAAACGACTATGGTTTCCATTCACCAACCATGAGCTTCCCGGTAGCGGGTACGTTGATGATTGAGCCTACTGAATCTGAGTCTAAGGTTGAGTTAGATCGTTTCATCGAAGCAATGATTTCTATTCGCGGTGAAATTACCAAGGTAGAAGCAGGCGAGTGGCCAGTGGACAATAACCCGCTGCATAATGCACCTCACACCCTAGCGGATATTATGGACCCAGAGTTCGATTCACGTCCGTACAGTCGTGAAGTGGCCGTGTTCCCAACGGCAGCGGTTAAAGCCAATAAGTTTTGGCCAACGGTTAATCGTATCGATGATGTCTATGGCGATCGCAACCTTATGTGTAGTTGCGTCCCACTTTCAGACTACGAATAAATGATAATGACTACTTGGCCTCGATAATACGGCGTCAGCCGACACTTTTCTCTTCTCATTGACACCAGTCAACTCCGAGGAGAAAAGCATCGGCTTCCTTGCCTTCTCATCGGCAGTAACGCCATTATCGTGGTAGTAGGCTTCATTTGAAGTTTTAGAATTTAAAAGCGACCGAAAGGTCGCTTTTTTGTTTGTGTCATTCCAGTAAATTCCGAACAAACGTCTTTCCGGCAATGCTTTTAAGCCGGAATCCAGGTGTTTTCTTTTTTCTTCATCTTACATCTTAGCTATGGCTATGGCCTGCGGCCACTAACGTCGTGGCGCTTCGCCCACACCAGACCAAGAGGAAACCAACGGCTGTTCCCTCTTGACTCTTTTTAAAAGAATTAGCCCAGCCGCCCCGCAACATTTTCCTTAATGATTTAAACAACAGATGCGAAAAGGTCGCCATGGGGATTGATCCAGCTTTTAACTTCGTTTGTAGTCTGCTTCGGCCCATCTTACAATAAAGAGTGAAAATGCTAATGCTTCCGATGGGAATCTGATGTGAATGGATTTACGAATGTCGTGATGGCATGGTCAATGATGTTCCCGACATCATAATGACATTTCCCATATCCATATGGGGCAGATACCAAAGAACGACCTGTACCGCGAAAGCTAGCCTGCCATCCATGGCTCACGCATTCACTTGCAAAGAGTCTTCAACGGCCTCAAGTAAAATGGAGCCTGCAGATATAATATCTAAAGCATTAAAAAGCGGACCGGTTGGTTCGCTTTTTTATTTCCGTCATTCCAGTCATGTGTAAATACTCGTCATTCCGATTATGTTTATATTTACGTCATTCCAGTAATGCTTATATTTACGTCATATATGGACCCACCCGTTTTGCAAGTGATTTCGAAGCGTTGATAAACAAATTCATTGCCTTCATATATCCGGCTTGTGAACCGGGTGTTTTATATACCCGCAGCCCTAATGCAATTAGCTAACTACTTTAACTTTATCATTCCGACGGCTTCTAAAGAGCCAATGACGCGTTCAGTTTTAAAGTAGTACAGTCTGACTGTTTATCATTATTTCAAAATCTTTCGCAACTTGTGGTGAGTTTGTTTTACTCGGTGTTACTTACTACTAAAATTAATCAGTTGATTTTGAATCGTATGACTTTGTTATGCAGCATATTCGAGTCGGTAATCTTCTTCATTTGCGATGACCGACCAGGCTATTCTGGCGAGCTTATTGGCCAGAGCCACACATGCTACATTGCTATGCTTTCTACACTTTAATTCGTAAGCCCAGCGGCTTAATTTATCATCTTTACCGTCAACATATTGCAAGGCAGCCCGTGCTCCATGTATCAGTGACGACCTCAAGTGAGGATTCCCTTTTTTCGTGATGCCAGACAGCATGGTTTTGCCACCACTTGAGTTTTGCCTTTGTGTTAATCCGCACCAAGCAGCAAAATGTCGACCATTATGAAACATTTTTCCGTCACCTATGGACGCATATAGTTCTGCTGCTGTCATTGGGCCTACACCAATGACACTTTTTACTCGCTTGCAGATAGGATTATTTCTTGTATAAACATTTATCTTCTTCGTGTAAAACTCAACTTTCTCTTGCGCTGCAACAAAGTCAGCATAAAGTTCGCGAAAACTTTCTCGTGCAAAAGCCGATAACTCATTGCTTTCATCATCTATAAATTCAGGCAACCGAGCCGCTAATGCGGTTTTTCCCTTTGCAGCGCATAAACCATATTCAGCAAGAAAGCCTCTAACTTGATTGTTGATTGCGACCATCGTTTTTACATGTCGCTTTCTTATGCGCAGCACCATTTGAATATCTTCTTGCTCGACGCTTTTTATCGGTACAAATGTCATATTTGGTCGTTGCGCTGCTTCAGCAATGGCTTCTGCATCATTAAAATCATTTTTGTTTTTACGACGATAAGGCACAACATATTGAGGCGCAATGAGCTTAACTTGATGCCCTAATTTAATAAATTCTCTAGCCCAATGATTAGCTCCGCCACAGGCTTCCATCACAATCAACGTTGGCTCTAACCGGGCAAAGACACTGAGCAAGTCGGCACGCTTAATTGCTCTCTTTTTAACTAACTTTCCAGCTTGATTAACGGCAAACATGTGGAAAATAGTCTTTGATATATCTAAACCAATTGTTGTAATCTTCATATTCGGACCCGCCCTTTGTTGATAAAGTGTACAAACTTATCATGGCTCACTATGAAGCCGATTAGAAGGGTGGGTCCATCTCATTATTCCGGTAATGCTTTTGAGCCGGAATCCAGCTTTTTTTGTTGGGAAAAGTAAGTTTATGGTACCTAATTATGATTTATTGAAGTGCTGCTTTTGCGTTATTAACAGCGTTTTTATGTGATAGGTAAGTTTTTTCTATAAAATCTAGCTGCTCATTTTCTATAACGCTGGCTAACGTTTTAATCATAAATGTGTAATCGGTTTGTTCTGTTTTGACTGTTAGCATTTTATGGAGCCATTGCCACATTTTTTCTTCACCGATTTCTTTTTCAATTGCTAGCCAAATAACAGGTACATAGGTGTATACGTATAGGTTTCTATTTCCATAATCGGCTGTATTTTTGATATCTTTGATTGCGGTAAACGTTTTACCTTCAACTTGAACAAGTTTTTCATTTATATTTTTAAAATAAGTTTTATCATCAATGAGTTGTCTTGTTAATTTTAAAGCAAGATATTCAGAAAAAGACTCATGAAACATATCGCCTAACTCAGAGTTGAATGTCCGATAATCCCCAAAATAATAATGTGCTAATTCATGAGCAATGAAAGGTTTAAATTTTTCATCTAATAGGCTACTTAAACCGCCTTTATCATGGTTAATGGCTACAATTGAAGGATATGATACAAAAAGCCACGAATCTTTTTTTGATGTAGGTGTTGTATGGATATAGACAACGTTTTCACCATATGGAATCGATAGTTTATCTTGATAATATTGTTCAAAAGAGGCTGTTAGCTCTCCTAATTTGCTCATCTGTATTTCTGTAAGACGGGAATTTAAGTAATAACTACCATTCTTATCTGAAAATTCATAATCGCCAGCAAATAAGGTAAGTGGTGATGCTTGATCTTTTTTGAATACAGCTCGAGTCCCTGAAATAGGTTTATTTCCATTGATATAAATTGATTTGCAATCTAGGCAAGTTACATCGATTTTATAAGCGAGTTCTCGATATTGTTTATCTTTTTCAATGTCATATAAAATAGGATACCACGCCGTTTGAAAGTCATCGGTACGGATTGATTTACCATTAAAGGCAATGTTGCCTTTCCAATCACCACGATCACTAGCTTTGTCC
Source organism: Shewanella sp. AC91-MNA-CIBAN-0169 (assembly GCF_040310165.1). Taxonomy (NCBI): domain Bacteria; kingdom Pseudomonadati; phylum Pseudomonadota; class Gammaproteobacteria; order Alteromonadales; family Shewanellaceae; genus Shewanella; species Shewanella sp. AC91-MNA-CIBAN-0169. Next base: position 144,542 of record NZ_JBEOPM010000001.1, read on the forward strand.
ATACTACTGATTACGGGGAATTTTCCTGTATATTTGAATTGTATCGTTGACGGTAAAAGCTTACCTTCACCTGTGCTGTCAGGAATAAAATAACCAAAACTGTCGCTTAAACCGTTGGAGTGAATTTTGTCGAAGGTATAATTAGTCGTGTCTTCCTGATTTCGTAAATATTGAATATTAAAGCCTGAATTTAGAAGAATTAGATAATTTTTTAGTTTTGGAATGTTTTCAAGTTGAAAGTTAGCATCAATCGTACCGTTATTTACTGATATTTGGATTGTGCCTGAAAGCTTTATCGGCAGCTCAGATGATAATGTAGGTAGTGAAAAAAGTAAGGCTGCAAGGACGAGTATTTTATTCATGAATTTTCCCTATTCTATTGAATACTCGAAGTATAATATAAACGAGGTCAGACTCCACATTTATTCGTTAACTGAGATAAGTGAGCTCCCTCAAACTCTACCCCACTTATTTCATTGACCTCTGTCTATGATGTCATTCATACGAAAAACAGATAGACTAGCGCGCTTCAAATTAAATTAAATTAAATTAAATGAAAGGATTTCAATTAATGCATAAGCTAATACTCTTAACCGGTCTGGTACTGCTGACATCATGTGCTTCGAACACAAGTATCGTTGCCAATCAATCTACATCCCACAGCAATCCCATCTGCCTGATATCAGGAGTGCCTTCATCAGATATAAAATACACCGTTATTAGTCAGTTAAAGTATGCAAAAAATGGGTATGGAAATATTAATAGCGTCCTGCCAATAATAGTGAAACAAGCACAATCCTTAGGTGCTGATGCAATTATTGACTACAACGGTGGTCATCGTTTCGGTTTTTGGCCATGGCAATTTATCAGACCTGTTGTACGTGGCACGGCTGTGACATGGGATTCACCAAATGATATTGACTGTAAAGCATTAGGTGGCACATTCGATACTCAATTGAAAGGCTCACTTACCACTGACGTATAAAGGGAAGTGGGGGCAGAGTCTGAGGGATCCCCACTAATTTAATATCATGCTTGTGGGTCCTTGATTAAACCTTGTTAAGTGGGGCCAGACTCTGATCCCGCTTATTCTATTAATTACATTTTTGTTCAAAATGATTATTGTGTTCTCTAATATATTTCTCAAATCGTTCTAGATTCACTTGGCTCAAATTAGCGGTACAAAGCTCATATCCGGCTTCAACTCCCAATCCTTTTAATAATGCTGAATCAAGGTTTGGTGATAACTTTGACACAAATTTGCTTCCTTGTTTTACGAAGGTCAATAGATACGCGTCAAATAGCTTATCAATGTGAGCACAAAGTAAAATTCCATTTGCGCCATCGAGCCTTTTTTCATTTGTATTGCATTTGGACCAGGGGACGATATGTGACGCAATTAGAATCTCTCGGATATTTGTCAGGGTTAATGCACAGCACTCTCCGTTACCCCAAATGTTGATTACATTTTGTCTGTATTTACCTTGCCCGACACGCGCTAAAATTAAGGTTTCTCGTTCAGTCTTCTCAACCACTGCTTCGAATATATCACTAAGATCATCTGCAATGCTTGGCGGGTTTTTTTTCGTATATTTTACATTGTGGTTACCCAAAGCATAGTAACCACCATTAACCATCTCTAGTGACATGTCTGACAATACTTCTACATAATCTTTGATCTTGGTTTGTCCTGTCTCTGAATTTTCGTCATATATGATAGGGAATGTTTTTAACGAATATCCTTCTTGCTCAACAAGTTTGATGTATTCCATAGCTTCGCCAAATGCATTTTGCTTACGACCTGACTCATTGCGTTCCCAATCCAACGATAATATTAGGGCTCGATTAGGCTCAGTATTGACATCCCAAGCACCAAAAATAACGAGTTTATCTTTATGATTTACAAATGCCCATCCATAGCGGTCATTGCGATTTGATGCCCCATGGGACTCCATAAACTTTTTTCGTGACATTGATATTCCTTTATTTGTTTTTGTATTTTTATTTTATAAATGTTTTATATCTGCATAAAGTTGGTACAAGCTGTGAGCTGACATGTCTAAAATGGGTTCGTACATAAATGAGTTGAGATGTATGTTTTCAGGTGTCATAAGATTGACTTGATCTAATAAACTGATTATGTCGACCTTTGTTGGAAATTGTTTAACATATTTATCAAATAAGGCCCGTGTTTGGTTGGATTCTATTCTTTCAACGAACTTTGGTTCTGCAATTTCGGCAATCATGAATTGCTCTGCTCCAAGCCTTATAGCCATTGCTAGAATGACTTTGCTCTCGAGTTCTGGTGAATCTTGATTGGCGGCTAGCAGTGCGTCACTTTGTTGCATAATCTTGTTGAATATAAGTGCTTGGTCGTTTGGTAAAATTAGTTCGGTCTGGTCTTTAAATACATCACGATAAATAGCCTGAATTTCGCTCACTTTGATATTTTTAGTATCTGCCTTTAGATGAAGTAAGGAAGTCAGTCTGAGAAAGTGTGCTTTATGTCCACAATATTCGGCAATATTTCTGGTGAATGGAATACTGGCAAGTAAGTACTGCTCGTTGGTTGCAAGGTTCTGTTTCCAAGTACTAAAAACATCTTTTTGGTACATCTCTTGCTTGACTTGGATCTCATCCGTTGATTTCATTGCTATGTGACGATTTTCACGTTTTGCACCTAACCGGCTGCTAACAATTCTGTGAAAGTCGAAGTTATGGGTAAGTAATAGCAAACTGAAGTGAGTGATTTTCGCAATATCTCGAAGATACTCAACAATTGCGTACTTGTTTTTGTAGTCAAATGAGTCGGCAATATCATCGATCACAATCAAAATGGGTTGAGCACTTTGTCGTCTTACTTCAATCTCGAAGAGTACATTCAAGATATAAAGTGCACGCTTTTCGCCTTGACTTAGCGCTGCAATAAGACTTTGCCGACTGACTTCTTCCTGCTTACCACGCCCGTCATCAAATACAAATTTAATTGCAGGTGCAGCACCATTAAGGATTACTTCATCTTGATTTTCTACGCTCAACTTGAAAGGTACCATAAAGCGTTTATTGAAGGTTTCGACCACAGTCTTCCAAATGGTTTTTTGCTGTTGAGCCTTACGGACAACGCTACTTACAAGTTCTTGGTTCTGTTTGTAAGTAATGACAAGATCTTCCCATGCTGTTTTCTGTGATTGTAGATAACCCATCAGCACATTCTGTTTGAAAATTGATATATTTCCATATTCAGATAGAAGCTCTTGGTGTTCAGCTATAAAATCACGGAATGCTTGTGTGTCTTTGGTATTTAGTTTTCTATCAACCAGATTAAACTTTTCCTTTAATACTGGGTTTTTTAGTACTTTGTCCTGCTCGTCTTGAAGAAGCTGGTTTAGCTCTTCTTTAGATTTGACTTCTTGCTTTTCACCGTCAACAGAGATATTAACGCTATGCGAAGCACTGAAGAATCCCGTTTCGGTCAAACTTCTTGACATTACACCTGCTTTTTGGTGATTGAAGGTTTTTGATAAAACGGTAGACCTTTGAATTAGCTGGTCGTAAGTATTTACATATTCAGCTAACTCTTGAGTGAAGTCTCCAGAAGATATGAGGTCTATTACTTTTTGATTAAACAAATCAGCAAATTTAAATCCACTGAGCCGAGTCTGGTCTGGAAGATCTTGCTCCCACAATGCTGTTAGCAGTTCTAGTAGCGATTTCTCTTGTTTAGAAAAAGCATCACATATTAAAGCTGCGATATCGCGTTTGCCTGATATTTTGGATAAGGCTTTGAGCAACGCATTTCGCTTGTCATCGACTTCTTTTAAAACAGCTTCATACTGTTGCTTGAGTGTATTATTAACTAGAAGTGTTGATATTTGTTTAGAAGTGTAACTTTCATTGTATGAGTCAATCACCATTATCTGTTGTGGAGTAATATCGTTGTTATCAATTCTGATATTTCTAATGGTGTCTCTATCTGGAAAAATCAGATCTTGCGTGTGACTGCTTGTCTCAATGTCTTTAAAGGTTTTCGCTAACGATGTTTTCAGAGTTCCGTTAGCCGCATATAACGAGTTAACTCCGGAGTTTGTTGCAGTTTTAGTAAAGTCTAGTTCTTTTGATAGTCGATTAATACCATAGCAGTTGGCTAGTTCTAGTTTTAACTTCATGAATTTTCCTTAGTGCACCAGTTCGTCAAGCTGCTTGGAATAAGTGGTTAGAGTTAAGATTATCTAACAACATCAATACGCTTTTTACCGTTAATTTTGTGTTTTAATAGTTGGGTAAATAAATTGCTTTGCGCTCCATCATTACCCTACCTCACTCTTACTCAAACATCTCTGTGCGACTTGATACACAATGGTGTCGACTTGTTGTTGGGTGAGTGTTTGAGTGCGGACAGCTGGTATGGTTTTGACCAACTGCTTATGATTTAAAATGGGGAAGGGTGGTCGAGTTTGGCTGGTGACGTACCAGCCGGGGAATACTAATACTGGGCTGGCAAACACTGACTGACCAGTAGCTTTAGTTAACCATTGGCTGACCCAAGTTGCTTGTCGGGTTGATTGTTCGATTGGCTTGGTTTCTGTCCAAGACGGGAAGTGTAAGCTGCCATCTTTATAAAATAGTTGGTAGTCTTTACCTTGGGTTGCGCTAGTCGATTTACTGTCGCGTTTGCGCTTGTGGCGGCCTTTGGTTTCGATGGCGAATACGCCATTTTTGCCTATGGCTAAATGGTCGATGTTAAAGCCGTCGGCTTGTATGTCGTGAAACACTTGATAGCCCAAAGCTTGTAAGCCGATTAGCTCATTGGCAGTGGCGATTTCTGCGGTGTGGCCTAGGCGTAATTTGGTGAGTTTGGAAAAGTTTTTCCACGTTTTGTGTCCGTAATATCCTAGGCCTATGATGACTATCGGGGCGAAAGCAGTTGGGAATGAGCTGTCGCTAATATGCTGAACGATACTTTCGTAGGCAAACGGAAACGTCACTACAATAACGGCCATTGTTAGGCCAGCGATTAGATCAAACTGTAAGTCTTGAATTTGTTGTTGTAAGCCAAAAGCGGGGATACGTTGAAGTTGTTCACGATCGACAGGTAGTTTTACCGTGTGGTCACGGTATTTAAGCATTAGGTGCATAATCAACACCATCAAAAACATGCCCGAAAGCAAGATGATGGTGGCGAATACATTGGTAAACAAGCTTGTCATTGTCGTCCTTGAGCGTGATGTGACCTAAGCAATCGGTCGCAATTCTAAATCCATGAATCTGCAGAAATAATATACTCCCAGTTTCGTCTACCTGTAAACACAATTACTCATTTCAAATTGAATAAACCATCCTCAGTTTCTGTCATTCATATATCAATAAACGATGGAAAGTCTGTATAGCTATCAAAACTGCTATAGATCGTTGTTTAGGTCAGCATAGATAAAAGTGTATTTTAGAAGTACATTTAAATTGACTTGCCAAAAAAGTGATGTAATATGCACTTTATAAGTACATTTTAATGAGGTTGTAATGAATAACTATAGTATCGAATTAAGATTGAACGCGAATTTGGCTCCAACGACAGAAATAGAGCTTAAGGGAGCAGCGTATTCACTAATCGCGGCACTAGATCACCTATTTAGTAGCTCTGTTGGTAAAGAAGCTTCTATGTGCAATTACATTGATTGGGAAAATACACTAAAACAAAACCAAATGGTTGAAGGCAGTGCCTTATGGGATTGTATTTATCCTATGTGGGAATATGCAGAGAATGGTGGTGAGGTTCCAAATATTTACGATGACTTACTCGGAGATTTGGCTAAATGGTTATCAGCAGTTAATGGGTATTGCGAATATCATGGCGACTATTTTAATCACCATATTATTAAAGTGATTTTGAAGTGTTTGGCAAAGCTTAAGCTAATAAATAAACTTGATCCTAATGAGTTAGTCACTCTTAGTTCGGGATGGTTTCCACAATTTTCAGAAGATAATTTCACACTTGTCGAGTTAGCCTTATTAGCCGGAATGAAGAACATTCGCACAGTCAGAAACGCTCAATATGATAAAGAAGAGCCTTTATCATTTATTAAAACAGGTGGTCAAGTACTTGTGACTAGAGAACATGCAGTCGCTTGGTTAGCGAAGCGAAAAGGTTTTGATGAATCAATCTTAATTTAAAGATAAACAATTAGTTTTAAATGCTCATTAGGTGAAATGATGATTGGTGAGTCTGAAGCAAAAGCGTTGTTAAAAGGTAAGCTGAGAATAGCTCAAGTAACTTGTGATGATATTCTGTTGAGAAAGCAAAATAAAATAGAAAACGGGTATAACAAAAGTTTAAAAGTGGCTGATAAAATTTTTGAAGAAACCCTCGAATGGTATGGTGACTTTTTATTATCTTGTCGAAAATTTAAGCGTTCAAGCTCTAAGCATTGGCGGTCAGAGTATTTTGCTATAGAGCCTGAATTAGGGCCGGCTAAAAATGTTGGTAATGTATGTGGGTTTGTATTCGGTACTTTTGATTCAAGAAAATTTCTAAAAGGTGAACCGAGTGCTGGCAGTAAATTACAAAGCCATTTTTATTTTCATGAGCACTTTTTGACTCGTTGTATTCAACGGTTTGGTGAGCGTTCAATGTCTAATATTGGATGGTATATCTATCCAATTATTGAGTGGTTAGTCACTGAAAATATACCTCTATCGAAATTATGCGAGTCAAATTATTTTGTTTTTGATGAATTCGTTCTAGTTGCAAAAAAACTAGAGGGTAGTGAAGGTATCGTGTTTATAACGATTTTAATTTCAGAGTTCATGACTGATAATCAACGAACGTTTTTCTTTAATGCCGCAAGCTCTCTAAAGTATGGACAGTATGAGTTTATTTTAGTTAATGATGTTGGTGATATTGTATACAGAGTTCCTTTCGGAAAAGGAAACAGTCTTCTAGAACTCAGGAAGGAAGGCTCATATTGGTTGGAGGATATTAGGAATAAGCGTGATATTCGTTGGGATAAAAAAACATTTAGCGAATTAGTTGAAATTAGAAGGTTTATATAAATGAGTCTATTGCCTAGCCATGGTCAAATTACCTGTGCAACATGTTTTTCTTGCAATAAGAATGACATTGTTTTTGATCAAACACAGGAAAGCACTCCAAATTGGCGTATTACTAATAACCCGTTAGCCTGGGGGAGTTCAAATCCAGAAATTATTGTGTTGGGATTTTCAAAAGGACCCACTCAATCAGGGGCCTTATCTTCTGTGCCGCATAATGATATTGCATTTAAAGGGGGACGTGCCAATATTGATAAAATACTTAATTTTCTTAATGTTACCCCTCAGAATAAAACTTTAGTTAACAGTCGATATGCATGTGATTCTTTAATTAATAATGAAGATGAAAGGTTTCACTTTGGTTCGTTAATTCGGTGTACTGTTGAAAGATTTGACTCAGCAAAAAATGAATGGAAAGGATCGGGGGGCGGGATGTTAGATAAGTTTGTGAAGACTGATTTCGGTCAGATGGTTTCACAAAACTGTGCATCCAAGTATTTATCAAATTTACCCTTTAGAACTAAGTTAGTTGTTATGTTTGGCTTGGGTACAAAACTAAACTATGTACACCAATCATTTAAGCTATTTGAACAAGTCAGAGGTGGCAATTGGCGCTGGATAAATGAGGTTGCTTATACAGATGGATTAATCACGATTGTACATGTTGAACATTTTGCTAGCCAAGGATCACTAATTCCTAACTGGTTGGGTGTTAATGATGATCCTCGCCAGAAATATGGTCTCATGGCCCGTGATGTTGTTAATTCGATTTTTAATAAATAGAGTATTTTTGTGTGATTAAAGACAATAGATTTTATTATAAATTACGATTCTTTCATAAAGATGGTTTAGTACTTTACCCTGTAAAAATAAAAAATAGAGATACAGGTAAGCTGTCTTTTAGACTTTCAGAAGGAGGCACCGGAGGAAATAAAAAAGAAAATGGAATTGAAATTGAAGATCCTTTAGCTATGGTTGAGCTCGTTATCCAAAAAGGATTTGCAGTAAGGCTATCGTCATTAGAAAAAAAACAGGGGCTTTATAAAATTAATCATCGTTCTATTATCAACTATGAAATAGCAGAATAAGTTATTCAATAGACAGTGTCCATTTGAAATAAACGATTTTACGATGAATATCAGCATTACTACACAGCTACCATTTTACCTGAGTGTGACACATAAAAAGGCCTGCTTATGTTAAGCAGGCCTTTTGGGTTTAGTTTTCGCTGTTAGTTATGTTCACTTCAAAAACATCGCTTAAGCTAGTCACTATTTGGGTAAGTCACTTTCTACACAAGCAGTTATAAAAGCGGTCTTAGAACTGGTTCATTGTGTTGTCTTTACCAGACGCTTTAAGCGCTTGGTCACCAGAGAAGTACTCTTTATGTGCATCACCCATATCTGAACCAGCCATGTTTTGATGTTTAACACAGGCGATACCTTGACGGATTTCCTTACGTTGAACATTGGCAACATAACCCAACATGCCTTGGTCACCAAAGTATTCTTTAGCCAAGTTGTCGGTAGACAGTGCTGCTGTATGGTAAGTCGGTAGTGTAATAAGGTGATGGAAAATACCTGCTTCACGGGCCGAGTCAGATTGGAAAGTACGAATCTTTTCATCAGCTTGGATAGCAAGCTCAGTGCCATCGTAATCAACACTCATTAATTGAGGGCGGTCGTAAGCTGACACGTCTTGTCCTGCTTTTTGCATCGCATCAAATATTTGCTGACGGAAGTTAAGCGTCCAGTTAAACGATGGTGAGTTGTTATACACAAGCTTGGCATTAGGAACAACTTTACGGATTTCGTTAACCATGCCACCGATTTGAGATACATGAGGCTTTTCAGTTTCAATCCACAATAAATCAGCGCCATTTTGCAATGAGGTAATACAATCAAGTACACAACGTTCTTCACCCGTACCGGCACGGAACTTAAATAAGCCATTTGGTAGACGAGCCGGTTTCACCAGTTTGCCACCTTGCTTGAATACCACATCACCATTTTCAAGTTTTGCAGCATCAACGGCTTCAACTTCAAGGAAGCTATTGTATAAATCGCCTAGATCGCCAGCTTCTTTAGTGACAGCAATTTTTTGAGTTAAGCCTGCACCTAATGAATCGGTACGCGCAACAATCACGCCGTCATCGATACCGAGTTCTAAAAATGCATAACGAACCGCATTAATTTTTGCTAAAAATTCAACATGTGGCACGGTGACTTTACCGTCCTGGTGGCCACACTGTTTTACATCTGACACTTGGTTTTCTAATTGAATACAACAAGCACCGGCTTCAATCATTTGTTTTGCCATCAAGTAAGTGGCTTCTTCGTTACCAAAACCGGCATCAATGTCGGCAATAATAGGTACAACGTGGGTTTCGAAGTTTTCAATTTTGTGTTGAATCGCGGCTTTATCTGACTCTTTGGCACTATCTAATTCGCGGAAAAGACCACCTAGTTCACGAGCATCAGCTTGACGTAGGAAGGTGTATAACTCTTTAATCAACGCAGCAACAGAGGTTTTTTCATGCATAGATTGGTCAGGTAATGGACCAAACTCACTACGCAGTGCAGCTACCATCCAACCTGAAAGATATAAGTAACGACGCTTGGTGGTTAAAAGGTGTTTTTTAATCGAAATCATTTTTTGTTGGGCGATAAAACCATGCCAGCAACCTAAAGACTGAGTGTACTGCGATGAGTCCTTGTCGTAGTTGTCCATGTCTTCACGCATGATCTTGGCAGTGTACTTTGCGATGTCTAACCCAGTTTTAAAGCGATTTTGTAGACGCATACGAGCGACTGACTCTGGGTTGATGGCATTCCATGCACTACCTTCCGAATTAATCAAGGTGGCAGCTTCATCGATATTATTTTTGTAGTGAGTCATGTGTTTATTCCTTAACAAATAGATTAGCGGCAATTGATTACGTTGAAAATAATAGCTAGATTTGGTTAAATAAACCTAATTTATGCTTACTATCTTCGGTATTCACCATATGAATGTATCTCGTATCGACTTGAACCTCCTTGTTTATTTAGATGTTTTACTACGTGAAAGAAATGTTACTAAAGCGGCAGACCAGCTTGGGATCAGCCAGCCTGCAATGAGTAACGGCCTAAAACGCTTACGAAACTTGTTTGATGATCCCTTACTTATTCGCACGAGTCAGGGCATGACACCGACCGAACGTGCAAATGAATTACAACCCATTATCAGTGAGCTGATTATTGGCCTGGAAAAAGCCGTACAACCGCGTGCCAATTTTGATCCACTGGAAAGTGATAAAGTCTTCCGTGTTATGGCAAGTGATTATGCTGAAGCGACGTTAATTCCACCGCTCATTGCTAAGCTTCGTACTCAAGCACCCAACATTATTTTAGATATCATGACCCCAAGTGATGTCAGTTTCCCTGATGTAGAACAAGGAAGAGTCGATATGGTGATCAACCGTTTTGACAGTATTCCGCAATCATTTCATCAAAAAATATTGTGGAGTGATGATTTTAGCTGCCTGATTAGTAAGGGTAATCCTGTTTTAAAGAAGTTTTCTTTAGACAGTTATTTAAAAGCTAAGCATGTGTGGGTGAGTAAAACAGGGATGGGTGTTGGGGTAGGGATGAACCCAGATGATGTTCAGCGTTTGGGCTGGGTAGATGAAGCATTAACGCGAATTGGTGTGAAACGCCAGATCACCGTTTTTACACGCCATTATCAAACCGCCTGTTTGTTGGCTGAGCAACAAGATTTGATCGCAACCATACCAAGTAAGATGGCACGTCATCACATCAATAATGAACGGGTGAGCATTGTTCCGCCGCCTTTTATTATTCAACCCATCGCCTTGACTATGGCCTGGAGCCCTTTGCTTCAGCATAATCCCGCGCATCAATGGATGCGTCAACTTATCACTAAAACCGCAGAAGAGATAAATAGAGGCGATGTTTAACCTTACTGTTATTGTGATTTTTAGTTACGTATATGTTGCAAATTAACCAAAAAACACCATTTTGCCATATCTTTGGTGAATAGTGGTGATAGTAAGTATAAATTGGATAAATAAGATAGCTTTGATATAGAGTAAAGTATTACTGCGTATGAACAGTAAGCTGTTAACAGTGGAATGAGTTTGCGCGAGTTATTTATGGCTAATGCTTATGACTGGAGATTCGGGACTAATGATTTGGGACTAATGATTTAGGGCCAATGATTTAAGGCATATGATTTAGGACTGAGTTTACGGTCAACGCACAGAAATTAAGGTAGGGATATAAAATGACAGCACGTATTCAAGTAGGTGGATTACAGATAGCGCAAGCATTGTGGCAACTGGTCGACAGTGACATTTGCCCAGGTACTGGCATTGATTCAGCAACCTTTTGGGCAAAGTTTGAGGACATTATTAGCGAATTTTCTCCCGTTAATGTGAAGCTGTTAGAAAAAAGACAACAACTACAACAGCAAATTGATCAATGGCATATTGACCATCCCACCAAAGATTTTGACCCTGCACAATATAAAGCTTTTCTATTTGAAATAGGTTACCTGGTGCCTGAGGGTGAGGCTTTTCAAATTAGCACTGAAAATGTCGACCATGAAATTGCCGCGCAAGCGGGACCACAACTTGTCGTGCCGGTTAAAAATGCGCGCTTTGCGCTTAACGCTGCCAATGCTCGTTGGGGCAGCTTGTATGATGCGCTATATGGCACTGACGCGATATCTGAAGAAGGTGGCGCGGAGCTCACTAAACAATACAATCCGGTACGCGGCAACAAAGTTATCGCTTTTGCCAAACAACACTTAGATACCGCTTCGCCCTTAGCACATGGCAGCCATGCCGATGTGACCCGTTATTACCTCGACGCGGGTGTGTTACGGGTGCAATTAACTGACGGCTCAACCACAACCTTAGCCCAAACCGATAAATGTGTGGGTTACCAAGGTAGTGCCGATGCACCAAGTGCTATTTTGTTAGTTAATAATGGTCTGCATATCGAAATTCAAATAGATCCAAGCAGTGTTATTGGTGGCAGCGATCGCGCTGGCGTTAAAGACTTACTGGTTGAAGCCGCTGTGACCACCATTATGGACTGTGAGGATTCTGTCGCCGCAGTGGATGCTGAAGATAAGGTTGAAATTTATCGTAATTGGTTAGGTTTGATGCAAGGTAATTTATCTGCTTCGCTGACTAAAAATGGTAAAGAGATCGTTAGAGAGCTCAATGACGATCGCGTCTATACCGCAGCTAATGCCAACCAGAGTGCCAACCAGAATGCAGATGTAACAACAGTGACTTTACCTGGTAGAAGTTTGCTATTTGTGCGTAATGTGGGTCATTTGATGACCATTGATGCTGTGCTGGATAAAAATGGCAACGAAGTACCTGAAGGGATACTTGATGGCATGATAACTGTGCTTGCTGCGATGCACGACCTTAAAGGTAACAATAATGGTCGTAGTAATAGCCGCAAAGGTTCGGTGAATATTGTAAAACCTAAAATGCATGGTCCTGAAGAAGTGCAATTTACCTGTGACCTGTTTACTAAGATAGAAGATGCGCTCAAGCTTCCGCGTAATACGATTAAGGTAGGCATTATGGATGAAGAGCGTAGAACGACACTGAATTTAAAAGAGTGCATTAGGGCTGCGAAAGATCGCGTCGTGTTTATTAATACCGGCTTTCTTGACCGTACGGGTGATGAGTTGCATACCTCAATGCTAGCGGGCGCGTTTGTGCCTAAATCGGTGATGAAGCAGCAAAAGTGGATTAGTGCTTACGAAGATTGGAATGTCGATATTGGGCTTGAATGTGGCTTACAAGGTCGCGCTCAAATCGGTAAAGGCATGTGGCCAATGCCAGATGAAATGGCAGCAATGCTTGAACAAAAAGTGGCTCATCCTAAAGCGGGCGCAAATACAGCGTGGGTGCCGTCGCCAAATGGTGCTGTGCTGCATTCTACTCATTATCACCAAATTAATGTGGCAGACGTTCAGCAACACATTAAGCAACGCCCACGTGCTAGCATTGACAGTTTGTTAACCATTCCTTTACTTGCTGAAGGGGTAACACTCACCAATGAGCAAATTGCTTTTGAACTAGAAAATAATGCCCAGGGTATTTTGGGCTATGTTGTGCGCTGGATTGATCAAGGTGTGGGTTGTTCAAAAGTGCCAGATATTAATAATGTCGGCTTGATGGAAGACCGAGCAACCTTGCGAATTTCATCGCAATATTTAGCTAATTGGCTTGAACATGACCTATGCAGTGAAGCGCAATTGATGGCGGCGTTGAAAAAAATGGCTGCTGTGGTCGATACTCAAAATGCAGGGGATCCGCTATACACTAATATGGCGCCTCACTTTGACGGCATTGCCTTTAAAGCGGCATGCGATCTGATTTTTAAAGGCAAATCTCAGCCATCTGGTTACACAGAGCCTTTGCTACATGCTTATCGAATTCAAGCTAAAGCAGGTTAATCTTTACCGTTAATACTTGTTCTGAGTGACTAAATAACCTCAACTCGGGATAATAAACGCCTTTCAAGCAGTCCTTTGCCCTGCTAACTGCGTTGAATGAACTTGCAATAGGCTAGCTATTGAGGCGTTCATTCGCCTTGTTAGCAAAACAAATGACAAGTTTGAAATAGTTGAACAATAATACTTTGATATTAAGCATTTTGTTTCCATTTCTAATCCCGAGACCAGGTTATTTAGCTTATGTCAGTTAAGGAGATAGACCATGAATGTGCGCGATATTATGACCTCTAATCCGGTGTGTATTAGCCATGAGGCTAGCCTTAAAGATGCGCATCAATTAATGCAAAGCCGTAATGTGCGTCATTTACCGGTGATCAGTGAATCAACATGGCAGTTTATTGGGATGCTAACCCATAAAAAGATGATCGCTGTTGTATTAACCATGCTCAATAAATATGGCCAAGGGGCGTTAGATAGAAAGGAGCGCTTTACGCCGATTGCCGAGGTTATGGATACCCAAGTGCAGAAGCTCGGTTTGGACGAGCCGCTGACGGTTGTAGTGCAATATTTTATCGACAATAAGCTGGGTTGTTTACCTGTGGTTGATGAACACAATAAGGTTCTAGGAATTGTGACATCGTCAGATTTTGTCAAACTTTGCCAGCGCCTACTACTAGCGCAAAAGTAACCATGGTGTTGAGTCTTTATGGTATTTGGATTAAGTGGGGCATTAATAAGTACAGCCAGAATATTTCCCTCTGACGGCCTAGAAAATTTAAATCAATGTAAAACAAAAAAGCGACCTGAAGGTCGCTTTTTTATTGGCTGAAAAATGCAGGGTTAGCGTTAACGACACAAATCATCAGTCGTTGAATCAATGACAATGTTTATTGTAATGACGCCACAATCTCACGGAAAAATTCGATGGTTTCTTGTTTTGAATTCAGTTCATCAAGAAAGCCTAAATCGGCACTGTTTTTAACGATCACCACATTGTGTTTTTGGTTTACATAAATATATTGTCCATATACACCGACACAGAAAAATTCACCTTGCTGTGCTTCTGGCGGTAACCAAATTTGATAGCCATAACCTAATTTTCCGACTTGCGGTTTTAGGTAATCTGCTTGCGGTGTAGTGGCGGCTTTTATCCAAGCAGCTGACACTATTTGTTTGCCATTAAATGCGCCATTATTGAGTAATAAGCGGCCAAAGCGGGCGTAGTCGCGGGTAGTAACATTTAAGCCGCCTAATGCAAATGCGCTACCTTGAGAATCAGTCAGCCAATAGGCATCGCTTTCCATGCCGATGGTGTTCCACAGATTTTGCTGTAAAAGTTCGACTAATGATTTATTAGTTACTCGTCTTAGAATCATGCCAATAACGTGGGTGTCCATGCTGACATAATGAAATGCTTTGCCTGGGGTTGACTCATTAACCAGTTCGCTGGTCATTTGATCTAACGAGCCGCCAATGGCCAGTACTCGGCCCATTTTGTTAATGTCAGAATAAAAATCTAGATAGTCTTCGTTCCACTTAACCCCGGACGACATTTGCAATACGTGTTTTACTTTGACGTTGCCATAACCAGACTTGGCAAGTTCTGGCAGATAAAAGCCGACGGTTTTTTCAATATCTATGTTGCCAGCATCCACCTGCATGCCGAACAATATCGACACAAATGATTTGGCCATTGACCACGAGATACGCTTGTCATCACTTTTGGTGCCTAGAAAATATTGCTCGTGGGTTACTTTGTCATTTTTAAGCACCAGTAAGGCGGTTGTTGCCCTGCGTTTAAGAAACGCTTCGGTATTAGTTGAGCTGTTTCGATAGGTAAACGATTCAGGCAAAGGCGTTAAGGCGACGTCGAACACATAAGGCTCGCCTTGTTTAACGATTTTTTTGTTAAAAAAGACATCCTTCATATTGGAGAAATTATTTACCACGAGGGATTCATCAAATAAGGTGACTACGCTGTATAAGCGATTAACGCTTTGCCAATTAAACGCGACAAGAACGATGACAATAATGAAGATGCTTAGTAAGGCAGCTTTGATAAACTTAAACAAAGTCGACATTGACGTTTCCAGGTAGATAAAATTGATGTAATGACAATAACCTATAGTCATCATCAATATAAATCAAATTGTTAACCTGTTTATTATTGCCGGTTGAACGTTATGCACCTTGTGTTGAGATACTCACAATATCCCCATGCGATAAAGCTGGTTTTATTCAAACATCGCCGTTAGATTTACCGCTTATATGTGGTCACTTTTGTGAATGCCAACACCGCGGTAGTGTTTATGTTTACTGTTATTCACCTTGCTGCCATTGGCTAATCTGTTATATCAGTTGTTTTAATTAACATTTATTTAACCTGGTGGTTACAGGTTTATCTATTGCTAAAGTAGGTGATAGTGATTCGCTACACATTACATCTAATGTATTGCATTGAAAAATATCATTAATTTTACATTTTTGGTTTATTTTAGCATTTCATTACTTTAGAGTATGCGCCGCTAGGAAAGCGCGTTAGCCCGACGGTAAGGTTAGGCTACATTTGAGTTAATGGATAAACCCCCTTTTTATGATTTATCCATTCTTTATATCTGCTTGAATCTCCTAGCGTAAAATAATCAAATAAAGGAATGATTGATGAAAAACGTTACTGCATTAGCACTAGTATTAGGTTTTGCTGCACTACCAGCTGTAGCTGCACAAGATGCACCATTTCAACACGAAGCGGGTTTGCAATACTCTGCTAATACTGAAGAGTTCGGTGATGGTCAATGGGATCTAAACTACCGTTTCTATTTCGATTCTGTGTCACAAGAAAAAGGCCCATATGCATTAAATGGCTTTTTAGCACAAGCTACCAATGTTGGCGCTAGCTATTCAATGATTGATGATGCTGACATTGATGTTTTCTCTGTTGATGGCACTTATGTTTTTGATTCAAAGTGGTTTGTTGGCGCTAAAGTAGAGCGTTTTGACGCTGGTGTTTTTGATACTGATATTTACCAACTTGATGTAGGTTATTACTTCAACGACAGCTCAAAAGTAGCGGCATTCTATGTTGATGGTAGTGATATTGACTCAAGCTATGGTCTTGAAGCTCGCAGCTTTATCGATCTTAAAAGCACTACTGGTATCGATTTAGGCGCTATGTGGACTCATACTGATGCAGACGATCTCTTTAATGTAAACGCTGACTGGTATGTGACTAAAGCATGGTCTGTGGGTTTAGGTTACGCAGACATCGGTTCTGATGATTTTTTCATTGCTAAAACAGCTTACTGGTTACGCATCTCTGACGCTTTTTCTGCAACATTTGAATTGTCTAAAGATCTTGATTCAGACGTAGACGGTTTCGGTGCTGCAATTGGTGTTGTTGGCCGTTTCTAAGCTAAAAGGCTATTAATAATAGCTTATCAATAAAAGCTTATTGATATCGATCATTTACCCCAAAAAAAGGAGCCTTAACCAGGCTCCTTTTTTGTCTGTGTATCCATATTGTGTCTGTAATAGTGGCAAAATAATTCAGTTATAAATATCGTCTGAAACGTCACCGTATAAATCACTGCATGCACTGCTCGACATTAACCGTTTTTAGTAGCCAACGTGTTGGCTAAAGCTTCTACTTACGCACTTGGAATAAGACGTTATTATCTGATAGTCGTGTGCTTAGCGAAGGTTATTTGAGTGTTATAGATAAAAAAAAGCGAATCGATTGATTCGCTTTTGAATGTTAAAGATTCAAGTCCTGTTGTGTCTGTTGCGCTTCAGCTGTTAGGTGTTGCTGCGCTTGGTCACGAGGCTTAATCTTAACGGTCTAAGTTCATTACCTTAGTCCAGGCTGCAGCAAAGTCATTCACAAACTTTTGCTTCGATGTATCAAACGCATACACTTCAGACACTGCACGAAGCTCCGAGTTTGAACCAAAGACTAAATCGACTGAGGTGGCAGTCCATTTTTTGTGACCTGACTGACGATCAAATCCTTCATAAATACCATCGGTTGACGATTTTTTCCAAACCGTAGACATATCAAGTAAATTGACGAAAAAGTCATTGCTTAAGGTGCCCGGTGTGCTTGTGAGTACCCCATGTTTTAGCCCTTTGTAGTTAGCATCAAGTGCGCGTAATCCACCCACTAAAACGGTCATTTCTGGCACTGATAGGTCAAGTTGGTCTGCTTTATCAACTAACATGTCCACAGGCGACTTGTAGCTTTGCTCTGCGTCAAAGTAATTTCTAAAACCATCAGAAGTTAGCTCAAGTAAACTAAAGGCATTGATATCGGTCATTGCTTGTGTGGCATCACCACGACCAGCATTAAATGGCACTGATACAGTAAAACCTGCATCTTTAGCGGCCTTTTCTATTGCAGCCGTGCCCCCTAGAACGATTAAGTCGGCCAGTGATACTTTCCTTTTACTAAACAAGCTGTCGTTGTAGTCCGCTTGAATCGCTTTTAGTGTTTTAATCACTTTAGCGGTTTCAGCCGGATTATTTACTGACCAGTCTTTTTGAGGTGCTAGTGCAATACGAGCACCGTTTGCACCACCGCGCATGTCTGAATGACGGTAACTTGCCGCAGATGCCCAAGCTACACGCACTAACTCTGACACGGTTAAGTCAGACTTTAGAATTTGTGCTTTAAGTGCTTGCACGCCATCGGCATCTATATTTGATTGTGTTTTATCATCTATAGGATCTTGCCAAATTAGACTTTCTTTAGGGACTTCTTTGCCTAAGAAATTACGTGATGGGCCCATATCTCTGTGCGTCAGTTTGTACCAAGCTTTAGCGAAAGCTAAGCGGTATTCTTCTGGATCGGCTAAAAAGCGTTCAGCAATTTTTCGATACTCAGGATCATACTTTAATGCTAAGTCTGCTGTTGTCATGACAGGAGCGTGAAACTTGCCTTTAACATGCGCATCAGGAACGGCTTTATGCAAAGACTCGTCTGTTGGGATCCATTGAATAGCGCCAGCAGGGCTACGAGTTTGTTTCCACTCAAAGGTAAGTAAATTGCTTAGATACAAAGAGGTCCATTGTGTTGGGGCTTGAGTCCAAGCACCTTCTAAACCACTGGTGATAGTGTCTTCTGAGTGGCCCTTACCGCATTTGTTTTTCCAGCCAAGGCCTTGCTCTTCGATACCCGCTGCAGCAGGTTCAGCACCTAAACAATCTTTAGGCTTGTGTGCACCGTGCATTTTACCAAATGTGTGTCCACCCGCAATTAGGGCTAGGGTTTCTTCATCGTTCATCGCCATACGTTCAAAGGCCACACGAATATTTTTGGCTGAGCCCAATGGGTCTGGTACGCCTTTTGGGCCCTCTGGGTTTACGTATATTAAGCCCATGTGAGTGGCACCAAGCGGGCGCTGTAACTTGCCGCTGCTATCTTCACGGTCGCTAGCAAGCATTTCAACTTCTGGTCCCCAGTACACCATGTCTGGTTCCCAATCATCATTACGTCCACCGGCAAAACCGTAGGTTTTAAAGCCCATATTTTCAAGTGACACATTACCCGCTAACACTATCAAATCAGACCAAGAAATGGCTTCTCCATACTTCATTTTGATTGGCCAGAGTAAACGTCGTGCTTTGTCTAAACTCGCATTATCGGGCCAACTGTTGAGTGGTTCAAAACGTTGCTGGCCACCACCTGCGCCGCCGCGGCCATCAAGGGTGCGATAAGTACCTGCGCTGTGCCATGTCATGCGGATAAAAAAGGGACCATAGTTGCCATAGTCTGACGGCCACCAATCTTGAGATGTGGTCAGTAACGCATTAATGTCTAGTTTTACTTTATCAAGGTCAAGGCTGTTAAATGCCTTGGCGTAATCAAAGTTTTCGCCATAAGGATTAGAGCGCTTATCGTGATCTCGTAGCGCAGATAGATTGAGTTGATCAGGCCACCAAAATTGATTTGTTTTAGCCTGGTTTTCTAATGCTATCCCAGTTCCAACCGCTCCTTTGGGCTTGGTCATTTCTGACTTTTCGTGATTGTTGGCGAAAGCTGAGCCGGATATAAGCAGCATGCTGACAAAACCCGCGAGTACTTTCTGATTAAATAATGGATGTTTCATTGTTAGCTTCCTTAAAGTTAACGCATCTCCGCTTCATGTGAAGATGTATGGTTACGCTAAAATACAAAACCTAATTAACCACTCAAGCTATTAACTATCTACTTGATGTACTCGAGGATTAAAATCAGGGCTTAAATGACTAAGCGAAAACAGAGTATAGGAAAGTATCTAAATGGTAGGTGCGAATAAAAACGATTGTTCTAATCTGAAAAGCTGATGCTAATGAAGAATAAAAATAAGAGGGAAGATCATAAATAAGTGGGGGGGACACACTGATTATTTGCTGACTTATATCGCATTATATTTATTGGCAAGTAGTAGCAAGCCAAAGCATTTATTATGCAATAGACCTGAATTCAAATAATATTTTTATGGCGCTAGCTTGGTTGGTCGATTATAGAATTACTAAACCATTACGCTCATTGGAATTTGCATTTGCACGGCTGGCAAAAGGTGATTTTGATTGTCATGTCGCTGAGCGCCGCTTTAAACAGGTAATGCTAAATTTACTCTCTAATGCCATTAAATATAATAAACCCCATGGCGATATTTTTATTAGCTGCAGCGTATCAAGCAATAACCAATGCACAATTAGCGTAGCAGATACCGGTTATGGCTTTGCTGCTGATGACGTTTCTCGGTTGTTTAAGCCATTTGATCGCTTAGGTGCCGAAACGAGCAACATTAATGGCACGGGTATTGGATTGGTTATTACCCGAGAGTTAGTTGAGCGAATGCAAGGCGAGATAAGAGTACAAAGTGAACTAAACAAGGGTTCGTGTTTTAGTTTAATTTTTAATGCTTTTAAGCAAGCCGACGTACCCACTGAAATTGACATACTGGCTAAAACAGACTTTACAACTCAATCTGATATAGCAGACATCAACGAACAACTCGTTTCAGCAGAGACTTTTCCTATATTAGAAGTACTGGTTGCTGAAGATCAGGTGACTAATCAGCTAGTGTTAAAGCAACAATTAACCTTGCTTGGGGTACATTCAACGTTTGTGAGTAATGGCGAGCAAGCCTGGCAAACTCTGCAAGATAAACGTTTTGATATACTGTTAACCGATATTCAAATGCCAATTTTAGATGGTTTAGGCCTGGCGAAAAGGATTCGAGCAGATAACCGCTTTAAAGATTTAGCCATTGTTGCGATTACAGCGAACATTATTAAAGACAATATCGATGCTTGTTACGATGCCGGTATGAATGATTTTTTAACTAAACCGGTTGAGTTGGCTAAGCTTAAATCGCTTTTAATGGAGCACTCAACAACCATGGTTAATGCTCATATTGACGGTAATAAAGTGTCAGAGGTTGAGACTGATTCATTCGATCAATTAGATATAGCATTGTTAAATGCAATGTTAGGTGATGATCCCACGGTGCATTGCATGGTGTTTAATGCCTTTTTACAAACGGCAGGTGAGCAAGTTAAGTTAATCAGTGCTTATGCGGCTAGCGCAAACTACGCCGATTTATCGTTTCAAGCCCATGGCTTAAAATCGTCATCAAAATCTGTTTCGGCATTAACGTTAGCCGATATTTGTCAGCAAGTTGAAACACTGGCTGCAAAGGGCAGCGTTACCGCTGAGCACGTGAGTGACTTAGAACAATGCTTTAACGAAGTCGTGATTCAGTTAACACGTTATTGTGAATACTATGAATAATGAACTAACGAACCCTTTGGTTGATTAGTCATTTATAAGCATTATACCGCCCACAATCGAACAGTTTACTTTAGCGATTGTGCACAAGTTATGAATGACATTTGTTTATTTAAATTCGCTTAAAATCTTTGTCTATCATGTTACTGAGTAACAATTGTCCTGCCTGGTTAACTCTAAACTCGCCATATCTTGCGTGTTCAAACTCTTCAGCTCGGCCTTCTTGAAAGAAAAAAGCGTTGCTGGCCAGTTTGACTCTGCCGTCACGAACGCGGTACTGGATCAGTCGCTGTGCTGGTGTTAGCGTGGCACCGTTGTAGATACTGTCAAATTGGGCAATACGATTTTGGTCGAGTGTGACAATAAAAAAGCCATCATGGTTATCTGGTGTGTTTGATAGTTCATCGACTGACCGGCTAACTGTTCTCGCGATATCGTAATTTAACGCCATGTAATCACCTTGCATTAACGAGCGAGGGTCGACGGGAGCCAGTTCAAACAGGATGATTTCGCCATTAGCCAACAAGTGTTCTTGTTGATAAATCTTGTAGTTAATACCAGCAAGTATCAATACTGCCGCGATAATAGCCCAAAGCGACAGCTTACTGAGTTGGCGTGAGTTGAGCGCCGCCATAGTATTTAATTGCATTATGGTTGCTCCTTATTGTGTGCCGTTGTCGCGGTATTCATGGTCATTTCTGCTTCTGCTTCAGCTGTCTTGTTGGTATTTATGCTCATGGCAAATCTGAGCAGTAGTAGCACTATGCCGCTGGCCATTAACCACAGTGATTTATCAAACAAGTCGATGTGGAGTGAGTAATAATACATGCCGATAAAGGCGAGCAGGGCGCATACCGAAATGATGACTAATTTACGCTCGTTATAAAAATAGCCTAGCAGTAGCATTAGTAGTGCGGCGCTTAATCCGCTCATGACGATAGAAAGTAGGCCGATTAATATTGCTGCAAGAATCACCATCAACTTGTTGCGAGGACGCACTGTAACAAATTGATTGCTATTGGCATTGCTATCGGTATTGCTATCGGTATTGCTATCAGTATTAGCATCGCTATTGGCATTAGAATGGAGCTGGTTAAAAATTTGATTAATCAGCCATAGCGCAGATAATAGGCTGATTATGATAGCTAAGTAGTCACTGAGGCTAGAGCTTAATGCCATGAGTACGTTTGGCAGTTCCATGGTGTCGCTAATTTCTGACAACATTAAATTGGCGAGTAGTAAACTGATAGCAACGGCGTAACCTAGCATTCTGATACGTTGATAATGTTGTGGCCATCGGTAAAGCTGAGTCCATATAACCACTAAACTCAGCACCAATAATGGCAATATGAGTAGCGATAAATGGTTAATCACTAAGATGGCTAATAAGCTGGGAACCATGGCTAATGCCGCGACAAATTGGTTGGCTTTGTGGGGGATGGCTATCCAGTGTATGGCAAACGTGACCACATAAATGACTGCGATGAGTGTTTCGTTGCTAGATTCTAGGCTTTCGAAGGTGCCAAAAAGCAGCATTGTTTGTCCACATAAACTAAACGCAAATACCATTTGTAGAATAAATTCTTGGCGATTCTCACCCAGTCGGTAATACGCTAAGCATCCTAGACTCAGTACGCCACCAAAGCCGATAAACGATTCGGTTATATCACTTGCAGATGACAGCCCCAGCATCACAAACGCTAATAAAAATAGCGCAGCAACCCAACCACCAAGCATTTGTGCAGCAATGATATACCAAGGGCTGGCTAACAAGGATTCTGGTGCGGTATCAGTATTTACCCAGCCTTTATTTTGCAGTGACAGCCATAATGCGTTGTATGATTTAATGTTACTCATGAGCGGCTTCCTCACTGTTAAGCATTGCCGTTTGAGCAAACTCTGTTTGTAATTTTTTTAACCAATATAAACTGCCACTGGTTAAGCCTATGACCACCATCGCTATCAGAAAAAAGCCTCCAATGGTGTCGTGGCTATCAAATAGCTCCTTTGAAAGTAGCGAAACAATCGAGGTATTTATGCTGGTTAACACCAGTGTGAGCGGATACAAAGCGGGCGAACGATAACGGTACCAACCAAATAAGCTAGTCAGGATGGCGAGGTAAAGCAGCGCATAATAGGTAATATGTTCGCTCGAGTCGAAGTCATAGCTGAAGTCAAAAATGATCCACACTATTAGCCAGGTAAATGCACTTAGACTAGCCAGTAAACTGGTTGCTTCTACCATGGGGCAGTTAAAGCGTAATTGTCCGCGCCACTGACAGCTTTTCGCAAGGGTAAATAGTAGGTGAATGGCTAAGTTAACTAAGCCAAAAATAGCAATTTGTTGAATGTCTTCGAGTAGAAAACTAAATACAGAAGCAAAGGATTGAAGATATAACCCTAGGCTGACGTTGAGTAATACCACTACCAGTAACCACAATAGATCAAAACCTGCGATGTAAGCAAAAGGTAAAATTAATACTGCCCAAATGGCGAATAGTTGCCATGGGTCGGCGCCAGTTTGATAGGTTTGCCCAACTAACGCCAGCAATGCTCCGAGCATAATACTGGCTCCGAGTAACATTGCGTTAGGTAAACTCCAGCCATAAGTCTGTTGGATATGTTGAGCTTGCAAATGATATTGATCATGTTGGGATTTTTGCTGTAAATATTGCTTTTTTTGCGCGCGGTTAGTGAGATAGAATCCGCCAATAAACAACGCAAATATGGTTTCGACTATGGCAAATTTATTGAGGTGTGATAGCGCATCCCAGTTGAAGGCCATGAAAAAAATCACTCCAGCGCCAAATAACAACACTCCGAGATACAGTAAGATATTGGCGATTAATAATTGCCAATTTTTTGCGTTTGGATGGGGATAGACCTCTAACATTGCGGCTTTAAGGTTAGCGGGGGCAATCTTGCCGTCTAAAAACCAATGCCATATAGTTGATCGTTTTTGCGTCATCATCCCTTGCCCATTATCCCTTTGATTGAACCCGTGGCAGTCAATACTCTTTCGCTCACTACGCTAAATGTAAACTAACGCTACCGATATGCAATTAAAAATCATATGCAATTAAAATGCATTGAAAATATCATACGGGATTTTAAATACAGACACTTAGCTTAACACTTAGCTTAACACTCAGCTTAACACTGATGTTTAGCGTTTATTATTAGTACTTCTTCCCTGGCTGACAGTATCTTTTCGGTGCGACTCACATTTATGACAGCCGCTATTGAGCATCAGGCCGGTATTGCCTACAATAGCGCACGTTTTATTAACTACAGCATACGACAATGAACGACACTACTGCTAAACCCGCTTTACCAGATCGCCTTAGCGTTAATCCACGTAGCCCACACCATGTGGCTGCAATTTTCGAACACGAGATTGGCATTTTGTTTAATGGCAAAGAGCGTGCTGATGTTGAAGAATATTGCATCAGTGAAGGTTGGGTAAAAGTCGCCTCGCACAAAGCATTAGATCGTCGTGGCCAACCGCTTACGATGACGGTAAAAGGTAAGGTTGAAGCGTTCTATAAGTAGAACTGAGTAAACTGATTCTTAGCGTCAAGAAACAAAGGCTAGCCTCATGGGCTGGCCTTTGTTGTATGTGTGCGGGCCCTAGCGAATAGGATAAGCATTGATAAGTTTGGGCTGAGTAAGCTTTATTCTATTGTCGTGAGGGCGCGGCCCATTTCGTTGTTGTTATTGTTCTTTTCGCATTGTAAATCCGCCTGATTTTCAAGTCGGGCTATGGGGTAGGCAACTAACCAATGATGTATGTCTTGGATAACTTGGTAATCACATTTTTCAGCGGCGATGAATCCTCTTAAAACTTGATTATTAGACTCAGTATTGATTAAAAATGTTTGCGTTTTTTTGTTGTTATTATCGTATTGACCGGTTAATGCAGCTTCAGTGATATCTAAAGTCTTTTTGAGTAAAGATGTAAGAATTTCAGGCAATATATTTTTGTCACCTTCAAGTATCTGTTGATACTGTGATTCTGTTAGTTTTGGGCTGTAAACTTGAATCATATTCCGGTATTTAAACTTCTGTCTTTTTTGTTGCTGATCCTTTGGCTGAGTCATCCATACTATTGCTTTAAGCGATAACTCGCTCATGTCTGTGAGGCTAAAGAAAATAGGCTTAATAACGACAGTGTCTGTAGCCTGTTGATTAAACGCTACAAAATGTGCGCGGTGTTCACCAACAAGATCATTTAAGCTGATATCTCGCGATAAATTTATCAAAGGTTGTATGAATTGATCTGCCTCAATTTGTTGTGAAGCGAGTTTGGCATCCCTTTGCGAGTTAATAATGACACTGTGGGTTGTTAATTGAACTAACGCACCGGCAATACCAGCATCACCGTAATACATGATTGGAGTGGATGCGGTTGTGTCATTTTGTGAGTACAGCCCCCTTAAGTCGACGCTTAGATTGTCATCAACAAAGCTAAATTTATAGTTCTCTTTAGTAAGGTAGTTGTTGCCTAGTAAATTGACATGCTTGGTATAATCATCTTGGTAGGGTGTGCTGCCACATCCCACCATGATTAGAGATATAATAGGTATTAAAATTCTCATTATTTACTCTACAGAACTCAATGCTTATATTGACTGTTCTAGTTGTTTTTTTACATTTTCTACAGCTTGATAATAAGCGGTAGTCACACTAGGAAAGTCCTTTGGTTCATCCCACTCGCCAGCAGGTTGGATCATTTCATTGATTTCTTTGTAGTGAATATAAGCATTAGTATTTAAATCAATTGCATACAAAATACCTGCAACATGTCCTTGTGGATCACCATTTGGAAAGTAGTTACTAAAGCTGCGATATGCACCATGGCGATATATTTCAAAAACGACCAAAACATCGATGCCCAATGTTTGTTTTAATGGTCTAAAATCCTTTTCGGCAAACCCTAATTCGCCTTTAAACTTTTTTAGTCTGTTGATTGACGTAGGTAATGTTACGTATTCAATATTTTTTGAATATTGAGAGTATTTCGCTTTTACCAGATCATTCATCTTTGATAATTCGCTGTCATCAATCGCTTTTTGTAAGTGATCATCTAATTTAGCTGTGAGTGCTGAGGCTACACCATAGCAAAGTAAGCAGCCTGCGCCATAGATGTGGGTAGTTGCTTTACTGGTTGGAGGACGATAAACCATACCCAACTTTAAATCTGGGTTAGCCAGTAAATTGGTGTTTAAAGCGACGGGTGGTTGTGGGGTGTTAGCACAAGCAGCTAATAGCAAGGCAGTAACTGCAATAAAAAAGTGTTTAAGCTTCGATGTTACTTTTATCATGGTGTTAATCCTGGAGTGTAAACTTTGAACGCTACATAAAAATAAAGTTTATTTTTAATCATTTATGTATGTTTTTATCGGCTTCCTAGCAGCGACAGCAGATAATATTATATGAAAAAAATGTTTACTAGATGTTGCGTAAAATAAATAAATAAGTGAACAGAATTATGATTGCGGTGAGAGTAATCTTGTTTTTATTGCATTGATAGAGTGCCCATTTTCTTTGGCTACATCTTTATCTGTGAGTTTCTCTGTTTAATCCTTAGAGTGTCCATTTCCAAAGTAAAGCAAGACCAAGTGGGACTGCAACTCTGAACCCACTTATTATTTTGGTTTTGTTGACGCCATTGGTGTTTGCCGATTTAAGCCGTAAACAATCTCTGCCAATGCTCGCAGTGCTTAAACATTGCATGAAGGCCAACATGACTTTCATTCATGTTGAATAGCTGTAGAATCCGCGCTTTATTTTCCCGTCTTAATAGCTGTTGTTTGTGTATTTATGATGATTGATCTGGCTTTGCTTCCTTTATATTTAACCACGGTGGTCGCGTTATTATTAATTCCTGGACCTGACATGCTGTTGATCGCCAGTTCCAGCTTGAGTTATGGCCGCAAAGTGGGTGTATATGCCTGTTTTGGTAATGCCACCTCTGGACTGGTGTTAACCTTGCTTGCTGCTATGGGTGTTTCTGCACTTGTGGCAATGAATCCAATGGCGTTAGAGCTATTACGGGTATTAGGCGGGGCGTATTTATTGAAAATGGGTTGGGATTGTATGCGCAGTGGTACAAGCGACGCGCCCGAGATTACCCAACAAGGTAATGTTGCAAAATTACTCTATCGTCGTGCGGTACTGAGCAATTTACTGAATCCTAAAGCGTTGATCTTTTTTGTGTTATTTTTGCCTCAGTTTGTGTCTACTCAGTTGAGTGCTAGTTCAGGTGAACAAATGCTGGCGCTAGGTTTGTTGCTGAATGTGATGGGATTGACGTTCAATTTACTGTTGGTAGCATTAGTGGGTAGTTTGGGTAAATCTTTGCTCAAAAACGAAAAATTCCGCACATATCAACATAAATTTATGGGTGTAATATTTTTTGCATTAGCCATTTGGTTACTCGCATCTCAAGTTAAAAGCATTGCTTAACCATTACGGTTGAGAGAGGCGGTTAACTAAAAACCACGGTCATTAGCCGTGGTTTTTTTGATCTTACTGCTGACGCATTCACATCGATGATGTATTTGGCGAGTGACGAGTTATCGTTATGCTTCAGTTTTAGCGAGTTTAATCGCTGTTATCTCTTTTTCAACCGCAGCAACCACAGCATGAGGGCTGCTCAGGTATTGTGAGTGATCGATAAAAATAGCGTTATCATTAACGGTCATGACTAAAACGGGAAAGCCGGTCGTACCAATGACTTGTTGAATCTCTTCTATGCCTTCCAGTACGTATTCTGCGTCCATACTGAGCTCATCTTTAAACACTTTATTTGATGGTGACAGCTTAAATTTTTCTACAATGTCATTAAAGTCGTGCTTGTTGCTAAGCGGGTTGCCTTCAATGAAATGGGCTCTTTGTAGCGCATTGAGCACATCTAATTGCTTGTCAGCTTGTTTGCCCTGCAACCAGGCCATAAAGTTTGCGGTTTTGATTGAGCTTTTAGGACTGTTTACGTAACGAATATGATCGCGGCCAAATTTCAGTCCACTCATTTTTGCAGCCGCTTCCATTTGCTCTTCGCCAGCACTGTCTTTGCCAATGTAATGTGCGCTATGCAGTAAATGTACATTCATTTCGGGATAGGCTTGCTGCAATGCATTCACCAACGGTGTGGTGGCATAGCTCCAAGGGCAATGTGAGTCGTAGATAAAATAAAGCTCAGTGGTCATTAAGTGAATTCTTGTTTGCGAGTCAGATGTGCTGATCCTAAATAGTTTATGAGTATTATACAATCATTGAATCTGCACCAATTGAGCTGAAGTTGCCTGAGGCGTTGAATAAACGATAGCTTTCAATACTGTATAAAAAACGGCTACCGTATAAAAGCAATTGCCTATAGGATTAACACTAGCGACTAATATGCATGGCGTCGGCCAAGTCCAATAGACGATTGAGCTTTTGATTACATAACACTCAACCATGCTGATGTAGATTAAACGCATGTGGATTAATGACAAGGAATTAGTTCAAGTGACTTTATGGACACTAGATTATTATGATTAAACCAATTTGTTTTTTTGCTGCACTACTACTTTCATTATCAAGTTATGCAGAAACGCCAAGTACGGTTAACACACTAGGTGATACGTTCACTTGGCCAGGCGGGAGCAAGTTAGCCGTTAGTCTGTCTTATGATGATGCGCTTAATAGTCAGTTAGATAATGTGATACCCGCGCTGGATAAACATAATTTCAAGGCGTCTTTTTATGTGGTAGTAAACTCTCCGGTTATGAATGTCCGGTTAGATGAATGGCGTGCAGCAGCTAACCGTGGCCATGAGCTTGGCAATCACAGTGTTTATCATCCTTGTCGAGCCTCTTTGCCGAACAAAGATTGGGTAGAGGCGCATCATGATCTTGATCATTACAGCGTGGCGCAGATGATTGAAGAGCTAAAAGTAGCCAATACTTTTTTAAAGGCCATTGATGGTCAATCGGAACGGACTTATACGGTGCCTTGTGGTGATATGGTAATTGGCGCTGATGTGTTGAGTCACCAACAATACCTGAGTCAGCTCAATGAGTTATTTACTGCGGTGAAAGGGCAAGGGAAAGATTCTCGATTTTCACTGATATTATATCCAGAAGGCCAAAGTGGCAAAGAGCTTATCGATTATATTCGCCATATTCCCGCAGATACTTTACTGGTAAACGTAATATTTCATGGGGTTGGAGGAGATTATTTATCGGTGTCATCTGAGGCACACGCTGAATTATTAACGTTTTTAGCCAATAACCGGGATGCTTATTATGTTGATTCATACATCAACTTGATGAAATATGCTGACAGTAAGCTGTAAGTGTTCAATCATTTGATGGTAGGCAAGGGAGTGTAGATGGCAGGTTGATAAACCTCGTAGTTTTCTTATAACTCAGCGGTTATTTCAAATGGCTCAAAACTCTATCAAGTCGTTCAGAATACTTATCAAACAGTGGTGCAGAATAATTGAGGCCGAATACTGGCCTCAATAACTAGTTATTAGTTATTAGTTATTAGTTCTTAGTAAATGTACTGAGTTGATGCATCAATCCACCAACGTTTGTGGATTTGGTGCGCGCATTCTATCCCACCACTCTTTGTCAGCTACAATTTGGCCTTGATCATCAATGGCTGGGTAGGGGATCTGTTTGCGGCGACACGCTTTGGCATAAACCGGATGACCTTGTTCAAATAACATAGTCTGGCAGTAGCTGTGATCCAGTCTACGTGTGCCGTACATCTTGGCTACTTCGCGCTGGCGCTGAGCTTCATACATCACTAGTGCTGCGGCAACCGACACGTTAAGCGATTGCACCATGCCACGCATGGGAATAATGATATGTTGGTCTGCTGCGGCAATGGCTTCTGCGCTGACGCCGTCACGTTCATTACCCATTACAATGGCAGTGGGTTGAGTATAATCAATCTCACGAAAATCAACCGCAGAGTCCGAAAACGTAGTGGTTAATATCTGCATTTTCTGTTTTTTAAAGGCCTGGTGAGCTTCTTCAAAAGTGTAATGTTTAACGGTATCAACCCATTGCTGGCTGCCAGAAGCGGTATTACCCGATACCCGCATATCATCATCGGGCCACACAGCATGAATTTGATGTATGCCCACACAGTCAGCAGAGCGAAGAACCGCAGCAATATTATTGGTCATATGCACTTTATCAAGGCAAACCGTTAAGTCGACTTGGCGGTTATCAAGCATTTGATTTATTCGGGCAAAACGTTCTGGACTCATGAGGTATTTCTACTTAATTTTATTCAACAGATTTTAACATTAGCTTTCAACAGAAAGGGCGCTAAATGCGCTGGTAAGCGGTTAATATTGATAGCAGGTGATTATTTCGAGTGGCATTATAGCGTTAAAATGCGAACGCTAAAACGTCATCAATCGTGACAAGAGATTGGTTACTATATAATTCTGATTTTTATTACTATGTTGCTTTTAAAGATATGCTTGTAAGTTACAGATAACGTTGAAGTTAGTAGTTTTTGCCGATAAAAGTGTTTTAGCCAGAACTCATTTCAACAAAGTAGGTTTGCCACAAAATATTATGATTGAAGATATTACCATCCCACTTCCATCGCTTATTCATCGAATTGGTGGGGAGAAAACCAAGCAAGCCAAAGTCATTGCGCTGCAATTTAACTGCGAGCTGAAGCGTGTACGTCGGTCTCGGAATTGGTGCGTTATCGGTGAGGCGGTTAATATTCAGTCGTTTACTGAACAGTTAAAAGCACAAAATGATGATAATTTTCGTTATCTTATTCAAAAGATTGAGACCGCGCTTCTTGGCCATGCAGATAAGTTAGAGCCATTAGATGCAAAACTTGTCCGCTTAATTAAACAAACTCCAGGTATCACCTTGGGGGAACTTATGCAGCTTACCCAATGTACGTTAACTGAGGCGCGAGTGGCTCGTTTTAAAGTCGATTTTTGATTATTTCAACGTGTGATTCGTACTTTTTTATGCTGCAGGATCGCAATGCTCCGTGGCGATAAAAATACAGCGCTTGTTGTTTTGAGCCCCAAGCTCAGTATGTAAATTTTGCATCGCAGTGAATAAACAGAGTTAAAGATAAGCAACCTAATTCATCAATTGTTTTATTGACGTAAATCGCAGACACAAGAGCGATGTTCATATAACTTGTTTTGGGTAGAAGGTTAATCGTTTTAATGCGGATCTTAGAATAATAGGTATAAAATAAAGGTGTAACACAATTTGCATTACACCCTTCTGAATTTTATTATTAAGTAGTTAATTTAAGCACTCTACTTAATCACTAGAATCACTAGAAACGATATTCAACACCGATACTAGCCTGCTTAAAGTCTGTTTCTGTGTCGGAACCGTTAGAGACATTATCTAAGTTAATTTCTGCATCATACCAAGTGTACTCCGCATTAATTAAAAAACGATCTGTTACTTTAAACGCGACACCAGCACCGGCAAATACACCTTCATCATCTTTATTGCCAGAAAACCCGACCACGTCATAATCTGTTGAGTACCATAACTGACCACCTTTGGCATACAGCTCTATTCGCTCAGCAATTGGCAATGTCACTTTTAGACCAGCGGTATAACCATCTGTTTCAGCACTAGATAAGTTGTTGCCGTAACTACCAAAATCAATATAGCTGCCTTCTAGAGCTAAGTATTTGTTGAAGCGATAACCTACTAGGCCCTGGAGTACATCATTGTCGTCGTCAAAGTCATCTTCGCCATCGACTTTTAGGTAACCATAATTAGCGCCGACATAAACGCCATTTTCTGCTGCGTCTTTCTTGAAGTCATCAGCGTGAGAATAAGTACTAAAAGAGGCTAACGAAATAAGTCCGGCTAAAGTAAGAATCGTATTTTTCATAAGGTACTCCTAGTTAATTACGTAAATACATCTAACTAAATACAAAACGGATGCCAACTTTATAAAAGTAACAGAGAGTTAATTATCGATATTTAAATTTAACATTTAATATCAACAACTTATGTTTAGTGTTTTTGGTGATGGAAGGTGTAGGTGATGATATCTCAAGCGAAATGGCTTATTTTTTCACCCGCTCAATGAGCCAGTAATAATGTAAAACGGTATTTTTTTCTGATTAAATTGTAATTTTTTCATCTTTAAAACATAATGTTATCAATATGTTGTGGTTTTATTTGTTGTTGCCTATTTTCTAGAAAAGATAAAATCTTAGTCATAAACTTGCTATGTTGATTTAGCTTTTTAAAGTGTAGGCTTGTCCGATAGCGTTAAAGTACAACCATTAAAGAAAGATAATGACTATACAGTCATAAGCCCAATAACCGGATTATCAACACGTTAGGATCGAAAACCTAGATTGTAAATTGGGTTGGATGACTTGCCTAATTGGATTATGAAGCTAATTTCATATCTGTTTTTGGTTAACGGCTATGGTAGGCGCTATGGCAGGCTTAGTGGCTAATCTAGTGGTTAATCTAGTGGATTAAGGTTGCAAGTGGCAATGCTGTTAATCAAGTGGTTTTAGGTGTTGTTTATATTTATTCAATAAAAATATTTACAAGCTTAGATATTCGTGTATTATATGTCTTGCTCTGACATTCAGAGTTATTAATGAACATCAAGTAAAAGAAAAGCCTTAGAATCTCTTCGTTATCGTTGTTATCCTCTGTGTTTCCCTTAGCTTCATCGTGACATTCAATAATTCAAGCTTGAGCGCATCGCATTTTCGCGACAGATTGATTAATTTTAATATATAAGGGACACATCATGTCTAACAAAACAACTGGTTTAGTAAAATGGTTTAACGAAGATAAAGGTTTTGGTTTTATCACTCCTGATAACGGCGGCGCTGACGTGTTCGTTCATTTCCGTTCAATCACTTCAGAGGGTTTCAAGACTCTTGCTGAAGGCCAGAAAGTTTCTTTTGATGTTGAGCAAGGCCAAAAAGGCCCACAAGCTGCTAACGTAGTAGCTGTGTAACTCGACGTTATAAGAATAACGCAAACGGTTTAACGACTGTTTGCGTTTTTTTATGTCTGCGATTTAACAACTTGTATTCGTAACGGGTATAAACGGTTTATTTTTGTAGTGTCATCATTTCAAATTATTATTTTAACTATGTCTCCTCTGCTTGTTAATCACCATCCTCAACATGAGCGGAATCTAACTGTTATCTAATTTTCTTATTTCTCCATAATCCTATTTCTACTTTGATCTGAATCAAGGCTATTGATCGCAAATAGTTTCATTATATTAGCTGTACATCATGTTGATGATAGCGAGGCCATAATGCCGGATAACAAACTCATATTGATCTTAAAAATCTGTATCTCGATAGGGTTCAGCCTAATTTTGTTAGGCATTTATTGTCATAATTTCAGTGATACGATTGAGATGATGGGAGTTAATGGAATTATTATTAGTGCGATGTGCGTGGCCTTTGGCATGGCATTGTCGCTACCGACAAAAATGTACCTGACTTTTATGCTGGTTAAGCGTGAAGCAGATAAAGCGTCATAATCTCATCGTGGTCGGTTCGTTACAAGATGAGCGTTAATGTTTACACTAACGATATTTCATTTCACATAGAATGTTATTCCCTCCTAGAACACTACAGCAAGTCGCTTTTTAATGACTAAAACAGTCTAATTCTCTTCATTTTCTATTAGAAAATCGGTTGTCATAATACATAAATTAACGGGCATAAAAATAAATTTTCCGCGGTTGCAATAACAATTTAATACTTAATGAT
This sequence comes from Shewanella sp. AC91-MNA-CIBAN-0169, assembly GCF_040310165.1. Classification (NCBI taxonomy): domain Bacteria; kingdom Pseudomonadati; phylum Pseudomonadota; class Gammaproteobacteria; order Alteromonadales; family Shewanellaceae; genus Shewanella; species Shewanella sp. AC91-MNA-CIBAN-0169. Next base: position 178,615 of record NZ_JBEOPM010000001.1, read on the forward strand.
GACGTTTTTTAGTGATTGATTATTAAAGATTATATGTAAATTCAGAGCCGAACGATGGTCTGTTTACTGTGGCTATAATGCTGTTGGTTCATTTTGTGTTGAGTGATAGCTTATTTGAGATGAAAAATACTTATTACATTGATTTTAGTGCTATTAAGTATGTTTAAATAAATTGTTTAATCGCTAAAAAATGATTTAATTTGAGGGTATATGTGTGACTTTTATTGTCTTTTAGCCTTTTTCGTGGTGACATTAGTAGTTGGATCAGTTATTACTATTTATACAAACAGGAAAATAACATTTAAGGAAAAATAATGCCTTCATGGTTTGATAATGTTCAGCTTGGTTTTGATATGGCGACAAGTCTGACAATTGTTGGTGCTGCAGTGACTTGGGTTATTCGTGAAAAGAAGCAGGCTGAAGCAGAAAAAGTGCGTGGAATTAATCAACAAGTTCGGTCTACAAGTCTAAAAAAAGTACAAGATGTACTTTTTGAGATGGAAGATAAATTTTCAGTGTTGATCAATGAGACACAGACCTATGAAAATATGATCGATAATCGTGTTCGCAAAGTAAATGATCAACTCGATTTTTCTCGGTTGAATTTAGCGATAAAACGAGATGATCAATTTCTGATTAAAGCGATTGATCGTCTCCAAGCGATTCGCGAAGAATTAGGCCAGTTTTATGAATTGATTCAGGTTAGACGTTATAGCTTGATACCTTTACTTGATGCTATTGAAGAAGGTGATAAGTATATTGGTGTATTCCAACAAAATATCGACGAAGTCGGTGATGCTTATAACCAAGTGACATCAGGAAATGTATCTCTGTTAAAAGAGCTGGAAGCAGTTATTTCAATGCTCAACAAACAGTTTAGTGATGAGCTTGTTGACGTATCTGATGAAGTCAAAAAAGAGCTTTTTCAAAAGATATCGACAGATGAAACGTTTATGAAACCAATACAATCTATCATTTACGATGAAGATTATTTCTATTGGGTACAACGTTTTGTTCCTGCAGGAAGAGAAGAAGATTATTTAGAAAAGGTTGTCAGACCAAGTAAAATTGAAGATAAAGAGCTTTGCTCTGAAGTAATGGTTCATTTTATTTTAGCCTTAATTGGTAAAAATCATGAGCTAATTTCTCAAGTCTTGAGAACCGCTTCGGGATCGGTGATGAAAGCCAGAATTGAGTGTAAAGATATTTTGATTTCACTTAGTGCAATTTCGCATAAATTGGTGATGGATAATCACGGCGATACACTTGAAAAAGTAATCGCAAAGTATGAGTCTGAAGAATATTTTGGCCGAAACGTAACTATTCGCTAGTCGATCTATTTAACATTGAACTTGCTGTTTATATTTTACAGATGATTAGGGTCTGTTGATCTTCGTTGGTTGAATTTTGTTCGAGTTAAAAACGTTTTAATCGAGGCGAATGAATTGCTGCCTAGTCATCTAAGCAAAATGCATTCAACAAAGAGTAAAACGTTTTTAGCCGAACCTTTCGGGCAGCGTTTGTAGGTCATTTTTACTGCGTTATCGACTTTTTATGTAGAATAACTACACCACAAAGTCTCTGCCTTGTAGCTCATGTTTAAGTAATGGCCAACAATTCTCTGCAAAAACAACCTTGAAAGATCAACAGGATCCAGTGTTCCTAGGTCTTACCGGACTTAGTGGCAGATGAATGAGGTGTGAAAGCCCTTCATCATTTATACATTGGGTTTTGCCTTTACCAAGACTGGCTTTAACCTTTGTCGTTAATACATTCATAATACGATCTGTGACGATTGGCTCTACAGTGATATCTGTTTATTTTTATTGAAATGAGCGTGTTCATCAATTTATCTATTTTTACAAACACTATTGATTAGCTAGCTCTGTTCTGCTGCTAGCTAATCAATAGTGTTTATCCTGCAAAATCACCTTAAAGCTATCATTTTGGCAATTAACCCAAGACTATTGGGTCAAAAACACCGATAATTCACCCTAATTTAGACAAGCTGGCCGTTTGGTTGCGCAAGACTGTGGATATATTCAATGGAAATCAAAGTAAATTTTCTCGATAATTTGAGACTCGAAGCTAAGTTTGACGACTTTACCGTCACCGCCGATCAGCCGATCCGTTACAAAGGTGATGGTTCTGCTCCTAGTCCTTTTGATTATTTCTTAGCATCTTCAGCACTTTGTGCCGCTTACTTCATTAAGGTGTATTGTAAAGCTCGTGATATTTCGACTGAAAATATCAAATTGTCGCAAAACAATATTGTTGACCCGGAAGATCGTTATAACCAAATTTTCCAAATTCAAGTTGAGTTACCGGATGATATTTCGGATAAAGATCGTCAAGGTATTTTACGTTCAATCGATCGTTGTACCGTTAAAAAAGTGGTTCAGACTGGGCCAGAGTTTAAAATCGAAACCGTTGAAAACTTAGACGCCGACGCCAATGCGATGTTGATGGGCCAAACTGAAGCAGATGCGAGTACTTTTATCTTAGGTAAAGACTTACCGCTTGAGCAAACTATTAAAAATATGACGGGGTTGTTAGCCGACCTTGGGATGAAGATTGAGATTTCGTCATGGCGTAACATTGTGCCTAATGTGTGGTCTTTACATATTCGTGATGCAGCATCACCTATGTGTTTCACCAACGGAAAAGGTGCCACTAAAGAGAGCGCGTTATGTTCTGCTTTAGGCGAGTTTATAGAGCGTCTTAATAATAACTTTTTCTATAACGATCAATTCTTTGGTACTGAAATCGCCAATAGCGAATTTGTGCATTACCCAAATGAGAAATGGTTTGCACTAGAAGAAGATGATGCTTTGCCTACTGGTATTTTAGATGAATATTGTTTAGATATTTATAATCCAGATGAAGAGTTATGTGGTTCGCATTTAATTGATACTAACTCAGGCAATAAAGATCGTGGCATTTGTGCTATTCCATACACGCGTCAGTCAGATGGGGAAACGGTCTATTTCCCATCTAACCTTATTGAAAACTTATTTTTAAGCAATGGCATGAGTGCGGGTAATAACCTGCAAGAAGCCCATGTGCAGTGTTTATCTGAAATTTTTGAACGTGCAGTTAAACGTCAAATTATCGAACAAGAAATTGTACTACCCGATGTGCCAATGGCAGTACTAGAGAAATTCCCAAGTATTTTAGCGGGCATTAAAGGACTTGAAGAGCAAGGCTTCCCTATTGTTGTGAAAGACGCTTCTTTAGGCGGTCAATTTCCTGTTATGTGCGTGACCTTAATGAACCCACGTACTGGTGGTGTATTTGCCTCGTTTGGTGCACACCCTAGCTTTGAAGTGGCATTAGAGCGCAGCTTAACCGAGTTATTACAAGGCCGCAGCTTTGAAGGCTTAAACGATGTGCCAAAGCCAACGTTTAACAGCATGGCAGTGACTGAGCCAGAAAACTTTGTTGAGCACTTTATTGATTCAACAGGGGTTATCTCTTGGCGTTTCTTTAGCAGTAAGTTTGATTACGAATTCTGTGAATGGGACTTTACTGGTACTAGTGAAGAAGAAGCCAGCGGTTTATTCGGTATTTTAGAGGCCATGGGCAAAGAAGTGTATATTGCCGAGTTTACAGATTTAGGCGCATCTGCGTGTCGTATTTTAGTGCCGGAATATTCAGAAGTGTATCCAGTAGATGACTTGATTTGGGACAACACCAATAAGTCTTTAAACTACCGTGAAGATATCTTAAATCTGCATTCATTAAGCACTAAAGCGTTAGGTAAGTTAGTTAATCGCTTAGAAGAAAGCCAGCTAGATAACCATACCGATATTCGTACCTTAATTGGCATTGTGTTCGATGAAAATACGGTTTGGGGCCAGTTAACCATTATCGAACTGAAGATTTTGATTTATCTTGCATTAGGCTCGCACGAAGATGCGATTGAATTGGTAGGTGAGTTCTTACAGTTTAACGACAATACCGTCCAACGAGGTCTGTTTTATCAAGCTGTGAATGCAGTATTGGAAGTGACCTTAGATGAAGACTTAGAACTTGAGCACTTTATCGGTAACTTTAACCGCATGTTCGGTAAAGAAGTGATGGACAATGTCGTCGGTTCGGTTAATGGCACAGTACGCTTTTATGGCCTGAGCAAAACCAGCATGAATCTCGAAGGCATTGAACCGCATTTACGTTTGATCGAAAGCTACAAAAAACTACATCAAGCGCGTAAAGCAAACCTTAGTATCTAGTTTATTGGTTCTGTTTTGCATAGCAAAAAGCCCGCCATTTATGTGGCGGGCTTTTTTTTGCGCTATATTGTGAAGGAGTGGCGTGCTTACTGTTTGTCTAAATAGCTTTCTACAGCAGTGGATCTATCTTCTGCATGCTCTATTAGCTCATCGATAGCACGGTAAAAATCGCTGCTACTTTCTAAAAAGCTATACCCAGATACTTCAGTGGTCGCATAAGGGGCAACAAGTGCAGAGTAAGCATTGTAGCTTGCTTGCATTTTATTGGTTTCGAATGCATCGCTGATAACCTCAAGTAAAAACTGGTTGTAGCGGTCACGGTATACATCATCTGCGTACAGTTTTGATATGAGTGGCCAGCTGTTCGAGTTGAGGTCTGAGAAGTCTAACGACAATGCGCCACCTTGTTTCCCGTCTTGCAATGCTTCGTTGTTGTCCCAAGGTATCCAGGTCAGTTTTGAATTGTCTGGATTGTTATATAAATAGTAGTTGTGTGGCATTAAGCCGTAAGTGTCCCAGTTTTGAATGATGCCATTAACGGCTAAGTATTTTAAAAATACATCAACATCAAATACCGTTTCTAGATTGGCTCGCCATGTTTCAGGATCTGTGGTGCGAGTGTCGTCGTGTAGGGCGGTAAACAGGGCTTGTATGTCAGACCAATCTTCGTCGTCTTCGTTAGTTTTTTTCTCAAAGTCTTCTTGATTAAATGACCCATCAACAAACATTGCGCCATCATCTTCGGGTTTGTACAAGTTACCTTTGTCGCTAGAAAATTGCGTGTCGATTACAGTGTCATCAATTTCTTCTACAAGAGTATATAAACCAAAATATTCTGGGCCGTCTCCATGGTCAACGTATAAGGTGTAAAACCCTGTGTGAGATACAGCAAGCCCAGCGTCTTTAAACACATCCGCTGCGACTTTTTCACGTAACATTGACTCATCATCAAAGTTATTTTTTAAACTAAACTTTTTAAAGCCATAAAAACGTTGGTTTTTAATTTGCGGGTAATCGTCTTCATACTCGTCGAAATCAAGTTTAAGTGCCAGTTTAAGAATGCCTTGTTGCCAGCTAGTTTGCAGTGATGAATTACCTTTAAAGCGGATGCCGACGCGATACCATTGCGTGCCGTTATAAAATACTTCAGCTGGAACAAAAATAGGATCTTCATCGGTATCACTTAAGCTATTTGATGAGCTTCTACCAAATTCACCATAGAGTGTCGTCATGTCATCTAACATGCTTTGCCAGCGCGCTTGTGTGACAACGATATCAAGCCGTTTAACTTCGGTATCACTAAACACTTCATCAAAGTTAGGGTCGACATTTTTGCTGTGGGTTTCGTCTGTCCAATCGCTCGCTTCAAAATCTGCGTCAGTGACCTCTGTTTCAGTATCAGTGCTTGTGTCAGTATCAGCGCTAATGACCGTTTCGGCTATTTCGCTGTTGCTATCACTGTCGCTCCCACAACCTGTGAGTATAAAAGCACAACTGAGTGTCATGATAAGTAATAGTGTCATTGGCTGGTTAATTAACCGCTTTTTGAGGTGTAAGTTATTAAGGGAAAACATCGGGCTCTCCTAGTACTTGGGTAAGATTATTTATATGAAGTCGTTACACGTATGTTAGAGAGTAAAAGTGCAGAAACTGCACAGTGAGTGTGGAACAAAATAGCAAGTCGATAAAAGTGCGATCTTGTTCACTGTGATATATTTGCGTGCTAATAGCCGTCGCCACCGTATTCGATAAGATAAATAAGTTTACAGTGAAGAGGTTTATCTTTAGGTTAGTGAACAATGATAATGTTAACGTCTTGTAAAAAAACATATTCTTAATAATTAATATTCAAGGACGATAAATGAAACCTTCACTTTTTTTGCTCAGCTGTGCAATGTTAAGCCCTGCTATAAACGCCAATGAATTACCGCCAATTTTAGATTTTCACCCACTTTGTAGTCCACACACTATCGATACAGCCAATGATAAAATCGTCTACGATATTGACTCAGAGTTGCTGGAATCGTCTAGTGATGGCGTGTTGTCCCATCGTGATGCTTATATACAACAAGCCTTTGTGGAAATACAGCGCAAAGCTGCAGCAGCAGGAGCGGATGCGATTATTATTGATAGATTAAGTGTTGGCGGAATTGAGCGAAGTATTGACTTGCAAGATGACAGTAGCCGAGTTAAATCGATCACCAAGCAAATCCATGTGATTACCACTGCGCAATACGTTACCTTTTGTGACGATACACAACTGAGCAAAGATCCCACACCTTATAACAGTGAAGGTAAATCGGTTTCGTATACCCAAACCACAGTAAAGTTGACGATGCCAAACGAGGGGAATGTATTAAAGCAAGCGCAAAAACACCAAGCACCTGATGCGCTTATTACAACCGACAGCGCCTATGGCATACACATTGGTGACTCGGTTGATGTTTTACAACAAGCATTAGGTCCTCACAGTATTCAGTTGCAACTCGACAATGGTGCAACCGTTTATGGTTATGGGCGCAGTCTATGGTTTGTTGTTAAAGACAATCGTATCGAGATGATTACCCAGGATTTAGGATTGTTAAATGGCCATGGTCAAAACCAAATTGCCTTAAGTGGAAACTATGATGGTGATAATTGGGTGATTGCTAACCAAGTGCGTCAAGGTGATGGGCTTGCTAGCGTGAAAGCGCATTTAGCGCTTAAAAAGCAAGGTGATGTTTACAGTGTGGGAGATAAAAATAGCCGATTGATATTAACTTTTGAAGACTATAATGAAAGTCTAGATAATGCTGCTGTTTCTCGACTTAACAGCTTTGCAATTATGCCATTAACAGTCACTGATGATTATCACGTTAAGTTCGGTAACTTTGATAATATCGACATCGCAACATTGTTGACATTAGCATTTAAGCAAGCTTATACCTTGCAACCACAACAGCTCATCAACCAAATCCAATTGACAGACAACGGTCCAAAAGTGCTGGTGAATAGCAATGTATTATTGGGTTTTGATCGCCAAGGAGTCGTTAATTCAATTAAAATTACCGAGTCGATGTTTGGCACGCAAACGATGAGTGAATTTAATGCTGTGCTTGCTAATTATCAGTTGCCTACTATCAAATCTCAATTGTTGGAGCGATACCCAAACGCAGAAGATAATTTTGATAACATTATGCTGACAAAAGGGACGGTGATGTTGTCGATTAATTTTGATTCATACGATGACGATGCGCAGCTGATTGATTTTACGTTACGTTTTTAATCATCTTAGCGACTAGACCTGAGTGAGTGGTACAGTTACCAGCGCTATAGGCACAGATGGCATACAATATACCTTATTGAGGTTCAATGGGGTAAAGTAGCACCCAAGTTTTGATCTAAAGTTGTGGGGAATACAAATGAATATTGAAAATGATGTGATTGATAATTTAGCCGAATTAGAACGCTTTTTACTGTCGGTGGAAAAGGGCGGTTTAGGTTTGGAAGGTGTTGCGGGTGTGGGTATGGCAACTAGTAATGCCGACGGACGTCATTTTGTTGCGGTATTTGGTGATAACCACAAGCTATTACTTGGCCGTTGGATTACCGCAGAAATCTTCGAAAGTGGTCAAGATATGGTTAAAAATGGGCTTAAATCTAAGCATTGATGAACTAAATTGCTTGGCCTCAAAAAAGGCAGAATGAATATTCTGCCTTTTTTATTACACATTAAATTATTTGTTAATTAATCATATACATAGCTTTTTGGGTCGACAGCATTAACTGGGTACCATTACTGCTAGAGTATCGCGCTTTAAGCCCTTGCTCTGATGGTTTTCCAATTAAGCCAGGGCTTCGCCAGACGACATTACTGTTAGCGTCATGTTTTTCAATGTGGTAACTGACATCAGACTCACCGGTATAACCTTGACCTTTTTGGACAGTGACAAAATACCCTTGGTTATTACGGGTAGATTCATCGATAGCAATACCATAGATTGAACGATCGAATGCTTTTTTGCTTTTCTCAACAAGCACTAAGTTGTCTATTTCGTATGTATAGATATTACTGATGTTTTCATAATGATCACCTTCAATACAAATTAGTTCTTGTTGAAGGTCGGTGTCTTTGTTGAGTAACGTTAAATATTGGCAACGTTGATTGATAAAAGACTGCTCTGACAGAGAGTAAGTATTTAGCGTTAATACACTGACCGTATCTTTTCGGGCCACAATCACGGTGTTTTCATATATAACAAAGTCTGTGATATTGCTTTCAAAACTGTATTGCGCAATCAGACTTTGATCTTCAATATTGACTATTTTGAGTACTTTTCCATCGGCATAAATGGCATCTTCAAATCCATCTTGATTGATATCAAATGCCTTTATCACGCCAATATCAGATTGGCTGCTGATTGTAGATTGCCAATGGAAGCTATAATCAAATAATTGCATAACGCTCATGCGCCCATCGTAATATTCTGTTGTTGGCAGCAGTAAATCACCAAAACCGTCATGATTGTAATCAGTGGTGACAGCATGAAAGCTATTATCCCAATTTGACGATATTTGCTCACTCAATTGGTAAGAGCCATCTGCTGCCATTGTCAGGATTCGGCTTCCTTCATAACCGCTTGCTGTTTGCGGAACAAAGAATACGGCTTTTTCATCATTATCGGTAATAGTTGACCAACCAGCACTGCTAAAAGTATCTAATTGAATGGTGGGGGTTGATGGTTTGATGTTTATCGTATTAATGCCGAGATCTGCGACATGAAAACTGTCTGCCCCGGTGCTCATTGTGCCAGAGCCCCAATGAAGTTCGTCTTTGCCATCATTGTCTGAATCACCCACAGTTAACGAACTCACCCCAGTATATGGAATATATACAGACCATAACTCAGAGAGTGTATTAATATTTAAGTTATAAGCATGCAATTGTCCTGACTGACATTCACCAACCACTAACTCGTCGGCCTTATCATTATCCAAATTAATGGTACTGATGGAACAAGTATTAAAGACTTCTGTCGTCGCTAATTGCGATTTATTGACTGCAGAATAGACAGTGATAGCTCCCCAATTATTCGCGCCGGCAATTTCATTAACACCATCGTCGTTATAGTCACCGGCAGTTACGGCTCGGTCTCCAAATGGCGTGCTGTTAGCCCATTTATTTTGCCAACTCTGGGTATCGTAAACTAAGCCAGTATTTGTGATCAGTTCAAGGCCTGGTTGCAGATCTACATTGGAAAAGATGACTTGTTGAGCACTAATATTGGTTGTAAACAGCGTTTCTGAAGGTGCTGACATACTGATAACACTGAGCATGGGTTCTTCATCGTAAGAAGTCAGCGCTCGAGAATGCAAATAAGCAATTTCTGGGACCCCGTCATTATCGATATCATCAATTGCAGCGCTGAAGATCGTATCATCTGTAGCTAATAATTCGTATGACAAGGCATTGAGATCGTTAATAACACTGATCCCGTGTGTTGTTATTACCACAATATCATCACGATTATCTTTGTTAGTATCAAAAACCAGAACTTGTTGAATTGTGCCTTGTGATGCCACTTTAAATGGATAAAGCCAGGTTTGCACATAACTACCATTTTGTTCGGTTAGAATGAACAGCCTGTTGTTATTATCTGTTGATATGACTTCATTAATACCATTGCCATCAAAATCACCCACCCACATAGATTTTTCGTAATAAGGAACCTCAATACCTGAACGAGCCAGTGGCATTGGCTTATCGGCATTCACATCAAGTGAAACCGTTGCTGATTCTAGAATGTTGCCATTTGAATCGGTCAGTGCAAAAACAAAATCGACACTTTGCTGTGGAAAAATATAGTCACTTCCTACATGCCACGTGACCAGACCTTGGCTGTCAATGGTTGCACCATTAGGGCCTGAAATTAAGGATCCAATTTTTGATGGATCAATATTGTCTGGGTCGGTGAGCAATGCGCTAAATTGCACGGTTTGTCCCGATTGAATGTTGCTTGGGAGGTTAACCGCATTAAATTGTGACGGTGAGTCATTAATGGTAAAGAAAAAGTAATCACTTTCAACAGTGTTAATCCCATCGGAGACGACCATTACCACTTTTACTTCATCGCCGAAAACAGCAATATGAGCTGGTAGGATATTACTTGTTTGCCCTGCGACAGGTTGGCCATTAATGTACCAACGGTAACTGACAGTGAGTTGGTCATTGCTGTTATCTGGGTCGTAATAATACCCAGGCGACACAGTCAGTGGTGTGGTTGTATATAACTGATAATTATTTCCATAGGGCGCTGAAGCTTCTGGAGGTAATGACATCTTAGCCACATCAACAAGCTGTTTATTTGATAAATTACTGTCGATTAAGTCATAAATAGATGCAAAGTAAGTACCTACATCATCAATGCCATTGTTGTCTGTATCTTGAGTATATTTTACTGGACCATTCAAAAACTCCAGCGTAGACGAATTGGTGCCCTTAAATATGATCTTTCCTTGTTCTAAATTTCCATCTAAAGCATTGGTAGATATATTGAATTGACCAATCTTACTGTGAAAGTATGAACCTGAAATAACCCAACTAAACAGGTTATCCTTATACGATTGAGTTTGAGTTATCTGAACAAGTGCTTGAGTTTGGCCTGAGTAAGTATAAAGAAGATTGGTTTTGATACTATTGCTGTATTGGGAAGTATTAGGCGTTTCTTGGCTATTAATTCCATAGGTGCCAGTGAGTGATGTTGTGAGATTACCTTCTTTCCAAGATAAATTATCAAAGTTAAAGCTAAAATTGTATTGGCTTTCTGTGGCAGTTTTTATTGAAAAAGCCATATTGCCGGTTACATTATTGCTATAACCATCACTACAATTATTGTAACTAATGGCAAGGTTACCCGTAAATTGAGTACTTAACTGACCTTTAAATTTGACACTGCCGGAGGTAGAGCATTGAGCAGTAAAATCCACTTTACCAGATTCGTTAACATTATAATCAAGCTCTTCTAAATGTAAGTTGGGCAGTAATATACCTTCTCCATTTATGACTTTTTTAAAGGCATGTTGGGTATTTGATAGCGTCAATGTGGCCAATGATTTTGACCCCGTATAGCGTGCGATGATTAACTGCGCTGCAGCGTTTTCAAGTTCAATCGCATTATAATTATCGGCATTTTTAATGATATTAGATTGTGAGTTCGTGTTTGTTGAACCATCAGGTGTTTCTGAAGGAGAGTCTGATGAGTCTCCGCCACCGCCACAAGCAGAAAGGGAAAATAAAATCGCTAAGGCAAACGAAAGTTGGTTTTTGGTTAACATTTTTCATCCTTGTGACAATGCTATATAAGTGTGATTTTTATGTAAATTTATTGTTTATTTTTTGCGTATACTAGGATTTAGATATGATTTTTGCAATGTAAATTTATGCTTAAGTCAGTTATTTTATTAAGGCCAAAGACGCTGAATGATGGCCGCATACGTCTCCCTGATTAAGTGTTCATTTTGGGGTGTTTCGAATTGGCGATAAGGGTTTAATATTATTGATTTTAATGAATTTATTTATCTTTAATGAGCGAACATATTTCAGGACGGGACAAAGGAGACAAAAAAGGCAGAATGAAGATTCTGCCTTTTTTTAATGGTTATCTTTTTTAACTACTTATCTGAATTGGTTGAACCAATTTTATGAATCGCTAAATCCGCCCCAATAAATTCATCTTCTTGGCTTAAGCGTAAACTCGATAGCTTGTTAACCACGCCATACACAATCATACCGCCAACAATTGCCACCACAACACCAGCAATACTACCGATAAGTTGTGACATAAAGCTGACTCCGCCGAGGCCTCCGAAAGCTTGCTGGCCAAAAATACCCGCTGCAATACCGCCCCACACACCGCATAAACCGTGTAGTGGCCATACACCTAGAACGTCGTCTATTCTGTTGCTGCGCTGTAATTTTGTGTATACGAAAACAAACAAACCTCCAGCGACACCGCCAACCACAAATGCGCCAACAGGATGCATTAAGTCAGAACCGGCACACACAGCCACTAAGCCTGCTAGTGGTCCGTTATGAATAAAACCAGGGTCATTCTTACCCACCACAAGTGCCACAATCGTACCGCCAACCATAGCCATTAAACTGTTTACCGCCACTAAGCCACTAATTCCATCGAGGGTTTGCGCTGACATAACGTTAAAGCCAAACCAACCGACAATCAGCACCCAAGAGCCTAGCGCTAAGAACGGAATATTTGATGGTGCAAAAGCGATACCGGGTTTGCGGCCGCGTCGGGCACCTAATAAATAGATGGCGACTAAGGCTAACCAACCGCCCATGGCATGTACCACAACGGAACCTGCAAAGTCATGGAATTGGGCGCCGAATTGGCTTTCTAACCAAGCTTGGAAGCCATAATTACCGTTCCACATAATCCCTTCAAATAGCGGGTATACGAAGGCAACAATCAAAGCTGAAGCCAATAAAAAAGGCCTAAAACTGCCGCGTTCAGCAATACCGCCAGATACAATGGCTGGAATGGCTGCTGCAAATGTGAGTAAGAAGAAAAATTTAACCAGTTGGTAACCATTATCAGTGGTTAAGCTTTCTGCGCTGACAAAAAAGTGATTGCCGTAAGCAATTTGATAGCCAATGACAAAGTAGGCAATAGCGGAAAAAGCAAAGTCAGTTAGAATTTTCACCAAGGCATTGACTTGGTTTTTATGTCTCACTGTGCCCATTTCTAAAAATGCAAAGCCTGCGTGCATGGCTAACACCATAATTGCACCAAGTAAGATAAACAAGGTGTCTGCACTTTGTGCAATGACGCCAATAGCATCACTAATATTATTCATTTCAGTTCCCACAAAACGATTCTCTGTTGAAATTCATACTTTTATAAAGCAAAAGTCATTCCTAAACCGTTACTTGACTGGCATATTCATGAACCCATATGGTGCAAATAGCTGAAAATGTTGCTGAAATGATCCGTTAAATGTTCTACTTCGGTGCGTTTTTATGTCGGTTCAATGCTCAATAGTGTCAGTAATGATTGATGTTTGGACTGGTAATGTTTCATTTTGGTGCGCTATCGCTTTCATTTGGTGCGTTGTACTACAGGTAAATTAACTTTATGTTAACAGTTGTCATTAAGCTAATATTGTCCAATAACGAGGGCTTAAATACATCGGTTGTAAAGATCCCTATTCCAAATTATCAATAACTGATCCCCAATAACATCTCACTAGAAACAGCATTACGGGAGCAATATGACAGCAGTAAGAGTGGCTGGAGTGGGAATGATCCCATTTTGCAAACCAGGTAAGCATGAGCCCTATCGTGTCATGGCGGCTAAAGCGATAAAGCTGGCATTAGCTGATGCAGGGCTTGACGCCAAGTCAATTGGCCAAGCATATGGAGCCTATATTTATGGCGACAGCACCTGCGCTCAGCATGCATTCTACGATGTAATCCAAAGCGGCATTCCAATTATCAATGTTAATAATAATTGTTCTAGTGGCTCGACTGCGTTATTTCTAGCGCGTCAAGCGGTGTTATCTGGACAAGTAGATTGTGCGTTAGCGTTTGGGTTTGAAGAAATGCAACCAGGTGCATTGGGATCGCATTGGACCGACAGAGAAAGCCCTTTTGAGCGGGTTGAGCCAGTGTTAAAGCAGTTTAATGCCCCGCAAGGTCCAATTGCATTACGGGCTTTTGGTGCTGCGGGTCGTCATTATATGGATAAGTATCACGTCGGTGCCGATATTTTTGCCAAGGTGGCCGAAAAGTCACGTTGTCATGCGTTACAAAATCCATACTCGATGTTTTCAACGCCATTAACGTATCAGCAAGTGCTCGATGATAAGTTAATTTACGATAATTATTTAACTCGGCTTATGGCTTGTCCTCCTACTTGTGGTGCAGCAGCGACCATCGTTTGCAGCGAACAGTTTGCCCGTCAAAATGGCATTACATCCAAGGTAAAGATTATTGCGCAGGCAATGGCAACTGATACAGAGCAGTCGTGGCAAGACCCAATTTATGCCGTCGGTAAGGGAATGAGCCAACAAGCGGCGCTGCAGGTTTATGATGATGCTGGTATCGACCCCAACGATATCGATGTAATAGAACTGCATGATTGCTTTACCCCAAATGAGGTGATCACTTATGAAGCATTAGGCTTATGTCCTGAAGGCGGCGCAGCTGAATTGATTGCCAATGGTGACAACACTTATGGTGGCAAATTTGTTATTGGGCCATCGGGGGGATTAATGTCGAAAGGACATCCAATTGGTGCTACTGGGCTGGCACAATGTACCGAGCTGACATGGCATTTACGTGGTCAAGCTGGCAACCGGCAAGTCGACAATGCCAGGTTAGCGTTGCAGCACAATGTAGGTTTAGGTGGCGCGGTGGTGGTGACGTTATATGGCGTTTAGCTAACGGTTTTATTTCATGTTGCGCTTCAGTGTCGTCGATGTATGAAGGCAATGTAGCGCAACAAGGTGGGCTGTTATTTTATGGTGTGATTTGAATAACAATAAATTATTTGAACGATCACTCAAAATAAACTTGAGCGATTGTTCAAATTAGTTTATAGTGGACTCAATTCGAAACGAAACGCTCCTAAATTTATTTATCTAGAAGAGAGAATATTATGACTGCATTTACTATTCATACAGTAGACACCGCACCAGAAGGCAGCAAAGCTATGTTAGAGGGTGCTAAAAAACAAATGGGTATGGTTCCCAATCTATTTGGCGTTTTAGCAGAGTCTCCAAGCACGTTGCAAGCTTACCAACAGTTACATCAGGCCTTTTTAGACACATCATTTAACCCTGAAGAGCTAACGGTTGTATGGCAAACCATTAACGTTGAACACGAATGTGGTTACTGCGTACCAGCCCATACAGGTATTGCACATTCAATGAAAGTAGACCCAGCGTTAACTGAAGCATTGCGTAATAAGGCGGCGATGCCAAACGCTAAATTACAAGCGTTACAAGATGCGACATTAAGTATTGTACGTAACCGCGGCAATATTTCTGAAGCAGAACTAGCAGCATTCTATGCCGCAGGTTATGGCCAACAGCAGGTATTAGAAATCATTTTAGGTCTGTCACAAAAAGTGATCAGTAACTATACCAACCATGTGGCAAAAACACCGGTTGATGATGCATTCAAAAAGTTTACTTGGTAATTCTTAACTAACATTGTTACCGACATTTTTATCAAAGATTATCATTCACGATAAGTCGATTCATGTATGACTTCATAATACCAATGCCGCGTTATCGCAAATGGCATTGGTATTTTTTTATCACGTTACAGTGAAAAAGCGTACTTGAAGAGATGAGGACAGCCAAATGACAGCAAAGATTAAGCTCGATATTATTTCAGATGTAGTGTGCCCTTGGTGCATCGTCGGTTATAAACACTTAGAAGCAGCGATAAATGAACTTGGGCTGCAAGATCGAGTTGAGATTGAGTGGCAACCATTTGAACTTAACCCTAACATGCCTGCTGAAGGTGAAAATCTGCGTGAGCATTCAGCCAGAAAATACGGCACAACCCCAGAAGGTAGCGTTCGTGCACGGGCCAATATTGCTCAACAGGGGGCTGAACATGGCTTTATTTTTGACTATTTTGAACAGATGAAAATGGTTAACACTTTAGACGCTCATGTGTTGTTGGAATACGCGAAAGAGGTCGGTAAGCAAACGGAGCTTAAATTGCGTTTATTCAGCGCCTTTTTTAGCGAACATAAAGATATTTCAAACCGTGAGGTGTTGACCGCTGAGCTCACCGCAGTGGGTATTAATGCCGCAGAAGCCATGAGTTTACTTGATAACGCTGCAGTGGCAGAACAGGTTCGCGCCAAAGAGGCTCATTGGCAGCAACTTGGTATTTCGGGTGTACCCACGGTCATTTTTAACCAATCGAGTGCATTAACCGGCGCGCATCCAGTTGAAGCATATAAACAAGTTTTGGCCGATTTAGTTGCCCAGCGCTAATGCGCTAGGGCTACATTGTTTGAGTATTGTTATCCCGAGTTTAGGTTACTTACACCTGAGCCACGCTAATCACCTGTTTGGTTGATGGAGTAATAACCACCGGGATTGATTTTGAGGTTGGGGTGTAAGAGCCAATTCCGACGCTGTTGATTGACACCAGTGGATTCGTCTCAGGATAATAAGCAGCAATGTTACCGCGTGGAATGTCGTAATAAACCACGCTAAAGTCACAGACTTTGCGGACGATATTGTCGTTGGCAATAGACTGTATATCAATAAGTTGGTCTTCAAGCAGATTAAGCTGAACAGCATCTTGTTGGTTCATAAACAATACATTCCGCTTACCTTTAATACCGCGATATCGGTCGTCCATTCCATAAATAGTGGTGTTGTATTGGTCGTGAGATCGCAAACTTTGCAGTAGAAAAATAGGGTGTTGTTCGGAGGATGACGCAGTTGTTTGTGCGTTGCTTGAGCAATCTGCAATAACTGAATTTGGCAACTGACTAGGATTAAATTGAGCTAACTGGTTAGTGGTATTCCAAATAAGCTCAGCAGCGCTATTCCCCAGATAAAACCCGGCAGGTTGCTCGATACGTTGATTAAAGTCACTAAAGCCGTCGATGGTATTTTCGATAAGCTGACGGATTAGTGCATAGTCATCACGTAATGCCAGCCAATCTAGTTTATTTGCGGCATGGTTTGTTGAGTTGAGCTGAGTCGAGCCGGAATGGTTAAATGTTGCATGAGCCATTTGAGCGACAATATCAATTTCAGATAAACATTGTTCAGAGGCGGGTTCGGTCATGCCTGTTGAAGCATGAACCATGCTAAAGGTGTCTTCAACGGTGATTTTTTGAATGCCGCTTTGCTGCTTGTCTAATTCAGTGCGGCCTAAACAAGGTAAAATTAAGGCGTCGTGTGTTACTTGTAAGTGGCTGCGATTAAGCTTAGTGCTGATTTGAACATTGAGTTCAGCATTGCGCATTGCTTGGTATGTAAAATCAGTATCGGGCGCCGCAGCCGCGAGATTTCCACCTAAACAAATTAGCACCTTACTCTGTTTACTGTGTAGGGCTTTAAGGGCTTCGACCACATTGTGGCCCGCTTGCCGCGGTAAGCTGGTAGATAAATGCTGTTCTAAGCGGGTAATAAAAGCGGCAGACGGCTTTTCATTAATGCCCATAGTGCGGTTGCCTTGCACATTACTGTGGCCGCGAACAGGGCATAATCCGGCACCTTTTTTGCCTATTTGACCACATAGCAGATGCAGATTAACGACTTCACGAATAATGTCGACCGAATGCTTATGTTGAGTTAAGCCCATTGCCCAGCAACTGATCACGGTTTTGCTGTCACTGAACACGGTCGCGGCTTGAATAATCTCTGCTTTTGTCAGTCCAGATTGTTGTTCTATTTTATCCCAGCTAGTGTGTGTAACACTGTGTTGATAATCTTCAAAAAATGCACTGTGCTGCTGTATAAACTCATGGTCTATTTTATCTGGACGTTGTTCAATAATAAATTTAGCCATGCCTCGCGCAGCGGCCATATCGCCGCCTAATTTAGGGGTTAAATACAAATGGCTGATGGTAGTGGCTGCTGGAGTGAGCAATTCTATAGGGCTTTGTGGACTGGCGAACTTTTCTAAGGCAACTTCTTTAAGATTATTGAAAGTGACAATTTTACCCCCTTGTTTGGCGGCCTTGCGCAGAGTATTCATCATTCTTGGATGGTTGGTGCCAGGGTTTTGGCCAAACACAAAAATGGCTTCGGCGGCATCAAAATCTTCTAATACTACCGTGCCTTTACCTATTCCAATGGCGCTAATTAATGCGACACCACTAGCTTCGTGGCACATGTTAGAGCAATCGGGAAAGTTATTGGTGCCATAAAGCCGGCCAAACAGTTGGTAGAGGTAGGATGCTTCGTTACTGGCGCGTCCAGAAGTGTAAAATTCAACTTGGTCAGGGCTACTTAAACTGTTGAGCTTGGTGGCGATAATCGAAAATGCCTCAGACCAGGTTACTGGTTCATAGTGATCGGTTATCGCATTAAAGCGCATTGGTTCGGTTAAACGCCCCTGATACTCTAACCAATAGTCAGTCTGTTTTGTTAGTTGGCGTACCGAATGTTGAGCAAAAAAATCGCGGCCAACGCCTTTACCCGTTGATTCCCATGCCACAGCTTTGGCGCCATTTTCACAAAACTGAAATGCACCTTGCTTGTTATCACCCCATGCGCAACCCGGGCAATCGAAGCCATCAGTTTGATTAACACGGAGTAAGTTTTTAAGGTTTTGCTTGGTGTGTTGGCTGCGAAGTACATGAGTAAATGTGGCTTGCAGTGAAGGAAATCCGCCGGCTTTAGTTGGTTTTTGGTGATGACTAGACATGAATTTCTCCGATAGGGCTCAGCGATAGACGGTTAACATTAAAATGACAATCGTAACTGGAATAATAAATAGGCGCTGAAAACTTGGGTATGTGAATAATATTGAGGTTGTATTTTAGTGCCAGCTTTACTGCCAGTTGGCTTGGCGAAGCTAGACTAATAAGATTGTTAGCGCCAAAAAGAACCGCTTTATGGATCAATTCACTGCTACAACGACTGGTGATTAATAAGGTATTACATGATGTTTTTTGCGTCGCGGTTGTTTGCCTTATTAACATGCCGATAAGTTTATCGAGTGCATTATGACGGCCGATGTCTTCACGACAGGCGATAATGTCGCCTTGTGCTGTTAACGCTAAAGCCGCATGTATCGCACCACTTTGTTGAGCTTTTATTTGGCTGTCGGCAATACGTTGTTTTAAGGTTTCAAGGTTATTAATGTCAATGGGGCGTGTGACCGGAAGAATAGCTAATTGAGGCAGTGCATGTTCTATTGCTTCAACACCGCAGATACCGCAACCTGTTGCACCCACGAGCCGACGTTTTTTACTGTTTAAGGCCGACAGACAACGATTGGCGATAGTCACTTCAACCATAAAGCCGCTATCTGATGGCGTTATTTGAATGTCATGTATGTCATGGTCGTGTTGGATAATGGCTTCGGCAAATAAAAAACCAATCGCAAAATCTTCAATATCATCAGGGGTGACCATCATCACAGCATAGTTAATCCCGTTAATATTAATGGCGGCAGCCGCTTCCTCTACCAGATGTTCAATGGGGGGCAACCATTTATATGAAGCATTCATGTGTATAGACTCAAAACCGGACGTGGATCACAGTTTAGGGGGCACTAATACACAAAGCCAATCAAACAAATTTATGCGGTGATAGTTTTTATCTATTAATATAGTGGAATTGATAGGGAGACTTTGAAGGGCGTATGAACCTGAGACAGTTACATTATTTTTATGAATTAGCGCAGTTTAAGCATTTTGCTAAAGCAGCCAAAGCTTGCCATATTACCCAGCCGACTTTGTCTGCCAGCATTACCGCGTTGGAAAAAAGCTTTGGTACCGAGCTAGTGGTGCGCGGCAGTCAGTTTGTTGCGTTAACCGATGCTGGACAGATTGTATTGCGCTATGCAGAAAAAATGCTGTTAGATCAAGCGGCGCTAAAACAAGAATTGAGTGTGTTTAGCGGGCCATTAATCGGCTCTTTGCGGATTGGCATTGTGCCGCAGTCGAGTGTCGATATTATGCCGATAATTAAAGCATTCAACGAGCTGCATTCTAATATTGCCGTAACGCTCTTGGTGACCACCAATGAAAAGCTAATTGAGCAACTGACTTTGCATCAAATTGATATCGGTTTAGGGTTTGATGAAAACCTTACTGAGGCGAATCGTCGCACGTTTCATTTTTATCCGCAGATTGATAATGATATGGCGGTATTATCAACCCAAGCACTTGTTAATCAACTCGACACTACTGCGCTAAGTGATAACCGATTAACCCTTAATAATTTGCAACGTTTACCATTGGTGTTGTTGAGCCAAAATATGCAGTTTAGGCAATACATTGATAATGCGATGGCAGAAACGGATTTACGCTTTAATGTGGTGTTAGAAACCGATTCGTTATTTCACCTAGTCAGCGCGGTAAAACACAATATTGGCTACGCGATTGTCAGCAGCGGTATTGCAAAATCAGCTCAGCAGTTATTCAATCTGCATTACCGACAACTGCAAGGTATTGAATCGGGTAATACGGTGTTTATTACCCGCAAATACAGTGTCTCACCTGCGATGCGCGAATTTGTGAGTCTGATTGAAATGGGGTAATTTTTGCAGGTGTTTTGCCGTTAAAGCATCATGCTAGCAAACTCAGATAGGCGTGGATATTGTTAATATCGCATCATTCAACTTGGCTGGTGGCATCTTAACGGCAGCAAAGATAACACCTGTTAATGACAACGCTGCTTTTTGGGTGTCATAGCTGTCCTAAAATTACTGTCCTAAAAATAGCTGTCCTGAAATTGATGTCTTAAATGATTGCAACTTAACTTGGGTTTATGTTTGCTGCAAGCCTGTGATTGTTGATATAATAGCGGGCTAAAAAATTTATCTATTTACAGACTTTTTTATCTCGCAATCACTGCCACATCGCCTGCAGGAATAACTATGATTAACCACTTTAGCGTACTGGGCGTCAGAGCCAATGCCAAAGAAGATGACATAAAAAAAGCCTATAAACGTTTATCGAATAAGTACCATCCTGACAAATTACTTGGGGCGTCTGATGATGAAAAGCAACAAGCATCTGTGCAGCTCCAACGAGTCAAAAAAGCTTACGAAGTGTTGTCAGATAAAAAGCAGAGAAATGCTTTTATCAATGATTTTAACAACGTAATTGTTACCGATCCCACAGCCGCTATGCGCGAGTTGTGGGACGAATATTATTCCTGAGTATCCCATGGCTAAACATCTTAATATCTCACGCATTAATGAGCTAAAAAATAATGCCAATGACAATATAGAATCTTACAACGACCCTGATACGCCAAATGCGCTGGCAAAGTTTACCAGCCAAATCAGAGAGATATTGTTGGCCGATCCTGGGATGCTAGATTCAGTCCCTGAATATTTACCTGTTGCACTTTATGAAAGAGTTAAGTTCTCGCCTGAGTCAAAGCGCCAATGGGCACATTGGATTAGCTTGAATATTCACCCAAGCTGGGATGAATTTAAAACGACGATTGCGTTTAACAACGCCGATCTACCTCTGGCGCTTGCGGTACGCAAATATAACGAAGATTTGCTCATTGAAAGTTGTGCCGTGGTGTATCTGTTAGAGACTCAGGGAGATACAGCGCCCAAGCCTGAGGAAGATGATTCTGATGGTCTTCATGAGCATGAACGTGATGAAAACGATGATGACGACACGGACTATGATAGCGATGAAGAAGGTTATTATGACCAATATGACGAGGATATCGAATGAACAGTCTCATTGAAATAACCGCAGCTGAAATACAAGAGCTGGCTAATGTTGAGCCTAAACAGGCCAGCAAGAGATTTGAATTGATTGCATCGTCGATGTCAGATGATCAGTTGGTTGAAGTTATCGAGAAAATGGATATCGTTACGTTGACACAAATTAACAGTCAGCATGATATTTCGTGTCCATCGATTATGTCTGAGTTAATGACCCCAGAACAGATCCGCGACATTGTCTGCCAGCAGCCACTTTATTGGGAAGAAAAAATCAAGAGTAATGCCGAAGAGTTAATGCAGCATACTTTTGACTTTATGACTTATCTGATTCGAATCCAAGACAATGAAGAGAAACAAACTGCTATTTTAGAGTGTTTGGCTGAAGATCCTGCTGCGCTGTTTTATCTATCGATTCCGTTTATCGAGCTTATTTTAGGCGGTACCAGCAGTGATGACGATGAGATCAACGACACTTTTGATGATGAAGCTGATGAGGAAACCGTAGGGTACTCCGATTGGCAAGCCGATGAAGAGGCACACAGTCTTAGCATCGATGACCCGCGCAGTTTATTAGCATTGATCCGCGATCGAGCGCCTAATGTTGAAAAGGCGATTAAGAACATGTTGCGTAACACCGGCTCTGATTGGCAGTTAATTATTAGCCAGTTTGCCAGTGAGTTAGTGATACAGGCGAAAGAAAAGAACCAAGTCACCGACGAGTATGCTGAAGTTGATGAAATGTTTAGCTTTCTTGATTAAGGGTTCTGCAAATGCAATTGGTATTACGTGACGAAAATCAGGGTCCCTATCTGAGTCGGGTGTTGGCTTATGGCCGAACCGAAGAATTGCTCAGTAATGAGCAATTGGGACAGATCAAAGCGAAAGCCATTTTGATGAGCCTTAAGTTCGCTGATAAGTTTTATAACAAGTATAAAATGCATTTGCTTGAAGAAGCTGCGCAAGATGTTATCGGCATTGTTAGCATTGGCTTAATGGCATTATCGGACCAAAGTCAGGCTAATGCTATACGGTTGCTACTGACTGATGACGGCGTAGTTAAGTCGTTCCAGAAGGGCTGGGGAATGCTAACTAAAGTTAGCCAACACAGGCTTCATGGTAAATCTGTTTATGGTGACGTAGATAAAGTGTTGCTTGATCAAGTGTCGAGTCCACCTGATTGTGACGAATGGCAAGGCTGGGCTTACTACCAAGAAGCATTAGCTGAGCATAATCGCCAGCAATCTATTAATGCCTTATTGGCTCAGTTCTACATTGTCGGCACTTTTGATCCAATGGATTATATCAATCTAGAAAGTACTCTGGCAGAAGCCGTGTTATATCGGATATTTTTTGACGGTAAAAAAGTCCGTCAAGATCTTAAACGCCGCATGGCTCGTATAGAACTTAAAGATGAATGGTTTAACCTCGAATTTATCGAGCTACAAACTAAGGTGGCTTTGGCCGAGTTACCTAACGAGCTTGCTGATGCAATTCGTTTAGATTTAGGTAAGCATTTTAACGCAGCATTGTTGCGGACCCTGCATTTCTCTCGAAGTTATCAAGAGTTGGCCATTCAAAATGCCTCTCCTGAACGATTGGAGCGCCTGGAATACAAAGAAGGCTTAATTGGTCTACTTGGTTGGCCAATCTATATCGACATGTAGTTTAGCTTTAGGAAGCTTGCGAGTGAGCAAGCTTCCTTCATTCACTGATTATGTCTGCCATTATTTACTTCCGGATTGCGCAGCACCATAAAATCTCTCGTTACCGTGATGTTGTACATTATATTTATACTCTGCTTTGAGTTAACAACGTTTTAATCCTATCTAATACCTATTTAAAATTACTTTTTTCAACTCAATCATTTCATATTGCACTTGTTACAAATACTGTTGCTTCCCTATTCAACACTGACTTAATGGTTAACTTATTCATATAGCACAACATATGTGAGTTGCATCTTCTGCTATCCGATCGATACAGAGGTATAGATAGTGTGGAGTCAATGGTATTAATGTCCACTGATGAAACGACTCGGTTATGGATTATCAAATGATTTTTGATAATGTTTACCTTTTGTGGTGGTTCATTGGTAGTCATAATCCCAGTAATATAAGGCTTTGCTGATAAAGATCGTTAAAGTCGGCTATATTCTAAAAGGGCGTGGTATGAATATTCGCTTTGATCATTTGTCACTAAGTGCTAGAAATCCGCAAAAAATGAGCGATTTTCTGGTGGAGCTATTAGATTTAACCGTTGGTGATCGGCCTAATCTTGAGTTTTCTGGTTATTTTTTATTTGCCGGTGACAAAGATGTGATACATATTTTTGCTAACCAGCAGCCAGAGGTAAGCTATCAACTGTCGCAAAATGAGCAACAGCAAAATATTGTTCATCATGTGAGTTTTTTCAGTGATGACTATCAAGATGTCATGGCAAGAATTGCCAAACTGGGCCTGCGTTATTCTATGAGTGAAGTGCCGGGAACGTCGGTTAAACAAATTTTTGTTCGCGGCCCTGAAGGGCTCATTATTGAAATCCAAGCCTTGCCGAACGGCGAGTGCGGTTTGTAGTTGTGTATAGTATTGGTTTTGTGTCATATTTATCATTAAGTTATGTTGTTAGTACGTCATTGTAGAGAGTGATGATCGATAGTGAAAATCGATAGCGATTGTTGATAATGATTGTCGATAGTGATTATTGATAATCATTGTCGATAGTGAAAATTGCTAGCGTCTTGATAGGGTTAATTGTACATCTGCATTTTCTGTTAGTTGTTAACGCGTTAACTGTTCTTTGGGCCGAGTCTGCTGCCTATTCCATCTTTGTTTAATTGTTCTTAGGATCCAATATGCTGAGTAGCTTACGTGCTTATCGTTCGTCCATTATTTTACTGAGTGCCTTACTGCTGGGCGGATTGTTTGGTGGGTTATTTCCTGAATGGGCTATCAAGCTTAAGCCTATTGGACAAATATTTCTCAATCTACTGTTTATGATCATCGTACCTTTGGTTGCTGTGAGTGTGATGTCATCTATTGCTCACATGACCGATTTAAAGAAATTAGGCGCGATACTGGTGTCTATTATGGCTGTGTCGATTGTCATGGCGATTATTCCGTCAGTGGGCGTGGTGTTGTTGGCATTAGCATATGATCCCGCGCAAGGGGTGACATTAGACTTAGCCAATACCGTTGATTCTGCCTCGGGTAGCATGGACTTTGTCAGCTTACTCACAACTAACGATTTTGTCGGACTACTCTCTAAATCAAACATATTAGCATTGATTATTATGTCGGTGATTGGCGGTGTGGCCATTGGTCAATCCGGTGAAGATGGCCAGAGAGTGGGGCGCATGCTCGACAGTTTAAATACCGTGATCATGAAAGTGATTTCGATATTAATGTATGTGGCTCCAATTGGGCTAGGTGCTTATTTTGCCGCGACTATGGCTAGTCAAGATACTGAATTAATGGGGACATTTGCTCGAGCGGTGGGGTTGTTTTTTGTGGCGATGGCTATTTACCTAACGTTAGGTTCGACGTTATATGCGTGGATTGGCGGTGGTGCACAAGGTGTGAAACGTTTTTGGCAACATATGCTTGAACCTGCTGTGACGGCATTAGGCACTAGCTCGTCGTTAGCAACGTTACCTGTGACTATTCGCAGTGCGGCTAAAATGGGCCTAAATGAGCAAATTGCCGAGATTAGCTTACCGTTACTAGTGAATCTCAATAAAGGCGGTGCAGCGGCTATTACCGCACTAAAAATCGTGTTTATTTATTCGTTATTAGGTCTCGATTTTACGACCGATGTATTTATGCTGACGATTTTGATTTCGGTATTATCGGCATTTATCATTGGCGGAGTACCGGGCGGGGCATTTTTAGGTGAAATCTTTATTGTGACCACCTTAGGTTTACCGATGGAAGTGATCCCTATTTTAGTGGTCATAGGGGCCATTACCGATGCGGCTTCAACGGTGGTTAATGTGGTACATGATTTAACCGCAACGCAAATTATTGAGCGCATTAATGGTAAGCATTATATTGTGGATGCGCCAGCGAGTCGCTTACAAGAGTAAGATTCAATATTCTGTTAATTGTTAATTGTTAATTGTTAATTGTTAATTGTTCTTTATCCTACTAAGCCGCTGCTACACAGTTTCGCCCGCCAGATTTTGCTGAATATAAGGCTTTGTCTGCGCGGTCAAGCAAGCTGTGAGCCGTGTCTTCTACTCTATACTGGGCGACACCTAAGCTAATTGTCAGTTCCATTGCTTGAATATTTTGCATGGCAATATACAGCCTTAACCTTTCGGTTAACTCAACAGCATCTGCCAATGTCGTGTTGGGTAAAACCACCACAAATTCTTCGCCGCCCCAGCGTGCTAATAAATCGTCGCTACGCATTTGGTTTTGTAATAATTGCGCGAGTTGGCATAGCACTTTGTCTCCGAATAAATGGCCGTGATTATCATTAATTTGTTTAAAATGATCGATGTCGATAATTGCTACCGAAATAGGGTATTGAGTGGCAGCTTGTTTACTGAGTAAATCTTGAGTTGTTTGATGGTTTTTCAGCGGATGGTCATCCGCATAAGGTTGGTAAATAATCGGTGCTTCGTCTGTTCGTTTTGTCGCGTTAGCGCTTTCTGTTGCCATGGGCGCATTGGCTGCTGGTGTGGTCAGTAGAGTATCAAGCGCAAAATCGAGTTTTTCACGGTTATACAGTCCGGTGAGTTTATCTGTTTCAGCCATTTTTTGGATTTCTAAATTACGCAGTGCCAGTTTTTGATAAGCTGAAAAACGGGTTTTTTCGTAAAATCTAAACAGTAAAATTTGTGCAATACACACTTCAATAACGTTAAATAATGAGCCGGTGCTAAAGGCCACTGGCTGAGGGTCTTGCGTTTGCAGGTAAACAATAAAAGCACACACACTAAAGCAGATGCATGAAATAAATGTGCCCCATGTTCGACCGATAAGAAAAAATGAAAAAGGCGGAATAAGCGTCGCCCAAAACAGTGAATGAGAATACCCTTTGGCTGATATCACAAATAGCATAATTAAACTGGCTACCATGAGAGTGACAGCCCATGCGGTTATCTTTACATGACCCGTGCGACGAAAACGACAGTAAATACCCAATGAGATAACTAAGCCTGAACCGTCGAGCAAGGCATATTGATAACCTTCAAAATAGAATAGGTTGATCAGGGTAAGAATGAGAAAGTAACTCGTGGTAATGAGTAATGAATGTTCGATTAAGCGAATACGCCAATAATCAGGGTGATCAGGCGGATACTGAGGGAATTGTTTGTACCAAAATTTAATCATAAGCAACTTCCGAGGTGACATTCAGTGAACGTTAATCTTTGTATCTTGATAACCGTATCATTCAATCCTTGATAAGTGATAATTAAGCATAGGTAAAATTTAAAAAATAACCGTCTATTTAGGCGGTTATTTTAAGATATTGGTATGAAAGGACGATTAAAATTTATGGTTTTGTTTCAATTAGCTCAAGAATGTCAAAACAGGCGCCCATGGTGTGAAAATCGGTTTTGCCGAGCGGACTTTTTAGGTTATCTATCTTTTGGTTGTCTTGAGTTCACATGCTAAACCCAGCACCGTATCGATGAGCGACCATGTGTTGCCACGTGCCGTGCCCAATTTGGTCAAATGGGTATTTAACTGTGGCTTTTAAAATGTGGTTTTCTAACGTTGGTTATTTAACTGAAAGTACCTAGCAAAGAGTATTTGACTGGAAGCATTGAGCTAGCAGTATTGAATGAGACGTTTTGCGCTATAAGTATTGCGCTATAAGTATTGAGGTAAGAGTACCAAAGTCGCTTGTTGTGAATAATCAGCTTCATAATTGATTGTTATTATTTGCACTCAAGTTGTCATTACAAGCACTGATATGCTGCCCTGCAAGTAGTTTTAACTTATACGCCAAACTTGAAGCATATAGTTTGGCAACGTATCATGCGCTTTTTATTGCGATGAGCCCTTCTATAATGCGCCACTTAACCACTCGTTATCATTCCGACACTCCAGCAGATTTTATTGCTGCGAATCACCAAACAATGCTAACGCGGCTTGCTGCTCGCGCAATTGTCATGCGTAATAATCAAATATTAATGCTTTACACCCAACGTTATCATGACTATTCATTGCCTGGTGGTGGCGTTGATGCTGGCGAGGAGATAGAGCAAGGGCTTATCCGTGAGTTACAAGAAGAAACTGGCGCCCAACAAATTCGCAATATTAATCCATTTGGCTTATATGAAGAATATCGTCCTTGGCAACGAGATGGTTATACGTCGGTTAATATGCTGTCTTATTGTTTCACTTGTGATATTGACAGTCAGCTGGGGGAAACCCAATTTGAAGCTCACGAAATTAATAACGGCATGATACCAGTATGGATTGATATCGATGAGGCTATTAGGCATAACCTTGACACTATCGCCAACAGCAGCAAAAAAGGCTTATCGATTGAACGAGAAACCTTTCTACTGAAATTGATTAAACAAGAGTTAGTGCGCTAAGCTTAAGCCATTGTGGCTTAAGCTTAGCGCTATATGGCTATCACATAGCCAAGCGGATGGTATTAACCGTCAGCTCAGGTTCATAGCCCCGTTAGCCTATAGACAGTTCTTTTGCTCTTGTCGCTGCACACGCCATTGCGCTGGCAACTAGCTCGTCAAGATCACCATCCTGAAACGCTAATATTGCCTGTTCCGTTGTGCCTTTAGGTGAGGTCACCTGGTGACGTAGACTCGCCAAGTTATGCTGACTATTCATCGCCATTGATATGGCTCCCATAGCACTCTGCAACACAGCTTTAGTGGCTGTTTCTTGCGGCAGCCCTTGTTCAATGGCAGCTTTCTCCATGGCTTCTAAAAATAAGAATAAATACGCCGGCGAGCTGCCTGCTGCAGCCACGATGGTCGACATTTGGCTTTCTTCTTTTAGCCATACTGTTTCACCCACAGCACGCATGAGTCTTTCTGCTAGCGCAATGTCATTAGCGTGAGTGTCTGGTCCCGCATATAAACCCGTTAACCCTTCACCAATGGCGGTAGGCAAGTTTGGCATGGCGCAAATGACTTTGGGTGAGAAATGTAGTTTTTGGCGCAGTGTGGCATGTTTGACTCCCGCGGCAATCGAGATAACGAGTTTTCGGTTATCGTACTGCATAACTTCACTCAACTGCTCACACACTACAGGTACTACAAAAGGCTTAACGGCAACAATGATGACATCAGCAAACGCAACGGCGGCGGTATTGTCTTGATGTACTTTAACATTGAACTTATCGATTAAGTCGTGTCGAGTAGTTTGGCTGGGGGTGCACACTAGAATATTGGCACTGTTATGACCTTGTTTAAGTAGGCCGCTGATTATGGCTCTTGCCATGTTGCCACCACCAATAAAGGCGATACAGGTATTGGGGTCTAATGATTCATGTTGAGAGATGACAACCTCCGAAAATGTCGCTAAAAAGAAAAGGCCACGCTTTCGCTTGGCCTTTGAATTGTGGAGCCTATTTGATTATGCGCGAACTTGACCTACACCGCTGACTAAGTATTTCTCAGTGGTAAGTGACTCAAGGCCCATAGGTCCGTAGGCATGCAATTTACTGGTGGCAATACCAATTTCAGCACCTAGACCGAGCTCGCTACCATCAGAAAAACGTGACGATGCATTAACCATCACTACCGAGGCATCCACGGTGCGTTGAAAACGCGTAGCCGTTAATTCATTTTGGGTACAAATCACTTCAGTATGATGGCTACCAAAGCGGCGAATATGATTAATAGCATGATCAAAATCAGTGACTTGGCGAATGGCAATTTCTAAATCCAAATATTCTTGGCCGAAATCATCATCGCTAATAACGTTGGCATGCTCAAAGTATTGTTGGGCATTTTTGCTGACATTTATACGTACTTTATGTGCAGCAAGTTGGGCTGCCACTTTAGGTAAAAAGGCTGCCGCTACGTCTTGATGTACCAGTAATCCCTCTAGAGCATTACATACTCCAGTGCGTTGGGTTTTACCATTGAGCAATAAAGACATCGCAATATCAAGATCGGCATCTTTATCAACATACAAATGACAAACACCTTTAAAATGTTGAATAACAGGTATTTTACTGTTATCTGTAACAAAATTGATTAAGCCTTCGCCACCGCGTGGAATAATGACATCAATAAAGTCACGTTGCTGCATAAGCTCTAGTAATAAAGCGCGATCTGGATCGGGTATTACGGTGATCAGTGCTGGTGGTAATTGATATGCTTGCAATACATTTTGTAAAATAGAAGCAATGATTTTGCTTGAATGTATTGCTTCTTTACCGCCACGCAATATCACTGCATTACCTGATTTAAAGCACAATGCACCTGCATCAGCGGTAACATTAGGGCGTGCTTCATAAATCATACAAACAACGCCTAAAGGTACGCGCATTTTTTGAATGTTTAGACCATTTGGTCGCTCACATATTTCACGTACCATGCCGACAGGATCGGGTAATGATGCAACGGTTTCAATGCCCGCAGCCATAGATTCAATACGTTCAGGTGTCAGTGTCAATCGATCTATCATTGCCGCGCCTAAATCTGCTTTTTCGGCATGGTCAAGATCCAATAAATTCGCTTTAATAATATCGTCGCTGTGTGCTCTAAGTGCACGGGCCATATCAAGTAAAATAGTGTTTTTAACTTTCTCATCTAATAGGGCTAGAGTTTGTGCCGCTGTGGCTGCTGCTTGCGATAAATCTTTAATTAAACTCATAGTTGCTCCAAAATGGCGATGTTTTTGTCAGAGATCAGTGGGCCCGTTTTTTGCTGGGCATTGTTGGCAAATTCACGATCTTCTTGGTCTGCAATAAAATGTAATAAACAACTACTGTAGTTTGATTTGGCTTTTGCCAATTTAGTGCCATCGCCTTTGCGCACTAAAACAGTATCGCCGACGGAAAAGTTGCCTCTTACGGCCACTACATCGTCAGTGGTTAGTTGGGTATCATGCTCTTCAAGGTCAGCGCTAAAGTCATTTTCGACAATTAACTCACCCTGAACTTGTGAGGTATGCATCATCCAATGCAAGTGTTCTTGCATCGGTACATCATACGGGGTGAATAAAGTGCCTGGATTTTGGCCCTTTAAAAGTTGATTGAATGTGTCCGCGTCAAAACCATCGACAATCATGGTTTCAATTCCGTGTGAAATTGCTTTCTCAGCGGCTTCAATCTTGGTTAACATGCCGCCAGTACCTACGCTGCTCGTAGCACCGCCAGCCATAGCATAAATCTCAGCATTGATTTCACTGACTTGCTTAATTAGCGTGGCATCTTCATGTAAATTAGGGTTTTTAGTATAAAGCCCTTTTACGTCAGAGCAGATAATTAACGCATCTGCATCCGCTGCTGCGGCAACCATAGCTGATAAATTGTCATTATCCCCGACACGTAACTTGGCTGCGGTAACAGCATCGTTTTCGTTGATAATGGGAAGTAAGCCATTGTCTAGCAAGGTAAAAATAGTATTTTTAATACTGATATAACGGTCACGGTCGCGTAAATCACCATGGGTAAGTAATAGCTGCGCCGATGGGAAATCGAACAATTTATCCCAGGTGGCCATCATATCGGCCTGGCCTGCAGCTGCCATGGCTTTTTTAAGCGAAATACTTGGCTCTGCCGTATCTGGGAATCTATGTTTGCCCGCGGCGACTGACCCTGAAGATACCAATACAACTTGGCATCCTTGAGCGCGACAGGTAGCGATAAACTGTGCAATACCTAATAAATAATGGCTGCTACAACCTTGTTGATGGGGCGCAATTAATGCGCTTCCCACTTTAACGACAATCCGTTTCCAATGTGAAGTTGACATAGTTTTGTTCTCCATTACTGTTGCTCGGTTAAAACACGATTCGCTTCATGGAAGGTATCAACTGTTTTATTACAAGGATCCGAGTCAAGAGCGCTGGTAATCCAAATCACTACACTACTAACAATAAAGCCGGGGATCATTTCGTACATTACGGTGGTTAACGCTTTTCCATCTGCCAGAACTGGCGCGTAAATCCAAAATAATACGGTCACTGCACCCGAAATAATACCCGCAACAGCGGCTTTATGGGTCAGGTTCTTTTTATATAGGCAACACAGCACCAGTGGACCAAAGGCCGCACCAAATCCAGCCCATGCATTGCTGACTATCGATAAGATGCTATTTGAGCGATCGAGCGCCAGTAAGCTGGCGACAATACCGACACCGGCTACACCATAACGTCCCATTCTGACCATTTCTTTCTCAGTTGACTCTTTTTTCGAAATGACTCGATAAATGTCTTCGGTCAATGAACTTGACGACACTAATAACTGTGAAGAAATCGTGCTCATAATAGCGGCTAAAATGGCTGCTAAGAGGAAACCACTGATCAGTGGATGGAACAACAATTCAGAAAATACAATAAAGATGGTTTCAGGATCGCTTATTGTCATATCGAATTTATTGGCGTAGGCAATACCCACTAGACCTGTTGCCAGCGCACCAGTAATGGTGACCGTCATCCAACTCATGCCAATTCTTCGTGCCGCTTTGATATCAGAAACCGAGCGGATAGCCATAAAGCGCACAATAATATGTGGCTGACCAAAATAACCTAATCCCCAAGAAAGACTGGAAATTAACCCGAGTATAGTGACATTTTGCATCGCATCAGAAAAATGTGGGATCGACTCATAAGCAAAGCCCATCATTTTATCAGCACTGCTAAACTCTTGATATGCCACAACGGGTACCAGAATCAAGGCAACAAACATGATACAGCCTTGTACAAAGTCAGTCATACTGACGGCTAAAAAGCCACCGAGTAGGGTATAAGACACTACTACACCTAGGGTGATCACGAGCCCGAGTTCATAATTTAAATCAAATGCAGAGACAAATAATTTCCCGCCAGCGACTAATCCTGCCG
Organism: Shewanella sp. AC91-MNA-CIBAN-0169; assembly: GCF_040310165.1. Taxonomy (NCBI): domain Bacteria; kingdom Pseudomonadati; phylum Pseudomonadota; class Gammaproteobacteria; order Alteromonadales; family Shewanellaceae; genus Shewanella; species Shewanella sp. AC91-MNA-CIBAN-0169. The sequence continues at coordinate 211,248 of NZ_JBEOPM010000001.1, forward strand.
AAGTATATAAGGTAAAGAAGATCACAATGATCACTGCCGCGATAATCCGCACATTACTGTTAGGTGCGTGGAAGCGTTTAGCAAAAAACTCAGGGATCGTTAGGGAGTCACCCGCGACTTCAGTATAAACCCGTAATTTAGGTGCCACGATCAGATAATTAATCAATGCCCCAGCTAATAGGCCGATCGCAATGTAGATGGTTTCGAAGCCTACTAAGAACATGGCGCCAGGTAAGCCCATTAGCATCCAGCCACTCATATCGGAGGCTCCAGCTGACAGTGCGGTAACTTGCGGGCTGACTTTACGGCCACCCAAAATGTAACCAGATACATCGCTTGTTGATTGTTTATACGCGAACAATCCAATGCCTAGCATTACCAGGAAATATATTGCTAATGAGACATAGGTTAAGTAATGCATGAATTATTTTCCTCCTAACGCTTTGTGATTTTGAATCCCGCTAGGTTTCAACATAACAAAGAGATAGGTACTTAAAAGGGCACATAAACAAAATAATTGTGAAGCCTCTTTCAGCTTTAATTTAGCGGTGTTCAACATAGTGGTAGTGAGATTTTCTTCGTTTGACGTGTCCGTTGACATAATGTCCTCCTGGGTGCGGGCTAATCGGATTATTGTTAATTCATTTTTCATTCAACAATAAAAAACCACCAAACTAGTTAGTGGTCTAACTATATTAACATCATTTTAGGTAAAATTTCCAATCCAATCTCAGTTACGGCAGTAATAAATGTTTTTTAACAGCTATTTAACTTTATATCGATACGCTGTCAGCGGCATGAAATATAACGATGTCACACTGGCTGATTAAGTTGTGAGTACTTTTTAGCTATGTGCTGTTCATCTTTTTAATTTTCGACGGCGGTTAGCTTAAGTTACTGTATTTAAGGTTTTATATATTTCAAGTTGAGTGTGAACGTCATCGGTTTTACTGGGTATTTGCCTAATGTTGATGCTATAGATTGTTTATTATGCAGTATAAACGTTACAGATATGATGCTATTCGCAAGTCGATTTGGTGCACTTTTTAGCTATTAATAAGGTGTTTTTAAATAAGTGGTTACAGCTCGAATGATTTGAATTCAAATGGTTTTGACTCGAGTCGCTATGTCAAAAGATTTGGTTTTATCGCGTGATATGTGTTGAATGGCCACTGCGTTTTCTGCCATTGCTAAGTTAACTATTTCAAATTACTTATACATAAATCCATGGATGTAGTGGGTTATCTATTGCCAGTTTCAGTAATAGCAGTGGATTAAGTCGGCATGTTATTCGGTGGCAACATTGCTGTGAGATAGAGCTTTACTAGCTCATGTTAATGTTGTCGCGACCTTGATATTACTGGGTAACTGGGCTTCAAGTAGGATTTGATATAATGTTATTGCATTTAATTAGACGCTCGGTCTAATATAGGGGTATGAATAATTTAAGTGTAGATATAATGACAAGTCCGCATACTAAGCCAAGCCCTAAACCTCGTAGAGGCAGACCTCCCAAAGTATCGCGAGATAATCCAGATACTCGGGCAGAGCTTATTCGTAGTGGTCTTGAGCAACTGACAGAGCAAGGTTTTGCCTCATCGGGTATTGAACCCATTTTGAAAAAGGTGGGCGTTCCGAAAGGCTCTTTTTATCATTATTTTGCGAGTAAAGAAGTCTTTGGCCAAGCGGTATTGCAGAACTACGCTGAATACTTCTTACATAAACTTGAAATTCATTTGCTTGATGAAGCTTATTTACCATTAACGCGGATTAGACACTTCGTTGATGATGCTAAGGCCGGAATGATTCGATACCAATTTAAACGCGGTTGTTTAGTGGGTAATTTGGGTCAAGAAATTGGCGTTTTGCCAGACAGCTTCAGACCGCAAATTATTGCGATTTTTCTGAGTTGGCAAGCTTGTTTAGCTCGTTGCCTCAAAGCTGCGCAATCACTCGGACAAATAGCTGCAACGGCAGATTGTGATGCTCTAGCTGAAAATTTTTGGGTTGGCTGGGAAGGAGCGGTAAGCCGTGCAAAGTTAGTTCAAGATGAACGCCCACTTGATAACTACTATGATCATTTTATGGCAGCGTTAGCAAAATAAATTTTTTAACCATTAATAGACGATCAGTCTAAATTAGGAGAGCAAAATGTTTAATGGCATGTTGATCGAAAAAGACGACCAAGGTTACCGCACCACAGTAAAAAGTATCGATGAAAGCGTGTTACCTGAAGGTGATGTGACGGTAAAAGTGCTCTATAGCACCCTTAATTACAAAGATGCGCTAGCGATTACCGGTAAAGCACCTGTAGTGAGAACTTTCCCTATGGTGCCAGGCATTGACTTAGTAGGCATTGTCGAACATAGCGATAATGATAAATTTGCCACAGGTGATACAGTATTATTGAATGGTTTTGGCGTAGGTGAAAGTCATTGTGGTGGCTTGGCTACAAAAGCGCGTTTAAAAAGTGAATGGCTTATTCCATTACCAAAGGCATTTTCACCACAACAAGCTATGGCGATTGGCACTGCAGGTTATACCGCAATGTTATGTGTGATGGCTCTTGAGAAAAATGGCGTAACGCCAGACAAAGGTGAGGTGCTAGTTACTGGTGCTAATGGCGGAGTCGGCAGTTTTGCTATCGCTATTTTAGCCAAGTTAGGCTATCACGTCGTCGCCTCGACTGGCCGAATGGATGAAAGTGACTACCTAAGAAAGTTAGGTGCCAAAGACATTATCGATCGCGCAACATTGTCAGAAGCTGGTCGTCCATTGGCTAAAGAGCGTTGGGCTGGTGCTGTTGATTCTGTCGGCAGCCATACCTTAGCCAATGTGTGTGCTAGTACCAAGTATGGCGGAACGGTTGCTGCTTGTGGTTTGGCACAGGGAATGGATTTTCCTGCCAGCGTAGCGCCATTTATTTTACGTTGCGTGACCCTAGCGGGCGTCGACAGTGTAATGCGACCTTTAGCTGATCGTATTGAGGCATGGCAACGTCTAGGCGAAATCTTGGATGTTGGTGTGTTCGATGACATTGTTCATGAAATCAGCTTGACTGAAGCGATTGATGTGGCAAGTGATTTGTTAGCTGGTAAGGTTCGTGGCCGTGTGGTTGTTGATGTAAATCGTTAATGAATTAATTTGGATAGTTTTTAGTTGGATAATGTTGTCGGCCTGTGTAGCAGGTCGATGAATTTGTTAGCTGTTTTATCGCTCCCTCGTTCTTTCATGACAGCAAGCTGTTATGAAAATATTCTACCGCTACAAGTGTTTGTGAATGCCTTAATTGGAAGATTTAACGCTAATATCAAAGACTCAACATACTATTTTTACATGACGATGTATGAGTTTTTATTACTCTGCGGCAAGTGGGAACGGTAAGATATAACGGTCAATAAAATGTTGTGTTGGCATAGGTCTGGCAAATAAATAACCTTGTAAGTAATCGCATGACAGTTGTTGAAGTAACTGGTGTTGTCCCTCAGTTTCAACACCCTCGGCTACGACTTTAACTTTCAAATGATGTGCCATGGTGATAATAGCTCGTACCAACGCAATGCTACTTTCATTGGTTTCCATGTGCTGAATAAACGATCGGTCAATTTTTAGAATATCAATATCGAGTCGTTGCAAATAGGCTAATGATGAATACCCGACTCCAAAATCATCAATGGCGATATCAATACCATAATTATTGAGTCGTAGCATTTGCTGTTGAATGGGAGAGTCTGGGTCCATCAAGGTGTTTTCTGTCACTTCGATAATCATGGTATCGCGAGGTAAATTGAATTTATTACACGCTAATATCCATTCATCGACCCACAAACCCTCCTGATCAATTTGCAACGGTGAGGTGTTGACGCTCACTTGCATTTTGTTGCCCGACAATTGATAAAAATGAGCAGCATCTTCAATCGCTTGGTCTCTTACCCAGTTACCAATTTCTTCTATTAAACCATTTTGTTCAGCCACCGGAATAAATTCATTTGGACCAATAAGGCCGCGCTGTGGATGATTCCAACGGATGAGTGCTTCTGCCTTGGTAGCATTAACGCCAGATTGGTCAAAAATGGGTTGGTAAAACAATACAAATTGACCGAGTTTAAGTGCTATGCGGATTTCTTCGATAAGACGACGTTTCTCAATTGCTTGTTCTTCGATAGCATGAGAGAAAAATTCATAACGATTACGCCCTTTGCTTTTAGACAAGTACATGGCTTGATCAGCATGTTTGACTAACGCTTCAACATTTTGACCATCGGCAGGGTAGAAAGTAAGCCCGATGCTACCTGTCACGTTGACTTGCACTTCTTTAATGCTAATACATTGCATCAGGCTATTTTTCACTTTTTCAGCAATTGTTGCAGCGTGTTCTAAGTCACTCACATCTTCAAGAATTAAGGTGAACTCGTCTCCGCCTAGACGCGCAACCGTATCATGATCTCGAACACATCCACGTAAACGTTTAGCCACTTGATGCAGTAACAGATCACCATATTCATGGCCTAAGGAATCGTTGATCTCTTTAAAGCCATCGAGATCGATAAAAATTAACGCAAAAAACATGTCATCTGTATCAATAAGCGACTGCAGTTTTTCATAGAAAAAACGTCGATTGGGTAGCAGGGTTAAGCCATCTTGATAAGCATATTCGTGCAATTGAATATTGGCATTCTCTAGTTCTCTAGTACGCAGTTGTACTTCACTTTCAAGCGAGCTTTCACGCTGTTCAATATTATCTAACATACTATTAAAACAAGTGGTTAACTGACCGATTTCATCTTCAGACTGTACTTGAGCACGCAAGCTGTAATCTTGTGACACGGTGATTTTTTGCGAAATTTTAGCGAGATATAACATTGGACTTAAAAATTTACGACGTAAGAATAATGAGAGAAAAAAGCTGGCACAAAGAGATGATAATAGTAATAGCACAATAAATTGGCCGTAAAATGTAATTCTATCAGTGATAATGCTGTCATCTACTGATATGTGTAAATCACCATATTGTTGCTTGTCGAGTGTCAATGGTGTCATCACTTGAGTGATGTCATTAAGGTCGTCATCAATCTGGGTCATAGAAGGGCGCTTTGATAATGCCTGAGCTAACACAACACCTTCAACATTAGTGACGCTGACAGATAATACATCTGATCTTAACAAGATAGGATTAATCAGTTCTTGAATGGCGTCTTGATCATCAAATAATAAGGCCGCAGTGATATTGGGCGACAACATTTGCGACAAGCTGTGTAGGCTTTCAACTTGTTCTCTTTTAGCGGAAGACAGCTCGAAGGCGCTGAATATTGATGTCACAGTGAGTGTCGAAATGAGCGCAACGCTCATTAAAATGAATTGCAATTTTTTACTGATTGTATTTAAAGCGAAAAATTGTTTCATAGCATTAATTATTCACTACTCGACCTAGGCGTAATACTTTTGAACTCATTGTTATCCCTGATAATTTTAATTTTTCGGGTGAGACTTCAAAACGAATTTTACCACCGGATAAAAAGAAACGAATATGCCCACCTTGCTCTATAAAGTTGTCTGTTTCACCAACGATCATGACATCAGCAAGATGTTTATTATCCAATTGTTGCCAAGATTCAAGGGTGTCGGTTGTGATAAACAAGATATTACATTGTTCTAAGTTTGTTTCTGTGAGACTCACTTCGACATTTTCTATTGGTAAATTATTGACTTTACGACCATTGAGGATTGAGCGCGAGACACTAATAAAGCTAGTATCAGGGCTGCACAGTGTAAAAGAGCTGGCTGTATTCGTGTGATGACTCCATTCGCCGTAACGGGCAAAGTTAAATAAAAAACCAGCTTTAAGTGCATATTCTTTTTCGTCAGCAATCGCGCCTTGGCTTATAGTAAGCAAAAGCGTTATAAATGATCCAAACAGAATACGTTTAATAGTTAACATTAAGTCAGTTAGAATTTCGCCGTAATTTTAAAAGTGACACTTTCGTCTATATAATTTGATCGTGTATACGTTTCACTATCATTGCCATACTCAAGATGTGAACCTGCAAACAGGTTTTTACCCATAATGGCGAATGCCCAGTTAGGGTGAAAAGCCCAATTCCAAGTTAAATCGAGTGCGGTATAATTTTCTGTTTGATAGGCATCACTATTTTCAACTCTGAGTGAGGCAAAAATATTATGCTGTTCAAAAAAATGTATATCAGCTTTAGTAAACAGTTGACGACTGGTTGAGTCAAAGCCAATCGCTGGGAACGTGTTGTCTGCTAAGTCGTAATTAAAGGTGTTATAGCTGTAACCTACCTCGGCAGTAAAGTTGTCAGACGGTTGCCATGACAACACCACATCACCACCTTCAGTGGTCAGCCCTGCATTAGAGACTAAGTCAAAATTAATCGATGTTGTCGTCAATGCTTGTACTGCGGCATCAATCTGTCCAGCCTGTAACAATGCAAACACGGGGAGGAACTGATCGATATTCGGATCGATTTGGATCACGGCTACATCATCGGTATCAGTATGATAAACCGATAGGTCAAGTGCCCATGTGGTATCAGATAAACGATAGCCCATTTCATAAGATACAGATTTTTCTGACTTTACGTTGTCATTACCATTGAGGTAAGTGCGGATATAATAACGATCAATCTCGGGTATTCCGGTGGTGATAGGCGATACTTCTTCGACTCGTTGTCCATCGATAAGAAAGTTGTCGTTAAATTCAAGTAAAGAGGGAACCCGAACACTTTTTGATACAGAGGCCCACAAGACTTGATTATTTAGTGGTTTCCATACCAGCCTTGCTAGTGGTTGGTTTTCCCAACCAGTCAAATCGTTATGATCAACTTTGACACCCACAATTAAGTCTAATGTGTCCGCAATCACGTTATATTGAGCCTGCGCTAATCCACCATATTGATGTAGGCTTTCAAAACCTCCATCGCTTTGCACAAAGGTACTGTCTGCAAAAGAAATAGAATTGTAACGGTAGTTTAGCCCCCAATCGAACTGTAAGTCTTGGTGCAGGAAATTCATCTGATAATCAACATCAAAAGATTCAAAATTTTCTTGTAAATGGGTTTGGCTACCACTTTGTTTTAACCAAGATGTTTGCAGCATTTGGTTAGCTTTGGGTGAAATACGATTTTCCAACCTCGCCATGACTCGAACATCGGTACGATCTAAGCTGTCAGTAAATGAGATATTACGGTTGCTTTCATCCACGACGCCGCGAAAATTTTGGCCTAATGTAGATTGAGTCATATCACCTTGAATAAGTCCTGACCATTGATCGTTTGGGGTAAAGTCAAACCGGGTGCCTACAGATTGTTGCTCTGAAAAGTCAGCCGGCTCCATTTCAATCCCTTTGTCAGACTTCTGGCCATCTTTAACGTGGCCATATATTCTGAAACTGCCATTATTACCAATATCGCCACCATAACGAAGATTGGTATCGACATTAAGCTGGCTACCACTGCTGACATCAGCATATAGGCCCCGAGTATCAATGCTGTTTTTAGTAATGATATTAATGACGCCATTAGTGGCATTGCTGCCCCACAGTAACCCACCTTGACCGCGGATAATTTCGATACGTTCTATATCGTATAACGGTACGTTTAGGGTTTCCCAATACACGGCGGCAAATTTAGGGGTATACAAACTTTGACCGTCTACCATAACGAGTAATTTGCTTGAAAATCGCGATGCAACACCACGAGAAGAAATTGCCCATTGATTATTATCAAGTTGTCTAACGGCTAATCCAGGTACCATTTTCAGGGCTTCTGGAACAGAAGTCACGCCTGAACGAGTGATTTGTTCTTTGGTTAATACGTATATAGATGAAGCGGTTTCAAAGGCTGATTGGGTTCTTTTCATCGCCGAAGTCACTTGTACATCCATCGCCATCAGCGAATCTAAATCTAAATCGAGATTGTTTAAGATTTCTTCTGCTATGACATGAGGCGAAATTAAAATAAATAAGTACAAGCATTTTGGTGATAACTTCAAACCAATGTCCTCGATAATCTTTGATGATGGTCAACTATAATGGAACTATTTTAACACACGCTATTAACTAAATATCAGTGCATCCCTTTCAATATACGGATTAATTTACCTTCTGTTAACGACTAAGTCGTTATTTTTTGGTTCACATCTGTGAGTATCGTCATAAATAAATCAGAAAACGATGTTAACCGCCACACTAGAGGTAATGAGTTTTAGTTAACTCATTACCTCTAGTGTGAAATATGCATAAAGACGATGGGGCATTTTAACGGTAAACTATACACATTATAGAGACAGCTTTTTGAGGTCATGAGATAGCATGGTAGAACTGCAGCAAAATAATCCACTTCACGGTTTAAAATCAGAAACGATGATATCTGAGTTAGTGGCATTTTATGATTGGAAAATTCTCTACGCAGCTTTGCGTTTAGAGTGCTTCAATACCAACCCTAATATGGACGCTTGTGTTAAGTTCCTAAAAAAGACGGAATGGGCGAGAGAGCGTGTTGAAAATTTTTATTTGTACCGTTTCAAGCGTATGCCAAAAGGTAACTCTGCACAATTTGAATTAAAACCCCGTGAACGTGGTTTTGCTGACGGTATTTTACCGCGTAAGCCGCAGCCTTTAACGGTTGAGTTAGTTGCCGAAATGAAAGCCAAAGCAACGGCTGATTATGAACAAATGAAACATAATCAAAGTCGTTCATATGCTTCTTCGTCATCACCTTCATATTCCTCATCGAGTCGTTCAAATGACAGCGATGCAGCGACACAGCGTAGTAATCAAAATAAGCCGCAGCCTACATTTGATCCAAACAATCCGTGGAATAAATAACCACTAGACTGATCTCATGTCAAAGGACGCTATAAAAGGGAAAAGCCTAGATGCTATACAGGCGAAAAGCCTAGATGCTAGGACGCTACGCTGCTAGATGCTATACAATCTTAGCAGCGAAGCGACACTCACAGGACGCAGTCCGCCCTAGCAGCGAAGCGATACTCGCAGGACGCAGTCCGCCCTAGCAGCGAAGCGATACTCGCAGGACGCAGTCCGCCCTAGCAGCGAAGCGATACTCGCAGGACGCAGTCCGCCTTAGCAGCGAAGCGATACTCGTAGGACGCAGTCCGCCTTAGCAGCGAAGCGATACTCGCAGGACGCAGTCCGCCCTAGCAGCGAAGCGATACTCGAAGGACGCAGTCCGCCCTAACAAATATCCAAAGACGTCGCTATTTTATAATCGTTTATTATCCAGGACTGAGGTTAGCTGAATAAGGTTAATTGTTTTTGTTAAGTACGTTTTGGCTATTTTTATCAAGATGTAGACACACGAGAGAATGATTGCTTAAATAGTAATGCATGTCTTTGTTGTATTTAACAACAGCGCATTCGTTTCAAGGTAACTGGGATTACTTTGGCGGTGCTGTTAGCTTAAATTGAGGCGTAAAGGATTAAGTACCTCATCCATTTTGCTGCTTAGCATTGGGATACAACAAGGATAATAATAATGAAACTGAATAAAATTTTGCTCGCTATCGGCATGGCTTCTAGCGTTGCGATAGTAGGTTGCGGTGATGACACCCAATACGGTAAAACCCCTCAACCAGATCCAGAACCCGAAGTCGTTACTCCTCTATTACAAGCCTTTGCCCCTAATGGCAGCTTAAAAGTCCAAATTCGCCGAACTCAATATGGTGTACCACACATTACCGCCGACAATTTAGAGAGTCTTGGTTTCGGTAATGGTTATGCCCAAGCACAAGATAATTTATGTGTAATTGCAGATGGCTTTATTAAAGCCAATTCTGAACGGTCGATGTATTTTGGTCCCCATGCTTCGATTGACTTTACTACCGGCCTTCCAACCAGTGAAGATAACGGTAACTTAATTTCTGACTTTGCCTACAAAGCATTGAAAATCAGGCAGCTTGCTGAAAACCAATACCCACAGTTTAGTTATAATTCGCGTGCATTAATGGAAGGTTTCAGTGCGGGTTATAATCAATATCTTGCCGATGTAGAAGCTGGAACTCAAACAGGCGAGCCATTTTGTGCTGGTCAACCGTGGGTTAAACCTATTAGCGGTGTCGATGTAGCAAGCTATCTATTTTCCATCGCGCTATTACCTGGGGCGGCAAACTTTTTAGATTTAATTTTTTACGCCAACCCTGGCGATGCTCAAGAGTATTTACCGCGAATTATTGGGCCTGCACCATCCACTGCACAAACCGCGTTTGTGCAGGATATGAACAACAAATTAATCGCACGGTCTGCAACCATTACCACACCGGAAACTAATCCGCGAAATTTGGGTTCTAATGGTTGGGGTTTAGGTAAGGATAAAACTGAAAATGGTAAAGGTATGGTATTGGGTAATCCACATTTTCCGCATACCGGTAATTTACGCTTTTGGCAGTCGCATTTGACCATACCAGGACAAATGGATGTGATGGGCGGCTCGTTGGTTGGTATGCCTGGATTGGTTAACATTGGTTTTAACCAAGATGTTGCTTGGACGCATACCTTTTCAACCGCAGAACATTTTGTAATGTATAACCTTGAGTTAGTTGCCGGTGATAGATTGCAATATATGTACGATAATTCGCCGATGCCAATCACCAAAGAAACGGTTTCGGTATTAGTTAATGCAGGCCCCGCTGGCATGTTGGTGGCGGAGAAGGATATTTACACTACAGCCAAAGGTCCGATGGTTGAAGCACCACCGGCATTAGCACCATTTGGATGGGACGATGGCCAGGCTTTCTTTATTCAAGATGCCAACATGGCCAATAAAGATCCGCTCGATCATTGGTTAGCCATGAATCTTGCATCCAATAAAGATGAGTTTCAACAAGCGTTTAAAAATTATGATGGGGTTATTTTTAATAACACCATGTATGCGGATAAAGAAGGTAATGCGTTTTATATTGACGACTCAACCGTACCAGGTTTTTCGGACTTAGTGGTCGATATTATTAAGACGACCCCAGCGATACAAGCGGCTAGAGCTCAAGCTGGATTTACTATTTTACCCGGTAATACCTCGGTATTTAGTTATGACTCGCCAATGCCTTACGACCGTGCACCTAAGCTTGAACGTACTGACTTTGTGCAAAACTCCAACAATTCATTTTGGTCAACTAACTTAGCGGCACCGCTTGAAAACTACTCTCCTTTATACGGTCCAGAGCGAGGCCAATTATCGTTACGTACTCGTATGGGCTTAACCTTAATGGATGACGCCGCGGGTGATGACGGTAAATTTACTATTGAGGAGCTAGAGGCGGCTTTATTATCCAATCGGGCTTATCTTGCTGAATTGGTGTTACCCGACTTAATCAGCCAGTGCGAGCAACAAGGGTCTACGCCGGTGATGGTTAGCGCAACATTGTCTAAAGATGTCTCGGCATCATGTGCCGCGCTAAAATCGTGGAACGGTAAACAAGATAACGACAGTAAAGGTGGGGCGTTACTCCGTGAGTTTGCCCATCAGTTCAATCAAAATACCATGCTAACCGAAGCATTTGATTATATGAGTGCAGCAACTACGCCCAATAAGCTCAATACTGACGGCAGTGCATTAGTGGCTTTAGCTCATGCAGCTTTGAATCTTGAAGCGGCAGGTTTTGCGGTTGATGTTGCGTTGGGAGATGTGCAGTTTGTTGAAAAGTCACTTGCTGATGGCTCAGCATCTGGGGTGAAGTTACCTTGGCCTGGTAGTCATAATGCGGAAGGTGGGTTCAACGTATTCTCGACCAGTTTATCGGGCGATGACACCTTAATACCTCAACATAAATATAGCCCTGTTATGGATGTTGTTTCTGGTAATGCTACAGCATCAGGATTAACTTCTGAAGGTTACCAAGTGCGTTATGGTTCAAGTTGGATGATGACCGTGAGCTTTACTGATGACGGTCCTAAGGCAAAGGGTATTTTGACTTATTCAGAATCTAGCAATGTGTTGAGTCCAAGTTTTTCCGATCAAAGTGAATTGTATTCCTCGGCAAAACAATTACGTCCATTGCTATTTACTGAGGCAGAAATCCAAGCATCAGTTGAATCTAGCATCGAGCTAACGCTGCAAAAATAGACTAACGGTTTATTCTGTATGAGTGAATAAAACTAAAACCTCACTGATATTTATCGGTGAGGTTTTATCATTTTATAGACGAATAGACGAATAGACGAATAGACGAATAGACGAATAGACGAATAGACGAATAGACGAATAGACGAATAGACGAATAAACAGATGAGCCAGTAAGCGGATGTTTGGGTTGTTCACATGGTGATTCAATCGTGTTTGTTACCTCAATTTCAGGCTACTTAACTTCCCACCTATAAAGATGTGTTTGAGGTGATATATTGGTGACGGTGTAATTATCTTAGGTGTTACAAAGGGTAATTAACCATTTTTAGTATATAGGGATGTGTAAGTTTACAAGCCACAGGTGAGTTAAAAGTGATTATGTTTGAATTTTTTTGATGTGTGGATATGGGTAATTAAATAGCTAATTATAAGGAAGTTGGGGTAAGCCATTAACAGGGTTATAGTTTATCGCTAAAGTGAGTATATATGCACGGAAAGTAACTGGTAGCAATCCCTACTTTGGTATAACACCCGGTTGCTTGACCTAGAAAGCTAACTGAAACAAACTCGACATTGAATATATTCCTATAAATAATTGGATGACAATAATATGCTGATTTTCCTCATTTGTATCGGGCTACTATTGCTCGGGTACAAGTTTTACAGCCCGTTCGTTGAGCGACAAGCAGGTATTGACCCTAAAGTTAAAACCCCTCAAGAACGATTTAATGATGGCGTTGACTATGTACCCGTTCATCCGGTTAAAGCGTTCTTAATTCAATTTCTTAATATCGCCGGTGTCGGACCGATATTTGGGCCAATTTTAGGTGCATTATATGGCCCGATAGCACTGGTTTGGATTGTGATTGGTAATGTACTCGGTGGCGCAGTTCACGATTACTTCTCTGGTGTAATGAGTATAAAAGAAGACGGTAAAAGTTTACCTGAAATTGCTGGCCATTATTTCAATGTGTACTTTAAAGGTGCCATGTTGATATTTACTGCCATGCTACTCTTCTTCGTTGGTGTAGTATTTATCATGAGCCCAGCAGGGCTGTTAAGTAACTTAGATTATTTTAAAGACACTTTTTTGAGTAATAATACCTTTTGGGTATTACTGATTTTGGGTTATTACTTTCTCGCGACTTTGTTACCAATCGATAAAATCATTACCAAACTGTATCCAGCATTTGGTTTATTAATGATTGTGATGACAACCTCTATTGCTGTTGCATTGCTAATCCATGCGCCGCAACTACCGACTATTGACAGTATCTTTGCTTATTTTGATCATAGCCATTATAACAATGACTTATTAGAGCCGAACCCAAGTGGGCTACCTGTATGGCCATTATTGTTTGTCACTATTACCTGTGGCGCAATCAGTGGATTCCATTCAACTCAAGCACCGATTATGGCGCGTTGTTTAACTAACGAAAAATACATTCGTCCAGTTTACTATGGTGCCATGGTAGCAGAAGGTGTAGTGGCATGTGTGTGGGCTACTGCAGGTATTGCGGCTTTCCCTGGTGGTTATATCGAACTTAAGAGTGTTCTCGATATAGGCGGTCCTGGTATGGTTGTTAACCAAGTGGCGACCACTTACCTAGGTGTAGCGGGTGGTGTTATGGCGATTATCGCGGTTGCGGTTTTCCCTATTACCTCAGGTGACACTGCGTTTAGAGCATTACGTTTAACTATTATCGATGCGTTTAAAATTCCGCAAAGTGTCAGAAACCGTTTACTGGTTGCCATTCCGATTCTGATTATTGCTTATTTTATGACTAAGATTGATTTCACTCTAATCTGGCGTTATTTCGCATTCTCAAATATGTTGCTCTCAACTAGCGTATTGTGGCTGGCGACTAAGTATTTATTTGATCGTGGTACCTTCCATTGGATTGTCAGCATTCCAGCGATTATTGGTACTTGTGTGACTGTGTCGTACATCATGACCGCAGGTATTGGTTTTGGTTTGCCGCAACAGCTGAGCCAGCCAGTGGGTATTGTTGTAGGTGTAATATGTCTTATTGCGCTGATTATTGCGCACAATAAACGCAAAGTGATTACTACTCAATAAGTTAATGATTGTGGTAATTGTTAGTTAATTAAAGGGCTGCATTGTGCAGCCCTTTTTGTTGCCTATTTGTAACCGTAAATTAATGACCAATACGGTCCAGTTTCTGAATCAGTTCTATTTTGATATCGTTAGGTGTTTGACTGTGCCAGTAGCCACTTACGTAAGCAAACAGCGGTAACATAAACATAATAGTCAGTAACACAATGAGTAACCCTCTGGCAGAAAGCGGAATGCCATTACGAGTGCTAAATTGCAACGCCTGTTTTTTAGGGCAAGCAGACACACAACGCATGCAAGCTTGGCATTCGTCTGAGTGGATATTTTTTTGAGTATGCACCGATATATTGGCAGGACAAGCACGGGTGCACTTATCACAACTCATGCCTTTAGTTTCAATTAAACAATGCTGAGTATTACGGCGAATTTTAAACGGACTTAGAAAACTTACAATACCTAGCAATGCGCCATAAGGGCAAATGTAACGGCAAAAACCTTGGCGACGCCATGCCGCTAAGGCAAAGATCATTCCAAAACCGATTAAGGCCACCATTGATGGCATCATAAAAAACACTGCCATTTTTAAGTCAGCCACTTTGTGGTAATTACCTGATAGGTAGTGTGGAATGCTTGCTGATGGCATCGAAATAACCAAATAAAGCAGTGCCGCTAATAATAAATATTTAACCATTCTGAGTGGCCAGTCTATCCACGCCGGCGGTAATAACTCTGCATGAATAACACGTTTTCTCAGTTTATAAAGGTACTCACCTGCTAATCCTAGCGGACAAGCCCAACCACAAAATGCTCGCTTACACACTACACCTGTGAGCAATACTACACACAGCATCACTACCGCAGCAGGGTGGTTTTGATCCCAAAGTCCAAGGGTTAAAATAGCTTTGAGTTCTATGCCGCCCGCAATAGGTAAAAATGCATCACCGACATCCGGTCTCATTAACCAAGGTGTTTCTCCGGCATACAATAATCCTGCATTGATGGCATATTGCACGCCAACCAATAACATCGAAAGGGCAAAGAAATGTTGGCAAATCTCACGTACAGCATTGGGTCTGCCTTCTGCATTGGCAAACGCAGGTTGATATTGCCCTATTGCGGTAACAACTAATACCGCGCCCAACAATATAAGTAAAAGTGGCCAGAAAAAGCTAGCTAGAGTCGCGCCGAGCAATAATGCCCCGCTGACCAATGCGCCCCATTTTTTGCCACCCCAATACAGTAAGCTGGTGCTATATACCAAGGCTAGCATTAAAGTGATTGATTCAATTGTACTCATAGAGGATGCCTACAGTGTTTTATTTTCTATCAATAATGATAAAAGTTCTGCTTAAGGGCTAATGTGAGAGGAGTCACCAAAGCCAATAATTGATTTCTAAATATATGATCTACATTGATTTGTTTACTTTATGTAAACATTGTTAAGCAGTGTGTGAACTAAGTGTTTTCACTCTGTTGTCATGAACTTGTCTTAATTACTGGTTACCTTATTAAGATCATTTTTGTGACCGTAAAAAGTGGCTAATGGCTAAGTTTTCTTTTGAGCATTCTTTCGAGATCGACACCTTAAAGCGCTTAATTGCCCAGCATCAGCATCAATTTAGGCATAAGTCCCTGGCGAATTTATATTATCGTGGTGAAAAATTATCGGTAACCGCCATTGAGCTTGGGCAACAACAGCAACCTTGCCCTACGGTGTTATTTGTTGGTGGGGTGCATGGTGTGGAGCGTATTGGTGCACAAGTGGTGTTGGCCTTTTTAGACAGCTTACTCAATCGACTACCTTGGGATACTCATTTACAGCAATTACTCAAACACGTGCGTCTAGCTTTTGTACCTGTGGTGAATCCGGTAGGCTTTTTGCGTGGTAGCCGAGGCAATGGCAACAATGTTGATTTAATGCGTAATGCACCGATTGATTCAGACGAAGACGTGACCTTTCTTGTTGGTGGTCAGCGACTCTCGCCGCGCTTGCCTTGGTACCGTGGTCAAAATGGCATGGAGCTAGAAACCCAAGCATTAGTAAACTATGTGCAACAATTACAGCAACAAAGTAGCAGTGTTATTGCCTTGGATGCTCATTCTGGTTTTGGTTTGCTAGACCATCTGTGGTTTCCTCATGCGCATACTCGGCAACCGTTTGCAGGCATAGGTTATATTTATCATTTAATGCAATTATTCGAAAAGGGTTACCCTCACCACGGCCATTATCGGTTAGCGCCACAAAGTCATTTTTATCGCACTCATGGCGATATTTGGGATTACTTAGTGGCGAGTAATATCAGTGAAAAACCGTTTATTCCATTAACGTTAGAAATGGGCTCGTGGGCCTGGGTGCGTAAAAACCCACGTCAGCTATTTAATTTCCCCGGCTATTTTAATCCGCAGAAAACACATCGACATCAACGTATTTTACGACGTCACGTGGTATTAATGCAGTTCATTATCGATGCAGCTTATGCACAAATTATTGAACAAATAAAGCCTAAACAGCTGACGCAGTTGACTCAACAAGCGAATCGCTTCTGGACTAAAAAAGGCTAAGTGAGGCTAAAAAAGGCTAAGTGAGGATAAGTGAGGATAAATGAGGCTAAGTGAGGATAAACGATGACCACCTTGGTTTTGCTTAGAGGATTAATGCGCGATAGCCGCCATTGGTATGGTTTTGATCAGCGTTTAGCTCAACAAGCGGTGAATGTTATTAGCGTCGATTTACCGGGTAATGGCCTGTTAGTTAATCAGTCTAGCCCTGGTGAAATGCAGGATTATTGTGATGCAGTGTGGCAACAAATCGATGACGCCTTGCTAAAACAGGGCATGCTACCAAGCCAAGTTAAGTTAGTATTGGTTGGGTTGTCTATGGGAGGAATGTTGGCCTTAACGATGGCGGCGCAGTGTCGCTCGCGAGTTGAGCATGTGGTGTTAATTAACAGCAGTGCGGCCAACTTGTCACCTTGGTATAAACGATTCCAATGCTTGGAGTTAATGAGGTCATTGGGTGCTGTGTTCACTCGGGCTTTACGCGCCAGCTTGTCGAACAGTATTGATACAGATAAAAGTCATTGGCTAGAGGCAACGGTATTAGATTTTACCAGCAGGCATTTTGGCCAGAGTATTGACGTGATTAATGCCTGGAGCATACTGAGATTGCAATGCCATACATCATTTATTAATGGGCTACGCCAATTGTACGCCTCAGCCCGTTTTCACTGTCCAGTATTGAATGACATACCGGTTAGCGTGATTGTCGCTAATCAAGACAAACTTGCCCATCCAAAATGCAGCGAACAGTTAGCGGTATTTTATCAAACACAATTACACAAAATAGACGACTGTGGTCACGATGCCAGCCTTGATCAACCACAACAATTACAACAACTATTGCTGAAAATTATTCGTTAGAGCTTATTCATTAGAGCTTATTCATTAGAGCTTATTCAGTAGGACTTATCCATTAGGGCTTATAGAGTAGTGCTTCTTAAATAGAAAGTACTGAATCGAGAGTATTAAACAGAGAGTACTAAATTGGAAGTGCTAATTTGAAAGTGCTAATTTGAAAGTGCTAAATAGTAGCGATTACTCATTCAATCACATAATCATTCAATTTAGCTTGCTTGCCATTTTTTAATGTCTTGCTGCCAAGCATTAGCGGTAAAGTCGATAAAGGCTCTGACGACCGTTTGCTGATAACTGCGCGACAAATAAACCGCCCACAACGTCTTACCCGGCGCAGTGGTGTTGGGCAGCACTTCAAGCAATTCACCTTGTTCAAGATAGTGATTAGCTAAATCGGTCGGCAAGCACACAATACCATTGCCGCGTAATGCCGCATTGATTAATACACCCATGTCATTGGCCTGTAAATTACCGCTCACATCAAGTAAACAGGTTCGAGACTCATCGATTATCTCCCAACTTGGTTGGCTCGAGTGGCGTAAACAGTTGTGTTGTAATAAGTCATTAGCTGACAATATGGTCGAATGTTTGGCGAGATAGTCAGGGGATGCGCAAACCACATTGTCGATATGCATTAAGCGTCTGGCGATTAAGCTTTCATCAGGCTGGTGGGTATAACGCAGCGCAATATCGACTCTGTCATTCACCAATTGCGAGACATTATCCGACAGTAACAGCTGAATATTAACCTGAGGATGTTGCTGACAAAAAGCCTCAACTACGTCATACAGTTTGTGTTGCCCAAGTCCAATGGGCGAGGCGATACGAATACTGCCAACCAGTTCATTATTGTGGCTGTTGGCGCGACTTTCCATCGCCGTCACTTCACTTAAAATCCGTTGGCAGTAATTAAGCGCTTCTTCGCCCTGTAGGGTGAGGCTAACTCGGCGAGTAGTGCGATGTAATAATCGCAACGCTAACCATTGTTCAACTTCTTTGATATGGCGCGACACTTGTAAACGGCTTAAGCCAAGTTGCTCGGCCGCTTGGGTAAAGCTGCCACAACTGGCCACTTCAACAAAGCTGCGTATAGCAGATATTTTGTCCATAAAATCATCCTGTCGCGACAGCTAAAGGTTATAAGTTTTCTATATTTTCCAATAGGCTATCGGCTTTGTTAATAATGGCCTGTTGCGTGTGCACATCCATTTTTTGCCAGTTTTTATATACCATTGCCATGCGAGGGTTACGTTTAAATTGGTCTTGATGCCGCTGAATAAAATGCCAATATAAACTGTTGAATGGGCAGGCGTTATGTTCTGTCTTGAGTTTGACATTGTAATGGCAGCTTTTGCAATAGTCGCTCATTTTGTTCAAATAGTTACCGCTGGCGGCATAAGGTTTTGTGGCCGCAATTCCGCCGTCAGCAAATTGAGTCATCCCGCGCGTATTGGGCATTTCGACCCATTCGATGGCATCAATGTAAATGCCTAAATACCAGTGGTCGACTTCATCTGGATTGATACCCGCGAGTAAACTAAAGCAGCCAGTCACCATCAATCTTTGAATATGGTGGGCATAGGCATAATCGAGCGACTGTTTTATGGCGTGGTGCATGCAATTCATCTTGGTGTTGGCGGTCCAAAAATACCCTGGCAGCGGCCGCTGTGCTTGTAAGGCATTTTTAGTGGCGTAGTTGGGCATATTGCACCAATAAATACCGCGGACATATTCACGCCAGCCAAGTATTTGCCTAACAAAACCTTCAACTTGAGCCAGTGAAATATCATGTTGATGCGCTTGCCAATGCGCGATGACTTTATTAATCACTTCACTGGGGGAAATAATTTTAGCGTTAAGCGCAAACGATAGCCTTGAATGATATAAGCTCCAATCCGCACGGCTATTTTCGGTCATCGCATCTTGGAAATGACCAAAGCGGATCAATAAATGCTGGCAAAAAAAGTCGAGTAACTCACGCGATTGGCGTCGATTTACTGGCCATAATAATTGGCTTTCTGCCTTACCTATGGTGTTGATGTTATGGCGCTTAAGGCGGGCTAAAATATCACTGACATCGTTAGCAAATACCAAGGGCGCAGGAACATCAGCAAGGTCATTCTTTTTAAAGCTCGCACGGTTTTGCTGGTCAAAATTCCATTGGCCACCTAATGGTTCACCCTCTTGCATTAATACATTAAAGCGTTTGCGCATGCGTCGATAAAAAAACTCCATTTTCACATGTTTATTCGGTGTGAATTCGCGCTGAATATCGTCAAATGGCAGTAAGAAATGTTCTGTGTCATAGCTGTTTTTACTCACCTTTGGCAGTGCGAGTTCACTCAATTGTTGCGCTAAGCGATATTCATCAGGCTGTTGATATTCAAATATCGTCAGTTGCTGGATTGTGGTGATATTTTCAAGTAATGCAGGGAGATCTGCATAGTGCTGGGTGTCATCTAATGTTAGGTACATCACTTGATGACCACTCTTGGCTAAGGCCTGTGCAAATTGCGCCATAGAGGCAAAAAAGGCGCAGACCTTTTGCACATGATGAGTGACGTAGTTTGCTTCTTGTCCCAACTCGGCAATCAAATACACCACATTAGGATCGACTTGTTTAAACCAGGAGTGTGACGCATTAAGTTGATCGCCCAAAATGAGTCTCAATGTGCTGGTTTGCGGCAATAATGTTGATGAAGCATGGGTGTAAAGCGTCGTCATGGTGATTACCTTTATTTAGATTTATGTCGGCGACAGCGTTCAGAACAATATTTAACCTTGTCCCAATCTTTGGCCCATTTTTTACGCCAGGCAAAAGGGCGTTGGCATACCAAACAGATTTTATGGGCTAAATGCGTTTTTTTATGAGTCATGGCGAGCCTTCTTCTGTTTGGGCTTTGGGCGTACATGACTGGTTAATACCGCAGAAATATGCTGTTTAACTTGAGGTTGTTCGCGATACGACCATAAACGATCACGGGCAGTTTGTGATGCTTGAGTTAAATCAATCATTGGCTCTGGATAATCACGACCTAAGATAATGTCGTTAAAAATCGCTTCCATAGGCGGTTGTTGCCAAGGTTGATGAATATACTCATTGGGTAAATTGGTGAGCTCTGGGCACCACAATCGAATAAACTCACCGCGTGGGTCTTGGTCCTGTGACTGCTTTACGGGGTTATATAACCTTATGGTGTTAATACCTGTGACCGAGGCTTGCATTTGCAGTTGCGGATAATGGATGCCGGGTTCGAAATCGAGAAAATAATTGGCTAGCGGTAAGCTGGCATGCTGCCAGGCAATATTGAGATGGTGAGTCACAAAGCTGACTAGCATGGCGCGCATTCTAAAGTTGATATAGCCGGTTTCTTTTAAACAACGCATACAGGCATCGATAATAGGGATCCCCGTTTGGCCGTCAGCCCAGCGTTGAATATCTTGCTGCACTTTGTCGTCGGTACGGTAGGGATAATCAACATACCCAGGGTTAACCGGGGTAAATTCCATGCTGCATTGGCTTTCAAATTTTTGCATAAAATGGCAATGCCAATGTAAACGAGACATCATCGCCAATAACGGTTTTCTCCACGCTTTATTGCTGGTTTGCACCTCGTTATAACGTGTTAATGTCGCTTGATATACTTGCTTTAGACTGATGTTTCCCCATGCTAAATAAGGCGATAAGCGTGAGCAGTGGGTGCGGCTCAAACTGGGACTTGAAATACTGCGTTGATAGTCTTTACCCCGATGGGTTAAAAAACTGCTCAGTATTGTTCTGGCTGCTTTGGGGCCACCTATTTGAAACTGATCATAGTGTGCCATGATGGCATGATCAAGAGTCGGGTCTTGATGATTATCGAGTTTTTGTAACTGACATAGTTGCCAGTTGGGGATGGCAATAGGGCTGTTCATTACTTGTTGCCAGTGTTGATCCCATGCCTGACGATTTTTTCGGCCACGAACTACAGCTCCAGTAGGCGACTGCTGCCAATTAACTTGCTGTTGATTACACCAGCGAGCAACCGTTTTATCGCGTTCAAAGCTGTTGTGTAAACCTATCTCTTGATGACTATAAATATTTTTAATTTCAAATGTTTGGGATATCTCATCTAGTAAGTCAATCATCGGCATACTGAACATATACACCTGTCCGTTAAATCGGAGCAGTTGTTGATTCATATCTTGCAGCGACTGCCACACAAAGCGCCAATGGCGTTCATTATAATGCGAGTCAGCCAGCATAAATGGCTCAAAGGTGTAAATGAGCAAGCAGGGTAAATTGTGGTTAAACGCATCGACGAGCGGTTGATGATCAGACAAGCGCAAGTCGCGTTTAAACCAGACAATATTAATAGCTTGCTTGATTGTGTCGGGCATGGCGCCAAAATCTCATGATGAATGAGCCATTAGATACGCACTAGCCTGCGGTTTAGATTGCTTTTAAGGACACAATTACGTAATGATTTTACACCTTAATTTGTATCTTTAAATGAAACAATTAAGCGCAATTATCGATATTTATCTCTAAAAGATTACCCACTACACTAGCTCCATTGATAATTAATAGAGCGAGACACAAAATGAAATTAGCAGTATTAGGCGCAACAGGTTGGATTGGTGGCACTATCATGCAACAAGCGATAAGCCGAGGCCATGAAGTGATTGCCGTAGTGCGCGACGCCAGCAAAGTCACTCAAGATGTGGCCGTACGTACGCTTGATTTAACCACGATGACAAGCGATGCCATCGCTAGCGCATTTGCCGACGTTGATGTTGTTATAGCGTCAATCGGTGGCCGCGCCGCACAAAACCATCAAGTAGTAGCGCAAACCGCTAAGCAATTACTGCAACACTTGCCTAAAGCGGGCGCACCGCGTTTGTTATGGGTTGGCGGTGCAGGTAGCTTAGAAGTCGCACCAGGCGTGACGTTAGTGTCAACACCAGAGTTTCCTGCAGATTATAAAGCCGAAGCCATCGCCCAAGGTGAGGCACTAGCGTTGTTCCGTGATACAGATTCTGCTATCGAGTGGACTTATGTTAGCCCCGCAGCGATTATTTTCCCTGGTGAGTCAGAAGGCCCATACCGTATAGGCGGCAACGAATTTTTTACCGATGCACTAGGCCAAAGCCGAGTATCAGTAGTGGATTATGCCAAAGCCATGCTTGATGAAGCCGAAAATGCTAAGCATATTAATCAACGTATTAGCGTTGCTTACTAAGTGATATTGGGTGGGTGATTAATCGAAACAGGCCAAAATGGCCTGTTTTTTTTATGCTTTATCCGGTGCATAGGTGGTTATATCGATTAGGCAAACAATGGTTTAATTTGTATTAGGCCATAGCCGTTACTCGGTAATATTTGAGCGCATTTTATTCAAAAATCATACTGGGTTATCAGTTACAGGTTATGTAATTTGAGTCTGTTTTAAAACGTTTTTGGATAAAAGTGTATTTAAGATATGGCCTGCGGCCACTAACGTCGTGGCGCTTCGCCCACACCAGACCAAAAGGAAACCAACGGCTATTCCCTCTTGGATCACCCAGCCGCCCCACAACATTTTCGCTATCTGCAAAACAAGAGCGGCGAAAAGGTCGCAATGGGGTAGATCCAGCTTTTGACTTTATTGGGTAACTGCCTCAGTCTTATTCGAAAATGCTAACGCTTCCGATGGTACATCCTGTACCCCGAAAGCTAGCCTGACATCCATGTCAGGACTCACGCTATTTTCTTCAACGCCCTCAAGTTCAGAGTTAAATTTGTACATTTTTAAGTCAAAAACCAACTCGTTTTTGCCCCATTATGAGATAGAACGCTAATTCTATCTTAATTCAGTCTTTCCGATTATCATTACATTAACTAATGCAAGTAAAGTTGTATTTACTGCTGTTTTGGAAACGACCCATACCCTGGAGGTTATACAGGTGAATAAGGATGCCAGCAAAGGTATAACAAATTTTTCAAAAGAGATTGATACACATAATGTTCAAAAAGTGTTTCGAGAAGATCCTGTAAATACAATGAAACAGGTTTTTGGAATGCCGGTGGTTAATTTATGAGCACTGTTAACATGCTCTTGACGTAATATTAATTTAATAATCTTGGATGTTATATGAGTGGAATAATACTTATTTTAATACTGGTTGCATGGGTTTTTGTTGCTAAAAATATAGCGGTACTATTCTCTTCGATTTTTAATTTACCTAAAGGGAATATAAAGCGGGTCATAATAGGGGGGAGCTTTATTTTAATTTTAATTTTCCCTATTGTAGATGAAGTTGTTGGGTGGTTTCAGTTTAATACTCTATGCACTACAGAGAATACACTTCTATACGATAAAGATAAGGTTTACGGGAAATCAGTTGTGCGTCGGGATATACCTCTAAGTACTGGTTGGCCAATGTCTACAGAGAGAGCTAACAGCAAGTACAAAGGTATAGCAATGTATACTTTACATAAAGCTATTCCGATAGTTGTTACTACAGCACAATGGGAAGATTCTGAAACTGGAGAATTACTAATTACCTATAGGTTGTTGCAAGCTGAAGGAGGGTGGCTAAGCCATTTGATTGGATTTCCCCAGGGAACCCCGCCTTATATTTTTGATGGCCGTTGTAGTTCAAAAGAATATTACGAGTTATTTGATAATTTAAATGTTAATAGAGTCAAGAATAAATAGGGATGTTAATTATGTCAAACCTTGGAGTTTTCGAGCTACGCGAAGGTAAACATTCACCCATACAAAGATGAATATGAAACATACGAAATAGAGCATTAGTTCTAACGCATTTCTGTCCAAAAACGAGTTAGTAACGCTTGCAAAAGTCTAAATTCAACTCTGAACTTGAGGCCGTTGAAGAAAATAGCGTGAGCCTGACAGGACGTCAGGCTAGCTTTCGGGGTACAGGATGTACCATCGGAAGCGTTAGCATTTTCGAATAAGGCCGAAGACGGTTACAGATGAAGTTAAAAGCTGGATCAATTTCCGTCGCAATTTTTTCGCTGCTGTTGTTTGGTTAAAAAGCGAAAATGTTGCCGGAACGGCAGGGGTGATCCAAGAGGGGATTGCTGTTGATCCCCCTTTTGGCCCGTGCAGGGTGGAACCTTGCGATCTTAATTCAAACGAAGTTTGAAAAATAGGTATGGCGAAGCGCCACGACGTTAGTGGCCGCAGGCCATCGCCAAGACTAAAACCAAAGAATAGAGCTGGATTCCGGCTCACAAGCATTACCGGAATGACGAAAAATGGCGACCGGAATGACGGGAAATGGCGACCGAAATGACAGAGAAGAGTGACTGGCATGTCTGATGTATTTGGCCCGTGCAGGGTGGAACCTTGCGATCTTAACTCAAACGAAGTTTTAAAAATAGGTATGGCAAAGCGCCACGACGTTAGTGGCCGAAGGCCATACTCAACCAAGAATCGCTTTATGAATTATCCCATTGATGACAAAACTCAATAAAGCTTTTCAACAGCGGGCTGTGATATTTATCTTTGTGAACCACCAACCAAAACGGTCGCTGCATATTGATATGATTCCCCTTAATTGGGGAGTCGAGCTGAGTCACACGGCCATCATTAATCGCATATTGTGCCGCCAAAGCAGATAAACACCCTAAGCCAAGTCCGGCGGCGACACTGTTAATTAATGCTTCAGTGGTATTCAGTTCAAACACTTCATGCCACGACTCTATTTGCGGCGCGATAGTGCGCAAAAAAAACTCTCTCGAGCCAGAACCTGCCTCACGTAATATCCATTCACTTTGTTCTAAATCATTAAACGTCCATTGTGCCTGCAGACTTATGGGTAAATGAGGCGCAGCGATAATACACATTTCATCATGGCTAAACTGAGTGGCGATGAGTTCTGGGTGATGACTTTTACCCTCAATCAAGCCAATGTCTAACTCGTAATCCAGTAGTTTTTGGCAGATTAGACGTGAATTGGAAATCACCACGCTTTGTGAAAAATGTTGATGTTGCTGACGAAAATGGCTCAATAACCCGGGTACAACATGATTACCTAAGGTGTCACTGGCACCTATTTTCAATTGACCCGTAAAAGCGTGGTCTGCATCAAACAATTGACTGATATTATTTGCTCTACTAAGCAGCTCATCGGCCAGTGGTAATAACTTGTGTCCTTCTTGATTCAGCACCAAGCGATTATTGACCCGATCAAATAGCGGGTGACCCAATTGTTTTTCGAGTTCTGCCAGTGCCATGCTCACCGCGGCTTTAGACAAATACAGTGCCTCGGCTGCAGCGGTTAAGGTTTTATGTTGGGTAACACTGGTAAACACGTTGAGCTGCTTTAATGAAATGTGCATAGCGCCGCTTAGTTTGATATAGAGTGAGTTTGAAATAGCATTAGTTTGATGGTTATAAAGTTAATGTGAACGGTTTCATTTTTATTTCCATCGTTATTGGTATGATTAATATTTCGTTCAATTTTTATGAACGTATGTTTCATATAATTGGATATATATAAACAAAGTGCAAGCGTAATATAAGCTTATTCTCTGATGGGTTGTTTTTGAGGTTGTAATGATTCGAGCGGTAAAACAAACACTAACGGCAGTTCCAACCCCTATGGCTGGATTAGCGTTGGGAATTGCAAGTTTAGGTTGGAGTTGGGAAACCCTCGTTGATTTACATCATTATAGTCAGTGGGTTGGGGCTGCCATTGCAAGTGTATTATTGCTGATTTTAAGTGCTAAATTTTTATTACATTCGGATTTATTACGCCAGGATCTTGCTCATCCAGTGGTCGGCAGCGTGGTACCTACTTTTGCAATGGCGTTAATGGTGGTGTCGAATTCGCTGAGTTATGCCTCTGCACTCGCAGGTGATTTATTATGGTCATTTGCAGTATTGCTGCACATCAGCTTTTTGGTCGGGTTTATTTATCATCGCAGTAAACAATTTTCACTGCATCATATGGTGCCTAGTTGGTTTATTCCGCCCATTGGTATTGTGGTGGCCGATGTGTCGTTTTCAGGCAATATTCATCTAGCGTGGGTTGCTCATGCTGCGCTAATCTTTGGCATGTTGAGTTATGCCATAATGTTACCGATGATGATTTATCGTCTTATATTTACAGAACAAATCCCAGATGCAGCCAAACCTACTTTAGCGATTTTAGCGGCGCCAGCAAGTTTATCTTTGGCGGGCTATTTAACGGTAATTGAACAACCATCGCCGGTCATTGTTGGGCTATTATTTGGTATTGGGGTGTTAATGACCTCAATTATCTATTTGTGTTTTTTCAAACTGATGCGTTTACCCTTTAGCCCCGGCTATGCCGCATTTACGTTTCCGATGGTGATTGGGGCAACGGCATTATTTAAAATGTCTGTTTGGATGGAAAGTGTTGGCATGGCAGCGGAATATGTACAGCAAATTAATGCATTAGCTGAGTTTGAATTGCTTGTCGCTACCGTGGTTGTCAGTTATGTTTGTCTGCGATATCTGCATTTTTATCAACCGAGTAGAGTCTTGGTGGCTAATCCATAAATGAGCGTATATGACCCCAGCAATTGAGATAGCAAAAAAGCATAAAATAGATTTTGAAGTACATGAATACCACCATGATACTAATAGTGAATCTTATGGTTTAGAAGCAGCGCAAAAACTGGGCGTGCCAACGGAACAAGTGTTTAAAACCTTGGTGGTGAGTTTAGATAATCAAGCGCTGGTGGTTGGGGTTGTGCCAGTGTCGTCGATGTTGAGTATGAAGTTAATCGCGAAAGCCGCAGGCGCAAAAAAAGCCCGCATGGCAGAGGCATTAGTCGTTGAGCGTTCTAGCGGTTATGTACTGGGTGGAGTGAGCCCATTAGGGCAAAAAAAACCTCTGCCGACAGTTATCGATATTTCTGCACAGCAGCATCAACGTATCTACATTAGCGCCGGCAAAAGAGGCGTAGATATTTCGTTAAGCCCTGCTGATTTACAACGGTTATTGAACGCCACGTTTGCTGATATTTGTGCCCAACGTTAATGTCTATTTGCCGTTAACTGGCCGATGAGATTGTTAGCTTAATGACCATTGTCAGCAAGCAATACGCAGCCAACATTTCGCAGCCAATAATTTTCTACAAAGAGTTTGCTATAAAAGGTTAGCTATAAAGAGATCGCCGTAAACATTTGCCGTAAACAATTCACCTCAAACAATTCATCTCAAACATTTTATCGTAAAATATCTGCTCTTAAACAAGTTCGTCTCAAAAGAGTGAGTCTCAAAATCATTAATCTCAAAGAATGAGTGTTGAACTATTCAAGTTCAAACTCTAGGTTTTACCTTCGTTCAATAACACCCTTCATTATCAATTTATTTTGGCTTTAAACTCTGCTTGGGTATTGAGATTAGCCTTTTGATACCAATAATCGAGCATTCTACTGATTTCTGCTTGGGTGATATCTTCAGTTTTATTAACCTGAGTGTTAGCGGTATTGTTACTTGCTGTAACCTCTGCCGTTTTTGTGACTGGTACTGGCGCTACTGGCGCTACTGGCGCTATTGGTACTATTGGTACTACTGGTGCAATTGGCGCTGCAGTAGCTGTTTTTTTGTTGATAGGTTTAGCTGATGCAATTGCAGCTATGGCGCCAGATTCATTATATTGTGCGATCTCTTGAGCAAAATCACGGCCAATTTGTAAGCCTGATTTCATCAGTTTATCTTGAGTAAATACAATGCTTTTACCCGTATTGTCGGTTAACGTTATAGTGGGTTGATCATTAAATTGATTGGCGCGTGAGGCAGAGTTAATGGTCGGCAATGTGAGTTGGTAGTTTTGCTCGCTGGCCTGAAAACGCAAGATAACAACATCAGAAACAAAATTATTTTGGCTGCCATTATCGCGATAACGGGCTTGATAGCGAAAAGCGATTTGTTGCATGTTATCGGGCATGCTTAAGTCCAGTTTTACACTAGATTGCTGTTGTGATGCTTTACCGTTAACTAATACCGTTTCGACTCTGTCTGGCAGTTGTAAACTGGCGGCGATGCCCATAGGGCTAAGAGTAAGACAAAGTAACGCGATGATATGACGCATAGTATGTTATTCCATTGATGTTGATGAACAATATTGTGTGTTATGTGTAAGCACAATAATTGCTTAATTTCCTAATAGCTTAAGTGGTAATAAATGCTGGTCGGTAATGCTCTGGCAGTTCAAAGGTTTTTAGCATGTTGCTTAATGGGCAAACAAAACGGAAATAACACGATGTCAGTGCAAGGTCGGGCGAGTGCTCGTCGCCATTGCCATGCAAACGGTCGCCTACAACCGGGTGGCCTAAGCTAGCCATATGAATCCTAATTTGATGTTTACGGCCGGTGTCTATTTTTACCTGTACCTTGGATTGATTCAACTCTGAGTTGTAGGTCAGTAAGGTGGCGTGGGATAACGCCGGTTTATTATCGACCGGAGTATCAATGGTAACGGGATTGCTCGGAAACTCACCTTCAACAATCACTTGATAGTACTTTTCCAATTCGCGAGTTTCAAACAGCTTAGCAATAGCGGCAGCGGCTTTTTTACTGTGTCCCAATACTAATAAACCGGTAGCAGCACGATCTAGACGATGAATAATAAAGGCATTGCGCTGCGGCTGCATATTTAATTCAGCATAGCGATTAATGGTGGTGTGATCGCTCCACTTTGAGCCCTGGCAACGCATAGCATAGGGCTTGTACCAAATGCTGTAGTCGCCTTCATCAAACAATAACTCTGCCGGTGTGACTTGTTCGTCTAAAATGTATTGATTGTAATAGAGATGCAGTTTGTCACCGGGTTGCAAAGGCTTTTTTGCACGGCGAATACGATTAGTTTGTTTACCATGGCTGTGCCAGATAGCACCTTTTTGCATAGCATCTTTCAATACTTGCTTGCTCAGGCTACTGGCTTGCGCCAAAAGCTCAATAGCGTCAGTACTGTGCTCGGTAATATCAATATGGTATTCGGTTTTATCAGCCATCATTTGGTTAACTCTAACAATGCAGTTTATCAGCAGTAAATAACGCTAAATGTTACCTTATTTAGCGCTTCAATGTTGATTAGTTAATGAAACTTTCTCTTCGCTTAAGTATCTATGTATCATCTGTCGTAAAGTTGTTTTAGCATAACGCGACAAAACACCATATCAATCTGGAGTAGGTAACTTGGAACACATCGTTTGGGATTTTGATCCTATATTAGTCTCGTTTATGGGATTAACCGTACATTGGTACGGCGCGCTTTTTGCGTTGGCTATAGCCACTGGTTTTCAGGTGATGAAGCACTTTTACAAAAAAGAAGGCTTAGATGTTGAGTCTCTTGATAACCTATTAGTGTATTGCGTTATTGGCATTATTGTTGGGGCTCGTTTAGCTCATTGTATTTTTTATGACCCTGGGTATTACTTTGCTCATCCGCTGAAGATATTTGCGATTTGGGAAGGCGGCCTTGCTAGCCATGGCGGCGGGTTAGGAGCGATATTGGGTCTGTATTTTTACCAACGTAAAGTGAAGTTACCGTTTTTGTTTTTACTCGATCGTTTAGCTATTGCGACAGCCATATTTGGCTTTTTTGTGCGTATGGCGAACTTTGCTAATTCAGAAATTTTGGGCGAACCCACTAATCAGCCATGGGGCATTATTTTTAAACGTATTGATATGTTGCCGCGCCATCCTGCGCAGTTGTATGAATCGTTTGCCTATTTATTAATATTTATCGGCTTATTCGCCATTTATAAATACACCAATATGAAGCAAAAACACGGCGCTATCTTTGGTTTGTTTTTGGTATTGGTCTTTACTGCGCGTATCGCGATTGAAAGCGTGAAAGTCAGCCAGGCGGCATATCATGAGTCAATGCTCAGTGCCGGCCAGTGGTTAAGTTTACCGTTTCTATTCGCGGGTATTGTGTTGCTGGTTATGGCTTACCGTAAACGCAGCTAATATGCTTACAAACTGAAAGTGATATCCAATAAAAACGTCCTATGGCTAATGCGATAGGACGTTTTTTTATGAGTAATCTGAGTCAGGATTTAATGCCTTTTACTTGGCATTACATACCTGCTGGTAAATACTTAAATCGCTTCATTTGTTCGTAATGGGTATCAACAATTTTTTGTACTTGTTCTGGTGTCAGTTTGGTTTTCCACTGATGCTTGCCACCATTTCTAAAGAAGGCATTAGCATTTTCATGTTTTTCAACAAAGCCGAGTTTAGTTTCTTGGGCTTTCAATTGAGCAAAAGAAGAGTGCTTAATGGCATTTTTCAGGCGGACAGGATCTTTTTTCAAACCTAAAAAGGATTCTACTTTACGGAAGACCTTTTTAGGATCATCTAGCATATCCTCATAGCGTAAAATCAGCTTTGAGGCATCATCGGCAGTCCAGCTAGACACATGCATAGACCAAGAGGTAATAATTTGTGGCACATGCGGTGCTTCATTTGGCGTGCCAGTCATTTCTTCTGCCATATAAGCTATGGCTTCATCGATGCTGTAACCAAAGTAATTGGCCATTGAGATTGCCACATCTAGCGGGTTACGAACCACATAAATTGCCCCAGATGTGACTGAGGAATTATGCAGTGGATGACCGTTGTATTCGCCTAGGTAGTTGTGGGTTTTTACAAATGTGGTGCCATTAGCTTGATGCGCAATATCAGCCTGAACCTGTGGCCGCAATACACTCACCTCTTCTAACGTCAGCTCGGTGGTGGCAGCTTTGTCTTTTGGTAAATAATGCTGGTAACGATGCGCGGCCGACTCTGCCGTCGAAATGGTGTGCATGGTATTAATATCAATCGGTTGATCTTGATTTTGAATATAGTTTTCTAAAAATGCGCGTACCCAAGTGTTACCCGATTTAGGGTAAGAGGCCACCCAAAGTATGTTTCCCATCCGTAATCCTTTGTTATTATTTTTACGTCTTTCAATGCAGTAAAACTACCGATAATTGTGCAAAATGGCAAGTTTACTGGGGTGTTTGTATAGGGATTAAACTGTGATTATAACAACGATAATGTCGCTAAATGTAAATGCTGTAATGAATTTCAAGCTTCATAGCGCATGGTTTATTGTTAAGCGCTGACATTAATTGCTTTGCATCAAATCGCTTTGCATCAAATCGCTAGCAAATGTAGCATGCTTGTTAATAAATGCCTTGCGACCGTTTGGTAGAGGTATTTTAGGCTGTATTATGTATAAAACAACAAGGAGAGTTTTGATGAATATTAATGCAACGCTGATTGGCCAGTTAATTGTTATTTTCGCATTGCTAGTGGGTGTTATCAGTTATTTTCTTGGTCGTCGTAAAACACAATCACCGATTATGGCGGGCGTGCTTGGCGCTGTATTATCAATTGTACCGCTATTTGGTTTGATCTATTTAGTGGTGTTGATGCTCAAAAATGATGTTAATTTAGGCGCTGAAACCGCAAGCAATTAAAGGTTGTTCCTAGGTCTCCTTTTAATGTTAAGGCTGCTGTTTTGATGCAGTTACCATTTTTTCTGCTAGTGATAATAAGTTTCGGGTCAACTTATGCAACGTTAATTCCTCGCTCTGTTTATGAAGCATTCCGGTTATTGGGTTCTATTTCAGAGTGTGTTTCAGTATTAATGGCTTACGGCTTAATCGTTGCGTACAACAAATTTACCTCAGAAAAAATTGCGGTTATCTCTTCATCATAACGTTGGGCTTTGTTCAGTTGAGCATTAAAAGGGGATAGCTGAGTGTTGTATCCACTTTAACTGCTCTGACAAGGCTCTAAACCAGTAAACGTGTCCGCGGCGTTACTGTTTAAACGCTTTGATTTTACTTATGCAACCCTTTATACTTGCCGCTGCATTTTTATGCACTGCGCGTTTAATAAATTTTAAGCCTAATTTACACATATTGCCGAGGTCGTTTTTCCATAATGAATATTAAGCCGCATTAGTTTTCCCTCCCTATTTGGATCGTTAAGATCCGTCCGTAATTGCTGCCATGTTGGTAGTTTTTGTTGTATATCACTATCCAATATCATTTTGTCGCATTAATGAGTTAATTTCACCGCTGACGCACGCTGATATATCAGGCGTTAACATATGTTATTGGCATATTGGCTAACATTAAAACAGAGTAAAATACATGATACAAAACATGAAAAAAGAATGGTTTTCCAACATCCGTGGAGATCTGTTAGCAGGTATAGTCGTCGCGCTAGCGTTAATTCCTGAGGCGATTGCCTTTTCTATTATTGCTGGGGTTGATCCAAAAGTGGGTTTGTACGCTTCATTCTGTATCGCTGTGGTCATCGCGTTTACGGGTGGACGTCCTGGAATGATCTCTGCGGCCACGGGTGCTATGGCGCTATTGATGGTGACCTTAGTTAAAGAGCATGGTCTTGAGTATTTATTAGCAGCAACGTTATTGACCGGCATATTTCAAATTGCAGCAGGTTACTTAAAGCTTGGTAGTTTGATGCGTTTTGTCTCGCGTTCGGTGGTGACCGGCTTTGTGAACGCACTCGCCATTCTGATCTTTATGGCGCAGTTGCCAGAGCTCACAGATGTGACGTGGCATGTATACGCTATGACCGCCGCTGGACTGGGTATTATTTACTTATTCCCACTCATCCCAGTTATTGGTAAATCATTGCCGTCACCTTTGATCTGTATTGTCGGCTTAACCATTTTTGCGGTTTACATGGGATTAGATATCCGTACCGTAGGCGATATGGGACAACTTCCTGATACGTTACCAATCTTCCTTTGGCCAGAAGTGCCATTAACCCTTGAAACGTTAATGATTATCTTCCCTTACTCTGCTGGTCTTGCTGTTGTGGGTTTATTGGAATCGATGATGACAGCGACCATTGTTGATGATTTAACCGATACGCCAAGCGATAAAAACCGCGAATGCAAGGGCCAAGGTATTGCGAATATCGGTGCTGGTTTATTGGGCGGCATGGCAGGTTGTGCCATGATTGGTCAATCAATTATCAACGTTAAATCAGGCGGGCGTGGGCGTTTGTCGACATTCTCTGCCGGTTTGTTTTTGCTAATCTTGATCGTGTTTTTAGGTGATTGGTTAAAAATGATCCCTATGGCTGCACTCGTTGCCGTGATGATCATGGTGTCTATTGGAACCTTCTCTTGGGATTCTATTCGTAATCTTAAACATCATCCTTTATCGACCAATCTTGTGATGGTTGCCACAGTTGTTGTGGTTGTCGCTACCCATAATTTAGCGATTGGGGTATTTGTAGGTGTGTTACTTGCCTCGTTATTTTTTGCCAATAAAGTGGGCCGTTTTATGGTGGTTAAAAACACCGACACTTCAGCAGACACTGGCCGTCATTATCAAATTATTGGCCAAGTCTTTTTTGCCTCAGCAGATAAGTTCAGCAACTCATTTGATTTCAGAGAAGTGGTTGATAAGGTGACTATTGATTTATCTTTGGCACATTTTTGGGATATTACTGCGGTATCGGCGCTCGATAAAGTGGTGATTAAATTCCGCCGCGAGGGCACTGAAGTTGAGTTAATTGGTCTTAACGAAGCCAGCGCTACCATTGTGGATAAATTTGGTGTGCATGATAAACCCGAAGACGTTGAAAAAATGATGTCAGGTCACTAAGCCCATAGCCACACCATAAAAGGATAATAAAGATGACAAATGTGATTGCCTGTATCGACGGTTCAAAAGCAACACGCGCGGTATCTGATGCTAGTGGGTGGGCGGCTATGCAGTTGAATGCCCCTGTGACTTTACTACATGTATTGGATAAGTCTGCCTATCCTACAGAGTTAAATCTGTCGGGAAATATTGGCCTTGGAAGCCGAGAGCATCTGCTTGCTGAAATGGTTGAACTTGAAGGGCGCATGAGCAAACTCGCGCTCGAACAAGGTAAATATATGCTACAAGATGCGCAAACGAGCATTGTGGCGGCGCAACCTTCTGTGACTGTGCAAATACTGCAGCGCCATGGCGATTTAGTTGAAACGCTGCTTGAGCAAGAAGCTGATGCCAGACTGGTGGTTATTGGTCGTCAAGGTGAGCAACATCAAGATCAAGCGCAAGCGATTGGCAGTCATTTAGAAAGTGTTATACGCACGCTTAAACAGCCGATTTTAGTGGTGATGGCTGATTTTACAATGCCAAGCCGTTTTATGATTGCTTATGACGGCAGTGCTACTTCGAAAACCGTGCTTGAACGCGTGATAAGCAGCCCACTACTTAAAGGGCTCGCATGCCATTTAGTGATGGTGTCTGACAATCAGTCTCAAGCGCTGACCGAATTGACTTCAGTTGCAGACTCTCTTACCGAGGCTGGTTTTGAGGTAACAACTGCGGTTTGTCAGGGCGAGGTGCAAACGGCTCTAGAGGCTTACCAGCTAGCACACCAAATTGATTTAATGGTAATGGGTGCTTATGGTCATTCACGTATTCGTGAGTTTTTTGTTGGTAGTAACACGACACGGATGATCAGTAAAAGCCACATCCCGTTGTTATTGTTGCGTTAAGCAAAAAAGACTAGCGTCGCTTCGCTGCTAGGGATAGCTTAAAAAAATGATAACAAGCGGTGACAAGCGAACGCTGCGCTTACGGATAGAAGGATCTAGCACCTAGGCGCCTGGCTTGTTATCGCTTGATACCGCTCATTATCTCTGGGATAGGGATAGTTTAAAAAATGATAACAAGCGGTGACAAGCGAACGCTGCGCTTACGGATAGAAGGATCTAGCACCTAGGCGCTTGGCTTGTTATCGCTTGTTATCGCTCGTTACCGCTCGTTACCGCTTGTCATCCAACACTTGGCTGCAGTGACTTTTCTGCTTTTACAGCACACACCTTATATTCTGGAATTTTTGCAATGGGATCTAATGCATTAATGGTCAGTTTATTGGCTGCGGCTTCGGCAAAGTGGAATGGTAAAAATAATACTCCTACCTGAGCCCGCTTAGTCACAAAGGCGGCTATGTCTATTTCTCCGCGGCGAGTACTCAGTTTCAACATATCACCGTTATTGACTCCCAATTGCTCGGCATCAAAAACCGAAATCATTACTCTGGGCGACCCTTTAATATCCAGTTCCGGGGTTTTGCGCGTCATAGTACCAGTATGGAATTGTTCCAGTAAACGGCCTGTTGAAAGGGTTAATGGATATTCGCTATCGGGCATTTCGGCAGGTAGTCGATAGCTCACTGGCATCATCCTGCCTTTACCACGTAAAAATGTTTCGGTATGCAAAATCGGTGTGCCAGGATGGTTTTCATCAAAGCATGGCCACTGTAAACCATCTACCTTATGTTCAAGTCGTTGCCAGGTAAGGCCTTGATATTGCGGGGTGACGTGGTTAATTTCTTGCCAGATATCTTTGGTGCTGTGGTAATTCCAATTAGCATCAAGGCTGTTGGCAATCATTTGGATAATTTTCCAGTCTACAATCGCATCCCCAGGAGGGGTTAACGCGACACGTAATTGTTGTACCCGACGTTCTGTATTAGTGAAATGGCCATCTTTTTCGGCAAAGGCAGTTGCGGGTAGTACCACATGGGCCATCTGCGCGGTTTCGGTTAGAAAGATATCTTGCACTACCATAAATTTAATTTTGGATAGTGCAGCGATTACGTGAGCTTGGTCCGGATCGCTTAGCACTGGGTTTTCACCCAATACATACAGAGCATCGAGTTTACCTTTGACAATAGCCTGCATGATTTCAGTTGCTGCTAATCCTATCTCTAAATTTAGCGATGTATTGCCCCAAGCTTTGGCAAATTTAACGTTATTGAGTGGGTTATCGACTTGCTGATAACCGGGATAATAATTGGGTAACGCGCCCATATCACAGGCACCTTGCACATTACTTTGGCCACGTAGTGGATTGAGTCCGCCGCCCGTCACGCCAATGTTGCCACACAGCAATTGCAAGTTAGAGGTGGACACAACGTTGTCATAACCCGAGGTATGTTGAGTAATTCCCATGGCATAATACAAGGCGGTTTTATCCGCGGTACCAATCATTTTTGCCATAGCGGCAATGTTTTCAGCGCTCACACCAGTAATTAACGCTGCATTGGCTAAGTTGTAATCTGGCTTCATCACTTCTTGCTTGAGCAATTCATAGTCTTCAATACGGCTATTGATGTAGTGCATGTCTTGCCAGTTATTGATGATAATTTGCTGCATGATGGCATTGAGTAACATCACATCTGTGCCCGGTTTATGTGACACATATAAATGGGCACTGTCTGCAATAGCCGTTCTCTTTGGGTCCGCCACAATTAAGCGCGCGCCGTGTTGGCTGACCGCTCTTTTAATGTGAGAGGCGATAATAGGATGGGCGCTGGTGGTATCGGAGCCGATAATAAAAATAACATCGGACTCTTTGATACTGGGAATATCATTGGTCATGGCCCCGCCGCCAATGGTATCGGATAACCCTGCAACAGATGATGAATGACATAGTCGTGCGCAGTGATCGATGTTATTAGTGCCCATAATGCTACGGGCGAATTTTTGCATTAAATAGTTTTCTTCATTGGTGCATTTAGCTGAAGACAATGCCGCAAACTTGCTTGGCCCAGCAGCATCTTTAATCGGTTGAAGTTGCTGTGCTATATAGTTAATGGCCTCGCTCCAGCTGGCCGGTTCTAGCTGACCATTTTTGCGAATTAATGGTGTGGTAAGGCGTTTAGGGCTGTTTAAAAAGTCAAAACCAGAGCGCCCTTTAACACATAACATGCCTTCATTGACCACTGATTGAGTATCGCCAGATACTCGCATTACATGATTTTTGGCCGGGTCGACATGCAGTTCAACCCGGCAACCGACACCACAATATGTGCACACGGTTGAGGTTTTGGTTAACGCTCTGTCGCTGCCTTGGGTTTTATCGCGGGCATCAACCAAAGCGCCAGTAGGGCAAACTTGAACACAGTTACCGCATTGCACACAATCACTGTCATTCATCGACGCAGTAAAGCCAACACGAGGGGCGTTGCGGCTAATGCCTGCTGTTGTAGCATCGGGTAGTGCTTGATAACTATTGGCTTCAAAGCTGATAACGTTATGACCACTTTGTTGATGGCAAGCGTCAATGCAAGCGGCGCAACTGATACAGCGATTAGCGTCGAAAGTAATAAAAGGCGCACTGTTATCGACTTTAAATTTACGCGACTGAGTTTGATCCAGTGTTTTTCCGTCGACTTTATATTCGGTGGCATAGTCGCGTAACTTACAATCGGTATTGGCTTGGCAAGCACACTCCAAACAACGCATAGCTTCTTGCATTGCTTCATCGGGAATGAATCCTAGCTCTACTTCGGCAAAGTTAAGCGCTCGATTGAGCTGGTTTAGCTCTGGCATTTTTAAGCGACGACGTTTGGCTGTCTCAGGGTATAAGTTAGGGTAAGCGTTGGGATGTAGCGCTGCAGATAACGAGGCTGTTTTGTTGGCTTTTCGTGAGTTAAATAGTCCAGGCTCTAAATGACATGTTAAGCCTTCAGTTAATAATCCTTCAATGGCTTCAGCGGCTTTTCGACCGTCTGCCACCGCACCAACTGCAGTACCTGGGCCGGTGCGGGAATCACCGATAACAAATAGCTTTTCCACTCCAGCAGACATGGTTTGCTCGCAGCCAAGGAAAGTATGCCAGCGGGTCAGGGCGATATGGCCAGTGTCTATTTGATTTTCTGGCTGGTCTAAAAAGGCTAAATCCACTTGTTGAGATACCGCAGGAATTACAGTGTCGAATGCTTCTTCAAAGGTTTCGCCAGTCGCTTTAGGAGAACGGCGACCAGATTCATCGGGCTCGCCGAGCGCCATTTTAGCAAAGGTGACGGATTTAACCCGGCCTTGGTCATCGCTGTGGTTTTCCAGAGGATTAGTGAGAAAATGAAACTTAACCCCTTCCTCTTCTGCTTCATGTATTTCATAGGGCTCAGCTGGCATTTCATCACGGCTACGACGATAGATTAAGGTCACATCAGCACCATCACGGACAGCGGTACGGGCGCAATCAATGGCAGTATTACCGCCACCAATGACGGCCACTTTTTTGCCTGTAATGAATTTTTTGTCGGTGCAATAATCGCGTAAATAGTCCACACCTAAATAACAGCCGATTAAATCACTGCCAGGATAATTCATTG
Organism: Shewanella sp. AC91-MNA-CIBAN-0169; assembly: GCF_040310165.1. Classification (NCBI taxonomy): domain Bacteria; kingdom Pseudomonadati; phylum Pseudomonadota; class Gammaproteobacteria; order Alteromonadales; family Shewanellaceae; genus Shewanella; species Shewanella sp. AC91-MNA-CIBAN-0169. Next base: position 249,966 of record NZ_JBEOPM010000001.1, read on the forward strand.
GCATGGCTTTTTGTGCCCCAATAGCAAGGCAAACCGCATCATAATTGGCCACTAACTCGGTTAAATTGGTATCACGACCCAGTTCAACTCCAGTTTCAATCTTAAGTCCGTTGCGGGTGAGCAGTTCAATCTCTTTATCGAGTATATCTTTAGGTAAGCGGTACTCAGGAATACCGTAACGTAACCAGCCCCCTGCTTTAGGAGCCGACTCCATAATGGTGACATCGTGACCATTATTAGACAAATAATAACCCGCGGTTAGCCCTGCTGGGCCACTGCCGATAATCGCAATGCGCTTGTTGGTAGCGGGTGCTTTTGGCGGAGCATAAGACTCTGCATCTTGTAAATCTAAGTCTGCTGCATGACGTTTTAATTGGCGAATTGCCACAGGTTCATCTACTAGTCCGCGGCGACACTGGGCTTCACAAAAAGCCGGGCAAACACGGCCAATAGACAAGGGTAAAGGTAAGGTTTGCTTGATGACTTTGACGGCTTCTTTATGATCACCTCTGCCGATATGATACAGGTACGACTGCACGTCAACGCCGGCAGGACAGGCGGTTTGGCAAGGTGCTTCACAATCCGCAAAGTGATCACTCAGAATATCTTTGAGTGCTTGTTGCCGAAGGTGGCTTAAGTGGCTCGACTGGGTAATGACCTCTAAGCCGGTTTCAAGCGGGGTTTCACAGGCACGAACACATCGTAAGCTGCCATCATGGTTTTTGATTTGTACTTGGCACAAATTGCAGTGTTGTCTCTCTTGGCGATGAGAATAATCACATAAGCTAGGGATGTTAATACCGGCGTTTTTTGCTGCCTTTAACAAGCTGTCTGCTTTAGGAAGCGAAAGTGTTGTTCCGTCGATAGTGATATCAATCATTGCAAAGCCTTTTCATTTTTTGAGTCACGGGCAAAGTCTAATGCCTTTGAGGATGGGACGAGTAGGGCGTCAATAGGGATAAAAAACTAAACCTAAAATGGGGTTAATGTCAGCAATGGCAGATTAAGCTGATAACCTTGCGCTCGCATCTACAGTCTATGCATCAAGTTTAATTTGAGGAGTGATTTTCAGATGTGACTTAGATCATTTTTATTGCGATTAAATGTGTATTTTATATTAATGTTATAATAAACAATTAATTACTTATGGTTTTATGTCGTAATTATTGCTAGGAGAGTGATGATTTGTTGTCATTGTTCACAATTGTGGACAGTTGGTTGTGATGAGAGGATTCATCGCTGTTGCAACCATTGCAGTTATAGCCATTGCTGTTACAACAATGGCTGTTACAACAAAGCAGGCTGAATAAATGATATTCAACCTGCTTGTTTATTGCTACTTCAATCTAAAAACCACTTCAACTCTGTCGCTAATGTTAACTTGGCCTTGTTGATAGGTTTGCGCCACATCGGCATTCATTTTCATGCTGGCGCGGTACATTTCTGGCTGATTGGCTTGTTGCGGAAAGTATCTTACTTGCCATACCCCAGCAATTTGTTCACCAAAGCCTTTTGCTAAAGATTGAGCTTTTTGCTTGGCATCATCAATCGCGGCTTGGCGAGCTTGAGCAATGATTTTGGCTTCTTGGCTCGACTTTAGTTCGATATTATTAACGTTATTAATCCCTTCAACCAAAGCGCTGTCGAGTAATTCATTTAAGTTGTTAAGGTCAATTACGGTAATGGTCATTTGACGACTAGCGTTATAACCCGTGAGTTTACGCGGTTCATTTTGCACATACATATATTGCGGATTAAGTTGTAAATTAGCACTTTGAATGTGTTTTTTGTCGACTCCAGCCTTGAGTAAACGTTGCATAAATTGGCTGACGGCTTCGTCGGCTTTGTCTTTAGCGGCTTTAGCGCTATCGGCTTCTATAGATACTTGAACATTGATAATAGCCATGTCTGCTGCAGCTTCAATGGTGCTTGTTCCCACTGTTTCAATATGAGCAAAACTGAGCTCGGCTGCTTGTACTGGCGATAAACTGCTGGTGGCGGTTAAGGTAAATAATGAGGCAGAAATGATGCTTGTGAGTAATATTTTGTTCATTGATAACTCCGCTAGTGGTTAGCTAAATACTGTTTACACTCAGGTAAAGTGGGTCTGTTATGAGTGTAAACGGTGCAAATATAAAAAAGGGTTTTTATTTTTGACTATTTTCTGCGATTTATTTCTTACGGTTTATTTATGACTTACTAACTACTTAACAGAAACTAAAACAACTGGGCCGAGATATTAAGCAATTTGTTTCTGATCCATTGATTTACCGGATCGTCTTGGGCTTGTTGATGCCAATACATGTGTACCGCCAGTTCTGGTACTTCAAAGGGCAATGGCGACACTACAATTGGCATGGTTTGTTGTAACAACATGGCGTAGGTGTTTGGCATGGTCATGATCAAATCTGATTGGCAGATCACGCTGATGGCGGCAAAGTAATGCTCGCAGCGTAATGCAATATTGCGGCTAACGCCTTGATGGGCGAGTGCCATGTCGACGGTGTCGATGCTGAAGTCTTTTAAGCTCACTAATGCATGAGATGCGGCGGCATAATTAGCGAGCGTGAGCTGCTGTAATATAGAATGGTTTTGACGACACACTAATGAAAATCGTTCGCTACATATTAGAGTATTGCGAATATCTTTATGGGTTGGCATCAGTACATCGATAACAATATCTAAACTTTGCTGCGCCAGTGACGGCTCAAGTTCAGTGCGTTTAATTTGACGACTGTTTAGGGTGATATTGGGGGTGTTATTGAGTAAATCGGGCATAAGAATAGGAAAGAACATTGACTCTAATATGTCTCTTAAGCCTAGTTTTATCTCGCGTTTGTGCTGTTGTATGTCAAATGTCGCGGGTTGGCTAACGGTATTATTGAGTAACAGCAGCGCTTGTTGCACGTCGGGAATGATTTTTTGGCATAAGGCGGTTGGCACCATTTTACGGCCATGGCGGACAAACAACGGGTCGTTAAATTTGTCGCGTAGCCGAGCAATAGCATGGCTTACAGCGGGTTGTGTTAGGTGCAGTTTACTGGCCGCAGCAGTAATGCTGCCGTGCTGATATACCGTGCTCATAATGAGGAATAAGTTTAAATCAATCTTACTATGCAGCATATTAATAGTTATCTATGATTTAGTATCATTTGAATTTATTTTAGGCTTGGTTAAATTAAAGTCAAACTAAACTAATAAAAGTAGACTCAACATGACCGCAATAAATGACACTCAAGCACAGCAAATTCAAAAAATGACCATTGGCACAGATAAATATCCAATGCCGTTACCGCCAAAGTTTGATAATAAACAACAGCAACAACAATATGAAAAACAGCGTCTAGCGGCGGCATTTAGAGTATTTGCCCATTATCGATTCGACGAAGGATTGGCGGGGCATATCACCTTACGTGATTGTATTGATCCTGAGTCATTTTGGGTTAATCCGTTAGCGGTGCATTTTTCTAAAATTAGGGCTTCTGATTTAGTGCGAGTTGACCATAAAGGCAATATTTTGGAGGGTAAGCATCCAATCAATAATGCCGCATTTGCGATTCATTCGCGTATTCACCATGCGCGCCCCGATGTCAACGCAGTGGCTCACGCCCATACTACTTATGGCCGTGCATTTTCATCACTAGGTGAGTTACTTAAACCTATTTCTCAAGACGCATGCATGTTTTATGAAAACCACAGTGTGTTTGACACTTTTACCGGCGTGGTCGCCGATTTATCTGAAGGCGATATGATTGCTGAGGCGCTACAAGGCCATGCTGCGGTTATCTTACAAAACCATGGCTTACTCACTGTCGGTAAGTCTGTTGATGCGGCAACGGCTAATTTTGTCATGTTAGACAGTTGCTGCCATAGCCAGTTATTGGCACAGGCGGCGGGTGAACTTAAATTGATTGGCCATGAAATTGCGACTAAAACTCGCCAAATTAATGGCTCAGATTTAGTGACATGGGGTAATTTTCAACCTTTGTATCAGGTCATGTTGGCGCAAGATAACAGCTTTTTAGATTAAGCCTGTTAACGACGCCAAAGGGCGGTTTGATTTTGATAAAACCGTATTCATGCAGCTATATTTCGCAAGAACGTATTCTGTACTGATGCTTATGATACTCGCTAAGTCTGCTTAGCGAGCAAGGATGCAATTCCCTATGACAGGTTCGATTATTACCGAAATACTGCTGCCATTGTCGCTCGCCTTCATTATGTTTGGCATGGGCTTAAGTTTAACTCAATTTGATTTTTTACGTTTATGGCAAACTCCAATGCCGATTATTGGCGGCTTTATTGGCCAAATTATCGTGTTGCCTTTGTTGGCTTTTACGCTTTGTTTGTTGATGGACTTATCGCCAGCGATGTCGATAGGGTTAATGATTTTGGCTGCCTGCCCCGGTGGCACAACCTCAAATGTTGTAAGTCATCTTGCTAAGGCTAATTTGGCTTTGTCGGTGAGTTTGACTGCACTGAGTAGCATTGTGTGTGTTTTTACCGCGCCGTTTATCATCCAATTTGCGGTTAGCTATTTTAGTGAAACCCATGATATTGAGGTGTCGTTAAGCAGCATTTCATTAGGGTTATTGGTGATTACCTTACTACCGATTATGTTTGGCATGATTGTGCGGCGTTATTATCGCGATTGGGCTGTGAAGGTTGAGGTGTATTTTAGGCGCTTTGCATTAGTGTTTTTATTGTTGATGATTACTGGGGTGGTGATTCAAGAAAGTGACATTATCAGCGATGCTTTTAACGAGGTGTTTATTGCGTGCATGTTGTTAAATTTGCTTGCCATGATGGTGGGCGTAATTACTGCTAAGATATTCAAATTAAGCCACAAAGATAGCCTAACGTTGGCCATTGAAATTGGTTTGCAAAACTCCACTATGGCAATGCTTATTTGCATTAGTTTACTGCAAGCCCCGAGTTATGCTGTGGTGGCTGGAGTGTATAGTTTAACGATGTATTTAGGGGCTGGCTTGTTAATCGCCTATGCCCGTTATGCTAGAAACCAAAAACATACAGTTCAATCTAGCTAATTACATTAGTGCTATTGATTAACGGATTTTTGTCGTTTAGTTAATAGCTTAGTTACTTACTTAGGGCTTAGTTACATAGTGTTTAGTTACATAGTGTTTAGTTACATAGTGTTTAGTTACATAGTGTTTAGTTAGTTACTTCGTTACTTCGTTACTTCGTTACTTAGTGCTTACGCACTCGTGTTCCTACATCGAATGTCATTTTACTCTTTTTTGCTGGCGGTATTCACTGGGTGTGGTGCCTTGCCAGCGTTTAAAAGCCCGCCGAAAGTTAGCCACATCTACATAACCTAATTGATATGCCAATTGCTTAATACTGCCATTAGATTGCGATAAGTATTGCTTCGCAATATGGTGATTCACCGACGCGACAATGTTTTTATAGCTTGTTTGTTGTTGGGTTAAATGGCGATGAAGAGTCCGTGGGGTCATATTAAAATGCGTGGCTGTATCGCTTAAGCTTGGTAGTGGCATCGGACTTTGTAGTAAATACTGATACAACTTATCGCTAAGGCTTTGCTGTAAATCAAGTTTTTTAAGTTCGTTAATACACCATTGTTTAGCTTGAACAAACGAGCTGGGATCGGCCATATCCAAGCGTTGATTTAATGATGCTTGAGTTAATATTAGCTGGGTGCTGGCTTGATTAAAATGCACCGGTACTTTGAGTAATGCAGAGTATTGTTGCCAATAGGCTGGTGCTGCGAACCCCAAATTAACCTGGCTTATTGCAGGTGATAACGGGGTGGTTTGTTGTAACAAGTTGGCAATGGTGACGAGCAAAGTATCCATAAACGGTTGTTGAATCACGCCCAATGGTTGTATCGCTTGCAGTGTGATAACCATACTGCTGGCGGTTTCATGGGTATTAACATTAACTAATGGTGTGCGTGTATTGATAAATTGCTTCAATGTATCAATAGCTTGTTTAAGGGTACTGCTATTAAGGATGGCAAATCCCATCATGCCATGGGTGTTAATGCCTATTCGGCTGCCGACATGTAAACCTAAGTCTGGCCGTGCCGATAGATGAATTGCAGACGTTATCAGTCGTTGATAATCATCAAAACTCACTTGAAAGTGTGGGTCTTGTAGTTGTTCAAGCATAAGGCCGTTATGGGCTAGCCATATATCGACATTGCATTCCCACAGGCGCAGCTGTTGATACACTTGGTTTAAGTAAAATACAGGAAGCAGCTGCATAGCAATCTTATTAATGGCTTTGAGTTAGTTGTAACGGATTTTGCTGTGCTTGTCTATTAATGACCCCTTAATGTCCATTCTTCCCTCTTTGTTATATTTCTGGTTGGCGTACAGTAAACCTTTAATCACCAAGGAATGCGTATGTTGTCTATGTTTACTGCCAAACCGGTTAGCCTAACCATTAATGATGAAATAGTGATAGCGCAAACTAGCGTTAAACACTCTATTTTAACCGCCGCGTTGGCTGCCAACATTGCCTTTCCGCATCATTGCCGAGTAGGCAGTTGCGGTGCTTGTCGATGCAAGTTGATTGCTGGCGAAGTGAAACAATTAACCGACAGCGCATATGTTTTATCGGCTGAAGCCATCGCTCAAGGAATGATTTTGGCCTGTCAGAGTCTGGCTAAAACTGATGTGAATATTCACGTTAATTTACGCCAGCGTCCTTTAGTTGACGAACCGCAAGCATAAGGACGTGGCCATGTTTAAATACCTTAAATTTATGTCGTTTCATCTTATGGCGGTGATCGCTATTATCAGCATCACTTTGGGTGGAACCTATATCAGCATTGGCTTTACTATTTGGGTTACGGTGTATTTGGGTGGTGACATCGTGTTTGGTGATGATACCGCGACGCCACAATATCGCTATCCGGCATTGCTTACGTGGCAATTATGGTTGGCACTGCCATTGACTGTGATATTAGTGTTTGTGTGTTGCTGGCAATTTGCCAGCCAAGATATTGGCCAATATGGCGCATGGGTCACTCGTTTTACGGGGTATGACGCCCTGTTAGCAAGGCAAAACACCAGCATGATTCAATATGGGGTGATGGTGATTTATTTGGGCTTAGTGGTTGGCGTAATGGCGACGATTACAGGCCATGAGCTAACCCATCGTACTTGGCAGCCGGTGTCATTATTGATTGGACGCTGGTTATTGGCATTTAGCTTTGATGCTAACTTTGCCATTGAACATGTATATGGCCACCATAAATACGTTAGTACCTTGAACGATCCTGCTACCGCTCCGCGTGGTCGTGGTGTTTATGCACATATTATTATTTCGACCATTAAGGGCAATATTAGTGCGTGGCATATTGAGCAACAAAGGCTGGTGCGTAAACAGTTAGCTGTGTGGAGTTGGCACAATAAAGCGTTACGAGGTTACGCTATGAGTGTCGCTATTATGGTGTGGGTATTTTGGCTTGCTGGTTGGCAGGGGTTAAGCTTTTTTGTATTAATGGCGTTATGGGCTAAAGCGACTTTAGAGATAGTCAATTACATGGAGCATTATGGTTTGGTTCGCGAACTTAACTCGCCAGTAAAACCTCATCATTCTTGGAATACCAATAAGCGGGTAAGCTCGTGGGCAATGTTTAACTTAACCCGACATTCACATCATCACGCTCAAGGGCAGTTACCTTACCATCAGTTATCGCCTTATCCCGATGCACCGCAAATGATTGGCGGTTACCTTAGTACCTTTGTATTGACCCTCATTCCGCCTTTATGGCATCGACTTATGCTGCCCAAATTACAACATTGGGATGCACATTTTGCCACGCCAGCTGAATATAATATGGCCCAGCAGGCAAATCAACAAAGTGGCATTGCAACTTATCAAGCGTGTTGTTAACCCTTTGATTGTTTGATTGTTTGATTGTTTGATTGTTTGATTGTTTAGTAGCTAATAGATATTAGCTACTCATATTAATGCGGTTACGGCCTGTTGATTTGGCGCGGTAAAGTGCTGTGTCTGCGGCGCAAACCAGTGCGGTTGGCGTGCGGTATTGACCACTGCGTTCACAGGCAATGCCCTGGCTGACACTGATTTTGGTTTGTGCAGGTAACCCTATATCGGTAAAGCTTAACTGGTTAATACGACGTTGAATATTTTTGGCAATGTATTCTGCAGTTAACGGATTACTGTTGGGCAAAATGACCACAAACTCTTCACCACCATAACGGGCAGCCATCGCATTGTTAGACGGGAGCACCTCTGCCAGTACTTGGGCAATTTTTTGCAAACATTTATCACCGTTAACATGACCATACTGGTCATTAAACATTTTAAAATAATCGACATCGATGATGATTAAACACAGCGGTTGGTCGTGATTAATGCTGTCGTTCCAGTTGGTTTGCAGGGCATCATCAAAAGCATGTCGATTGGCAAGACCGGTTAATTTGTCAGTATGGGCTAAGTGGCGCAGTTTATTGTATTCGGCTTTATGCGAAGTCAGGTTATGCATAATGCCAATAAATAATGGCTCCGAGCCTATTTGTATTGACGGTAAACATGACAATGATAAATCGGCTTCGAGCAACGTGCTGTCGGCGCGGTTAATGATAATTTCTTTAGGCCCATGATTAAACTGAGTTACTTTGTTGCTTTGATCGCTGGCGTTGTTCCACAGGTCAAATAAAGATTGATACTCATCTTTAAAAGGACTTTGTAGATAATCGGTCCAGGTTTGACCAATTAACATTTCGGCTGGGGCACCGAATAATTTAGCGCCTAACGGATTAATCATCTCAATAACGCCAGCGGAGTTAATCACAAATATCGCTTCTGAAATCGCGTTAATCACATTGAGTAAGGTGCGAATTTGTAAGTTATCTACTACAGCCATTTTGCCATTCTGGTTTGCTGAAGTGGCATCAAAAGTGGCATCAAACATCACCGCTGTCGATGACGAGTCGGCTAGGGTTTCAGCTTCAACACGCAGTGGTATTTTTACCGCGTTAGGATATTTAGACAATGAGTCTGTTAATTTAGTCACACGAGAAATCGTGTCATTGAGTTCAGTTAATTTATCATTGGTAAACATGGTGCATTTCCTCAAGCGTTTGGTGTTGGTAACCCCTTGTTGATGACAAACACTCTATTAGGAATGGGAGTTTTTAACCTTTCGGTAATCTTCTGATTTTAACTTATTGATTTTTATTTAATTAAATTATGATTTTTGGTATAAAAAAGATTGATTTTAGTTGCAGCTTAAAATGTCTGCATCAATCTGGCTGCGACTTATAGGGTAAGTCATGGCAATTGTCATAGCCATTCATCGGCAAGTTTTAGAGTTTTTCGCGAATTGGTTAGCGAATGTTTTAGTGAAAATATTAGTAAACAACACAGTGTTATTGGCGATGATTAACAGAGGTTTTTGTCTGGATTTTAGCAGAGGATTGAGGACTAAAAATCTAACCTTGCAATGGGTTAGTGGGTAACACAAGTTGTTTTAGTCTTGGTTAAGCGATTAACTGCTTTGTAGTGTGGTTATCTTGTTCAAGATAAAAAGCTCAGGGTAGCCCTGAGCTTTTTATCTATTTTTTATTTATTATCGCGATTAATAACTTGAGGATCTGGGCTAAGTACTAGCAGGGTATTGGCACTGTTTGACAGCACAAATTGAAAGCTGGTGCTGCCTGGCACTTCATTTAAATCGGTTAATTGTATCAAGTTGCCATCGCTGCTGATGGTGGTGGCATCGATAATACCGTCAAACGTGGTAGTGAAAGCTGCGCCAACAAATTTAAGGCCCTTACCAGTCTTGTCAATCAACTGGTAAGAAATGACTCCGTATTGAGTTACGACCATATTGCCGGATACTGCAGAACCATCAATATTAGTATAGCTAAAGACGGGTTCATTGTTCGCGTTTAGGATTACTGTGACGTTAAACATGGTTGCTTGGCCTTGGACATTAGGCATTTTATTCTCCATACTTTCTTTTTGTTTAGGGTTTAGGGTTAAACTTATAATCTGTGATGGCCGATTGTTGTAGCTGTTGCACTAAGTCATCGTGTTGATCTAGCTCTCCTAGACAATCGAGGGCCTTCGCGTAGGGCATAGTAAATCTCGGTTCTTTATTTTTATCAATAATATCGGCCAATTGATTTTTAGTTTGCTGACATAGGGAGTTAACTTGCTTAGGTTGACCTAGGGATGTCAATAATGAAGCCGTTAACATATTGCTTTGGGCTAAACTCGCGACATAAAGTGAACTTTGGTTAAATTCAGTGATTAATTGCTTAAATGAGGTAATGGCTCGCTGTGCATATACTAAGCTTTCTGACAATAGTCCCTTAGAGGCCAAATAGTTGGCGGCAGCCAATTGATATGTTGCCCAAACCTCTATTTTTTGGGCTGATTTGTTTAAGGTAATATCTTTCTCGAGCATGGTTGCTAATGAGTCAAGACTCTGCCCCATAGTCTGTTCAATCGGCTCAGTACTATAAGCCAACATCTTTAGGTAGGCGTAATATTGCTGGATTTTCCAAACATCATTTTCAGGGTCTTGTTTAAGGGCATTGGTGATGGTCACTAAACTGAGTTGTGCTTTCTCAAAAGCTTGTTGCTGATGGTTTTGGTAGCTTAATAATCTAGCCAGTAACGCATAACTGCTTGATAATCGTTCCAGTAAGTAGGGCTGCTTTTCTAAGGAGTTATTGTTAAATTGTTGCTGAATTTGCTGATGGATTTTAATTGCCGTGCTGATATCACCTTGGTCACTGGCGGCACTGGCAAGCCATGAGCGAGTGTCTGCAATATCGGCTATTAGCTGGTTGTTGGTTTGGTCTTTATCCCACAGTTGTAGTTTAAGTTGTAATGATTGCTCAAATGCCTCACGGGCATCGGTAAAGTTTTGCTGCTTCATGTATATGGAGCCAAGAGAATTTTGCGCATAGGACAACTCCATTAGCGCATCGTTATCGTCTGGCGCGTATTGATACATGGTTTGGCTGTATGTTAAATACTGTTCGAACCAAGGCTGTGCCGCTGTCCAATCATTTTGATCGTATTCAAGCTGGCCGAGCCAAAAAGCATTGGCACCTAAGGTTTTGAGTAAACTGAGGTGTTGAGGTTGCATTTCGAGTAACGGCAGCATGCGCTCACGGGCGGCGATTAAGGCGCTGTGGGCCTCGTCGATATTGCCGCGAGAATAGGCCACTTCGCCCATGGCCTCTAAGGTTTGGCTGTGTTGAAAGCGCGCTTCAAAGCTTAAATAGCTGGCATCGTCGGCAGAAAAGTCGCTGAAATATTCCAATGCCTTGTTACTGATCCCATCGAGCAAGTCCATGCGGCCAATGCCGCGCATTTTGTCGGCGAACTCACCGACCATAAAACCAAGTAAGTTTTCTGCCGCAAGGCGTTTTTGTTGTGCCTGGGTTTCGGCCTCAATGCTGCGAATACTCATGGCGACCGAAATGAGTGTCAGTGCCACAAGGGCTAGCATGACTGCAAGGCGGCGCCAGCGGCCGATGTTGGCTTGTTTGGTTGAGGCTTGAATGAGTGCCAGTTCTTGAGGCTCTAAACTAAACAATTGGTTATCGAGCAATGTGCTTGCTTCTACTAATGGTTTGCCTTCTGCCAGTAAATAAGCATTACTCTTTGACTCGGCCAGCCAGCGGTTAGATTGATGCTGTAAACGGCTTTTAATGGCTAAACTGTCCTTGTGCTCGGTTATCCATTGGGTGGCGCGGGGCCAGCGCCTTAATAGCGCTTCGTGAGCAATACTAAAGCAGGGTTGATCTTGTTGCAGATGCGAAACAAACAAACGGTTATCAACCATGGCTTTGACGAGGTTTATTTCGGCATCACTACTGAGATCGCTCCAGCGGGCGGTGATGCTGGTGATTGATTTTTCATCTTCGGTTAGGGTGACTAACATCGACAGTATTTTAGGCAGTGCGGCGCGTTCGCTGTTGTTTAATTGGTTGAGCACTTCTTCGGCATTTTTACCGATGGCGCCTTCAATCCCCCCAAGCGAATGGTATACCGACACCAATAATTGGTTGTTGTCATCTTTGTGCAAATACAGTGATTGCAAGGTGTATTGCAACATGGGCAGAGCATCGGGGTTTGAGGCGGCTTCACTGCAAAGTATTTCGTCCAACGGCATTGCCGTATCGGGATCGAGTGTCCATGTGAGGTTAGCTGCATTGGCCGGCAAGCGGATCATTTGCATCAGCTCTGATCGGGTTGGCGCCGATAAATCGAAATGTGAGCCATTAGCTTTGCCTGCCATTAGGCTTGGGTGGCTAACAACCTGAGGGTAAAAGTCATTGCGGCAAGCACTAATTATTAATACTGCCCCTGAAACCGCAAGGGTTTCGAGGATATCTAATACATTGTTGCGTTCGGATTCGGTAAATAATGGCGACGCTAATAAGATTTCTAAACGGTCGATAAACAATGAAAAATGGGGCCGACTGTATTTTGGGGCATTGTCATCATTGATTGATGAGTATTTGGCTAAAGCTAGCTGACAATATTCAATAACGGCGTTGATGTCGTTTTGCAGTTTGTTTGCCAGCATATCGGCACTACAGTCGGTAAACACCGCTTGGTCTTTGATTTCCCAGTCGAGCATCGCACTGGCGATATCGATAATTAAGCGTCCTTTAGTGACATCGGCTAAATCTAGGTTAGCATTATCGATTACGCCAACCCCGTTAAAGCCATTTTTGGACATTAAATTAGGCATGATGCCGGCATTAATTAACGATGATTTACCTGTACCGCTGGGGCCGAGGATTAAGCAAAAGGCACGGCCAAATTCAACTTGTTTTGTGATGCGATTTAATAAAGTGTCAACTTGCTCACTTCGGCCAAAAAATACATTGGAGTCGTTGGTGTCAAATGCGCGTAAACCTGGAAACGGCGAGGCGCCTTGCCATTGTTGGGTAGTGACTTTGGCATGATGACCAATAGGGAATTCAACACTGGCGATGGTGCGATAACCGCGTTTGCGGATGGTTTCTATGTACTGCGGATTAGATGCTTGATCGCCTAATGCTTTACGCAGCTGGGTAATGACTTTATGCAGCGGATTATCGCCAATGGCGATGCTGTTCCAGCAGTGGTTAATAATATCGTCTGCTGCTAGCACTTCCCCTTGGTGTTGGCACAGTAAACGCAACACATCCATGGCTTTGGGTTCAAGACTGCGAATAACATCGCCAGACTGAATGCTATTGCTGTGTGGATTAATTTGCCAATCGCCAAAAAAGAAAGTGCTGTCGTTCATCTGTAATTAATTTCCGATTGGTTAATCGCGTTAAGTTATAAGCAATAAAGATTACGTCACGATGACTCTTATTGAGAGTCATCTTTAGGCGTACTACTTCTGCTTGTTTGATTGTATCGTGCGACTACGTCAATTGTATTTTTTTGCAATATTTTACAATAGATTTACTTTTTTCTCGACAACGATATCGCGTACGGCATTTGGTTAATGTCGTTGTTCTAGCTGCTTTATTTGTTCTACTATCGCTTGATTCTCCGGTGTTTTTATACCGTATTTTTTCCCAATGCTGACCACCGCGCCATTGATGTAATCGACTTCTGTTTTTCGTTTCGCTTGAATGTCTTCCCACATTGATGATCGTGCTTTGGGATCGATGTCGAGCATCTGTTTAGCGACCAGATTAAACAACCCATTTGGCAACGATAAAATGGTGGGTAACCAGGAGGGTTTAACCTTGGTGTATTGATGCAATGTAATGTTTGCCGCTTCGCATACTGCTAGCCATTCTTTCATTGCTTTGGCTAAAACTCGGCGATTTTTGTAGTCACTTAATTGCTGTTTAATCGGTAAATCGGTGACCGCATTTAATGCATTATTGAGATTTAATAATAATTTACCGTAAATCATTGGGGTAAAGTCTGCTTCAATGTCGCAACCAAATCCGTGGTTAACCAGTGCGGATTGAATTGCGATGGTATGAGGGTTTTCTTGTAAGGTAAACACACCCTCTGTGCCTTTATGAAATACGCCATTGGGCAGTTGCAGCACATTAAATGGCGTGATCCCTTGGAGTAAGCGGTAATGATCGAGCGAGTCTTTAATGCTGTCAAAACTGCCTAAGCCATTTTGCATAAATATAATGCTGCTGTTGTCGTGAGTAATCGCCATTAATTGATTGGCAATACTGCTAACTTGATGACATTTTAAGGTGACAAATACTACATCAAATTTGCCATTGATTGATGATTCTTGGTCGATATCGGTGATCAACGCTTGCGGCATAATCGTTTGTTTTAAGCCGTTATAATCGGTCAAGGTAATGCCGTTATTGGCAATGATTTTTTGCTTAATTGCTGGGCGACAAATTAAGCTGACTTGTAACCCCGAAATACATAACTGACCCGCTAAATAACAGCCTGTTGAACCCGCGCCAAAAATTGCAATATTCATTTTTTATTCATTCACTGTTTGTTAATGACGAAACGATTTTTCTAATACAATATTTTACTCTCTTGTAACATAACAGCATTTTTGGCAGTGTAGAAACTTAACCTCTTTCTCGTTATCAACAGTGAGCGTCTATGAATAATAATACTATTACCACCATCGCCTTAGCGGTGTTCGGATTAACGATGGCATCGACGGTGGTTGAGGCTGCCGATATTAACGTTATTTATGCTGGCACATTATTAACTACGCCAGGCGAGTCACCTTTAACTCAGCAAACTGTGGTGATAAAAGATGGGGTAATCACTTCTATCACTTCAGGTTATCAGTCTGCACCGGTGGTGGACGAGCATGACAATGTTGAGATGATTGATTTAAAAAATAGCTTTGTTATGCCTGGCATGATGGATATGCATGTTCATTTACAAGGCGAGTTAGGGCCGAATAATGATAGCGAAGCTTTGCGAATGTCGGATGCTGACGTGGCAATGCGCAGTGCTTATTTTGCTAAAAAGACCTTATTAGCAGGCTTTACTACGGTGCGAGACTTAGGCGCGAAACCGGAACAGATTTATGCCTTACGCGACGGCATTAATAAAGGCTGGATTGATGGCCCGAGAATTATTGCATCTGGTGGCGTGTCGGTTACCGGAGGCCATGGTGATGTTGACGGTATGAGTCCTGATTTACTTGATAAGTTTACCTCTAAAACCATTTGTGACGGACCTTATGATTGCCGCCGCGCGACTCGTCGGGCGATAAAGTTTGGCGCTGATGTGATTAAAATCACCTCTACCGGAGGAGTGTTATCGGACACTAATACGGGTACTGGCCAGCAAATGGATGATGATGAGCTTAAAGAGGTGATTGATACTGCGCATGCCTTAGGTCGTAAAGTGGCCAGCCATGCCCATGCTGCTCAAGGTATTAATGCAGCGTTGCGCGCCGGTGTCGACAGTATTGAACATGGCAGTTACGCCGATAAAGAAAGTATTAAATTAATGAAAAAAAGTGGCGCGTTTTTAGTGCCAACATTGTTGGCGGGCGACACGGTAGTGAAAATGGCCAATACCGCAGGGGCTGACTTTATGTCTCCTGCCATAAAAGCCAAGGCAATACGTGTTGGTGGCGACATGATGCAAAACTTTAGTGCGGCTTATAAAGCTGGGGTTAATATTGCTTATGGCACCGACAGTGGGGTGTCACATCATGGTGATAATGCTAAAGAAGCTGTATTGATGAGCAAAGCGGGTATGAGTAATGAGGATATTATAATCAGTGCGACGATTAATTCGGCAAAACTGATTGATATGTCAGATAAACTTGGCACTTTGGAGGTTGGCAAATATGCCGACATCATCGCAACGCATAAAAGTCCTCTTGAGCAAATTGAAGCGTTATTAGATGTGTCATTTGTGATGAAGAGCGGAGTTATTTATAAGCGTTAATGTTATTTATTATTGTAGGTCAATAGTATCGACAATAACTAACCTTAACGCTTGTTTTGTTTTGAGTTGAGGTTAGTTAGCAAAACAGTAGACAGTTTAATCACCGTTTATTAGCGGAAGCGAAGGTTAACTTGACTTGAGCCCCAATATTGTCGATTTCAACACGATAATCAGAATCTATATTGCGATATTTCAATAATATGCAACGCATTTCGGCGTTGAATCCAGGCATTCATTATTTGATTGTCACAATAGATCTTTTTATACTTGACCCTGTTTACTATACGGTATGGTTAACCGTAAGTAATAAGAGTATATTGTTGGATCTGCGTCATTAACATCATCAATGACGTATATGGATATAGATGGTAGCTAAGGAATGCTCATGTCGCTTGAAATCGTTGGATTATTGATTTTCATCTTATTGTTAATCATTGCTTTTTTGCTGTTTTTTAACCTAAACCGATACCGTCAGCAGCAAGCAAAAAAGATGATATTAGATACCTATGAGCTTATCCTTGATCAAGTTGATGCTTATATTTATTTAAAAGACACTCAATGCAAATATGTTTATGCGAATCAACTAACGCTTGACTACTTTGGTGTGACGCTTGAAAAGCTAAAGGGCACTTCCGATAGCGATTACTTTCCCGCGAATGTTGTAGATATTTTGCACGTGAATGACACTAAAGTGCTTAACTCGCAAAGTAAACTCTCTGACGATATTATTGTTGATACCCCAGCCTCGCTCATTGTATATCACGAAGTTAAACAACCCTTATATAACCATAAAGGCACATTAATTGGCCTCATCGGTATTTCTACCGATATTACCGCTGCTTATCATTTACGTTCAAAACTAGAGCGACTTGCTAATACCGATCCGTTAACGGGTTTGTTTAATCGTCGTTCATTTACGTCTTTTTGCGAACATGAGTTTTTTCGTGCTACTCGCTATTTTCAACCATTCTCGTTAATGATCATTGATATTGATTTATTCAAAAATGTGAATGATACCTATGGCCATTTAGTGGGTGATGAAGTGATTAAGCGCGTTGCCAATATATGCAATGAACATATTAGGGAGGCCGATGTATTGGCTCGAATTGGCGGTGAAGAGTTTGCTATTTTATTACCCGATACTGATATTGACTCTGCTTATATCTTGGCTGAACGGTTAAGAGAAGCTCAACAACAGTACGACGAACAAAAAGCTCCTTCGATAACCATTAGTATTGGCGTTGCAACCTTACGTTCTCAGGATAAAGCATTTTTAGAGATATTTAAGCGGGCAGATAAAGCGTTGTACTCATCAAAAAATATCGGTCGCAATAGTGTCAATGTCGCGTAATGGCAAGTGCTTGATAACCATTTCAGTCAGATGGCAAAGTGGGATTTCATCGCGTTTTATTCTCTTCAAACAATGCGGCGGCATCACGTAATCGTTTATAGACCTTAAAAATTGTTAATTTAAGTTGCGCGCAATTAGTTATCGTGATTATCATATAGCTAAGCAAAACAAATTAAACTCAAAATTTTGAGTCATTTTGTGCGTTAGAACTCAATATGACTAGGCAGTTTTAGCCTAAATTGATCCAGCTGTCGTTTTAGATCGGTGATTTCAGACATTTCGATACCGCATTGTTCAAGAATACATAGGTGGATTTGTTCTGCTTGGGGCTGCAGTTGATGACCTTTTTCAGTTAATTGCATGCACAAGGTCCGTTCATCTAAGGGCTCGCGAATGCGCTTTAGCAGGCCATCAGTTTCGAGACGTTTTATGACCGGTGTTAATGCACCCGATTGCTGCCCGAGTTTGCTGGCCAAGGTTTTTAAACTTAGACCATCTTGCTCCCAGAGGACTAACATCACCAAATATTGAGTGTAAGTTAGCCCAATAGAGTCTAGTAACGGTTTGTACAGTTGGGTAATAGCCAATGACGTTGAATAAACAGCAAAACACAACTGATTTTCGAGTAATAGATGTTTGTTTTTATTCATATCAATCGCTTAGCTCGCAAAGTTGTTGACCATATTTGAATTGATCAACTTAAGTAAAAAGATCGTATTATTTGGCCTCGGTTGTTTATTGTACCAGTGTTTAGTTGATATCAGTATTACAGCGGTAATCAACTTTTAGCAACCGAGGTCATATTGTCTTCTCAAGTACCACTTTATGGTGCTTATGTTATTTAAAGGACACAAGATGAACACTCAAAATCGTCGTATAGTACTTGCCAGCCGTCCACAAGGTGAGCCAGTGGCTAATAATTTCCGTTTAGAAACCGTCAACAAACCTGTACCAGCAGAAGGTGAGGTGTTATTGCGCGCGGTGTATTTATCGCTTGATCCTTACATGCGTGGCCGTATGAATGACGCCAAATCATATGCAGATCCAGTAGCAATTGACGATGTGATGGTGGGCGCTGCGGTATCACAAGTGGAAGAGTCTAATCATCCTGATTATAAAGTGGGTGAGTGGGTGTTAGCGTTTGGTGGTTGGCAAGATTATTTAGTCTCTAATGGTGAAGGACTGATGAAATTGGGCGATAACCCAAGCCATCCTTCTTATGCGTTGGGTATTATGGGCATGCCAGGCTTTACTGCGTATATGGGGCTATTAGACATTGGCGCGCCTAAAGCGGGCGAAACCGTTGTGGTTGCCGCAGCTACTGGGCCTGTTGGCGCAACGGTTGGCCAAATTGCTAAGTTGAAAGGCTGTCGAGTTGTTGGTATCGCCGGTGGCGCAGAAAAATGTCGCTACGCAAAAGAAGTATTAGGCTTTGATGAATGTATTGACCATAAAGCGGCTGATTTTGCGCAGCAACTGACAGCCCATTGTGATAACGGCATTGATGTGTATTTTGAAAACGTTGGCGGCAAGGTGTTTGATGCGGTAATGCCATTACTCAACACTGGTGCTCGAGTGCCAGTGTGTGGCTTAATTTCTCAGTACAACGCAACTTCATTACCCGAGGGACCTGATCGTTTGTCATTACTGATGGGCACATTGCTGGTTAAGCGCATTAAGATGCAAGGCTTTATTATTTTTGACGATTATGGCGACCGCTATCCAGAGTTTGCCAAAGATATGGGCCAATGGCTTGGTGAAGGTAAGATTCAATATCGTGAACAAATTGTCGATGGTCTTGAAAATATGACTACAGCCTTTATCGGGCTATTAAAAGGCGAAAACTTCGGCAAGGTTGTCATTAAAGTAAACAATCCTCTGTAATCTAAGTGATTACAACTAAACATACAGTATTTAAGGAATCACTATGAAAGTATTAATGGTATTAACTTCGCACGATAAATTAGGCGACACTGGCGAGAAAACCGGTTTTTGGTTAGAAGAATTAGCGGCTCCATACTACGCATTTACCGATAAAGGTGTTGAGGTAGTGCTAACATCTCCTAAAGGTGGTTTACCGCCATTGGATCCTACAAGTGATAAAGTTGATTTTCAAACTGACTCTACGCGTCGTTTTACAGCCGATACTAAAGCGCAAGCATTACTAGCCAATACACTCACATTGGCATCAATTGACGTAGCAGATTATGACGCGGTATTTTATCCAGGCGGTCATGGTCCATTATGGGATTTAACCAATGACAAAGACTCTATTGCATTAATTGAACAGTGCTACAAAACAGATAAACTTTTAGGTTTAGTATGTCATGCACCGGCTGCACTTAAGTACCCTAAAAAGCCAGACGGAACGCCACTCGTTGCCGGTAAAAATGTCACTGGTTTTACTAATGGTGAAGAAGAAGCTGTACAGTTAACTAACGTTGTACCGTTTTTAGTTGAAGATATGTTGCAGCAAAATGGCGCGACTTATTCTAAGGGTGACGACTGGCATCCATATGCAGTAGTTGACGGTAAACTAGTTACCGGTCAGAACCCTGCATCGTCTGAATTAGTGGCAGAGAAAATGTTAGCTTTACTAAGCTAATCTGCTGTTTAGTTTAGTGGTTACAGTTAACTGTAACTCGAAATAACAGAATACGTAGATTGATAGAAGCAAACCCAGTGAGTTGTTCATTGGGTTTATTTTTTATCACTAACAATACAAGGATGGCTTAATGATTAAACTACATCATTTAAATAAATCACGTTCAAAACGCATTATTTGGTTATTAGAAGAATTGGGAGTGGACTATGAGCTGGTTGCTTATCAGCGTGATACAACCACATTTTTAGCGCCAGAGTCGTTAAAAGCGGTTCATCCATTAGGTAAATCACCAGTATTAGAAGCGAGCGGTTATACCATTGCTGAGTCGGGCGCGATTACCGAGTATTTAATTCATACCTATGGCGCTGATAAACTGATGCCAGCACTCGGCACAGCAGATTATATCGATTACTTACAATGGATGCATTTTGCTGAAAGCTCAGCTGCTTTGCCACTATTGCTGAAAATTTTTGTTAAAATGGATGGCGCAGAAACCCGTTTTATCGGTGGATATGCCGATGCAGAAACGGCAAAAGTCATCAGCTATGTTAACGACCGCTTAGAAGATAAGTCATACCTAGTCGGTAACCGTCTTAGCGGTGCAGATATTATGATGTCGTTTATTGCAGAGCTTGTTGGCCAAAACGGTGAGTTTGACAAGTATCCTAATATTGCTAAGTACTATCAACAACTAATGAGCCATGCATCGTTTAAAAAAGCCATGCAAATAGAAGCTGAACACGATCGATAATGATTAGATTGTATCGGCACTAAAAAGACGAACTGAGTTCGTCTTTTTTCATTTAAGTGTGAGTACTGTTCATTCACATCAGCTTATCCTTTGTGATGTATTTTACGCTGTTCGGCAACTCTTGTGCATTATAAGTGGTGGTGTATTTTGGTTAAAGTTTGTTCGCTATCATACTAAGGTGTTAGTATAGGGGTCGTGTTAGTGTGTAAAAAAAGGCTAGATTATGTCGACTTTATCTGATGAAGAGCTCGCTTATTTTAGCGGTGTATTTTCGCCGGAAGATGACAGTACCGATAATGCTTTATCGAGACATTCATTAAGTGTTGCGACTGAAATACCGCAAGTGCTTGCTCATATTTTGGGGAATGCCAAATTAACCTTATTGGCAGAAATTAGTTATTACCGTTTATGGTTTCCATTAACCTTAAAGCAAGATGAGCTTGGGCAATTTTTGCCTGAGTTGGGTATTCCTGAAGTGATTGATATGCGCGGCGGTGAACGTAGCTGGCGGCTCAATAATGTCAAAAATATAAAAGTCATTGATAACGATACGGCTAAATTTGTTGAGGTACTCTCTTTATCGAGTTCAGGCATGACCATTAAAGTGCCGCAAGAACTTAACGATAAAGTGCCACGCTTAACACAGCTAATTTTACCTAATGGTGTGCACCTCGATATGGTGTTTGAACCGGTACGAACTGAAAATGGGGTAATGGCAGCAAAAATTAGTGCTGAAGGTGAATCCCGTGAAATACTGCGTCAATTTTTGTTTAGCGAACATAAGGCTAAGTATTCGCACCTTTACAAAAATATTAACCGCTAACCATAAAATCTTTGGCTAACATGGTTTTAACGGCATTGATAAATTCATCATCACTTTTTGCCTGAATTAATTGGCACAACTCATCACCTACAGTGGTAAATCGATAATACGTAAATAATAAGTGCTGATGCTTAGGTTTGAGCGACAAAGTGGCATTACACATAGTTAACTGAATATGTTCACTACTGCTTAATAGTCCGGTTTCAAACTCGCTTTTATGTAAAATTCCCGCATCGACTAAGGTAAGAATACTCGAATAAGGTAAGCCGAATTGGGACAGGCCGAAGTTAGTGTGAGTATGCTTACGAAAATATTGTTTCATCCCACCATTAATACGATAACTACTGAGTAATTTAAATCTGGGCTCGGTATTAATTTTAACTGACATGCCTAAGGCTTTTTCAAATATCAGTGCTTCTCGAAACGTCAGTTGCAGTAATACCGCTAAAGTTCTAAGGCTAAAGTTACCTGGATTAACGACTTCACTGGCTAAAATTCTGGCCCACAAATCCTGCATTTTACGGTTATGAATTTGTTCAGCCATTTGAAAAAATTGATAGCGCCAATCTGGATCTAATTCGACTCCTGTTACATCGGATGGGGTGTAATTGAGTGCTAAGGCAAAAATGCTTTCAAGGTTGGTCTGATGCTGGCTGAGTTGCTTGCGTTGACGGTGCTCAGCACGCTCGGCAACGGAGGCTGTTGAAGGGCGATAATCTTCCTCGCTGGCTAAGCCGATAATGCGCCCGAGTAATAAGGTTTTTTTGCGTGCGGACACTTGAGTATTGTCATCTTGTGTTGCCGTCACATCAATATCAGTCATCATTAACTCCCTTTATGCATTACACTTTCGCCATGTTTGTATGGTATGACATCTGTGCTAAATCTTTTAGCGTTTTGTCATTAACGGTGACCATAAGGCTTCTTTACCAGGCTCCGGATGACGCGGCACATTGAATGCTAGTGCGAGTGAGCATACGGCAAACCCAGTGCCTATGAAGAATACTGCTTTAGGCGAACTGAGCCATAAAATGCCTAATAAAACAGGGATAATTACCGCGGCAATATGGTTAATGGTAAAGCTGACCGACATGGTTGAAGCAATATCTTGTTTATCGGCAATTTTTTGAAAATAGGTTTTCATCGCAATCGCCATAGCAAAAAGCAGGTGATCAATCACATACAATCCAGCCGCAATATTAGCGTCGCTGACATAAGCGTAACTACTGAAAATAATCACTAAGCCAACGTATTCGATAATTAACGCGTTACGTTCACCCATTTTTCCAATAAAGCGACCAATGGTGGGGGCAAAGAGTAAGTTAACGACATAGTTAATTAAGAATAAAGCGGTGATTTCAGACACAGAATAGCCAAATTTTTCAACCATCATGAAGCCAGCAAACACCATAAAAATTTGCCTGCGCGCCCCAGAGAAAAAGGTTAGTAAGTAATAAAGCCAGTAGCGTTTTCTCAGTATTAAGTGTTTGTGCTGAATGGAGCCAATGGCAAAACGAGGAAAATACACTGCCATAATGAACACCATGACTAATCCACATCCGCCAATAATGCTATACATCCAGATGTAATCTAGACTCAGCCAGTTCATTATTAACCAAATTGACCCATAGCCGACAAGTGCAGCAGCGGAGCGCCACGCTAACGCTTTGCCCATAAAGCCAGGTGCATCGGCTTTATCTACCCACTGTAACGTAAGCGATTGATTTATTGTCTCAAAATAATGAAATCCAATCGACATGAGTATCGTTGTTAAATACAACCCGATGACATCAGGAAACCAGCCAGTAATTCCCACTCCAATGCACAATAGTGCCAAGGATGATAAGGCGAAGGTTTGCTCTTTGATCAGCAGCAATACAAACACCGCGGTAAAAGCTAAAAATCCAGGTACCTCTCTTAAACTCTGCAGTAATCCAATCTCAGCGCCAGTGAATGCGGCGCGTTCAATAACAAAGTTATTTAACAAAGCCTGCCAAACTGCAAACACCATGGACATTACAAAGGTCATCCATAGCAGCAAATGTTGTGGATTAGTGCGCTCAATACGGGCCGATTTACCACTAAAGAGGGCAGTATTACTGATGTTTGACATTGAAAGTACTCGGTTTATAGGAGGTTTTTTGATTGTTGTTTTCCATAGTGACATAAAACAGTTTGTTAAGTGAAATGTAATTTAGTGTAAATAAAATTGCTAATCTTAATGTAAATTATAATGCGAATGGTTATCGTTTGATGTATGGTTGTTGCGTTTTTTGAGGGAGTATTAACGTGACGTGTCGGAGAAACAGATGAATAAAAAGTTAACCTTGTTGGCAGTATCTGTGGCAAGTGTATTGGGTTTGAGTGGGATGCCTAATGCTCAAGCTGCAACGAATACCGAAACATTAGCCAAAGCCATTGCCAAGCAAGAAGCTGAAATTATGATATTGAAACAGCAGCTTGCTACATTAGCAGCCGAACAAAAACAACAACAGCAGCAAAACAAACAAGTGGCGACTCAAGTTGACACTGTGGTGCAACAGGCCACTAAAGCGCAAGACCGATTGAGCCGTTTTAGCTTTAACTCATATGGCAGCGCTGTTTACACCAGTGATGAATATTTCGATAACGTACAAGATACATCCGCAGAGCGACGTAGTCGTACTGATTTAGAGCGGATTGTGACCGAGTTTGGTTATCAGTTCACTGATGATTGGAGTATGGAAGTTGAAATTGAATATGAGCATGGTGGCACTGGCACCTCACTAGAATATGACGGCTTTGATGAATTTGGTGAGTTTGAATCCGAAGTTGAAGCGGGTGGCGAAGTGGTGGTTGAAAAAGCGGAAATTCGTTACCGTCCATCAAAAGCCTTTGGGGTGAAATTCGGTAACATTCACTTGCCTATTGGCTTATCGAGCATGTTACACAAACCTAATCAATATCTTACAGTGCAACGTCACAAGAGTGAAGCTGCGATGATGCCAACCGTTTGGAACGAAAATGGTATTGGTGTTTACGGAGAGGTTGCCGATTTTCATTATCAGGCACAAGTTGTCAGTGGGTTAAACTCTGAGTATTTTCGCACTTATGATTGGGTGGCATCAGGCCATCAAAAACGCTTTGAAGAGGTGAATGCTGACGACTTGGCATTTGCTGGCCGTATTGATTATGGCAATTTCAAAACAGGCAGTGCAGTCGGCGTGGCTTATTACTACGGTAATACCAGTGGTAATCGCCATAAGAGTAACAAACTCGATGTTGATGGTGCTCTTAGCATTGTGTCTGTTGCCGGAGCCTTTGTTGAAGGTCCATGGATCCTCCGCGGTCAATATTTATATGGCTCGTTAGACAATGCTGACGCTATTACCCAGGCTAATAAAACCACCCCAGGTTTACGTCCAGGTAATTTTGCCCAACTGGGTTCAGAGTCGCAGTCGTTCTTTGTTGAGGCGGGCGTCAAACTTGATGAATGGTTTGATATTCCGATGACCGTGTTTGCCAATATCGATTATTCCAATCCACTTATGGCCGTTGAAACGGGCACCGCAACCAAGCGTTATGAAAATACTTGGAGCAGTGTGGGTATTAACTATTTCCCGATACCTGAAATTGTGATTAAAGCCGAAGGTGGTCTTCATCAAGTGGCTGTTGCCAGTATTCCTGACACCAATTTCTTTGCTTTAGGTGTGGGATATCAGTTCTCGCTATAAGCAAATTTAATTTTTCGACCTATTTTTTGATCTGTTTTTTTACATGGAGTTTTATTATGCGTTTTAACTACACTGCAATCTCACTAGCACTAGTGGCAACATTATCCGCGTGTGGCGGTTCAGGCTCGGATGACACTAGCACCCCGACAACCCCAACTACACCTACAACCGGTTTTAGTTTTGTCGCGACAGAAATGATCACTAACTTAACCGATGAGGTGATTGTGGCTGGTTATGCTGATTTAGCGGCAAAGGGGGATGCCTTATTATTGGCAACCCAAACCTTACTTACCTCAACGGTACAAGCCGATTTAGTGGCTGCACAAAATGCGTGGAAGTCGGCTCGTCAACCTTGGGAGCAAGGGGAGTCGCATATCTTTGGCCCAGTCGACTCATTGAGTATCGACCCGCATTTAGACAGCTGGCCGTTAAACACCACTGACTTACAAACCCAGTTAGCCAACAGCAATGGTTTTGATGCCGACACCATTAAAGGTTGGAATGATGATGTTCAAGGTTTTCATACCATGGAATATCTGTTGTTTGGCGATGGTGTTAACAGCAACACAAAGTTGATTGCAGATCTTAGCACCAAAGAGCGTGAGTATTTAATCGCCTTAGCGGAAGTGTTCCGCGATTACACCGCGCAATTAGACGATGCTTGGCAAGTGAGCCATAACCCACAAGATGCTAACGCCAAACCTTATGCCGAGTTGCTTAAAACTCCTGGCGATGCCACTAACACTATTTACTCATCACAGTTGGCGGTTATTGAAGAATTGATCAACGGCATGATTGGTATTGTCGATGAAGTGGGTAACGGTAAAATTGCCGATCCATTCGGAGAGTCATTAACCACGGCAGACACCTCTAAGGTGGAGTCGCAGTATTCGTGGAACTCACTAACCGACTTTTCAAATAACATCATTGGTGTACGTAACGTTTATCAAGGTGAGTTTACGGGTGGTGCCGATAAACAAGGTTTAATTGATTTTGTAACAGCAGCTGATGCGACTTTAGCTACGCGTGTCGCCAGCGAAATTGATGATGCCATTTTAAAAATTCAAGCCATTTCGGGTAGCACTAGCATGCCGTTCCGCCAAGCGATTCTCGATGCTGATGGCCGAGCTAGAACCCAAGTCGCCGTGGATGCATTAACAAAGTTACAAGCGACGCTGCAGTCAGATGTGCTGCCTTTATTATCTGATTGGAACTCATAATTTAGCTGTTACCCTCCCAATAAGGCCATGGAACGACCTTATTGGGAGGGTAAGTGTGACCCAAAAAATAGAGACTCAACTCATAACAAGGTCGCATTACTGCCAAATAAACTCAATTTTAGTGTGAATGTGTGAGACAAAGATGAACAAATTATTACGACAACCATATTGGTTTGTAGCATTGCTGGGGCTTAGCCTAAGTGCTTGTGGTGGCAGCGGCGATGATGAAACCTCGCCAGACCCCATTGATCCGGTAGTGACTTATCCTAGCTATACCTCAATTGTTGCTTTAGGCGGTGACACCACAACATTCGATGCCAGTAACTCTGGCCATGGCTTTTCAACGCCATCGTTAAATTTAACGGCAGATGAACTCGCATTACATTTACAAGGTGATACCAACTTTGAAGTTTCGTTTACTACAGCGCCGAATGATCAACACCCTGAGCTTGATGGTTTAGGCCCTGTATTTAATAATGCTGACTGTAATTCTTGCCATCAACGCGATGGTCGAAATTCCACTCCTTTTTTGGCCGCAGATGAAACTCGGGTAAAACTGGGTTCGGCAGCGGGTATTTTCTTACGTATCAGCAAAGCTCCTGCTGAACCTTGTACTGTAGGAACTGCAGATAATAATTACTGTGCGCCGATTAAAGTGCCAGATTTTGGTGACCAGCTATTTCATCGCGGAGTGTTAAAAGCGCGCCCTGATTGGCAAGACAATGCATTTGTTGGTCAAGCAGATGTGTATTTGTCTTATGAGCGTCATGATGAAGTGTATACCGATGGACGCACCATTAGTTTGAAGAAGCCTATTTTCGCGGTCGAAAATCCATATGATGCACCAGGCGAAACCAAACAAAGTGCCAATGTAACTTCAAATCTATTACAAGATGATGTGTTAATGGGTTGGCGTAACGGCATGCCTGTGTTTGGTTTAGGGTTGCTAGAAGCAATACCTGAGGCAAGCATTCTCGCCAATGTTGATGCTGATGACAGCAATAAAGATGATATTTCTGGACGAGCTAATTGGGTATTTGATGCCATAAAAGCACAAAATGGTGACAGTACACCCGTGTCTTTAGGTCGCTTTGGTTGGAAAGCCAACACTCCAAGTGTGCGAGTACAATCGTTAGGTGCATTACGTGGTGATATTGGTATTACTAATCCGTTATTTCCTGATGAAAGCATTGTTGGCACTAGTTTACATGATTCATATTTAACACGAACTGGGTTTGTTGATACTGGTGAAGATGTTAACGGTGCGCCTGAGGCCAGTGCAGAGTTCAGTGATTCAGTGGTGTTTTATGCCGAAACTTTAGCGGTGCCAGCAAGACGTAACGTTGATAAAACGGCAGTGCGCGAAGGCGCTAGGTTATTTGAGCAACTTAATTGCAGCAGTTGTCATACGCCGTCGTTTGTGACCAAAACCTCAGGTGATATTGGCGGATTACCGATGAGCGACAGCTTAAAAGGCCAAACTATTTATCCCTTTAGTGACCTGTTGTTGCACGATATGGGTGAAGGACTGGCAGATGGTCGTCCAGACTTTTTAGCCGACGGTAATGAATGGCGTACTCGACCATTGTGGGGCATAGGCTTAACTCAAACGGTTAATCCCCAAGCCGGATTTTTACATGACGGCCGTGCAGCAACCTTGGAAGAAGCCATTTTGTGGCATGACGGAGAATCTAAAACGTCTAAACAAGACTTTATGGCCTTAACGCAAGCAGAGCGTGATCAAGTTATCGCCTTTTTACAGTCGTTATAAATTGCTGTAGAGCTCAAATACCTTAGGGTCTGTAGATCTTTCAAGGTTTTTTTGCAGCGAATTGTTGGTCATTACTTAAACATGAGCTACAAGGCAGAGGCTTTGTAGTGTAGTTATTCTACATTAAGAGCTGATAACGCAGTAGAAATGACCAACAAACGCTGCCCAAAGGGTTCGGCTAAAAACGTTTTACTCTTTGTTGAGCGAATTTTGCTTAGATTGCTAGGCAGCAATCCACTCGCCTCGATTAAAATGTTTTTATCTCGAACAAAATTTAACCAGCAAAGTTCAGCAGACCCTAGACATTTATGCCTAGGGTATTTTTTTGCGCGGCAGTTCACATTGCATTACGGTAGTTCATATTGAGGTAATTGTGGATGATGATGACGTGATCTGTTTCATGTAAATTTTCGCGCCAGTGGTCTAAGATACTGTATTACTTTTAAATGATTTCATTCGAGGTCAGCATGAGCCAAATTTTACTGATCCATTCAAGTGTCCATGGTTACACTCAAAAAATATGTGAATATTTACAGCTACAACTGGTTGAGCAAGGCGAGCTGGTCACGGTCGCATCCTTAGCGGAAGCTCCCGATTTAGCCCTATTTGATAAAGTGTACATTGGCGCCAGTATTCGTCATGGCAAACATCGCCCAGCCCTGTATCAATTTATTGAAGATCATCGTGCGGAATTGGACAGCAAACCCAGTGGTTTTTTCTCGGTGAGTTTAGTGGCGCGCAAACCCAATAAAAATACGCCGCAAACTAACAGCTATATGCAACAGTTTTTAAGTCAAAGCCCTTGGCAGCCCAAGTTATTACAGGTGTTTGGCGGTAATTTAGATTACCAAGGTTATGGTGCCATGGACCGGAATATTATTCGGTTTATTATGTGGTTAACCAAAGGGCCGACAGACCCTAATACCAAAGTTGAGTTTACCGATTGGCAAAAAGTTGATGAGTTTGCTCAGCAAATAATAGAGGCATAATTAATGGTATTAAAGCCGTTATGGCAGCGTATTGAAGCAGTATTGCATCCATTGATGATATTGATGTCGTTGTTATTAATTTGCACCAGCCCATGGATATTAATTGGACGTCAATTAAGTCCTCGCGCCAGTGTTTGGGATGTATTTCATGTTTATGGTGGCTTGTTTACCGCATTGTTAGCATTGATGTTTACTTATAAAGTGTGTGCGGCCGGGCAGTGGCGGCAGTTTTTTCCTTGGCTTACCTTTGAGTTAACGCCATTGCTTGCAGATGTGCGAGGGTTAGTGCACGGTCAATTGCCACATTCTGGTGGCAAAGGCCTAATCAGTGTCATTGAAGGCATTGGGGTTATTTTGTTAATGCTGGTGGTGTGTAGCGGAGCTGGTTGGTACATAGCAGATCCTAGTAATGCTTTAGCATGGCGCGGTTATCATATTGTGTTTGCTCAGGGTTTTATTGGCTTTATTGTGCTTCATTGTTTATTGGCTCTTTTACATCTTCGCGATTTTTTTAATTAACTGTGCCTGAGTCGCTGGCAAATCGGCATTGTCATCAGCATTGTCACCAGCATTGTCATCAGAAGAATGGCTTAGTTCAAATCGACTCATTATTGGGTATTCAATTGCTGAAACCAATTTAACGTAAACTGAATAAAACTGCTTAGCCTTGCGGATTGTTGTAGCAACTGTGGGTGAATTAAATAAGTGGTCGATGCGTTCATGGTTTCTGTGGTTAAGATTGCCTGTAATGTGCCTGCTTGTATTTCTTTATCGACTAAATACTCTGGCCCGACAATAATCCCTCGACCCAATAATGCTA
Organism: Shewanella sp. AC91-MNA-CIBAN-0169; assembly: GCF_040310165.1. Classification (NCBI taxonomy): domain Bacteria; kingdom Pseudomonadati; phylum Pseudomonadota; class Gammaproteobacteria; order Alteromonadales; family Shewanellaceae; genus Shewanella; species Shewanella sp. AC91-MNA-CIBAN-0169. The sequence continues at coordinate 279,909 of NZ_JBEOPM010000001.1, forward strand.
GTTGTTTAAGCATATGATTATCGTTAACACTCAAGCAGCTATTGATTAATATCGGCTGAGCATTGAAGGTCCAGTGAGTTTGTTCTGTTGCCGTTAGGCATTGGTGATGTTGCAAATCCTCAATCGAATTGGGCGTTCCGTGTTGTTGAAGATACGCTGGGGCCGCACAACAGATTTGCTGATAATCAAATAATTTTTTAGCGACCATGTTTTGCGGTGGTGTTGCGGTAGCCCTAAATGCGAGATCAAAATCGTTACGGGTTAAGTCGTGCAGGGTATAGCTGCAATCAATACTAAAATGTACCTGCGGATGCAATTGCGTAAACTCATGGCAAATATTAAGCAAATGGCGTTGAGTGAGTTGGCTGGGCGCTGTAATGCGGATCCGCCCTGAGATATCGTCGTTGTCGTGACGAATTCTTTTGTCTAGCATGAGTAAGTCGGCTTTTACTTGTCCCATGCTCGATAAAATCATCTCACCTTGAGGGGTTAGCCTTACACTGCGTGTTGTACGTATGAGTAATGGTCGGCCTACTTCTTTTTCGAGTTGCCTAATCTGCTCAGATAAATAGCCTCTCGATATCCCTAATGAGGCCGCCGCTTCGGTAAAGCTAAGTTGTTTGGCGACTTCACTGAATAAGAATAATCGCTCAAATTTTTTGTGTTCACGGCTCATGATTATCACCATCAATAATATTTTATAGAGAACTGTAATCTGTTATTGGTAGATATACCAAATAATGATTTTGCTTTTTGCGGTTCATTTTTACGCTGAATCCCATACACTCATATTCATCATAACTATAAAAAGAGTATCAATATGACAGCTTTACCCTTAACAGAATTTTTACCCAACGTTAGCCCTATTGTTTATGGCTGTATGGGACTGGGTGGCGGTTGGAATAATAATGCCATTACTCAAGCGGATATTCAGCAAGCCCATGAGGTTATTGATACTGCGCTGGATAACCAAATAAACTATTTTGATCACGCAGACATTTATACTTTTGGCAAAGCAGAGTCCGTTTTTGGCAAGATATTAGCTCAGCGCCCTGAGTTGCGTGAAAAAATATACCTGCAAACCAAGTGCGGTATTCGATTTGAAGACAGCAAGGGCCCCAAGCGTTACGACTTATCAGCAGAGTGGATTAAGTATTCTGTTGATAACAGCCTCAAGCAACTCAATGCCGAATACCTTGATGTATTAGTGCTTCATCGCCCAGACCCGTTAATGCGACCAGCAGAAATTGCCGAAACGTTTCAACAGCTAAAGTCTGCTGGTAAGGTACGCTTTCTGGGTGTTTCGAATATGCAGCAACATCAAATTAGCGCGCTGCAGCGTATGCTTGGTGAGCCATTAGTGGTAAACCAAATTGAAATGAGTTTGCAAAAACACGCATGGGTAGACGAAACCATTTATGCGGGTAATCCAGACGGCAAAGACATCAACTTTACCCCTGGTACGTTAGAGTACTGCAATCAACATAATATACAAATTCAGGCGTGGGGCAGCTTATGTCAAGGGATTTACAGTGGCATAGCAACAGCGGAGCAGTCGACAGCCGTGCAGCAAACCAGCCAGCTTGTTGCTACGTTAGCCGCTGAATACCACACCAGCCCAGAAGCCGTGTTATTAAGTTGGTTAATGCAGCATCCTAGCCAAATTCAACCTGTTATTGGCACCACCAACCTTGAGCGTATTAAGGCTTGTGCAAAAGCCACTAACGTCTCGTTAAGTCGCGAGCACTGGTATGCATTGTATGTCAGCGCTAAAGGACATGAGTTACCTTAATCATTACTACAGCATGTTTGAGCAATACCCGAGCATTTCTCCATGCCATTCAATTAAAGGATTCTAAGACAATATGAACAAGACAACATGGGCACTATTGAGTGCAGCATTGGTGTTAAGTGGATGTCAGCAAGCAGAAACAGAAGTGGTCGCGTCGGCGGTTCAGCCTTTGCCACAACCAAGCGTACAAGCTGATATATACCAAGATTACTTACATCGTGATGTTCGGGACGATATTTTCTATTTTGTATTACCAGACCGTTTTTATAACGGCGATAGCAGTAATGATAACGGCTCAACCTCTAAACCAATTTCAGCGGGTGGTTTTGATACTAGCAGCAGTCGCGGTTTTCATGGCGGTGATATTTTAGGCATTGAACAAAAGTTAGATTATCTCCAAAACCTTGGTATTACCGCGATTTGGATGACGCCATTATTGCGAAATAAGGCCATTCAATCAGATGGCATTGCGCATCATGGTTATTGGATTGTCGACTTTACCGAAATAGACCCGCATTTTGGATCTAACGCAGACTTAAAGCAGCTTATCGACTCTGCACACCAACGCGGTATAAAAGTCTTTTTTGATATTATTACTAACCACACGGCCGATGTCATCAAGTACCAAGAGTGTCATCAAACGTCGGGAGAGTTTATTGCGCCGCAAACCCATTGCGAATACAAGTCGTTAGCTCAAGTTGAAAAGGGCGACAGTTACACGCCGTTTGTGCCGCAAGATCAAGCGAGTGTAAAAGTGCCTGATTGGTTAAATGACCCGCGTTTTTATCACAACCAAGGTGATAGCACATTCAAAGGTGAGAGCTCATTAAATGGCGACTTTAGTGGCTTAGATGATCTTAATACCGCAGATCCTCAAGTGGTATCTGGCATGGTTGATATTTACCAAAATCTGATTAAAGAATTTAAGCCAGATGGATTTAGGATCGACACGGTTAAACATGTGGACTTGTCATTTTGGCAAACGTTTAGCCCTGAAATCGTTAACTTTGCCAAGGCGCAAGGCATTCCTCAGTTTCATGTGTTTGGTGAAGTGTACGATACCAACCCTAACAACCTCAGCGTTTTTACTACCCAAGGCAAGTTACCTTCGGTATTGGACTTTGCGTTTCAACAAACTGCGGCAGATATTTTTTATCGCGGCAAGAGTCCTGTATTAGCCCAGCAATTATTTGCCCAAGATTCGTTATATCAAGATGACGACAGCCAGGCTGATTTATTGATGACTTTTTTAGGTAATCATGACATGGGCCGCACTGGCTATTTCGTCAATCAAGCCAATCCTGATGTAAGCTCAGCCGATAAACTGCAACGCAGTATTTTGTCGCATGCGTTTATGTTTTTATCTCGCGGTATTCCAGTGATTTATTATGGTGATGAGCAAGGATTTACGGGCGATGGCAATGACATTGACGCACGAGAAGATATGTTTGCATCTCACGTTGCTAGCTACAATGACAATATTTTACTGGGCACGAACGCGACGACCGCAGATGATAACTTTGACCCTAAACACCCTTTGTATCAAGCAATAGCAAAACTGAGTGAACTGCGTAAGCAATATCCTATTTTGCGTCGTGGTCAATATCAAGACCGCTTTTATCAAGCAGACAAAGACATGTTTGCATTTGCTCGGGTAGACCCTGAAACAGGAGCAGAGTTTTTGATGGTGTTTAATAGCGGTGAGCAAGCGCAGACGATTAATGTCACCCAAGAGGGCAAGCGTTATCGCTTAATGACCACATGGCCAGATGTTGTAGTGCCACCAATTGAAGATGCCGCACAGGCCGTATCAGCAGAGTTAACGGTGACCTTACCGCGATTAAGTTATGCAATTTATACCACAGCGAGTTAAGCAATAGAGATAAAAAATGGCTATCCATTGGATAGCCATTTTTGTATTGGTTAGCACTACTGCTTTAATGCTAAGTAGTTAATGACCCCAATGATATCGTCCAAGCTACGCATTTCATTTAAATTGATAGCGTATTTATCGTTAACAATAAATGCCGGTACACTTTGTACTGCATACGACACTTGCTGTTGACGCCACATGGTTAACTTTTTATTGGTGTCTGCACTGTCTGCTACCGTGTCATATTGCTCTGCATCGACACCAAACTCAGCAAAAACATTTTTAATATCATCACGGTTATTAATTTGTGATTGGTGTTCATGTCCAGCTGCAGCGTGGTCGTGACCACCGGTATTATCTTTGCCTTGGATCGCGCCAAACATGGCTATTTTTAACGCTTCTTTATTATCTAGTTCATGAATAACCGCTAATGCGCGCATGACTTCAGTGCCCAAGTCGCTATTCATAAAGTCGACATGTTTGCTGTCGAAAGCGATTTTTTTGTCTAAACCCGCCTTGATTTCAGGTAGATACTGGCTTTCCATATTGAAACAGTTATGGCAATAGAACGAGAAGAATTCAGTGACTTTAGGTTCACTCGGAACCATGTTGTTTGATATTTGGGTGTAATGTTTGCCCTCAACAAATGGCGTAGCAAATGTGCTAAACGAGGCGGTGATGAGCGTTAGTACTATGGCAAAATATTTAATCATGTAAACCTCAAATCTATGTTAATAGCGAATCAATGTTAATAGCGAATCAATGTAAGTAGTAAATCGATGTTAGTAGTAAATAGTCACTAGGATTCGATTAATCTGCTTGAGCTAATTAGGGTAAGTTTGTTAGCTGAATTATGGCTTAAATCATCAATCAAAAAGACGCTAATTTCGTGATCGATGCGTGCTTTATGAGGATGATCCTTTAATAAAGTTCAGATATTGCTGTGAGGTTAATGATCTGTGCCAATGTCACTATGCGTGGTCATGAGCGGTTCATTGTTGATGGGTTATGTGGCAAGGCCGATATGGCATGCTGAATTAGCAGGGATAATATAGAAGGATGAATGTAGAACAGTAATCTAAATGCTGACAACGATAATGGCTGTGGATGAAGAGTGGTCATAAGCGGTTCATTGTTGTTGGGTTATGTGGCAAGGCCGATATGGCATGCTGAATTAGCAGGGCTGATGTGGAAGGATGAATGTAGAACAGTCACCCTGAACATTTTAGTGCTGACAACGATAACGGCTGTGGATGAAGAGTGTTCAACCACGGTAGTTTACCGAACAACGCTAATCTCTGAGTGTTTGCCATGCTTCGCACACTTCTCGAAAGCGTTCAGCATTACCTTGTTCACGATCGGGATGCCATTTTAGTGCTAGTTTACGCCATTGCTTGCGAATGTCTTTATCGGTTGCGGTTTCATCAAGTTCAAACACTTTTAACGCATGACCTTTGTGCATCAACTGTGTGTTAACGCCAATATACTCTTGAAAGCTAGACCAGAATGACTCAAGCATTTCCCGTACAACGTTTACGCTGGAATCATAATTGTTCCAATCGAGGTAATAATCGCGTAAAGCACCATCGCGAATATGTTGTATATCAGCACTGGCTGGAATGATCCGAAATATTTGAATTTCCATCGCCTTCACTTGCAACCACTGCTTGGGCATCAGTATGTCTTGTAATTCATACAAGGCGTTCATCAGGAGAAAATTGCGTTTGAATAGGTCTTTTTCGGGTAATGGGTCAAGGTTATGCATTAAACCTTTAGTTTGTAATTCACTGGCTAAATGATGCACTTTCCAACTTTGATTTGATGATTGTAATAAACTCAACACAGGCCATATTAGCGGGTTGTCACCTTTAGGCACATTGAGTTCGTTACTGTCCGTGGTGTTAGCCAGTCCAGTTCCGTCAGTATTGTGTAAGGTTTTATTGAGCAACATAGTGGCGTATTCATCCTGAATTGGCGATTAAATCTGCTAGTCATTAACGCCCACTATGCCATAGTCGTTTTTAATGACAAGCAGATTTATCTGCACCGATAAGCTTGTTCGACCAATCAGCAAGTGCATCGACTTGGCCGGTTGTTGATAGCATGCCTATCAAAGGTGAAATGATTCAGCGTGGGCCAATGACCGATGCGAGCATGCATTAAGCAGGTCACAACCAAATTTTGAGTCATATTATGATTTGATCAACATTTTTATTTTTATGGGTTTGATCAATTAATTCCTATTCTTACAGGCAAGAAAGCTTTATTTGGTATAAAATTCTCCGCAAGAAATTAATCGGGGGCTTAACCAATGACAGATAAACACTTTATTAGTGCGCAACAACTACTGGAAGATTCATTTAGACTCGCTGCACAAGTATATGATAGTGGCTTTCGACCTCAGTTTATCGTGGGTATTTGGCGCGGTGGCGCTCCAATTGGTATTGCAGTCCAAGAGTATTTTGATTTCAAGAAAGTTGAAACTGACCATATAGCCGTTAGAACGTCTTCTTATTATGGTATTGGCACTGACAAACAAGATAAGAATATCAAAGTACACGGTTTGCATTACATTATTGAAAATGCCAATGCTAGCGATGGTTTGTTGATCGTTGATGACGTATTTGACTCTGGCCGCAGTATTGATGCACTTATTGGTAAATTAAGAAAGTTCATGCGTTTGAACATGCCAACCGATATCCGTATCGCATGCCCTTATTACAAGCCAAAAAACACTAAAGTAGACCTAAAACCTGAATATTTTATTCATTCATCTGAAGATTGGTTAGTGTTTCCCCATGAAGTGTCTGGGCTTAATCCGCAAGAAATTGCTGAAGGCAAAGCTGACTTTAAAAACATCCAAGAGTTGTTTTTATAAGCTATATTCAGCAGTTGTTTAAGCGGTAATTAGCAACGAATTTACTTAGAACTTTGTTCAAAGTTTGCTAAAGTATAAAGCTATGTGAGTGCGTCAACATACTTATGTCAATGCGACAATATTAGTATGTTGGCGCACTTTTTTATCCGAATCAATGCGAAATTTAATTAACATTATGGTTTCTGTAGAATTGTTCACCCCCGAGGCGCCTGTAAAGCGCCAACTTGAACTGTTAGCACCGGCTAAAAATGCTGATTATGGCATTGAAGCTATTCGTCATGGTGCTGATGCGGTTTATATTGGCGGCCCTGCATTTGGCGCGCGTCATAATGCTGGCAACAGCGTTAAAGACATCGCTCGCTTAGCTGAATTTGCTCATCGTTACCATGCCCAAGTGTTTGTGGCGCTCAATACCATTTTAATGGATGACGAGATTGATAAAGCGCAAAAGCTTATTTGGCAACTTTATGAAGCCGGTGTCGATGCCTTGATTGTTCAAGATATGGGGGTTTTACAATTAGATCTTCCACCTATCGCGTTGCATGCGAGTACCCAAACTGATAACCGCAGCCCAGAAAAAACGGTCTTTTTCGAACAAGTCGGTTTTTCACAAGTCGTGTTAGCTCGCGAGTTGAATATTCCACAAATTCGCGACATTGCTGCGAGCACAAAAATGAAGTTAGAGTTCTTTATTCATGGTGCGTTATGTGTCAGTTATAGCGGTTTATGTAATTTAAGCCATGCGTATTCTAATCGCAGTGCTAATCGCGGTGAATGTTCACAGATGTGTCGATTACCGTGTAATTTGACTACGCGTGAAGGTGAAGTATTAGCTGAAAATAAGCATTTATTATCACTAAAAGACAATAACCAAACGGATAATTTAGAAGCCTTAATTGATGCGGGCATTAGCTCATTTAAAATTGAGGGCCGCTTAAAAGACATTACTTACCTCAAGAATGTTACCGCACATTACCGTCAACAACTGGATGCCATTATTGCTAAACGCAATGATGTAGAATCTATTTCTCATGGCCGTTGCGAGTTTAATTTTACGCCCGACCCTGATAAAAGTTTTAACCGCGGTAAAACAGATTATTTTGTCAATGAACGCACTGAGGCCATTGAGCATTTTAGTTCGCCTAAGTTTATCGGTGAAAAAGTGGGCCGTATCACCCAAGTAGGTAAAGACTTTATTAAAATCGATACCAGTGAAAGTGGCAAAGACATTCATTTTAACAATGGTGATGGCTTATGTTTCTTTGTTGAACATTATGAAACCCAGCGGTTGTCTGACGATAAGCTCTCCGGTTTGCGCATTAACCGCGCCGACGGTAATACCTTGTATTTAACTGAGGTGCCTAAAGATCTTAAAATTGGCGTGATGATGTTCCGTAACTTCGATCATAAGTTTGAAGCTATCTTAAATAAAGATTCTGCCACCCGTAAAATAGCTGTTGATATGCAATTTTTTGATACCGATGACGGCGTCGGATTAACCATCACCGATGTACACGGTATAAGTGCAACCGTTACCTTAGCCTGTGATAAAGCTCCTGCGAATGATCAAGCTAAAACGGCAGAAAATCTGAAAAAGCAACTTAGCAAACTTGGCAGCAGTGATTTTGTATTGAATAAGGTTAATTTACTGACTGAGCAAATGTGGTTTTTACCTGCCTCGGTGGTAAACGAGCTACGCCGCGATGCTGTGAGTGCATTAATGGCCACAAGGGTGACGAGTTACCAACGACCAGAGCGTTGGGTGCACGATAAAACGGCGCGTTTTCCACAAAAAGCATTGAGCTTTTTATCTAACGTGGCTAACGAAAAAGCGAAATCGTTTTATCATCAGCATGGGGTGATTCAAATTGAAGATACCTATGAGAAAAATAACGTGTTGCATGATGCACCGTTAATGGTGACCAAACATTGTTTGCGTTACAGCTTTAACTTATGCCCGAAAGAAGTTGAAGGTATTAAAGCCGACCCAATGTTTTTAGATGTCGGTAAAGATAAATTGAAGTTGGTGTTTGACTGCCATAAATGTGAAATGATGATTGTTGGTTCTAACCAATTAGTGAAACAATAACCGCATCGCAGCGAGATTTTATTCATCATATTTTCTCCAGTGGCAGCATTACGCTTGCCACTGAGTTAATTTTTCAAATAAGCTGCAAAAATAACCATTAAATAGCTGCCCAAACTCGTGCGTTTCGAGTACACTGCGCGGCTGAAATTTCATGGGTTTTAGCCTGTGATACCTTAAGTAGGAAAGAATAGATTATGAGCGATAGCAAAAAGTATGCTTTACGTGTTATTCAAATTGAAAACACGTGGAAAACCGAAATCACTCGTCGTATGACATCGACTAAAACCATAGTATCAAAAAGCCAAGATGGTTTTGCGTCAGAAGCAGAAGCTACTGCATGGGGCGAGCAATCACTGCAAGGTTTTTTATCTAAGCAAGTTGATCGTAACAAGCGTAAAACTGAAAAGCACCTTAAAGCTAAAAGTTTAGCAGCGGCTATAGCTGCAGAATCTGCCGTCGATGAAGAAGAGTTATTCGATGCTGAAGATGAAGACGATGCTGAAGACGAAGATGACGAAGAACTAAACTAACATCTTACCAACGATGTAAATGTTATCGATAAGTGTCAATTTTTGTATGTTCAGGATAGGATATACCTAATTAGAATGATTTTTAGTCAACTTATCTCTTTCTTGACCAAATAAGGATTCATTTGGATGAACAAGATTGCTGCAATTATCGGCTGCTCGGGCTGTCTAGGAATTATGTTCCTGTTCCCGAGTAGTGCATCTGCGACACTTCCAGCACTGATGGCATTTGGCGAAGATGACAACTCATCAGGTGCTATGGTGATGTCTGAGGATGTTCAAAAACTCACGGCTCTATCTGAAAAATTTGGCTTTTTACCGCCATTAGATTGGAAGCTTGCATTCAGCGATAAACGTGGCGATATGACAATGGCTGAGTTTATTCCATCCAATGAATCATTAAATGATTGGTCTCGTTTAGTCTGTATGCAGGGGTTTAAAGGCTTAGCAAATGACGTTGAACCCGACCAGTTTTTAGATTCGATGGCGGCGACATATCAAGAACATTGTGAAGGTAAAATTGTTTATCAACAGCTAGGCAGTTCTAAAGTCGATGGGCTCGAGGCTGTACATGGTTTATTAGGCTGCACCAGTATGCCTAATATTCATCATTCTTCCACAGTGGTTGAAGCGTCTTATGTTTCCAGCCCGCAAGGTGAGATGGGCTATTTTACGGTGATAAGTGATGACGAAAATGTCTACTTAATCCATAAATCCATTCGTACAGCCATTTTTACCACAGAGACAGCTCCTATCACTATCGATAATTATCGTAATTTCATGAGCCAACCTTAACGTCGACATTTATCGCTAACATTGACGACATATTCATATATTAGCGCCGTGTTGATATAATTAGTGCCGTGTTGATAGCGTTGTTGGCCATTTCTAGTGTCACTCTCGTAACATGTTGAATGCCCGACAAGTTGAATAATCTGTGAGTTAAGCTTTTGTTAGTATCAAGTTCACCTTAGGATCCGTTATAATCGCCGCGCTAATATTTTGGGATGTCACTCATTAGTCAGGCAGTACTATGGTACTCAATGCTAACGCCGACATAACAACAGATATTTTTCAATCATGAGTTGAATATCAACTTATGATAATTTAATAGTCAATCTTTACGGTGCTTGCTTTGAAACGATAGACCAAAGCAGGATAATCGGGAAACCAGTGTAAATCTGGTACTGCCCCCGCAACGGTGATTGGTGAGAGTCAGGTGCGCAATAACCTTGCGTTAATCATCTCGACTCGCGTGCGTTTACCTTTAGTGTAACGCCATAACCTTAGTCCGGAGACCGGCCTTAAAGGTGATTTCGATGATTTCGGTGGGCAGATCTCGAAATGTAATGTGATACCGCTTGTGGGCTTATTTATAGAACCTTTCTGTAGAATAAGGCCCAAGAGGAGTTTTATATTGCGGCGTTATTGCCCCATTTTTCCTTTCAGGAGTTAAAGGTAAATGGGTACTAAACCAACAAAAATTGCACTGTTATTAAGTGCTGTCTTCAGTGTCGCAAGTGTTAATGCTGTTGCGATTGAATCAGTTGTTACATCCCCCTCGTCTTCGGCTATCAGCATGGATGAAACCATTGTGGTTATTGGCCGTAATGCTGCCAAGCCATTAAATATTGCTGCCAATGTTAATGTCATTGATGCTGCTGATATTCAAATGAGCGGCGCCACCAATTTAACCGATTTATTACGTGGACAATCTGGTATTCAGGTGTCGGATAATAACTCGGGCAGTGTATTTTCTATGCGTGGGTTTTCTGCATCACAAGCCGCTAATAACACGCTGATCTTAGTCGATGGACGCAGACTGAATAATATTGATATTGCGGCACCGAGCATTGAGTCGATCCCGATTAACTTAGTTGAGCGTATTGAGATTTTATCAGGCAGTGCAGGGGTACTATATGGTGACCAAGCTGTTGGCGGCGTGATCAATATCATTACCAAAGCACCGACAGAAACGGGTGGTGGTTTACAGGTTAGTGGTGGCAGTTTTGATACCTATGAAGCTAAGGGCGATATTTCAGGGGCTATCAATGATGCATGGCGTTACTTTTTAGCGGCCAGTTATAACGAAAGCGATAATTACCGCGATAATAATGACAATGAAACTAGTTCTATTCTAGGTCGCTTACAATATCAAACAGATACCGAAGACTTCTATGTTGAAGTTAATCATTTTGATAACGATCGCCAAGCACCAGGTGCGCTAACGCTGGCGCAGTACGAAGCAGATCCTCGCCAAGTAGCATCATTTTCTGAAGGTGAATTCTCTCATGAAATAACCACAGCATTGCGCAGCGGTTATCAATACCAGCTGAATAATATTTGGGCCTTAGGTGCTGATTTAACCTACTCGGATACATCAACCACGAGTCTGTTATTTGGTGGAGCAGGGCGTATTGAGCGCGACTTATTAAGTTTCTCACCTAAAGCTACTGCTAACTATCATTTAGAACATGGTGATTTAAATTTTGTTGCTGGTATTGATGTGAGTAAAGGTGAAGCTGATTTCGATACACTTTATACGCAACGAAATAATGAACAAACACAAAAGAGCGCTTATGTGCAAGCATCGGTACCGATAACGCCGACGTTATCTTATGTTGTTGGTGGTCGTTATTCTGAAGTGACTGACGATTTATATGACCAATTACTTTATCCGAACCGTATTGAAATCGATAATGACGCCCATGCGTTGGAGTTAGGGTTAAATTATCGCCCAAGCAGTGAACATCGTTTTTATGTCCGTGCAAATGATAACTTCCGTTTTGCCAAAGTCGATGAACAAGCTTACACCCCGCTTGATGTACAAGGTTTAAATCCACAAACAGGCCGTTCTTACGAAGCAGGTTGGGACTTTACCACTACAACTCAAACATTAAAAATCAATGCTTATCAACTTGAGTTAGAAGATGAGATTGTTTACGAAGGCGGTCGTACAGATGGGCCTTATGGGGGTGGTGCTAACGTAAACGCCGATGAATCTCGCCGCTTTGGTGTGAGCACTGCTTATGATGTGCAGTTATCAAATGACTGGCTGCTAGGTGCTTCGTACGACTATATTGATGCAGAGTTCACTCAAGGTGAGAACGACGGTAAAGCGTTATCTTGGGTGGCAAAACATTCAGGTAAAGCCTTCGTAAGCTATGATTTTGCTGATAATTGGCAAGCGTTTGTTGAAGGTGTTTACACTGGTGAGCGTTACATGGAAGGCGACAACAGCAATACCGGTGATAAGTTAGACAGTTACGTGCTAACAAACCTTGCGCTTAACTATACCTATTCAGGTTGGAATGGTAGCTTACGTGTAGATAACTTGCTTGATGAAGATTATGTTGGCACTGGTTATTACTCGGCTTATGGCAGTGGTTATTATTCTGGTACTGGTCGCTCAATTAGACTGACTGCGGGTTATCGTTTCTAGATTATCTTTTTTTAGCGAATAACCTTTCGAAAGCCAGTAAACTATTACTGGCTTTCGTTTTAATATATCGTTAAATTAATGAATAAAGTGATTTATTCTAAGAAAAGGTAATTGATGAATATGACTAATCTTGAGCAACAAGTCCTTACTCAAGTTCAAGCTATTATTGGCAATGAAGAGCAAGTCATTGGTCGTCGTGGCATATTAATTCCATTAAAAAAATCTCTGATTAACGAAGCAGATATTCGAGTCGTTATCGATATCATTTCAGCGGATCCTGCTTTGGCAGCACATTTATTGTTACGCAGTAATACCGCGCAAACAGCAGGTGTCATATCAACAAAAAGCCGTAGTGTAAAAGATGCCTTAATCCGTTTGGGCCAAGTGAACATTTATCGCTACGCGTTTTCGTTTTACCTTAAAGAAAGGCTTGATGAACTTTCTGAGCCTTACAAAAAACTGGTTCAAGGCTATTGGGCATTAAATGAAACCATTGCGGTGGATTGCATACAACTGTTACGTGAAGACAACGACATTGGTGTAGGCACTAAAATCGATGCGGATGAAATGCAAACATTAGCGTTGTTTAGTGTGTTTGGGCAGGTGATTGCGTTAACCGCTTTTGCTTATTTAAATGCTGAGTTGTCTCGACCAGTATCGTTAAAAGTATTGAAGTCGCTTATTGATAAACAACAACAGCAGTTATCGCTCGAAGCATTTGCGTCATTAGGGCTAGATGATGATTTACGCGAAGAATTTTTGATTGCACATAACTTACGCCAAACACAAAACCCTGATTCTCCAGGACTTGTGCTTCGACGCGTACTGTCTAAACGAGGTTTATTAATCAACCCGTTGTAGATTTATGCCTTCACTTGCTACCAGTTCGAGCCACTTTTGGATTAAATTTGCATTAGTGGCATCGCGACGATAGGCCCCAAACAAAGGACGTTTTAGTCCTTCTGCTCCTAATTTTACCGCAGTAAGGCTTAGCCCCTGACTCTCTCGGATAGACCAAGTTGGTAGGGTTGCTACGCCATCATTACAGGCTACTCTTTGTAACAGCATGGAGGTTAAATCGCATTGCTTTTGCTCGCCAGGTTCAATCCCCGCGGGCTCTAAAAAGTGTTTGTATATGTCTAAACGCGCTAAAGGCACGGGGTAACTGATTAAGGTTTGCTTTGCCAATTGCGCTGGCGTGACAAACGCTTGTGCCGCTAATGCGTGATCACTAGCAACGACTAACTTTACTTCAAAATCAAATAGATGCTGATATGCGACGCTATGTCCTGGCACAGGGTCAGATGTTAGCACTATATCTAAACTCCCCGTCTCCAACGCATTGAGTGAATCAAATAAATGACGGCTCGAAATGTCAATTTGAGCTGCTGGCGCATGCTGTTTAAATTGCTCAATAACGGGCATTAACCAACGAAAACAACTGTGGCATTCAATGCCGAGCTTAAGCTGTTGGCTTTCACCTTCTAAACCGCGTTTAAGATCTGACTCGGTTGCAATCACTTTCGGTAAGATTTCTTCCGCTAAATTCAGCAGACGTGAACCTTCGTGAGTAAACGTTAACGGTTTACTTTTACGAACAAAAATAGTTGAGTTAATTCGTGTCTCTAACTCTTTTATTTGATGAGAAAGCGCCGACTGGGTTACAAACCGTTTTTTAGCTGCACCCGCTAAACTGCCACTTTCCTTTAACGCCATCAAGGTGCGAAGGTGTCTAAGCTCTATCATTTTCTCTCCACATGAATCTTGCTCAACTAGCTGATGAAATCAATTCGATTGCTTGACAGCAGAGTAACACAATAAACTTCTAGACGTCCAGACGCCTATGTAGCTTTTCTACATAAATGGCTATAAATTTTTGCTCAACGAAAAGGAAAGCAGTATGAAAATTTCAAGTTTAGGATTTCCCCGCATAGGACGTCAGCGTGAATTGAAGTTTGTTTTAGAACGTTATTGGCGCGGTGAAGCAACATTAACGGAGCTGAAAAACGTTGCCAGTGAATTAAAACGCACTCATTGGCAGTGGCAAGCAGATGCGGGTGTTGAATTACTGCCAGTAGGGGATTTTGCTTATTATGACCAGGTGCTAACCCTGAGCGCGACCTTAAATGTGATCCCCGATCGTCATCGGGCCACTCAAGCTGATGGCAGCCCAGCCGCTGTCGATATTGACACCTTATTTCGCGTGGCTCGTGGCCGTTCGCAAAGCGGCCAACATGCGTGTGCGGCAGAAATGACCAAGTTTTTTAATACTAACTACCATTACCAAGTGCCAGAACTAAGCGCTGATCAAACATTTGAGATTGCCTTCGAGCAATTGTTTGATGAAGTCACAGAAGCACAGCAATTAGGTCATCAAGCAAAACCTGTGCTGCTCGGTCCGGTGACGTATTTATACTTATCTAAAAGCCTTTCTGAGTTTAATAAGTTGACGTTGTTACCGCCGTTATTGGTTGCCTATCAACAAATTTTGTCTCGTTTTGCTGCCCAAGGTGTGAGTTGGGTACAGCTTGATGAACCGGTATTAGCGGCAGACTTAACCGATGAGTGGCAGCAAGCCATTAGCCACAGTTATCAAACGTTAGCGCAACAAAAGCCAGCATCATTAAAGGTTTTACTCGCCAGTTATTACGGTTCTATTGCCCATCATCAAGCATTGGTGAGTGCATTACCGGTTGAGGGGCTACATCTTGATGTAGTCACCGCGCCAGAACAGCTTGATGTGTTTGTTAATGCTTTAGGCGTTCAGCAGGTACTTTCTGTTGGGGTGGTTAATGGCCGTAATGTGTGGGCTGCTGATGTTGATGTGATTGCACAGAAGGTAACCGAGTTAGCGACCACGTTAGGCGATCGTTTGTGGATTGCACCTTCATGTTCATTGTTGCATTGTCCTGTGGATGTCGAGGTTGAAAGCCAATTAATTACGCCATTACTTGGCCAATTAGCTTTTGCGAAACAAAAATTATTTGAACTTAACGAAATTCATCAATTAATCGTTGAGCAAGGTTCAGCAACTAGCCGAGCGATTATTGATCGTTGCCAGCAACGCCGCTTGGCAAAAGCTGCCGCAGCTAATCAACAGGTTGTAGAACGTGTGTCGCAGCTAACCGCTGATGATTTTGAACGTAACAGTCCATTTGCCCGCCGTATCATTGCCCAACAACAAAAGTTAGCGCTGCCATTATTACCCACAACCACCATAGGTTCATTCCCGCAAACGCCAGCTATTCGGGGGTTACGCAGTCGCTGGCGTAAAGGCGAAATCAATGACAATGATTACCGTTCACAGCTTGAGCAAGTCACTCAAGACACCATTTCTCGTCAACTTAAATTGGGTATCGACGTGCTAGTTCACGGCGAAGCTGAGCGTAATGACATGGTGGAGTATTTTGGTGAACAATTAGAGGGCGTTGGGTTTACTCAATTTGGTTGGGTGCAAAGTTATGGTTCTCGTTGCGTTAAGCCGCCGTTAATTTATGGCGATGTGTCTCGCCCCAAACCAATGACGGTCGACTGGGCTACCTATGCGCAAAGCTTAACCGACAAGCCTGTTAAGGGCATGCTAACGGGTCCGGTGACCATTTTACATTGGTCGTTCGCTCGTGAAGATATTCCACGTAAAGATATTGCTAACCAACTTGCATTAGCAGTACGTGACGAAGTGGTTGATTTAGAGAAAGCGGGTATTGGCATTATTCAAATTGATGAACCTGCATTTCGTGAAGGTTTACCGATTAAACAAAGCCAATGGGCAGATTATTTAACCTGGGCGGTGGATGCGTTTAAGTTATCGGCTGCAGGTGTTGAAGATGCAACTCAAATCCATACACACATGTGTTACAGCGAGTTCAATGACACCATTAATGCCATAGCGGCGATGGATGCTGATGTTATCACCATTGAGACGTCACGTTCGCGTATGGAGCTACTGAGTGCCTTTGAAGATTTTCATTATCCTAATGAAATTGGTCCCGGTGTGTATGACATTCATTCGCCAAATATTCCAACCGTTGATGAAATGGTCGACTTAATAACTAAAGCGTCGCAAAAAGTGCCGGTGAAACAGTTATGGGTTAATCCTGATTGTGGTTTAAAAACCCGTACCTGGGATGAAGTTGAGCCCGCGCTGCGGAATATGATTGAAGCGACTAAAGTGCTTCGACGTCGGTTCTAATTGGGATGAACTCGTTATAGATAACATTGATTTAAATGAAAATAATTTATTAATATTAGCTGGCAGACATGGCGAAGCCAAATGTAGACTTGGCAATTGTATGTAGTTGTATGTAGTTGTATGTAGTTGAATTTGATTGTTCTCTGTTGAGATTAGTTGAAAAAAACTTATCTTAGAGAAAAACGGTGTGAGCACCCCCGGATTCAACGGCTGACCGTTATCTGTTTATTATTCAACGATACTGCGGTGAATAGCGCTATTGTTTACTACACTGAAACTAAAGATGTGCAGTTAACAATAGGAGCTATTATGAGTCACACTTATAAAGTCATTGAACTCGTGGGATCATCACCAATAAGTTCAGATGAGGCGGTCAAAAATGCGATTGCAGAAGCCAATAAAAGTTTACTACATTTGCGTTGGTTTCAAGTTATCGAAACTCGTGGTCACTTAGAAGAAGGCCTAATTGCTCATTGGCAAGTGACTATTAAAGTGGGTTTTACCTTAGACTCTAATGCCTAATGCTTATTTTGTTTATGCGTCTCTTGGTAAACCCTTTTGTATTGATCTGATCACTCGTTGAGTTTTACGTGAAAGCGCCGACTGTGGCGCTTTTTGTATTTGTTGAACTAATGCCCATTCAATATGCTCAAGTACCATATCATCCACTTCTTCACTGTGTTTACGTTGCTCTAACGCATTAATAATGGCCGGATTAGCAGGGGCATTACCTAATGCAATCGCGATATTACGTAACCAACGTTTATGACCAATTCGTCGAATCGCACTGCCTTCTGTTTGGCTGAGAAAATAAGGTTCAGACCAAGCAAATAGAGTCAGTAAATCGGGTTGAATAAGCGCACTGCGAGTATGAAAATCAGTTTCTTTTGTCAGTGGTGCTTTAGCATTGACTGGGCACACTAGCTGGCAGTCATCACAGCCATAAATACGATTGCCTATAAGCGGGCGAAACTCTTCTGGGATAGCGCCCTGTAATTCAATGGTCAAGTAAGAAATACAGCGTCTTGCATCGACAACATAGGGCTCGACAATCGCATCAGTTGGGCATGACTTTATGCAGGCTACGCAAGTGTTGCAGCCTTCTTCAATCGGGATATCTAACGGTAACGGTAAGTTAATGAGTAACTCGCCAAGAAAAAACCAGCTGCCTGCATCTGGGTTTAAAATTAACGAGTGTTTGCCTGTCCAGCCTAGTCCGGCTTTATCGGCTAATGGACGTTCTAAAATAGGTGCAGAATCCACAAAAGGTCTAAAATCAGTCGTATCAAAGTCGAGCTGTTGGCAATACTGGTTAATTTTATCGCCGAGCTTTTTAAGCCGTTGTCGGATGAGTTTATGGTAATCACGTCCACCCGCATAACGAGAGATATAACCAAGATTTGGGTCGGTTAAATTACTGGCAAAGCCAGCGTCAGGCGGTAAATAGTCCATCCGAGCACAAATCACTCTAATGGTTCCGGGATGTAACTCAGCGGGTCTAGCACGCATCATTCCGTGATTAGCCATGTAAGCCATCTCACCGTGATAACCTTTATCTAACCAGTCTTGTAATGCTGCCTCATGCTGAGTTAAGTCGACATCAGCAACACCAATATGAGCAAAGCCAAGTTCTTTACCCCAAAGCTTGATTTGCCTATTGAGCACATCAAGTTGAACCGCGGTCAATGGACAGGGCTCGGGGATTGAATTGATCTCAAGATCGGTAATTGGATCAGGCGTTAATACTGGGGTCGTTGTTGTCATAACACTATCATTGAGTAAACACGCTAAAATTATACGCGTTTTACTCAGCTTTGACACAATTTCGACCAGCAGCTTTGGCAGAATAGAGCGCTTTGTCCGCTTTTAGTAACAATGGTGACAAGTCTTCTTCATTACTATAGCTGGCAACCCCGGCACTGACGGTTTGATGTAAGTTCGGCGCAATCTGAGTCCAGTCATAATCAGCAATGGTCTCAATTAACCGATTAGCGATTTCAATGGCTTTAGTTTTGTCGATATTAGGCAGTAAAATCAAAAATTCTTCACCGCCAACACGTCCAACAACATCGGTATCACGCATCATGCTTGTGCTAATTGACGCTAGTTTTACCAGTACTTTATCTCCCATGTCGTGGCCTAATGTATCATTTACTATTTTAAAATGATCAGCATCAAAAGAGATAATGGAAAACGGCTTGCCTGATAGTTTGGATGATTTTAAGAAGTAATGCCCCTGAGAATAGGTGTCACGTCTATTGGCCAATTTAGTCAGCTCATCGGTTAGGGCTAAACGCCTAAAGAGTTGTTTTCGAATGACTTGTTTATAAGCAAACATTGATACGATAATTAAAATAATCGCAACTAAGATAATAATGATGATTTGCATGCTTTCGTTACGCTGTAAAATTTGTAACTGTTGCTCTTTATCTTTGTCGCGTTGTATTAACCATTCGTTTTCGGTTTGAATTTTGTTGGTATTAAAGCGCGCTTGCATTTCTGAGTTGCGATCAGACATATTTTGCTTATCAAGAGCCATGTGCATTTTGATAAATTTTTGCAAAGTTTTTAATGCATTTTCAATATCACCTTTAGCTTGGTAGATATCGCTTTTGATATAGATGTTTTCACTTTCACCGCGTTGATTGCCACCACGGTTAAAATCAATAGATGCAAGCTGACTATATTCAAGTGCCTTATCTAATTCATTTGTCGCTAAATATGCTTGTGCTAGGTATAACATTAATGAACTATGCGGCCCATCATGACTGACTGGGATTTCTTTTTCTGCTTCCTTTAACAGCACTAATGCTTCATCTATTTTATCTAGTTTAATCAGATTTCCTGCAACATTAGTTTTGGCATCTGCAATCGCAACGTTATCTTTTTGGGTTTTCCAGAAGGTGAGCGACTGCTTAAATCGAGCTGTAGACTCATCGATACGTCCAAGCTCTAAAAGTGAAAATGCGATCTGATTATTGATGTTATCAGCTTCTATTTGTTGATTGGCCTTAAGGTAAACTTGTTCTAGTTTTATTTGGTATTTAAGAGCGGTTTCAGCATCACCAAAACGCCGATAACTTGCAGCAAGTTCACTCAAGTTATCATTTGCCCAATAAGTTAAATTAAGATTTTCATACAATTGTTGCGATGTAATTAAATCTTCTAATGCAGATGAATAGTTGCCTTGATAGGACAGCATTGCCCCTCGAATGCTGCGACCGTCAGCGATAAGTCGAGGATCTTCAAGTTCGTATGCATTATTTATTGCATTAGAAAGATCGTCCAGAGCTTCGTCTAATTGCCCTGAAAACTGTTTGTAATAGCCCAAACATAATAATAAATCGGTATGAATTGCGGATGGATAGGGTTCTGAATATATCAGCAGTTGCTGCTCTGCATATTTAATGGCGTTGGTAAGTTCACTCTCTGTAGTAGAAGGCTGGTTCCAGCAGTTTAAACGGACATAGAGTTTTTGACGGATCTCATCGTCAGAGGCAATGATCCGCTTATATTCGTTGAGTAGCTTTTCGCCAGCGATCTGATCAATATAATCAGCTAAATCTATTTTTTTATAGATAGCATCAGCTTTGTCGTTGTCGTAATAAGCGGCAAAAACTGGAGTAGGTAAAAAATATATTGCGATAAAAATGGCAATAAAAAAGTGAAAATTTAGTGATTTATTCAAAATAATAAGCTGCTTTTTTATTTATAGTTTTTTGTTGGCAACAATAATCATTGTGTAGGCGTAGTTATAGCACTTTTATATACATCTTTACTATCGATGAGCAATTATTGTGCACAATGGGTGTTTTATCAATGATAAATTGATGTGACCTGCAGATTAAAGTCCATATTTAGAGACTGATCTGCTCATTAAGTTAATATATCGACGGAGTATTACTTTAAAAACTGATAATACAAACAGTAAAAAATCATGTCATAATTGGATTAGCTTGTTTTCATTTACATGAGTAAAAGACATATCACTGCATAGATATGGCATTAAGAGTGCGTTTGTTCTGGCCTAATTTCAATAAATAATTTGATTATTATGCCATCAAACATTCTGATGCCAATCCATGTGGAGAATGTTAATTGAGAGATAACCATGACCAAAGTTGACCCGCAGTATCAAGAAGTAGCAAAACAAATTTCGTATAACGTAGCAAACAAAGTACTGCCGATGGACAAGTTACCTGAAACATTACTTGAGGCCTATGAAGGCTTGTTTAGCGAACTTATTGAAGATAAAGCCAATACATTTACTCATGCTTGGGATGCATTACCTGCGAGTGCGCAAAAGTTAATGACCAAAGCAGAGTTTCATGGCTTTTATATTGCCAATGCGTGGATGCAGTTAAGCCGTGTTGCGCAAGAAATTGCTGATAGTGCTGACTCTGAAGAAGAGATGAATAATAACGAATATGATGGTGTCTTCGGACGCTTAGCTGAGCAGTCGTTGAAAGAGTGTTTACGTAAGCTTAAAAAAGCGCGCACCGACCGCCCATTGTTGAATAGTTTTAAGCTAGTGATGTCGGCATAAATTTACTGTTATTACAGACATAAAAAATCCCAACTTAGGTTGGGATTTTTTTATGGTTAAAAAGCGCATAACCTTTTCAATCAATGAGTTTCACTATCACAGTAATGACAATCAGCGCTTTACAATTCTAAAGCGCTGAATGGACCTTATTAATGGTTAGAATGAGGTACGTTTGTAACGACGATATTCAGGTTCCCAGAAGTTAGCTTCAATCGATTGTTGCAATAATTCATCGGTACAAGGTAATGCTAAACCTTGATCAATAGCTGCTTTAGCAACAGCAAAAGCAATATATTTACTGACAGCTTGAATATCTTCTAGACGAGGTAATAGCGAGCCAACACCCTCTTTGCCTAATGGCGAACACTCCGCTAAAGCACGACTTGAAGCCATTAACATTTCATCCGATACACGCCTTGCACCACAAGATAATACGCCTAAGCCAATACCTGGGAAGATAAAGCTATTATTACATTGTGCTATCTCAAAGGTTTCGCCATTGACGACCACAGGTTCAAATGGGCTACCCGTTGCCACGAGTGCTTGGCCCGATGTCCAATTAAGAATGTCCTTCGGGGTCGCTTCTACACGGCTCGTTGGATTCGATAATGGGAATACAATAGGGCGTTTACAATGGCTGTGCATTGCTCTAATGATTTCTTCAGTAAATAAACCAGGAGAGCCTGATACTCCAATAAGTACCGTTGGTTTGGCATTGTTAACCACATCAAGTAACGAAATATTGTCACTGTAATTGTCCCATGCTTCTATCGTGGCACAGGGTTGCGCTAGCTTCTGTTGGAATGGAAGTAGGTTAGGCATGTTATCGAGTAATAAGCCCCAACGATCGACCATAAACACTTGTGAGCGAGCTTGTTGATCGCTAATGCCCTCAGACACCATTGTCGCCACAATCGCTTCGGCAATACCACAACCAGCGCTACCCGCACCCAAGAAGGTAATACGTTGTTCGCTAAGTTTACTGTTAGCGGCTTTACAAGCTGCCAGTAGTGAGCCTACCGTAACGGCTGCAGTGCCTTGAATATCATCATTGAAACTGCAATATTGATCTTTATATCGTTCAAGTAATGGCATGGCATTTTTTTGTGCAAAATCTTCGAACTGAATTAAGGCATCTGGCCAGCGACGGCTGACTGCTTGCATAAACTCTTCAACAAATTCAGCATATTCATCACCGCCAATACGCTGATGACGCCAACCCATATACATAGGGTCTTCAAGAAGTTGTGGGTTATCAGTACCAACATCTAAGGTCACCGCAAGACAATACGCCGGGCTTATGCCGCCACAACTGGTGTATAGCGATAATTTACCAATTGGGATCCCCATACCGCCTATGCCTTGGTCGCCTAAACCGAGAATACGTTCTCCGTCCGTCACCACGATGACTTTGACTTTATGGCGGGTTGAGTTATTTAAAATATCATCAATGCGATCTTTGTTAGGATACGAAATAAATAAACCGCGGTTACGACGATAGTTTTTTGAGAAACGTTCACAGGCTAAACCAACCGTAGGCGTGTAGATAATTGGCATCATTTCACTGATGTTATTACGCACTAAACGATAAAATAAGGTTTCGTTAGTATCTTGAATGTTGCGCAAATAAATGTGTTTATCGAGATCATTGGTGAAGTTTTTAAACTGTGCGTAAGCACGAGCGGCTTGCTCATCAATGGTTTCAATGACCCAAGGAATGAGGCCTTCGAGGTTGAAATAAATTCGTTCTTCTTCACTAAATGCACTGCCTTTATTAAGCAGGGGTGATTCAAGAATCGCTGGGCCGGCAAAAGGAAGATAGAGGGGGCGTTTGTTATCGTCCATGGGGAACCTTAATGTGTGAGATCCAGTTAGATCGTTATTAGAATTGGGCTGGTTTTTTGTGCTTGTAGATTATCACGTCTGATCTTTTTTGTGGTCTGTTAAGTGAGTAAAATCACATAATTGTTAGGTACTTTTACTCACCTCTCACTATTGTGTCATTGCTATGTGAACAATCGCATGGTGTAAATGCAAAATGATTATTGTTTAAATGTAAACGCCACAAACAAAAATGCGCAGCCTAAGCTGCGCATTTATAAAGTATTATCTCAACAACTTGGTAGGTTTTACTTACCGCGATGTTTGATTGATAAACCTTTAACGAAGTTTCTTAATACCTGGTCGCCACAAGGCTTATAGTTTTTATGATCAGGGTTACGGAATAGCGCGCCTAGCTCAGATTTAGTCATTGAAAAATCTGCTAAGGCTAATGTGGCAATAATATCTTCTTCACGCATTTCAAGCGCTACGCGTAATTTTTTGAACATAAGGTTGTTAGTCAATTGCTTTAAGGGCGCAGGTACTTCAGCTCCTGGCTTTAATCCACGATTTTGAATGATCAAACCATCTAAGAATTGACACATTAATGTGTCATTACACGCTTGATAACCTTCTTCTTCCTCTTTTTTCAACAGCGCAATAATTTGCTCTGAAGACATGTCTACTTTGGCTTGGCTGAAAATGTTAATCATTTTGGCATTTGAATAGTCAAACACAAAGCGAATACGGCGAAGAATATCATTGTTAATCATAAGGTTCTCTGGCGCGGCTGCGCATAAATGGTTTAGGTCAATTGACGAAACACTAGTATAACGGGTAATCATTGATTAGTCAGATTAATCCTGCTTGAGCTGCAATCGATTTCTAACGCAGCTAGTGTCGCTTCGCTGCTAGGGCGACCTTCGGTCTGCTAGTGCCGCTTCGCTGCTAGGGCGACCTTCGGTCTGCTAGTATCGCTTCGCTGCTAGGGCGGCCTTCGGTCTGCTGGTATCGCTTCGCTGCTAGGGCGACCTTTGGTCTGCTAGTATCGCTTCGCTGCTAGGGCGAGCTTCGGCCTGCTAGTGTCGCTTCGCTGTTAGGCTGTTGATTTTATAGGATCTAGCCGCGTAGCGTCCTAGCCTCTAGGCTTTTAGTGAGATTACTTTGTGAGATACCAATAAATAAACAAAATAGCGAAGCTAACTAAATACAATAAACCAATCCAAGACAATCCAACCATCACCCGGCCATAACGATGTTTTTTAGCCAAGGTGTTACTGGTCATTAAACGGAAGTTAAGCCAAGCAAAAATAACGGTAGTCATAAAGGCAAGGATCATCACAAATTCAAGCAGCGGTAATAAGGCGCCTTTAAAGAATAAAATGAGTAATAAACCCAGCGCGCTGATCCCGAGCATCACCTGTGTTAAATAACTGCGTGTGGACGTGTTGTTAGACAGTAATCGCCAGCCCATATCAAGTGTGCGGCTATAACCATCAATTACCGTCACTGTGGTGCTAAAAATACATAAAAACGCGACTATCCCAATGAGATAGCGGCTTTCATTGCCCATAACTTGGCTATAAAGGGTGATCAATTGCGACGCAAATACCGCGCCAGAGTCAGAAAAACGCTCGCCACTGCCGTGCATCACTAATGCGCCTAACGCTAAAAATACAATCGCCAGTAATGCCGTGGTGACATAGCCTAGATTAAAATCAAAAATAGCCTGCTTGGCGGTTACCGTTTGAGTTTTACGTTTTTCTATTAACCATAATGAGTTCCAAGTACTGACCTCTATCGGAGCAGGCATCCAACCCATCATCGCCACTAAAAAACCGACATACGCCCATTGCCAAGGAGATTCACCAACCACTGGAGTGCCGAATCCGCTATGACGATTAAAAGCCAATGCCACGGCGACTAAGGTGGTTAACGTAAGAGCCAACATGATAATTTTGGTCATTTTATCAAGCAGTTTGTAGTGGCCGAAAATTAATAATGCTAATGAGCTGACCAATACAATTAGCGCTAATACATCAATCGATAGCGGAATAAACTGGGTTAACATTGCTGCCGTTAACATACATACCCCCGCCGTACTGGCAATGGCGGCAATAACATTAAGCCCCGTAAACAGCATCAAATACCCGCGGCCTTGCTTTTGATAACCGTGCAATAAACTCTCATCAGTTGCTGCTGTGTAGCGAGCGCCAGCGGCGAAGAAAGGATACTTAACGATATTGACTAATAAAATGAGCCACGCCAGTTGCCAACCAAATTCGGCACCCGCTCGAGTAGAGGCGACTAAGTGAGAAGCGCCAATCGCGGCGGCGGCCATTAAGATCCCAGGTCCTGTGGCTTTGAACAGTGTGTTAACACGAGATACCCACGGTAAGGCTGATGCAGTTTGTTGATTAAGCATGTTAAAAAAGACCTAGTTTGATTGTTTAGCGGTTAATGATTGTTCAATACGTAAAAGAGTAGCGTTCATTTGTTGTAGATTGTCGAGGATTAATGCATCGGTATTGGGGCGGGCCGATGTGTGGTCTTTCCGTTCAGTGAGTTGTGTTTTTTGTGCCAGTACTTGTGCTCTAAAATCCACTACATTTATGACGCCCGTTAAGTTAATTAACGCCCCAGCACCAGATTGCCCGGCGGTTTCTACGGTAAGTTTATGTATGCCAAACATGCGCATGATGGGGCCTTGGATAAGCGCCATATCGGTGATTTTATCCAATGGAACGGTATTTTCAGTTCGAGTAAACAACCCTTTGCGGACGATGAGTTTTTGCTCAGTTAATTCAGCACTCATGTTATTGATGTAACGTTTTGTCGCCAATAACCCTAGGGGAAACCATAATAATAACAATGGAATACCAACAACACTTAGGCAAAAGACTAAGCCACCAGACAATAACCAGTACAGACCTAGGTTTGCATGAAAGTGGGCACTAACTAGCGTTTTGTCACTCATCTGACCTCCATATCAAAAGCATTTAAATTCACTTTTTTTAAGTATTTATTCTTGTTTAAGTGGCTGGTTACATTTACATTACGGGCTTGTGTTGACTTTGTTAAGAAATGACTTAACTTAGTTACGTAAGTATAAATCCGCACGAGTTGCGCGTCGTTATAGCTTTAACGGCAGTGTGCAGCAGTCAAGGATGTAAAACAATAAATTAACGTTAAGGATGATCATGAAAAAAACTAACCTACTGCGTAGTGCTTGCGCTATCGCTATATCACTGTCCCTTGCCCCTATCGCATTCGTTTCTCAAGCTGCCGAAGCCGGTGCTGAATCAAAAGTTGAACGAATTGAAGTGACCGGTTCTCGTATCAAACGAACTGATATTGAAGGACCTTCGCCAGTACAATCGTTAAATAAAGACGATATCGCCAACATGGGTTTCGATAACCTACAACAATTGCTTGAGCGTATGCCTGCAAACGGTTCTGGTGCATTTTCTACTCGTGGAAACAGCCAAGACTCTACCGCTAACGGTGGTGCATCAATCAGTTTACGTGGCTTAGGGCCAGATGCCACTTTGGTACTTATCAATGGTCGCCGAGTGGGATCGAGTGCCTTTGCTGAAGGTATTTCGAATTCATTTGTTGATATCAACAATATCCCAGTATCAGCGATTGAGCGCATTGATATTCTTAAAGACGGTGCTTCAGCCATTTATGGTTCTGATGCTATCGCTGGTGTGGTTAACATCATATTAAGAAAAGATATCGAAGGGCTTGAAATTAACCTAGGTTATGGTGATGACAGCGGTACGGGTTATGACGAAACCACAGCCAGCTTAGTGTGGGGCGTAAAAGCCGACAAAGGCAGTGCGTCAATTATTCTTGATTACTTTACCAATGGCACCTTGTCAGCAAGCGATATGGGTCGTTTTGGCACCGCTAACCAATCACCTTACGGCGGTGAAGATTACCGTTCATCACGAGGCTTTCCAGGGTATTTTTATGTTAATGGTGTGAAAACCATCGATCCTGATTGCCCCGCTGAGAATGCCACAGCAAGTGGCAGTTGTTTGTTTGATTACGGTCCATACAATTTAACCATTCCAACGTCTGAGCGTGTTGGTGCTATTGGCCAATTTGATTACATGCTAGGTGAAGATTTAACTGCATTTTTAGAGTTATCTGTACAACATAACACCTCTGAAGCGGGTGGTGCACCAACGCCATTAGATGAAGATGCTGGTTTAACCGTGCCTGGTTCTCATCCTAACAACCCATTTGGACAAGACATTGATATCGGCCGTTACCGTACAGTTGATGCTGGCGCTCGTCGTTGGGATATTGAATCAGATACTATGCGTATTGTTGCCGGTCTTCGCGGTGTAATAAACGATTGGGACTGGGAAGTGTCAGCGCAACGTGGTCGCAGTGAATCAACTCAAACAGGCGATCGTTCACAAGGTTGGGTAAGAACTGATTACTTACAAGCCGAAATTGATGCCGGCAATTACAATCCTTTTGGCGGCACGATTAACTCAGCAGATGTAATTGATCGCATCACTACTAGCCTAGTAAGACAAGGTAAGTCGAGCATCACAGCTTATGATGCGAGTATTTCGGGCCATGCGTTTACTATCGCCGACCGCGATATCATGATGGCTGCAGGTGCAGAGTATCGCGAAGAAAGCGTTAGTGACGTGCCAGATGAGCAGTTCCAGCGCGGTCTGATTTTTGGTACTGAAGCGGTGTCTGCATTTGGTTCACGTGATCAACATGCTGCCTATGTAGAATTATCAATTCCTATTGCAGATAACTTTGAACTGCAGTTAGCGGGTCGTTATGACAGCTACAGTGACTTTGGTTCAACCACTAACCCTAAAATTGCCTTCCAATGGGGCATTAGTGACGAGATAACTGCACGTGGTTCTTGGTCAACTGGTTTCCGTGCACCATCGTTAGCGCAAATAGGCTTAGGCCCATCTGAAAAAAGTGACTTTTTAATTGATAGCTATCGTTGTGAAGCTGATAACGTAGATTGTGAGTTATTGGATTACAACTTTATATTTGCCGGTAACCCTAACCTTAAAGCAGAAGAGTCAGAAACCTGGAATGTGGGCATGATTTGGGCTCCAAGTCAGCAGTTTGATATTGGTGTCGATATGTACAATATCCTCCAAGATCACAAGATTGATTCACTGCAAAACCAGGTTCTTTATGATGAAAATTGTAATGATCAAAACAGTACGGTCTGTTTGCGAAATGCACCGCAAGCAGGTCAGACATTTGGTCCGCTTGATGTGATTAAATCTGGATTCGTCAATATTGGTTCACAAGAAGTTCAAGGTGTAGATTTATCAACTCATTATGGTCTTGAATTAAACCGCTATGGTGACGTTAAGTTTGGTCTAGAGTACAGTTACTTAATCAGCTTTGAAAAAGAAATTGATGGCGAGATCATTGATTACACTGGTGAGTATGAGTATCCACAACACCGCTGGTTAGCTACAACTAACTGGAACATGGATGACTTTGCCGCTAACGTTAACTTAAGTTACATCGGCGAGTTTGAAGATTTCAACGAAACCCGTACCGTTGATGCACAGTTGTTAGTTGATATGTCTGGTTCATATCGTTTCAATGACACGGTTAAGCTATCTGTAGGTGTTAATAACGTGTTTGATGAAGAGCCATCATTTGCGATTGGTGATGGTGATGCAGACCTATATGGTTACGCAATGGGTGTACATAACCCATTAGGCCGTTATATTTATACTAAAGTCACAATGAAGTTCTAATGACAACGTCATAAGATAACAACAGCCACATTCACTTAAGGTGCAATGTGGCTTTTTTATTCTCATTAACCTCATCATACAAAATGGAGCCAAAATGATTACGTTATACGGAACCCAAAAAAGTCGTGCGCTACGCGTATCTTGGCTTTTAGAAGAGTTAGGTATTGCATGGCAGTTTTATGCTATCGATTTTGCTAATGGTGAACATAAAGGTGACGCATTTTTAGCCCTTAACCCTAGTGGCAAAATGCCAGTACTCACAGAGGGTGATTTTGTGTTAAGCGAATCTGCGGCCATTATGCGTTATTTAGCGGAAAAGTACGGCCAAGGTAAATGGTTGCCAAAACCGGGTACTCAAGAGTCTGCTATCCATGAACGCTGGATGAGCTTTGTCATTAGTGAGCTTGAACAACCGATTTGGAGTATTGCAAAGCATCGTTTTGCGTTGCCAAAAGAACTGCGTGTAGACACTATGTTTACTGTAGCTAAATGGGAGTTTGATCAGGCGACAGCTATTGCTGAAACTTGGATACCGGAGTCTGGGTTTGTATGTGGCTGCGAGCCAATGGTCGCCGATATACTATTAAGCCAAACATTAGGGTGGGCTTTGGGATTTAAGCAAGACATTCCGCCCAAGTTGTCAGCGTATCGTGATAGGCTAAAGCAACGTCCTGCTTTGGCTGCTGCGCTCGCCAAAACAGTAGCACTTGCCGATGTCGCTAAATAACCGTTATTAAAAAGGAAGCCCGAAGCTTCCTTTTAGTGATTGACTGTCAAAATGGAGGTTTTTTATAACTGAGTAGCAGCCCATTTTGCACGGCTTTCTCGGCTTTCGCTCATGCCGTTATCAGCACGATAAGTTTTATAGGCTTCGGCATCGAGCGCGACTAAGCTTACATCCACTTCAAGTACGAGTTTACATTCTTTTTTAATACGCCAAGCTGCGGCATTGTACAATTCAGTTAATGGTAAAGTGCTTAAAAATTCTGGATTGTATTGGGTATATAGCGCTTGAGTCGGATACACCACAAAGGCTAACCGACGCTTAGGCTCTTTTTTAAATAGCTCTTCAATACCGTCAGAGGTGTTGAGCACTTGCATTTCGATAATATCATCGATTTCTAGTAACTTTTTTTGAGCCGGAATCGGTGCTTCTTTCTCGCCAGATTCCCATGCCATCACGTCTTCATTACTGGCTTTAGTGATGCTAGCAACCTGTTCAGTTGTTAGGCCTAAAGACTGACGTAAACATTGAATTTCAATTGCATTTAAACCGGTATTTTTCGACATGATCGTTCTCATTGTTAGTGATAATTTGTTTGATAACCGTTTATTATCTCGCGTTGGGTTAGTTAACTCCAACCGAGGCTAATAAATAAGATTATCGATTAAGCCATACGTCTTCGGCCCAATGCCAAAATGATTCCCATACTTTGTCGCTAAATCGGCCTTTTTTCCAAAACAACACTTGGCTTTCTTCATCAATACAATAAAAGCTATCACCGATTTGGCAAATGGCAATTTGTTCGCGAGGTAATCCAATAGACCAAGCATAACAAGCCACTTCAGGTAAGTAGGTATGTGAAGATGGATCGGCAGCGGTAACAGGTTCAAGCGTGCCATAAATAACATCGCTGCCATACAGTAAGAATTCTTTTAGATCGTTGGGTAAACCAATTAAGATCTGTTCTTCAACTTCTACAAGTTGCTCAAAAGTTGGCAATTCTAACGGCACCGGTACGGTTTCGCTTAATTCTTGTAGTTGTTCAATAATGTCATTCATCGCATTGTCCAGCAGATCGTTTTGTAATGGGCGCGAGTATAGCAGAAGTGATTGTTGCGGATCTTGTTTGGCAAAAAAAAAGCGCTCATATGAGCGCTAAAAGGGTGGAAACTTACTGTGATTAGAAAAACGTTAGGGGTTGTGAGTTATTCATAATAAAGATAGTTATCAGTATTTATGCTACTTGTTGTTGTGAACTATATAAACTTTGACGTTTATAGCTTAACCACGCTTTATGATACTGCTTGTGCGAGTCTTGACGAAGCTTGGCTATCATGGCTTGCTCAATGTCATTTAAGTGTCTAGATGTGGCTTTCGCCTGAGACTCTATCTGTTGGATTTGCTCATAAACATGATGTTCAGGGCCACTTTTTATGTCGGCAATATCATTTAAATGAAATTGTACTTCAACCACCATTTGGCTAACGGGTAATTTCACTAATACATTTAAATCACGATAACCTGACACTTTAGGATGAGAAAAACGATTTTTTAATTGCACAATTTCGGTGTATTGGCTCAACTGTTGGTAACTTGATAGCAAGCTTTTTACGTCATAGGCCACCACACTTGCCCGTGCTATGTCGGTTAGTTGGCTGGCGTCGCCATTAAATTTTGTTTGCACTTTTTGAGAGGCACGCTGATAACTTTTGGTCGCAGGAATAATGGTTTTAGTATTACTTGATTGGTCAATGAAGTGAAGTAGGTCAATCAGTTCTTGCTGCGCCGCCGGTGCCCGAGACATCAGAGTATGTAAGTTATCGGTATCTTGTGTCACCAAGTCGCTGTTGTGATCATAAAGCGCCATTAGCTGCTCAATATCATTAGATGATTTTTGGCTGAAGTCAGATGGCTGAGCTAGCTTGGTGTATTTAAGCTCGTTAGGCTGGGCAATAGCACCACGTGTAGACAGTAAAATTAAGAATATAAAGAAGGTACGAAACAGCTTATTCATTGAATAGCTCCAGCATAATGTCTGTTAACCCAATGTACCGCTTTTTGGCTGAATAGGGGCTGAATGAACAAGGTTTAATGATATATATTAACGTGGCTTTGTGTTGTATTTGTTTTTATTATCAATTGGTTAGTTTTTTTTATAAAAAAAGGGCATCTTTCGATGCCCTTTTTTGTGTGTAAATGTGACCTAAGTCAGTCATTCGTCTTGGTGATTACCAAATTTTTACGCGACTAGCAGGCTCAATGTACATTTTGTCGCCTTCTTTCACGTCATAAGTGCTGTAGAACTCAGGCATGTTAGATAACGCACCTAATGCACGGAAATGACCAGGTGAATGCGGATCAGTTGCTACGCGGTTACGCATGGCTTCTTCTTTCATCTTCACACGCCAAATTTGAGTGAAGCCCATGAAGAAACGTTGATCGCCTGTTAAGCCATCAATAACTGGTGCTTCTTTACCGTCAAGTGACATTTTGTAAGCTTTATAGGCGATAGTCACACCTGATAAGTCACCAATGTTCTCGCCTAATGTTAAGCTGCCATTCACGTGTAGGTCGTCAAACACTTGATAACCATTGTACTGAGCGATTAATGCATTGCCTTTTGACTCGAATGCTTTTAAGTCAGCTTCGGTCCACCAGTCACGCATGTTACCTTCGCCATCAAATTTAGCACCTTGGTCATCAAAGCCATGGCCCATTTCGTGGCCAATAACAGCACCAATACCACCATAGTTAACCGCATCATCAGCTTCTAAGTTGAAGAAAGGCGGTTGTAAAATCGCAGCAGGGAACACGATTTCGTTCATGGTTGGGTTGTAGTAAGCGTTAACGGTTTGTGGCGTCATGTGCCACTCGTCTTTGTCAATTGGTTGGCCTAACTTAGCAAGACTTTTGTTATGCTCAACAATCGCTGCACGCTTGGCGTTACCGACTAAATCATCTGCTTTAATGGTTAGTTTGCTGTAGTCATCCCATTTGTTCGGGTAACCAATTTTAGGATTAAACTTAGCCAATTTATCTTTTGCAGCAACTTTAGTATCAGCACTCATCCAATCTAATGAATCAATGCTTGAACTATAAGCGCCACGTAGGTTTTCAACTAACTGTTCCATGCGGGTTTTAGCTTCTGGTGCAAAGTGACGTTTCACATACACTTTACCCACTACTTCGCCTAGCGTGTCACTCACAGTGCTCACGCCACGCTTCCAACGAGGTTCTTGTTCTTCTTGACCATTAAGCGTCTTAGAGAAAAACTCAAAGTTTTCGTTATCTAATGCTTCAGATAAATTGCTGGCATTATGAGTTAATGCCATCCAAGTCATGTAGTTTTTCCAAGTATCAAGGTCGTTATTTTTAAGCACCTCGTTTAAGCCTTGGATATAACTTGGTTGGTTGATAATGATATCTGTTTGCTTGTCGCCGCCAAGCGCCGCTAAATAACCATCCCAGTTAATTTCTGAAGCCAATTCTGGCAAATTCTTAACTTGGTATAGGTTGTATGTTTTAGTACTGTCGCGCGTTTCAACAACGTCCCAATGCTTTTCTGCAATTTGAGTTTCAAGTGCAAGAATGGCTTCAGCGTTGGCTTTTGCATTTGGTAAGCCAGCAAGGTTGTACATTTTCTCAATGTGTTCAACGTAGGCTTTACGGATGTTGACGAAGCGTTCTTCTTGATTAAAGTAGTAATCTTTCTCTGGCAGGCTTAAACCATATTGCCAAATGTGTGTGGCATAACGGCTTGAATCTTTAGCATCAATTTCAACATAGAATGCTAGCGGTGTACCGCCACCGTTTGCTTGGTTTTCACCAAAAAATGCGGTTAATTCTTTTTTATCTTTCAGGGCTGCAATTTTATCCAAATCAGCTTGGATTGGTGCAATACCTAATTTATCAAGCGTTTCAACATCCATGAATGAGCGATATAAATCAGCCACTTTCTGTTCATCTGTGCCATCGGCTAGATTCGGCGTCGCGCTTAAATCTTCAATAATGGCTTTAACATCATCACGTGCATTTTCACGTAAGTCGTAAAATGCGCCAATGTTGGTACGGTCGCTAGGGATTTCTGCATTTTTCATCCATGCGCCGTTAACATACATATAAAAATCGTCTTGTGGGCGCACTGACTTGTCGATGTTGTCAAACGTGATGCCAGACGTAAGTGCTTTTTCTACTGCAGCAGCAGTAGCTGTTTTTGCGACATCTGCAGCAGGCGTAACGACTGCCTTGTCATCACTACAAGCACTCAAGCCTGCAATTAATGAGGCGCATAGACCGCCAATAACCAATTTTCTCATGTTGTTTCCTTTGCTTGATGTAAAAAGCCCTTCAATGGGGCATTGCGATCAGTGTCGCTTAATTCAGTAATAACCCCTTTATCCAAAGGGAAAAGCTATTACTTTTATTGTGAATTGTATGTTAAGGCCTTATCCGCCTATAAAACAAGCCGCAAGGAGGCCTTTTTAGTGTGTTTTTTGTGAGGATGTGTAACCAAAAATTACCTTAGCGGTGAAAAATATCGGTGATTGATTTCTATTTAAGCGTGTAAGCAGCATAATAGCGTCAATATTTTTAGATTGAGTAATCATTGTGCGTTTAGACAAATTTATCTGTGAAAGTACCGAACTGACTCGGTCATTGGCCAAGAGAGCCTTGCATCGTGGTGACGTTACCTGTGATGGTGTTGTGGTCAAAAACTCAGGTTTTAAAGTACTACCACAAATGTCGGTGCATTTAGACGGCATATTAATTAGCGTGATTGGCGAGCGTTACATCATGTTAAACAAACCGGTAGACACCATTTGTTCAACCATCGATGAAGAATATCCATCCGTATTGAGTTTGATTGATATTGAGAAAATGGACACTTTGCACATTGCTGGTCGATTAGATGTCGACACCACAGGCTTAGTGTTAATTACCAGCGATGGTCAGTGGTCGCATAAAATCACTTCGCCAAAAAAAGATTGTGGCAAACGCTATTTGGTTGAATTAGCCGAACCTATTGATGACAGTTTAATCCAGGTATTTGCCGATGGTGTTGAGCTGCGCAATGAAGATGAGCTGACCAAGCCTGCTTTGCTCGATATTATTGACTCAACTCATGTGCGATTGACGATTAGCGAAGGTAAGTACCATCAAGTTAAGCGTATGTTTGCCGCGGTGGGTAATAGAGTGGTTAATTTACACCGTGAAGCGGTAGGTGATATCGAGTTAAACACGGACTTAGCCGCAGGTGAATGGCGCTTTTTAACCGATGCTGAAATGAAATCTGTGTAGTCATTATTTGAATATATAAAAGTGCCCGGTTGTCACCATATAATGATTACCGGGCATTTCTTTATCTGCTCATTGCAAATCAATTTCTACTCAATACAAAATCACTTTTTCAAGACAGAATCAATTGCGAGCAAAGCGCTCTTTTATAAGCATCGCTTACCCCGAGCTAATGTTATTTTACACTTATTGAGTCAGGCTAATTTTGCCACTAATGGTATTGATGTTGACTTGACCTGTGCCAGCTTGAGTTTTGAACTGCAACGTTTTGGCTGGTGAGTACTTTTGTTTTAGCGGTTTATCATCGGTTAATTGATTGTCTATTTTTCCACCAGGGCCGCCATCAATCATAAAACTGATGTTAGGCATAGCAGCAAACGTTAGTGCCATATCTCCACTTATGGTTTCGAGTTGAGCTTTGTTTAAATCAGCCCCTAAGGTTAATTGTGCATCGCCACTGATGGTAACAATATTCAACTCAGTGACTTGGTTAACGATTGCGGTTATGTCACCAGACACTTGGTCGACAGACAAATGTGTAAAAGCGCTTTGGCTTTTTAGTTCGCCACTGACTAAGCGCAGCTCAGCCTCGCCTTGGCTATTGCTATCAGTGATATCGCCCGATACTGTTTCGAGGTTAATTTTTCCTGCTAGCTCAGAGGTATTAATATTGCCTGACACCGTGGTGAGTTTAGTATTGCCACTAAGTTGTTGGGCGTTAATGTTGCCGCTGACTAACGCTAACGATATTTGGCCATTTAGCTGTGATAATTGATAACTGGCTGATACTCCCTCGGCATCTAAACCTAGCTGTTTAGGCAGGTAAATGGTCAGTTGTGACCCTTGTTTATTACTGCCCTGATAACTGCGGGGTAATTTATCTTCTACAATAACGCTATTGCCTTTAACCTCAAATATTAAGCCTTGGCTTAACTCATCAAGTTCACCTTTAATCTGAATGCTATTTTTATCCCAACTGACGAGCTCAACGTTACCCCGTTGTATTTTCATGCTGACCGAAGGGTTATCTGTGACCGTTAATTGTTGGTCAACGGCTTCTTTGGCCATGGAGATAAAACTGATACCGATTAACGGCACGATTAACACGTATTTAAGAATGCTCATATTGTATTTCCTTGTGGTGTCCGTTTAGACGTAAATGGGAGCTTTTGGCCTTGCTGCAATAGGGTTATTTGACGTTGCATGATCCAGCGCCATAATTGCCACATTTGTTGATTAGTCGGTTGTTGTTTCAATGCTGCTTGTACTTGTTTTGAGGCGGTATCCAGCTCGGCTAATGCTTGGCTAATATCGCTCTGTATCTGTTGTGGAGCATCAGTTGATGATAATTGCCAACTCACGGTGTATTGGTTTTGATTAAAAACATCCAGTTGGCTCTGATGAGTCATGGCTATTTGATCGACTAGCTCAGCTAATGTTGTCTCAGCTAATGTTGCCTGGGTGTGGGTTGGTGATGTTACTAGGCTTACCTCAGTATTCAATGTCGACCCTGGGGCGGTTGAGGTTATTGTGGCAGTTTGCGGCAGCAATGAATTACCCTCTGGGCGTTGCCAAAGCAGGATGGTCAGCATACAAAAAACTGCAACGCTAGCGGCGATAAGCCAAGGGCGAACCAGATGTTTTTTTTGCTGAGATTGAGGTGGTAACTTAGCTGCAATCGCTGGCCACAAATCGGTTGTAGGTTGCATCTCTAGCGGCAATGACTTGATTAGGCTATCTAGGTCTTGCGGTGACGGGTTCATGCAAGCATCTCCTGTAAAAATTGTTTAGCATTATGGTACTGCGCTTTACTCGTGCCCTCGGCAATGTTGAGTAGGGCGGCAATTTCTTTATGTTGATAACCTTCAATTGCACACAGTACAAATACCATACGAGTCCGTTGAGGTAATTTGGCAATACACTTATCCAATTGGTGATATTCATCAAAGGCAACCGTGGGTATGTCCTGCGGCTCAAGTTGCTCTGTCGGTATAAAGCGTCGCCACCACGATTGTTGTACCTTTAGTTCGTTAATCGCTTGGCGGACGCACAAGCGATGCAACCAGGTGGTAAATTGGCTGTCGCCTCTGAATTGGTCCAATTTATGCCATAAGCGTATAAAACACACTTGAGTTATATCGTCTGCAAGGTGAGCTTGGCCACTCAATCTAAAGCAAATGGCATAAACCCGCTTATGATGGCGGCTATAGAGTTGCTGGAACGCCTGCTTGCATCCAGTAACCGCTATTGCGACCAACTGATTATCGTCAAGTGCCGCTAAGTGGCTTAATTGCTCGTTTGTTGACTGATTAATAGCGGCATCCTTAATGTCACAACATGTCCAATATGATGGTGTAGTTATTTGACAGCCTCAAGTCGGCAAAAGGTTTATATGAGTGATTATAAATAATCACTTATTTTTAAAAGAGTTTAGCTTTACTTATGTTTGCCGATAACTAGATGTTATACTTTCGTTGCAGCAATGATCTAAAAATAACTACAAAACAACTATAAAATGACAAAAAAATAACAATAACAATAACAATAACAATAACGTTAAATCTTACTTTGGGGTGGTAGAAAATATGCTTATTCGTTCGAAACTTATTTTAAGTTCGCTCATTTCAATCTCCTCAGTACTCGCGATGTTCGGGTTACAAAATTATTCTGAATCAGTCCTGTTGGAATTATCAACCGCATCGAGCAGTATTGTTGAAATTGAAAAAAAAGTGCTTGAATTACGTACTGAAGAAAAGGATTTCCTCCATCGTAACGACACTGTTTATATTGAAAAATTCAAACATAGCATGAATGATATTTTGGCTTATATGGCCGAAGTACGTGTCGCGCTAGAGCATCAAGATATGAATGTTGATGCTCTAGATGATTTTGAAAACAACCTCAATGATTATAAAACGATATTCCATGAGCTCATCGCGCTAAAAGTTGAGATAGGCCTAACTCCCGAGTCAGGTTTATATGGCGATTTGCGTTTGGCAGTTAAAAAAGTCGAAACTGTGCTGAGTGGCAATGCCGATGATGCCCTGCTGGTGGCTATGCTTCAGCTGCGTCGCAGTGAGAAAGACTTTATGCTCCGTCGTGGTCCTAAATATGTACAAGCTTTTGATGACGGAATTGGCCGTTTTTTAGCTCAAGTACAACAGTCTACTTTGTCCTTCTCTGACAAAGAGCAATTGACTGCAGATATTAAAGATTATCGAGTGAATTTTAACAATTTAGTCAATAAAGAAGTGCTATTTGGTCTGTCGGACGAAGACGGTAAAATGGCCGAGTTGCGGGATAAAATTCATCAAACCGATAATGATACCGTTACCCTGCGAGAGGAAACCTTGGCCGAAATTGAACATGGTAAAAATCAGGCTTTTATTATTGGCTTAAGCATATTTTTGTTAATCGCTGCAGTACTGTGTATTTTCACCTATTTAATTATTCGTAGTATTATTAAGCCGGTGCAAGATATTACCTATGTAATTTCTTCAATTGAAAAAAGTAAAGACTTATCAATGCGTTGTGATGATTCTGGTAATGATGAATTATCGAAAATCGCCTATCACTTCAACCAAATGGTCATGACTTTTCAAGAATTGATCCAACAAGTGAACGAGTCGGTTACCGTAATGAATGAGTCGTGCCAAGAGCTGTCTCGAAATGCTATGACAGCTTCAGAAGGCGTGTTACGTCAGCTTAATGAAACCGACATGGTCGCTACAGCCGTTACCGAAATGGGGGCTACCATTGACGAAATTGCCAAGAATACTGAATTGGCGGCCAGTAAAGCCAGCCAAACTCATGAGAATGCTCAATCTGGTCAACAGGGCGTAGAACTCACCGTTCAAAAAATAAACTTGCTAGCGAAGCAATTAGCCGATTCAGCCGCTGTAGTTACTGAACTTGAGCGAGACAGTGTCACTATTGGCAGTGTGCTTGATGTGATTAGAGGCATTGCTGATCAAACAAACTTATTGGCATTAAACGCGGCGATTGAAGCAGCAAGAGCGGGGGAACAAGGCCGTGGTTTTGCGGTTGTTGCCGATGAGGTGCGCACGCTAGCCTTGCGAACACAAACGTCGACTCAAGAAATCTCCAGCATCATTTCAACCTTACAAGCGCGAACTCATTCGATTGTTAACCTTATGCACGAAAGCCAACAACAAGGGCGAGAGAGTGCTGAACAAGCCACCATCGCTGGTGATGTTTTACGAACCATTACCAATGACGTGACCAATATTATGGACATGAGTACTCAAATTGCTGCTGCAATTGAGGAGCAAAGCATGGTTGCCGCAGAAGTGGGTAAAAACGTGGTGGTTATCCGTGATATTGCTGATGAATCATCGCAAGCAGCGGAAGAGAATGCCGCGGCTTCTGAAGATGTGAGAGTACGAGCCAAAGCACTGCATGAAGCGGTGAGCCAGTTCACAGTGTAATTCGTTGTCATTGCAGAACAGAGACTAAAACAGAGACTAAAACAGATAAAAAATGGCCTAGCAGTAATGCTAGGCCATTTTTTTGTGCTGTTGCTAAACATTCAAGTTAATCAAGCGAATGGTTTAGTTTTTACAGTGTGATGGTGTTAACGCCATCAGGGGTGCCTACTAGTAGTACATCGGCACCGCGGTTAGCAAATAAACCGTTAGTCACTACACCGACAATGGCGTTGATTTTAGTTTCCATCACTTTAGGGTCTAAAATTTTCATATTGTAGACATCTAAAATAACGTTGCCGTTATCGGTTATTACGCCTTGACGGTAAACGGGGTCGCCACCTAATTTTACCAACTCACGCGCCACATAAGATCGTGCCATCGGGATGACTTCAACAGGCAACGGAAACTCACCTAAAATGGGCACTTGTTTGGTATTATCTACAATACAAATAAACCGTTTAGCTACCGCCGCGACAATCTTCTCGCGCGTTAATGCAGCTCCGCCACCTTTAATCATATCCATGCGGTCGTTAATCTCATCCGCGCCATCAACATAGACATCAATCAAATCAACACTGTTTAAATCAAATACTTCAATTCCGAGTTCGATGAGTTTTTTCGTTGATGCTTCAGAGCTTGATACCGCACCTTCGATGTCATCTTTCATGGTGGCAAGTGCATCAATGAAGTGATTGACTGTAGAGCCTGTACCTACACCGACGATGGTGTCTTTTTTGACATACTGCAGCGCTGCCCAACCTGCCGCTTTCTTCATTTCATCTTGAGTCATAGCAAATTCTCCATTTTAACAATCAAAAAGTGTTATCTAACAATTGAGTCGATTATAGCGTAAATTACTGAAATACCGTTTGTTGTACATCATAAAATTGGGCATTTTTAAATGCGCTTAATACCCTGATATTGATGTCACTGATAAACTTTTTCTCTAATCTTACGTCCATCACATACGCTTTGACTGTGATGGTTTGTAAAAACTGGCCAAAGTCGTGCTCGTTACCTAAGTTGACAATAATGGGCTTATTTAAAAAGGTATATGGTGAGCATTGCGTTGCTTCTCTGGCCAGCGCGATGGCTTTGTTGTGATCGGCATTCATTGGAATGGTAAAACTCACTACCACCATTTCATCTAAAGCGCCGCTATTTGCATTGGATACTGCAGTTTTTAACGCCTCAGCATTAGGCACCATCACGGTATTATCATCAAAGGTACGCAGCCAAGTTACGCTCCATTCCAGTTTAATGACTTCACCATAATGTCCAGATAACGTTACCATATCACCAACGCGATAAGGCGGGTTGATCATAATAATAAACCCAGCAATCATGTTTTTGGCTGGTTCTTGGGTCGCTAAACCCACCACAATACTGATTGAACCTACCACTGCAAGGATTAAGTTCTCATGTGGATCGATAATGCCAACGATCGAATAAACAATCACACTCAGCCACACAAATAAACGCACAAAAGGGTATGACCGATTCCAAATTAAGCGGTATTTAGGCAAGGCTTTATTCAGTTGATTTAAGCAAAATTGGATCAGTACCAATAACAGCCACGCCATTAGACACAGCAGTAAAATACTGATTATTCGGTCAAACGAAATGATCTCTAAAAATGCTTGTAATGCTTTACGGGAATCTTCCATAGTCGCCTCGTTTAATTAAACAACTTATTGTGATTCACCAAATGGCTGGCGACAATTTTACTTAAGGTTGGAGTAATAAAGTAGAAATGCTCGGCAAAATCTTGTTGTGAATATTGCGCAATAATGAGTCCTTGGCGAGCTAAATATTCTAACTGCAAGCTGCTTTGTTCAATCGTAATGACAAAAATATGTGCATGCTGACTCACTCGTAAGCCACCATGAACATAAATCTCTGCTAATGAAAATAGGTCATTGTCTTGGCATTGTTGCAATACAGATGAGTTAATGCGGCAAATATCAATGCCATTATTTGAACGACTATTTGAACTATTATCCGAACCGATATCGACTTGGTGCGCGAGAGAATACTGTAGCAACAATGATGCTAATTTGGGGTGCCCTTGGCTGATAGTGTACAGCTGTTTTAGCTGGTCTTTATAAGGATTTACAATATCCGCTTGATTATTGTTGGTTTTTTCAGCTTGCTGTGCAGTGTTTTTTTTGGTGTTTTTATCGGCTGCAGTAGCGGTTTCTTTGGTCATCACGTCGTTACTGATTAACCCTAAATCAAGCAGATGCTTTGTTTGTATTGTGGCTAATTCGGTTTCACTGAAATAATCGAGCTGAAAAACATGCTTAATAAAGTGATGAATTTGGTACTGTGCACTTAATCGTTGCCATGCAAATATTTCACAGCTTATGATCCAACAATGATGTTTACGCGTTTCCATCACGATAGTTGCAAAGGTTACCAAGGCTTGATTATTTCCCATCACTCTCAACATCAGCTTGTGCATATCATCTATCATAATTAGCTGTGGTGGTTGCTGGTTGATGGCGGCAATCGTTTCGGTGATGGTGTTTGGTGGCGTAATACCAAAACAATAACAAACATGGGCTATCGCGTCATTTGCGCCTAATGGCGCTTGATAAAAACTCATCAATAGCCACTTGGACGGCAACGGTTTTACGTCAGGCATCGGTGCTTTTTTAGTGTCTTCGGCGATAATGGTTTGCAGTAAAGGCGGCAGTTGGCCTAAAAAAGATGATCCTCCAGCTCCAGCAGGCGAGACAATGGCACTGATTTCGCCGTGATGATTACGCCATTGGTTTATCACATCGGTAATTTGCTTGAGTTGTTTTTCTCGGCCAACGAAATCATCACTGGCATAAA
The DNA here is from genome assembly GCF_040310165.1 of Shewanella sp. AC91-MNA-CIBAN-0169. Taxonomy (NCBI): domain Bacteria; kingdom Pseudomonadati; phylum Pseudomonadota; class Gammaproteobacteria; order Alteromonadales; family Shewanellaceae; genus Shewanella; species Shewanella sp. AC91-MNA-CIBAN-0169. Next base: position 322,145 of record NZ_JBEOPM010000001.1, read on the forward strand.
GTGACTGATATAGCATCACCTGAGTAATTGGACCCCGACGAGTTTGAAGCGGATATTGGTTGGCGATAGTCTTGAGCGACATCTGCCCTTTTTGCGCTTCATCAGCCTCTGTTTTTAGGGTAGCTTTAGAGGTCAATAAGCTATTGAGCCATGGGTTTAATCGACTAAAAAAACGCAAGTTAATGTCCATCTATACTCTCTTTTTAAACGACTTATTCAATCTTAACATGAAGACAACAAAAAGCGTTATCTGTGCTGAAGCTCATCTTCTTGTGCCCTTTATTCAATAACAAAGACCTCACTAATCGATTGCCAACACTATGACTAAAATAGCTCGCTTGGCGAATGCAGGGTTATCGTTTAGCTGTTTATCACTTAGCTTGAGCCGGATTGAGATGAGTCATTGCGAATGCTTTTGACTCAAACTGCGCCAAATTCACTAAAAACTTACTAATAGTGATTATTTATCTATTGTCGGTCTAATCCTTTATCGTATACTCAGTGGACTTATTAGGTTTATTTTTCAAGTGATGTTAATGAAACTTCGTTTCTTTTTTGCCTGCGCTTTATTATGTTCAACTTCGTTGAGCAGCCCAATGTCTTTTGCAGCACAAGTTGTGCAAATCAAACCTCAACAAGAGTTAGCCTCCGGTAGTGCTATGTTGGTCGACTTAGCCACCAATGAAGTTTTATATTCAAGTAATCCAAATCAACCTGTGCCTATTGCCTCAGTGACCAAGTTAATGGCTGCCATGGTGACATTGGATGCCAAGCTTGCATTAGATGAAAAAATCTCAGTAAAAATTACTGACTCACCTGTGATGCGCAATATTTATTCACGAGTGCGTTTAGGCAGCGTGGTGACTCGTGAAACCATGTTGCTATTAACATTAATGTCGTCAGAAAATCGTGCCGCGACCTCACTTGCACATAATTATCCAGGTGGATTTAAGGCTTTTGTGCGTGCAATGAACGACAAAGCGACCGCACTGGGCATGAGCCAAACCCGTTATGTTGAACCAACAGGCTTGTCACCTGACAATGTATCTAGCGCTAACGATCTCATATTATTGCTTAAAGCCAGTCAAACGTATCCGTTATTAGGCAAGCTGAGCTCGACCACTAAAAAGCACGTTAACTTTGAATCACCACGTTATGCCTTAGATTTTCAAAACACCAATAAACTGGTATTTAAAAACAATTGGAATATTGCATTAACCAAAACGGGCTTTACCAATAAAGCGGGCCATTGTTTAGTGATGTTAACTGAAATGAACAAGCGTAAAGTGGCATTTGTGGTACTGGACTCATTTGGTAAATACACCCACATGGCAGATGCCAACCGATTAAAGAACTGGCTAGAAACCGGGCGTACAACACCGATCCCTGCATCGGCTAAAGCCTATAAAAAACAACGCCAAGCGATTCTGAATAACAGTATTTAACTGCTGAATGACCACAATTAACGCCCATTCACTTTGTTGAATGGGCTTTTTTTATCAATACACTTTTAATATTGGCTTATTAATATCTATAGGTACCATAAAGTACCTGCTGTTTTATCGATTGTTAAAGCCTTACACTAATGGCAATTAAACGGTTGTAAGGTAGCAATATGTTAAACATGGATTTTAGCCAACGAGTGGTGATTAACACTGCCGATCTTGAATGGCAAAATAGCCCCGCAGCGGGCGTATTACGTAAACGCTTAGCGCGTGAAGAAGCAGAGCGTGGTCATGCGACCAGCATTGTAAACTATCAAGCTGGTGCTAAATTTAACTCACACCCTCATCCGTTAGGCGAAGAGATTTTAGTGCTCGACGGGGTGTTTTCTGATGAAACCGGTGACTATCCTGCAGGCACGTATTTGCGTAATCCTGAAGGTTTTGTCCATGCGCCATTTAGCGTAGAAGGTTGTACGTTGTTGGTTAAGCTGCACCAGTTTCAACCTACAGACTCACAACAAGTGGCCATTAATACCAATGAGACAGAATGGTTGCCGGGTCATGGTCAGTTGCAGGTTATGCCGCTACACCAACATGGTACTGAGTCGACTGCATTAGTTAAGTGGCCTGCGGGGACACATTTTCAACCGCACCGTCATTTTGGCGGCGAAGAAATCTATGTTATTAGCGGAGAGTTTATCGATGAACAGGGTCGCTATCCTGCAGGTACGTGGATCCGTAGTCCGCATTTAAGTCAGCATAATCCGTATGTGGAGCAAGACACGGTGATTTTGGTCAAAGTAGGCCATTTGTAATAATCGCTACAAACCCATAAAACGATGGCATTTATTCGTCAGATTCACTATAAAGACTTTATAGACTATTTTAGTAAAGAGTGAATGATGCAAGTGCCTGATAAGTGGGATATGGGAGTCAGAGAGTTAATCCATCAGTTTATTAACCAATATGGTTTTGCGACTGTTGTGTCTAACGATTTAGAGGGCTCGCACTTGCCTTTATTACTCATTGCCTCGGAGGGTGAAAATGGTACCTTGTATGGCCATTTTGCTCGTAGTAATCCGCATTGGAAAAGTATTGCGGGTACTAGAGTCCTTTGTATTTTCAATGGCCCGCACGCTGATACCAACTCCAACAATTATTTGGCCATTCAGCGGGAATTCAGCACTCTATAGGCAAGTAATAAGATTGCAGGCATAGTTGTTCTACGTCAAAATTTTATTAAGTAGCATAGAGAGTGCTGAAACCCGCCCTGCGGGAGGCTCTCAGGCTTTCCACTTTTTTGTTGCATTGTTTTATAAGGGAACGACCATTCTTTCAACAATGCGCCGCAAACTGAAAAACCTGAGCGACTCTGAAATGTCACATAATTGTTGGAATTGGTATTATCTCACCCACTTGGTATGACTCCTATCCAGCGGTTCCGACTTGGAATTACAGCGTAGTACATGCAAAAGGCATTATTGAATTAACTGATGATGCGATCACCGCACAAGTATTCGAATCTACCATCCAACAATATGAACCTTCATTACTACAAAGTGGTGGATTTATTGCCGATGATTACCAACAAAAACTAGCCAAGGGCATTGTTGGTTTTAAGATTGTCATCGATGAGTTACAAGGTAAGCAAAAATTAGGGCAGCACCGTAACCAAAGTGATCAACAAGGTGTGGTTCAAGGATTATCGCTGTCAAATAGAGCCGATGAAAAACAGCTATTAGCTTATATGATCAGTAATAACATAGGATTAGGCAATAAATAGTGGTTCATCCGCGCAAATGCCGTTAGGATTAGCTCTATAACAACCCCATCAATTTAGTCTGTCATAATCTATTTCAGCATCACTCTTTAAGGATAAAAAGTGCATAGCGATATTTCTGTAGCGCGGTTTAAGCAATTTCCACGATTAATGTGGATACTGTTATTTGGCTCGTTTATTACTCGCGGTAGTTATTACATGGTGTGGCCATTTTTGGCTGTCATTTTGTATGAAAAATTTGCTTTAAGCGCCACAGAAGTGGGTTTAGTACTATCGAGTGCTGCGATTATATCGGTATTTACCAGCTTTATTGGTAGTGCACTGTCAGACCGAATCGGCCGCCACAAGCTAATGTACTTTACCGGTGTGCTTTATATCATCTCGTTTTCATTACTGGCGCAAGTCGATTCCGTCAAAGGCTATGTTGTCGTCATGACTCTGTGTTCTATTGCGACTGCAATATGGCGGCCACTAACGTCTGCCACCATTGGCGACATTATTGACGATCCTAAAACCCGTGAGTTGGCGATGCAATCACTGTATTTTATCGTTAACGTAGGTTGCGCCGTAGGGCCAATGTTAGGAATATGGTTGGGCTTAACCGGAAAACAATCGAGTTTTTACATTACCGCTGCGGCTTTTGCTGCTTTATTGGGGTTATTATTTTGGGGTTTTAGGCATCAAGCTCGCCAGACTCATTCATCGGCTCCAGAGCTGGTTGCAGATGGACTCATTCCAGTTATGGGCGATGCAACAGCTGCTGTTAAGCGTAAACCTGCTATGATGAATCGAAAGCAAATAATGTCGATTTTATGGCAAGATAAATTACTGCAAGGTCTTATTTTTGCAAACATTTTGTGTATGTTTATTTACGCGCAAATGGACAGTTCGCTGATCCAATATCTTACTCGTTCAAATGCCCCCGATTTATTAACACTGATTTCTGCAATGATTTTTACCAATGCCTTAGTCATTATCTCGACCCAATTTTTATTGTTAAGATTAATGGCTGGTTACAGTTTGGTGCATCGGATTCAGTTTGGATTGATGCTGTTGGTTTGTTCACAAGTTTGGTTAGCGTATAACCCCATTGATTTGTTTTGGGGCTGGATTGGCGCTGTTGTTGTTATGAGCCTAGCAGAAACCATTTTATTCCCAACGATGAACGTGCACATTGACAGGCTAGCCCCTAAACATTTACGTGGCGCGTACTTTGGCGCAGCTTCATTTTATGATTTGGGGTTTGCATTTGCGCCGCTGGGCGGCGGGATTATACTGGATCATCTTGGTGGATATTGGTTGTTTATCATCGGCGCATTATTGTCGTTGGTGGTGATGTATTTATACAGTAAGTTGGAAAGGTTACCACGGCCAGATTTTACTGCACTAAAGTTGGATTAAGTGTCGATGGTCTATGCTTGCAAACTTTATTGAATTTAACATTGTAGTAGGCAGTTACAGAGGGTATGGGCCTCGCTTTGCTTTTGAGCTTTTTAATCGTTTGCTTGAGTCTTTTTCACTATAGTAAATGTGATCATTTTGATAAGGTCTCGAACTATAGTGTCGGGAGTTTTACTGTTTATTTTTCTTTTAATTTTATTTTATTTTATTTTAACTTTAACTTTAACTTTAACTTTAAATTAAGGCAGGGCCAATTTTATGCCATCAACGGCTATTAACCCGTTTATTTCATCGCTAACATCGCAAGCAGATACTATCCGTTTTGAAGAGACTATGGCTGTCATTGATGGCCAGTATGACTTCACGATAAGTGCATTTAAAAATGGTGATCAGCTTAATGAAGCTGGAGAAAATTCTGGTTCTTGTAAGGTGTTTGCGTTTGGGCAAATTCATCAGTTAACGGTGCAACAAACCTTGGCTATGTTTGGCCAACATTACCGAGATGTTGTGGCGACGCCGCAAGGGACGGATCATCAAAATATTCGTCAGTTTATGCAACATGGCTGGGATGGTATTTTATTTTCGCAACAGGCATTAAAGGCTAAATAACCTAGGTGCTAAACAAGGCTTAATACAACAGGCTCAATACAACAAGGCTCAATACAACAAGGCTTAATACAACAAGGCTCAATACAACAAGGCTCAATACAACAAGGCTCAATACGCAAAACTATGATGAAAGCCTCTATAACTTAAGCTCGTGTTTAGGTTAAAATAACGTCTCATGTAATTGTTTTAAGTAAACTCTTTCTAGCTGAGCAGTTTGTTTACTGTATCAGGAGGCATTCATCATATGATCAAACTTAACCGCAGTATCGTTTCCTCTCGTCAATCCGGTTTCACCCTTATAGAGCTTGTCGTTGTCATTATTATTCTTGGCGTATTGGCTGTTGTCGCAGCGCCTAAGTTTATTAATTTAAAAACAGATGCACATATTGCAGCAATCAAAGGTGCCACAGGCTCAATTAAAACAGCAGTGATGTTATTTAAAACAAAAACATTAACCTCAGGCAATGCGCTTACAGATACGGTTGAATTCTCGGGTGTTAAAGGCAGTCATTACCAACCTTGGGCCGCAGCGGCCAATACTAGTGGTAGCGGTTTTAATGCCGGTTATACAACGTCGTCAGAAATCTTTAAAGCGGCTGGGTTAGAAATGAATGATTGGTCATATCGCATTTTTACATCTAATAGCAGCTATGCTGTTGTTGCAGCCCCCAAAAGTGCACTTGCCCTTGCAGAGCCTACTGCAGCCGAAGTTATTGCAACCAGTTGTTACTTTCAGTATCACTGGCAGAGTACTGGAGAGCCTGTCATCACAACGGTAATCGTTGGGTGTTAACGGTATTATTAAAATCTAAAGGGGCAAACGCACTCTTGTTTATCAATTTTTTGTATATTCGCTGCTTTTCTGTGTCCCTTTATCATCGATAAAAAAGTCTTAACGAGTAACGTCATAAGGATTAAAACATCAAATATTGCTGGGGTTATGCGGAACGAATAAGGTGTTGTTTTCACAATTGGTATTGAAACAAAAGTAACGATTCTACGCGAACATTAATTAACAATAATATAGATTAGTGTCGACAATAGAGCGCAATACAACTACCTTTGCACCCATATCAACCGTAATATTAATAGTATTGGTTTTTTTAACGGTCAGGCATATCGCTGGTTAACTATTATGACAAGCGCCTATTTAATCGCAAAGGAATCCATTTTATGAATCGACATATACTACCTCTCATCATTATCAGCACCTTAATGGTGTGTGCTTCCGGTTACAGCGTTGCTAAAGACAACGACTCGCATGGTAATAGCGGTAAACATAAATCTGAAAAACATGAAAAAAAGCATGACAAGAAGCATGATCACGAACAGGAAGAAACTTATCAGACCTATTTTAGTAACGATCGCCAAGTCATCGTTAATAATTACTATTATACCAACCGTGATGCTAAGCATTGTCCACCAGGATTAGCCAAAAAACACAATCGTTGCCAACCACCGGGCAGTGCTAAGCAATGGCGAAAAGGCTACTCGTTACCTGCTGATGTTGTTTACTACGATGTACCATCAGCGCTTACTGTTCAGCTAGGTCGTACGCCAGAAGGACAAAAGATTGTCCGTGTTGGGACTGATTTGCTGTTGATTAGCATTGGTACGGGTATGGTGATTGATGCAATACAAGACCTTAACGATGTGTTGTAACCTCGTTGGGTAAACCTTGTTATGGCGTTAGTTTTGCCATTAATCGTTAGTGAAACAAAAAGCCGACCAAATGTCGGCTTTTGCTTAAACGGATATTCTACAACGGACTCAAATGGTTAATCGCGTTCGAATATCACTTCTTTTAAATCATTAATTGTATTCAAATCTACATCACCTGGCTGATTACTCCATGTGACGCGCAGATAATTGCTTAAGTCTTTAAGCTGTTCATCACTTAACTCATCGGCATAACCAGGCATGGCATAAAAGCTGGTGGTGGTATTGTAATGTTGGCTCTTTATACCTTTAAGCATTACCGCAACAATATTGTGCGGGCTGGCTTTATCTAATGTGGCGTTACCGGCCATTGCCGGAGCAACATTAGGTCGACCTTCACCATTTTGACCATGACATCCAGCGCAATATCCCATGTATAGGTTATATCCTGGTAATTCACGCTGGTGGCCGTTAAAGGTCAGTGGTTTGGCTTCTACAGTCTCGTCAGTATCAAGTAAGTAATTGCTTACTGCATGCATGTCGGCATCGGTTAAGTGACTAAAGCTGTGGTATACCACAGGATACATGCCACCAAATACTGTACCTTTACGAGAATAACCTTCAGTAAACAGAGACTTTAAATCGTCATGAGTCCAGTTTTGTCGGTTAAGTTCAGCAGGGGTAATATCTGATGCTTCTAAGCCCTCGATAACGGCGCCTTGAAAATGCTTATCCTGCTCCATGGCAAATAAGCTGTCTCGAGGAGTATGGCATTCACCACAATGGCCTAGCGCATTGACTAAGTAATTACCTCGGTTCCAGGGCTCACTTTTGTCTTTCTTGGGGGCAAATTTTTCAGCATCATGAGCGATTAAGTTCCACGCCTTGAGACCAAATCGAACGTTAAAAGGGAAGGATACATCATTGTCGAGATTAGCTTGCTTGATGGGTTTGGTGCTCATCAAGTAGGCATAAATCGCTTTGGTATCTTCATCGGTTAACAGGCTATAAGACGTGTAGGGCATAGCGGGGTACAAATTACCGTTAATACCGACACCGTGATGCATGGCATCAAAAAATTCGTCATAACTGTATTTGCCAATTCCGGTATCTTTATCTGAGGTGATATTGGTTGAGAATACCGCCCCAAACGGGGTTTCGAACGGCAGTCCACCGGTTAACTCTCGTCCGCCTACCGCGGTATGACAAGCCACACAGTCGCCTATCTTCATCAGATAAGCCCCACGTTCGATATCGCTACTGTTATTGCTCGCCTTATCAGCCGCGCTGCTGGAACAGGCGAACAAACCCAAGCCTAAACTTAGGCCTAAGCTGAGTAAAAGATTTTGGCGGAGATGTTTTTGCGCCTTTATTAAACGGCTTAAGTTACATTGATATAATGGCTTCATGACAGGGTTAGCCCCTCTGTCTTGAGGATCAAATCTTTGATCGCCGCATAGTATTTTACATAACCCGTACAACGACAGACGTGTTCGCCCAAGGCATCTTCAATGACTTGCTCAACTTGATCTTTGGCTATAGGTTTACGCTCTAGTCGTTCAATCAGTGCAGTCGATTCATTGACAAAGCCTGAAGTACACCAACCACATTGAAACGAGAAATGTTCTAAAAATGTTTGCTGTACAGGGCTAAGTGCAGTGATTTCACCTTGGGCATTTTGCTTAGCATGACCTTCAATAGTGCGAATCGATTTGCCATTGAAACGCTCGACGCCATTGATGCAAGTACGAACCGATTCGCTCATACCTTGTTCGTCATCGACGATTACCGTGCAGGCATGACATACACCCGCGCCGCAACCAAATTTAGTCCCGGTGAGGTTTAAATACTCATGCAAAAACTCAATCATCATGATGCCATCGCCAACGTCAATCGGGCCCACAGCTTGGTTATTTATGGTTAACTTAATTGACTGGCTCATGCCATGGCCTCCTTGATTTTTTTCGCTGTCATTGGTAGTTCGTAAAAACGCACTGCGGTAGCTTGGTAAACGGCTTCAACCAGCGCGGAAACAACAGGTATCATCACCACTTCGGCGATGCCGCGGCTAGGATCGGTTTCGGACAACTGCGGTAAAATAGTATGTCGCTGGCTCCAAACACCAACATGTCGCGCTAACGGCACCTTATAACGATTTATATTCCAGGTGCCATTACCAGCGCCGGCTTCAAATGGGGGTAATTCTTCATGCAATGCATGGCCAATTCCCATAGCAAGACCGCCTTGAATTTGGCCTTCAACTAACTCATTCACAATCACTTTACCGGCTTCTAACCAGGTATGAGAGCTCAATAAACTGACTTCGCCATTACCTTCATTAACGGCTACTTCTACTAAAGTGGCGCATGGAGCGTAGTAAGTCACCATGGCGTTATTCAGCTCGGCTTTAGGATAGCTCATCGCTTGACGATCGATTAAGTGATAGCCGTTTGAACTCATGCGGGCTTTGCGATCCGCGCTGCCATGATACTTGTCACCCTCGCCGTATTGCAGTGCCAATGCATCCAGTGCAATGCGTTCTTTGGTACCGAAAATCTCAAAATCAGCTTCGGCCCAAGCCCAACGGTTAAAGGCATGACCCATTACGCCAACCACTAAGCCTAAATCGTGGGCTCGTTTAGCGAGAATGTCGATTGAAAGCGGCGGGAATCCCATAGCGGTAAGCTTGCCATCAGTCCAGCGGCCGTCACGAGAGTGATTGAGATTAGTTTTGCCCATTGGGGTGTTGAAATACAACTCGTTCCAAATAGACACCGCAGCAGGCCAGAGTCCGTGACGATAAATAATATCGGCGGCAATACGAGTGACATGGCTTTGATAATATGCCGACATAGATGCCGACGATGCCATGGCTTTAACCGGTGTCCAACGTGGATTTGCCGTCATTTCATCTTGGCGCTGCTGCGAAATAATGTATGGATTGTCGGTTTGCACTAATTGCATTGCATCCCAAATATCTATCTCAGCAAGTTTCACTTCATGAGCAAAACTACCTAATGACTCGCTGACTACCACGGCTTGTGACGTTTGAGTACCAGTACCCATTTCGATAAAACCAATTTCTAAGGTTATTTTACCGTCTTTAGATAATCTAACCGCCGCACTTGGTGCTGCAGCACCGGTACCATAATCTTTCGTCGCAATACCAAAACCAACGCCGTAACGCATGCCTGGGTTTTTAGCCTCATAACGCGCTTTATTATCTGCACGGTTTTGCCACACTGGGTCTAGTTCGGCCATGTCGAGCATTTCACGGTATCTAAGCGTGCCATTAGGGATAGCACCTTGAGTATTACGCTGTCCTGATTCCATCACGTTAGCCGCGCGTAACTTAAAGGGATCAACCTTTAACTCAGCAGCCATCTCGTGGATCATGCCTTCCATTGCGGTCATCGATTGCAATGTACCGTAACCGCGCATCGAGCCTGCATCAGGGTTACGTGACGCATAAGATGTGGCGATAATATCGTTACGTGGGGTGTAGTAAATGCTTTGCATTGCCGTCGCCCCAACAGAGGTGACCGATGGGCTGAAATTAACTCGACCACCGCCATCAACTGTCATCTGTGAGGTTAACGCTTGAATTTTCAAGGTTGCTTTATCAACGGCTAAACGACTTTTCATGATGAAAGGATGACGCTTAAGACCGGATTGAAATTGCTCGAAGCGGTCGTTAGCTAACCGAACCGGACCGTTGGCGTAAATGGTTGCCAACACGCCATAATACGGGAATATTGAGTGATCTTTAGCGCCAAAACCGCCACCAATATAAGGAGAATGCACTACTAGATTTTTGACTTTGTCAGCCAATGGCCCAGATGACAGCATGTGTACGGCCATCTCTTGAAAGTCTTGCGGCGACTGAGAGGTAATAACGGTATGAAAGGTTTGGCTGCTGGCATCAAACCAGCCATTAAAGGCCTCTGGCTCCATCATCATAGGATCGATGATTTGAGTGCGATATTCGCGCTCTAATACTTGCCACTGTTGATCTGCTTTGGCACTCGCAATCTGTTTTTCTATCTCGCCAGCATAATACAGCCCGCGCTCAGAAACCGAGCCTTGAGCATTAGCATCACCTGACCATACCGGTTTGTGGTGCTTAACGCTGGGGAAAAATAGTCCATCGTGTAGTGGGCTATAAGTATCTTCACGGGCACCATTTTCGCCTTCAACCCGAATAAGACGCCAGCTGGCATAAGGGTCTTTAGTGTCTGAAACAAAGGGCGTTTTTTCACCAAAGCGCAATAAGGTATTGTCGAACTGCAACAATGACTTAGCTTGTTTAAATGCAGGGAAACTATCAAATAATAATATGGCTACCGCATGACCAAGATAATCTGCTGTTTGTCCCTCGGGCAATAACATATTGTCACCGTAAAACTCAGGCAATTTAACTTTGTCGCGGGCAAGGTCTGCTGCAGTAATGACTTTATAAGGCTTAGCTGAAGCCGGGAGGTGGTCGAGGGAGAACCCTTGATAGACATGGGATGCATCTGCAGCGCGTAAGATAAACGCGTAGCCTTGTTGTTTTGGCCAGCCTGCCATGTCCATTGCCCGGTAGTCACGACCATAAACTTTTTGACCGGTGACTTTAGCAATACCGTCGTTACGAAATTTGGGTTTAGATTGGCCGCTAACCTGAGTTTGCCATTGTGCAGCCAGTTCAGGCGAAATGATGGACGCATTGGCCCGACTCATTTCCCACAGTAAAGGCGCGGAATATACCGCGACCCCGCCAATAACACATTGTTTTATAAAGGTCCGTCTCGACGCGTTAGATACATCCATATCTCACCTCAGTTATTCTAAAGGGGAAAATCAGACGGCCTATTCATTGTCGCCCGATTTAGGCTTATTCACTTGATTGTCATTGCATAATTTTTGATTGCGCTGAATCTAAATTAGCACTATGTACGGTAACATACTGATTTAGGAATGCATATTTACGATTGTGATAGGGTTTCTCGGTTGCTTGCCGTGAAGTTGAATAATTCATCTTTTTGATGATTTAATCTGCGAATAAAATGATTGAGTAATTGAACGTCTCATAAAAACCGTTTCGTTTATACTTAAATTATTAAAAAGTCATCACGAGTAATATTTTATTCATTTAGATGTGCTGATATATTTTTACTATTTAATCAATTATATAGTAAACGATCGGTGATCTCGTTAACTGTATATCTTGGACTCGATCCAAAGTAATTATTTAATTTTAGTCAGTTAAAGTAAATTCTCGATAACGATAATTATATTTTTTCATTTATTTTAGCTAATATATTGAATTGTAAGCTTAAAGTTATCGAGTTGTTTGTGTTTATCGTTGCTTTTGGTTGCTAGTTAACTTTAACGTAAACTGCTTGTTGCTGATTTAGCTGCGCATATCTGCAAAGTGTTTTTTATAAGACCAAGATTCTAAGTTCTCCAACTTATTTTTGTCGTGTTGAATCGTTTTATCATTATTTAAAAAATTTAGTTTACAGATTTTTAATACCTTGAACAAAATCATATATATCGATGAGTATAGGCATAAAAATGTGATTTATATATTTGATTGGAGTTATATTTTATATTACATTAAAATTCTCAATAACATAATTGTAACATTTGCATTGGTTATTGTTTTTCATCGTAAAGTTCCTCCAAGGATTGATCGAGCTTTTATAGTTAATTTATTTTTACTTGGTGGTCTATTATGCTGAATTTTAAAATTAAACAAAAAATGCTCATTAGTTCGTTAATTCCATTAGCCATTCTCATCATAATTTGTGGCATTGCTGTCAATATGATGGGGAAAATCGAAGATGGAGTGATGAGGATCTATTCTGATCGGGTGGTGCCATTAGAAGATTTAAAAATCATTGGTGATGACTATGCTGTCTTAGTCATTGATGCAATAAACAAAGCCAATGCTGGCGGCTCAACCGCTCAAGATGCTGCTGAGACATTAATGAGTGCAAAAAGTAATATTGATACCCTGTGGAAAAAATATTTAGCCACTACGTTAACACCCAAAGAGAGCCAACTTAGTATTGAAGCCAATGATATGTTTGGTCCTGCGGATGAGAGAATTGATTTTCTTATCAATAAACTGCAAAACATGTCGGGGAATATTTCAGGTCAATTGACCGATGATATTATGCCTTTATACGGGGTAATTGATCCCATTAGCGGTAAAATAGCCGAATTAGTGTCATTGCAAATAAAAGTAGCAGGCGATGAATGGCGATTAACTCAAGATATATACCAATCATCAGTTAAGTTGTTTATTTTCTTTACGTTATGTGCAGTTGTTATCAGTGTAGTGTTAACCATTTGGGTGCTGCGCAGTGTGATGAGGCCCGTGACTGATATTTTGATGAAACTAAAGCTCATCAAGCAAAACTCAGATTTAACCCAAGTGTTTACTCCTTATAATGATGATGAATTAGGCATGATTTCAACGAGCCTTACAGGCGTTATCACCCATCTAAGAAGCATTATCGAATCAATTTCAGATGCCGCTAATACCATCAATATTTCATCAGAAGAGTTGCAGCGTTTTACAGAAGACACTAACCATAGAATGATACAGCAGCAAGATGAGTCAGAACAAACTGCAACGGCTATGAATGAAATGACCGCAACAGTGGCTGAAGTCGTTCAAAGTACCAATTTTGCTGCTGAACAGGCGAAACAAGCTAATGATCATGCTGAAAATGGTAATATTATTGTTCGAAATTCAATCGACAGTATATCGCAGTTATCTAATCAAATTGGCACCACGGCGGAGGTGATATCTCATCTCGCTAAAGAAAGTCAAAACATTGGTCAAGTGTTAAGTGTCATTAAAGGTATTGCCGAGCAGACTAACCTTTTAGCCCTAAACGCCGCCATTGAAGCAGCAAGAGCCGGTGAACAAGGTCGAGGATTTGCTGTTGTTGCTGATGAAGTTCGTACTTTAGCTAAGCGCACTCAAGACTCAACACTGCAAATTGAAACCATGATTGGTGGGTTACAAAAAAGTGTCGTGCTTGCGGTTTCTTCAATGGATGAGGGCTTGGTTCTAGTTAATAATGCTAACGATAAAACGAGTAGTGCAGGTGTTGTGCTAAGTGAAATTGTCACTTCGGTCGACAGTATCAATGAGCTTAATACCCAAATAGCTACCGCTGCAGAAGAACAATCCTATGTGGCAGAGAGCATCAATAAAAGTATCATCGCAATAAATGATATTACTAAAGCCTCATCAGCGGCGACTGAAAAACTCACCCATTCTGTCAACGACTTACAATCACTGGCTCGTTCAATGCAACGTCAAGTGGCGACATTTAAAATAGCCTAACGTTTTCATTAATGAGGGCTGAGTTAAACTTCAGCCCTTCCTCGCAATCTCTCAGTTAATTTATCCGTACAACCTGTATGGCTAAAAAGCTAGCGAGGGCAGTGTTATATAATTCCCTTTAATTATGTTGGTTTTTTATCCTTTTGAGCATAACGGCGGCGATATTGTGATTGGCGTTAAAGAGTCGTTTTGATTAACTGAAGCTGCCGTAAGTTAGACATCACTTATTATCAATTAACGTCCTATATGTCTCAATTTCTCCACTATTTTGTGCTAGTTCAACGTTACCATCGTCAACACTATTAAAGGGGTAATTTACCGCTTACACTACAAATAGCTTAATTACCTTGAGTAATATTAATGAAACCAATTATTTGTAGCAGTGCTTTAGAGGCCGTATCCTTAATTGAAAACGGTGAAACCTTGTGGACTCATTCGATGGGGGCAACGCCAAAATTACTGCTCGATGCATTAGCCCAACATGCGTTAACAAAGCATGGTTTAACATTATTGCAGTTGCATACCGAGGGGGCTGAATCGCTAAGTGATCCCCGTTTAAGGGATCATCTTCGCCATCGTTGCTTTTTTACTGGTTCACCCACAAGGTCACTGCTACAACAAGGTTATGCCGATTATGTGCCAATTTTTCTCTCTGAGGTGCCCAAGTTGTTTCGTTCCGGCGAACAGCATATCGACACCGCCATCGTTCAAGTTTCCCCGCCAGATAAACATGGTATCTGTTCTTTAGGCATATCGGTTGAGGCAACCTTAGCAGCCTGCCAAATGGCGGGAAAAATCATTGCTCACATTAACCCCATGATGCCTCGCACCCATGGTGACGGTTTTATTCATTACAATAAGTTCGCTGCCGTGTATGAGCAGAGCATGCCGCTACCACAACACCTATTCGCCCCAAGTGATGCGATAAGCTTGGCCATCGGCCAGAATGTGGCCAAATTGGTACTTGATGGCGCTTGCTTACAAATGGGCATTGGCGCTATTCCAGATGCCGTGCTGGCGTGCTTAACCGAACATAAAGATTTAGGCGTTCACACTGAGTTATTTTCTGATGGCGTGCTTAATTTGGTCGAGCTTGGCGTGATCAATAATAGCCGTAAGAAAGTCCATCCCGGCAAGACAGTGACAGGCTTTGCATTAGGTAGCCAACGACTTTATGATTTTGTTGATGACAACCCATCGGTAATATTCATGGATATTGAGCAGGTTAATGACACGGCTATTATCCGTAAAAACCCTAATGTGATGTCGATAAACTCAGCACTGCAGGTCGATATTTCAGGGCAAGTTTGTGCTGATTCATTGGGTACTCAAATATATTCCGGTGTAGGCGGTCAGATGGACTTTATACGCGGCGCGGGGCTTTCTGAAGGTGGTCGTTCTGTTATCGCATTACCCAGTACTGCGGCTAATGGCACCGTGTCGCGGATTGCCACCGTTTTATCGCCAGGCGCTGGCGTGGTAACCACCCGTGCGCATGTACACTATATTGTTACTGAGTATGGAACCGCTTATTTACGCGGTAAATCGTTACGAGAACGAGCCCGTGCGCTTATTGACATTACCCACCCTAAGTTTAGAGAACAGCTTTGCCAAGAAGCTTTTGATATGTGGCGACTTAAGGTTTAATCATTAGTGATTTATGAATCTTGTCATTCCGGTAATGCTTATCAGCCGGAATCCAGTTCTTCTTTTATTGTTTAGATTTTATGGCCTGCGGCCACATCAATGTTAGAAACAAGAGTCGATCGCAAGGTTCCACCCTGCACTGGCCAAGAGGGGATCAACAGCCATCCCTTCTTTACTGTTTATAAAAGAATTAGCAATCTGATAGGCAGGATGCCTTAAAGCACATGGTCAATGATGTTGCCGACATCACTATGACATTTCCAATATCAATATAGGTCAGATATGCATGAAAGGCCTGTCAGGTTGATGGATTCTTTTTAAAGAGTCTTCAACGTCCTCAAGTTCAAAGTTCAAAGTTCAAAGTTCAAAGTTCAAAGTTCAAAGTTGAATTTGTCCATTTCCTGGTCGAGAAAACTAACTCCGTTTCTGCCCTAAAGTAATTTCACTCATCTAATGTGCAATAAACTTACAAGCATTTTATCGTATAAATTCTTATCTATCCTATGCATACAACTATTTAGCGCAAGCAGTCTTAAATGATATGATATACAGTCATATTTCAACGAAGCTAAAACTCACCTAGTAGGACGTGGCAATTTCGGCCTAGCTATCCGCGTGATGAATACGCTATTTCGATTTGTTTATTTGATTAATGTTAGGTGTATTTCTATTCTGTCGTCCTATGTTAGGGCGCTCACCCTTATCGTTTTTAAGCATTACTGGAGATAAAATTCATGACAAACGTGAATGTGGATGCCACGCAGTTAACCACTAAACCATCTCAAGATGGTTTTAGCATGCCCGCCGAATGGGCGGCGCAGCAAGCTGTGTGGATGATTTGGCCATATCGTCCTGACAACTGGCGCTCTGCAGGGGCTTATGCTCAGGCTACCTTTGCTAAAGTGGCCGATGCCATTGGTGCTGTTACCCCAGTTTACATGGGGGTACCTAAGGCGTTTTTGGCACAGGCCAAAACGGTTATGCCTTCTCACGTTACGTTGGTCGAAATAGATAGCAACGATTGCTGGGCTCGCGATACAGGTCCTACTGTAGTGGTCAATGCCAAGGGCGAATGCCGTGGTGTTGACTGGGGCTTTAATGCCTGGGGCGGCGATAACGGTGGTTTGTATTCACCATGGGATAAGGACGAGCAAGTCGCGCAAAAGATGCTTACGCAGCATGGTTTTGAGCGTTATCAGGCTCCGCTTATTCTTGAAGGTGGTTCAATTCATGTCGATGGTGAAGGCACCTGCATGACCACGGCTGAATGTTTACTTAACAGCAACCGCAACCCAGATTTGACTCGTGAACAGATAGAAGCATTACTGGCTGAATATTTAAATGTTAAGCAGTTTATCTGGTTGCCAGACGGCGTATTCATGGATGAGACCGACGGACACATTGATAATATATGCTGTTTTGCTCGCCCAGGCGAAGTGGTTTTACACTGGACTGATGATCAAACCGATCCGCAGTATCCTCGCTCAAAAGCCGCTTTGGATATTTTGCAAAATACTGTTGATGCACAGGGGCGTAAGTTAAAAGTCCATTTACTACCACAGCCTGGTCCTTTGTATTGCACAGAAGAAGAAGCGCAAGGCGTAGTAGAGGGGACTGGTGTTCCACGCACCGCGGGTGAACGCTTAGCGGGTTCTTATGCGAACTTTTTGATTACCAACAATCGCAT
The DNA here is from genome assembly GCF_040310165.1 of Shewanella sp. AC91-MNA-CIBAN-0169. NCBI lineage: Bacteria > Pseudomonadati > Pseudomonadota > Gammaproteobacteria > Alteromonadales > Shewanellaceae > Shewanella > Shewanella sp. AC91-MNA-CIBAN-0169. The sequence goes on from NZ_JBEOPM010000001.1 coordinate 339,721, forward strand.
TGTGTTCCCACTACTCGACCCAGCAACTGACGATATTGCAGCTCAAAAATTGCAAGAAATTTTCCCTGAGTATGACATTGTCGGTGTGCCTGCCCGTGAGATTTTATTAGGTGGTGGTAACATCCATTGCATCACCCAGCAGATCCCCTCTGGACAGTAAGTAAAAACCAACGAGAACACAATGACCATTAATGTCACTATTGTTTTAATAAAATTGACTGTCAATACTTTTGGCTTTTAAGAAGAGGTCGTAACATGTTCGAAGTCACTGAGGTTTCTATTGCCGAGCTGCGTGCAGCCCTCGAATCCGGTCGCACCACAGCGGTTGAGTTAGTGAAGTCTTATTTAGCTCGGGTTGAGGTTTATGACGGCCCAGCGACACAGACCAAGCTAAATGCGCTGGTGGTTCACAATCAAGATGCGATTAAGGAAGCTGAAGCTTCTGATGCGCGCCGAGCGCGTGGTGAAACGCTGAGTCCACTCGATGGTATTCCTTACACTACGAAGGATAGCTACTTAGTTAAAGGGCTCACTGCGGCTTCTGGTAGTCCAGCGTTTAAGGACTTAATTGCTCAATACGACGCATTTGCCGTTGAACGTCTGCGCGAAGCGGGGGCTATTTGCTTGGGCAAAACCAACATGCCACCTATGGCTAATGGTGGTATGCAGCGCGGTCACTATGGCCGTGCCGAAAGCCCATACAATGCTAATTATCTTACCGCTCCCTTTGCCTCAGGTTCTTCCAATGGCGCGGGTACTGGTACCGCCGCAAGTTATTCTGCTTTCGGCCTAGCTGAGGAGACATGGTCGAGCGGTCGTGGTCCTGCATCGAACAATGGCCTGTGTGCTTATACTCCATCACGCGGTGTTATTTCTGTGCGCGGTAACTGGCCGTTAACACCTACGATGGATGTTGTGGTGCCTTATACTCGTACTATGGCCGATATGCTTGAAGTACTTGACGTTATCGTGGCAGATGACCCTATCACTCGCGGAGATTTATGGCGTCTACAACCTTGGGTTGATATCCCAAAAGCATCAACCGTGCGTCCAGCATCGTATCTGGATCTTGCAGCTCAAGCCGACACGCTTAAAGGCAAGCGTTTTGGGGTGCCACGCATGTACATTAATAAAGATGAATTGGCTGGCACCAGCGAAAACCCAGGCATTGGCGGCCCGACTGGTCAGCGCATCCATACTCGTGCGTCGGTGATCGACCTTTGGGAAGCAGCACGCAAAGCGCTGGAATCTGCCGGAGCCGAGGTCATTGAAGTGGACTTCCCGCTGGTTTCCAACTGTGAAGGTGACCGACCTGGTGCACCGACTGTGTTCAATCGCGGCATCGTCACGCCTGAGTTTCTCGAGGATGAGCTATGGGCTCTATCGGGGTGGGCTTTAGATGAATTCTTACGTGCTAACAATGACCCTAAACTGAACAAATTAGCTGACGTTAATGGGCATTTGATTTTCCCGCATGACTTAGGCACCTTGCCAAACCGTGAAGGCGACCTCGCTGCTGGCATGGATGAGTACGTCAACATGGCCAAAAGAGGTCTCAAGTCGTATAACCAAATCGATAGCATACCGGATGGTCTGCGCGGCTTAGAGAAGACGCGCAAGCTGGATCTGGAAGACTGGATGGACGAGCACAAACTTGATGCAGTGCTGTTCCCAACCATGGCAGATGTGGGACCTGCAGATGCGCACCTTAATCCTGCTTCAGCTGACATTGCGTGGAGCAACGGTGTTTGGGTTGCTAATGGCAATCTTGCTATTCGCCACTTAGGTGTACCAACGGTTACTGTGCCGATGGGGACAATGGCCGATATTGGCATGCCAGTAGGTTTGACTTTTGCAGGCCGTGCTTATGACGACAACAACCTACTCAAGTTTGCGGGTGCATTTGAAGCGACAGGCAGCAAGCGCCTGATCCCTACACGCACACCTGCGCTTAGCTGATAAGCACTAAGCACTATAAATTGAAAAACGGGATTGGTTACTGCGCGCCAATCCCGTTTTTTTAACTCAAATATAGATACATTTTTAACTTATTTTCTATATACAGTGGGCGGATCATACACACTAGATCAAAGTCGCAAGTTTCACTCTGCACGGACCAAATCCACTATCGTTCCGATAATGCTTGTGAGCCGGAATCCAGCTCTTTTTTTATTCTTTAGATTTTATGGCCTGCGGCCACTAACGTCGTGGCGCTTCGCCCACACCAGAGCAAAGGGGTAAAGCGCTTGTACCCCTTTGCAAACCCTCAGCGTTCCGGCAACATTTTCAAACAGCGAAAAGGTCGCGACGGAAATAGATCCAGCTTTTGACCTCGCTTGTAGATTGCCTCAGCCTTATTCGAAAATGCTAATGCTTCCGATGGTACATCCTGTACCGTGAAAGCTAGCCTGACGTCCTGTCAGGCTCACGCTATTTTCTTCAACGTCCTCAATTCAGAGTTGAATCAGGCCAACTGCAAGCAAAGTATGCAAATCATTTATGCCCCTTTCAATGTTAGGGCCGATTACCCACTCAGTTCAGTAGAACTTCATTTGGCTTACTTTTCCTCATACCATTAATGTGTTTCAATATCTGGTGTTGGGGGAGGAATAAACTGAAGAGGGCTCTATAATGCATCCAGAGTATGATGAACTGTCTTTATGGGATGATGCAATACGTCTGGTGAGTGAAAATAAATACGACCAAGCTATTTATCTATATAAAAGTATGGCTAAAAATGGAATAGATGAGGCATTGGTCGAAATAGGGCGGCTGTATGAAATGCCATCAACAGCGACTATTGAACAAGACTTTTCAAAAGCGGCTACATATTATAAAAAAGCGATTGATTTAAGTGATGATATGTATGCTTATACAGCTCTTGGAAGGCTTTACTTTTTCGGTGTCGGTGTGGATCAAGACTACATAAAATCAAAACAGTTGTATTTGATAGCTGCGAATATGGACGGACTAGTAGCCACATTGATGTTAGCTCGTATTTATCGTTACGGGCATGGTGTTCAACCTAATTTAACTAAAGCAAAAGAGCTCTATCAGAAATCAATTAGGCTTGGAAGCTATGTAGCCCTAAAGGAGAGTGGTGGGTTGGATATTTCTTGTGGTGAGGTTGTAAAAGGAATAGCAAAAGTAATAAAGGGGACTTGGAATATTTTTTTAAGGGTGCGAAAAGACATATCTAATTATGGAGTTATTGTTAGTGAATGTGTAAAAAACCAATAGAGAATATTTATCAGGACAGGTATGACCAATCGAATTTAGGTCGCGTTTAATGTTGTTAACTTATTCACTCCTAAATTAGCCCCAATCATTGGGCTTTTTGTTGCGCTGAAGAAGGCAATTTAATCAGCAGAGTGTGCCGAGCTCACCAGTAGAAGGTATCAGTTGTGAACAGTAGTCTGTGCAATTGTGAAGTCGAGCTGTGAATTTTACCACTGACTCAGCAGTTTTCAGTACAAAACCTTATCTGAAAAAATATAAATTGATTAATGTTCTAACTCGGAAATGTCCACAAACGAGTTAGTAACGCTTGCAAAAGCTTGAATTCAAAACTGAACTTGAGGCCGTTGAAGAAAATAGCGTGAGCTGGCCATGGATGGCCTGCTAGCTTTCGCGGTACAGGATGTACCATCGAAAGCGTTAGCATTTTCGAGTAAGGCCGAGGCCGATTACAAACGAGGTTCAAAGCTGGATTAATTTCCGTCGCAATTTTTCGCTGCTATTGTTTGGTTAAAAAGCGAAAAAGTTGCCGGAACGCTGAGGGTTTGCAAAGGGGTACAAGCGCTTTACCCCTTTGCTCTGGTGTGGGTGAAGCGCCACGACGTTGGTGCCCGCAGGCCATAATATGATAAAAAAATTAAAACGATTATTCGTTTAACACACCAACAAGGTTTATGATTAAAGAGTCTCGATAATGAAGTTGATGAGGTCTAATCATGATAATAGCTTGCCCCCATTGCGATACCTTAAATCGCGTACCTGAAGAACGTCTTGAACAACAACCAACTTGCGGAAAGTGTAAACAAAGCCTATTCGTTGGTGAACCGATAGAGCTCACAGCCGTCAATTTTAGCCACCATGCTAATAAATCAGAATTACCGCTGGTCGTCGACTTTTGGGCTAGCTGGTGCGGTCCGTGTAAAAACTTTGCGCCGGTATTTACTCAAGCAGCTAAAAAGTGGGAGCCCAAATTCCGTTTCGGCAAGCTCAACACCGAAGAGCAACAAGCCCTTGCTGCCCAATTTAATATTCGTTCGATCCCAACTCTGATGGTATTTAAGCAAGGCAAGGTTATGGCTCAGCAATCAGGTGCTTTGCCTGCATCATCATTCAACCAATGGCTTGAATCGATTAAATGAGCTTAATGTCAGTAAAGATAAATTTGTAGTATCAATATGAAGCAAAGCTTAATGCTTGGGTAATAGAGTTCGGGAGTTTAGTGCTTATACATGATGATTCTGTTGATGGGATAAGGGATTACTCATGTATTTGGAGATATAAATAAAAGGTCCCGGTCACTGATTATATATTGCAGCGACAAGGACCTTAATAATGTCATTATTGTTTATTACTTGTGTACAGATTTAATCGCGTCTTTCACGCTGCTATATAAGCGTGCAAGCATTTTATTGAAAATGGCTCGAATAGTGGCATAAGTTAAGTCAACTACGGTTGTGACTACAGCTCCTGCAAAAGACAACATATGGCCAAGTAGTCCTCTGACATCGTCGGCGAAAGAATCTGCCGCGGCAGCAATTTTTTCAAGGGTTTTAGCGACAAGATCATAGAATGTCAAACCGTAAGATGCCGTCGCTTGCGCTACAATTGCGCCATAATAGCCTGCCGCTTTTAAGACCGTAATTAATGCTGCGCTGAGTTTGTCACTCCACTGGTCTGAATAGCTTGCTTGATTGCGGTTTTCATAACGTAATTTTACCGGCTTTAAATATTCGCTAGCTTTAACATGTAAATGGCCCCAATGCTCAGTGTTTGCAGAGACTAAATAACCTGGTTCGGCTCCAGCTTTAGGATCCATACCATGAGCACTAATCCTCAAACCTTGACTGTTATCTAAGCGATATTCCACTCCTTGATAAGGCGCATGAATAAAAGGCCATAAAGGCACTTTAGGGACTACATCGGCGCCGTGTGTGCAGCGAAAAATTTGATTTAGTCTATGGGTGTTAGCTGTGGCAAAACCTTGTTGTCCAACTCTTGGGGCACCAAAAGTGTATAAATTAATATTTGAAGCGTAATTATTAACAGATGCCCAGTCGGCAGCAAGTGAGGCAATTGCTCCTCCTAAGCTATGTCCGACAAAATGTATCGCCTTACCAGGATTTGAGGTACGCCACTTATCTAAAAAAGTCGCAAACTGCGGTCTTAATGAAGTAAAAGCATTATTAAATCCAGCGTGCACTATTTGGCTACCATCACCGACACTTAAACCAACTTGCGCATTCGTAGACCAGTCTGCTGCAGAACTAAATTCTGTGCCGCGGATCGCTATGATAGCATCTCCTTGGTATTGTCCTTTGCCTAACCCCATCGCCGCAAAACCTGACTGGCGATTAAAAATAAACCCGCCAGTTTTTCCTATGCCAACATTATGGAAGTTAAAGTGATTGTTAATGTATTGATTGCCAAAATGTCTTGTATCATCAGGACTAATTAAATCGTAAACACTAAATGCCAATTCAGAAGTTAGTTTGGGTGATAACTGATTCATAAACGTTCCTTGTTAATTAAAAATTTATTTATCGTATTTTTTATGTTTCTCGAATTCTAGTTCGTCCAATACTGGCCAGCGACAAATACTAAATACCTTATAGCGCACTACCCCACTAGGGAACGCTTCATCAATGATTTCATTCCTGATGGCTTCATTCGATAAGTCGCAATCTAATTTGGCTAGCCTCTCAGAGAGATAAGATATATGTTTCTCGCCCCTAGATATCGATGCCCAAAGTATTACTTCAGAATACTCATCTTTAGCAGCTTCAATGATGTCTGACTCTTCATTTTCATCCACTTTAATAGTTTGAGATACACGTGTTTCTGCAAAAGGCTTATTTGGATGTGCTGTGCTGTAAATGATTTCAGGAAAGCTAAATTTTCCATCAGCGTCTGTAGTGGTGTAGTCCCATTCTTTTTCTTCCATGACACCAGAGTATTGATAACCTCTTTTTAGCTTAATACCGGCTAGAGGTTTTCCCTCATGGGTTAAGCTACCTATCACTTCAGGAAATACTTCGACATCGACTTTTTTAAACATGCTAAACATTGACTCCTCCGAGTAGCAACTAACGGCGACAATCAGACACAGGAATGCAAAAATCCCAATATATGCTCTATAGGCCATAGATGAAGCAACTCCCTGCTTTTTAATTCATATGATTATTATTTAAACGAAGTTATTGTAGAGTGATTCTTTAAGGGTATCTATTATTATAAATGACTATTTTTTATAGTGTAATGATGAAAAGGGTATGTCCAGTTGAGATATTTTTATTTTATCCAGCAGTAAATTAAATTGAGAAGATCAAAGACGTTTTAAGTTATTTATTGTAAAAACGACGAAGCTGGATCCCGGATAAAAAGCATTGCCGGAATAACGCTTGATTTGACCCGTGCAGTATGGAGCCTTTTGACCAAAATCCAAACGAAGTTTGGACATAAAAAAGAGTAACCGTGATGACTCAAGGTTACTCTTTATTTTTAATTACTCTCTAATTGCGAGCACTCTTTATTCAGAAGCACTATCTACTCTGGGTCTCTCTTTATTCAGGATCTCTTTCTACTCTTGATCTCATTCTATTCGAAATAAATCTATTCGGGATCATAGTCCAATATCGGTGACAACCACTTCTCTGCTTCTGCCAACGTCATGCCTTTACGCTGGGCATAATCTTCTACCTGATCTTTACCAATATTGGTCACGCCAAAATAGCGTGATTTTGGATGGGCAAAGTACCAGCCAGATACCGCTGCGGTTGGGTACATGGCGAAGCTCTCGGTGATGTTCAAATCAATCGTTTCATCGGGTTTGAGTAAATCCCATAACAAACCTTTTTCAGTGTGGTCTGGGCATGCTGGATAACCTGGCGCTGGGCGAATGCCTTTATAACGTTCGCGAATTAGCGCTTCGTTATCGAGCACTTCATCCGCGGCATAACCCCAAAACTCTTTACGAACACGTTCGTGCATGCGCTCGGCAAAAGCTTCGGCTAAACGGTCTGCTAAGCATTTAAGCATAATCGCGTTGTAGTCATCGTGATTGGCTTCAAAGCGGGCAACATGTTCATCAATACCGTGACCCGTCGTTACCGCAAAACCGCCCATGTAATCAGCAACGCCTGAATCTTTTGGAGCGACAAAGTCTGATAAACAGAAGTTGTCGTTACCCACGCGTTCAAGCTGCATACGTAAATGATGGGTGGTCATTTCTAATGTGGTGCGGCTTTCATCGGTATACAGTTCAATGTCGTCATGGTTGACGGTATTGGCTGGGAATAAACCGATTACGGCTTTGGCGGTAAGCCATTTTTCAGCAATAATTTGTTTCAGCATGGCTTGGCCGTCGGCAAACAATTTAACCGCTTCTTCACCAACGACTTTGTCTTTTAAAATTTCAGGGTAATGACCGTGCAGTTCCCAGCTTCTAAAGAACGGTGTCCAATCGATACGTTCGACTAGGTCTTCTAATGGATAGTCATCAAACACCTGGCGACCTAATACATTAGGCGTAAATGGGGTGTAGTTTTCCCAGTCGTGTTTACAGCGATTGTCACGCGCGGCTTCAATCGACACGATGGTTTTACGCTTGGTTTGCGACAAACGTTTTTCACGCATCATGTCGTATTCTGCGTAGGCTTCGTCGATGGTTGCTTGGCGAGTGGCGTTATTAATCAGCTTAGACACCATAGGTACAGCGCGAGATGCATCGGCAATGTAAATGGCGCCGTGTGGGTAATGCGGTGCTATTTTTACTGCAGTATGAATTTTAGAGCAGGTTGCACCACCGATAATAGCAGGGATGGTTAAGCCTTCACGGTGGAAGGTTTTCACGTTGTGGACCATTTCATCCAAGCTTGGCGTGATTAAACCAGACATGCCGATGATGTCGATATTATGCTCTTTTACTGCATCTAGAATTTTATCGACAGATACCATGACCCCAAGATCGACCACTTCGTAGCCGTTACAGGCAAGTACTACTCCAACAATATTTTTACCGATGTCATGCACATCACCTTTTACGGTGACCATTAAAATTCGCCCGTTTGACTGGCCAGCAACCTTTTCAAGCTCAATATATGGGTTTAGGTAAGCGACGGCTTTTTTCATTACTCGTGCCGATTTGACCACTTGCGGTAAGAACATTTTGCCAGCACCAAATAAGTCGCCGACCACGTTCATGCCATCCATTAGCGGTCCTTCGATAACATCGAGCGGGCGCACGGCTTCTTGACGAGCAGCTTCGGTGTCTTCATCAATAAATTCGGTAATGCCTTTAACCAATGCGTGTGACAAACGTTTGGATACCGGCCAGCTGCGCCAAGCTAAATCTTCTTTTTTGGCCACTTGTGAGCCATCGCCTCTAAAGCTTTCAGCGATGTCGAGTAGCTGCTCGGTGTTGTTTGAGTCGGCTACCGGACATGGTAAGTTTTGAACTACGTTTTCAACCCGTTTTTTGAGCTCTGGTTCAATATCATCGTATATGGCTAACTGACCAGCGTTAACAATACCCATGTCCATGCCGGCTTGAATGGCATGGTATAAAAACACCGCGTGAATGGCTTCGCGTACTGGGTTGTTACCGCGGAACGAGAATGACACGTTAGACACGCCGCCTGAGATCATTGCGTGTGGCAAGGTGGCTTTTATGTCTTTTATCGATTCGATAAAGTCGACTGCATAGTTGTCGTGTTCATCAATACCGGTGGCAATGGCGAAAATGTTAGGGTCAAAAATAATGTCTTCTGGTGGAAAGCCAACAACATCAACCAAAATGCGATAAGCACGGGTACAGATTTGGGTTTTACGCTCACGTGTATCGGCTTGGCCGTCTTCGTCAAAGGCCATTATAATGGCTGCCGCACCATAGCGTTTTACTAAGGTGGCTTGTTCAATAAATTTGGCTTCGCCTTCTTTCATCGAAATAGAGTTAACAATCGACTTGCCTTGAACGCATTTAAGCCCAGCTTCAATCACTTCCCACTTTGATGAGTCAATCATGATGGGCACGCGGGAGATGTCGGGCTCAGAGGCGATTAAGTTTAAAAACTTCGCCATTGACGCCACGCCATCAAGCATACCTTCATCCATGTTGACGTCGATAATTTGTGCGCCATTTTCAACCTGCTCGCGCACGACATCTAAGGCTTCTTCAAACTTTTCTTCTTTAATTAAGCGCAAAAACTTAGCCGAACCGGTCACGTTAGCGCGTTCACCGACGTTAACAAATAACGAGTTTTTGTCGATGGTGAGTGGCTCTAGGCCCGATAAACGACACGCCACAGGTATATCTGGTATCTGTCTTGGTTCGTGTCTGAGTACCGCTTCACGAATAGCACTAATGTGTGCGGGTGTACTACCACAACAACCGCCGACAATATTGAGCATGCCTTCTTGCGCCCATTGATTAATGACTTCGGCCATTTCTTCTGGGGTTTCATCGTAGCCACCAAATTCGTTGGGTAAGCCAGCATTTGGGTGGGCAGAGACATAACATTCGGCAATACGTGATAATTCTTCAACGTACGGGCGCAGCTCTTTTGGTCCGAGGGCGCAGTTAAGGCCAATCGATAACGGCTTGATGTGGCGTAAAGAGTTATAAAAGGCTTCGGTGGTTTGGCCGGTTAATGTACGACCAGACGCGTCGGTAATAGTGCCAGAGATCATAACGGGTAGGCGATCGCCAAGTTGATCGAATACTTTTTCAATCGCAAATAGGGCGGCTTTGGCGTTTAAAGTATCAAAAATGGTTTCAACCAAAATGATATCGGCGCCACCTTCAATTAAGGCGCTGGTGGATTCGACATAAGCGTCGACTAATTGGTCGAAACTGACATTACGAAACGCTGGGTCGTTGACGTCTGGACTGATAGAGCAAGTACGGTTGGTTGGGCCTAATACACCAGCAACATAACGTGGTGAACCTGTTTGCGCGGCCACTTCGTCGGCCGCTTGGCGGGCGACTCGAGCGCCAGCAAGGTTAATTTCAGCGGCTAGCGACTGCATATCGTAGTCGGCCATGGCAATGGTGGTGGCATTAAATGTGTTGGTTTCAATAATGTCGGCACCGTTTAGCAGGTACTGAGTATGAATATCTTTAATGATTTGCGGTTGGCTGAGTACTAATAAGTCGTTGTTGCCTTTAACATCGCAATGCCAATCTTTAAAACGCTCGCCACGATAATCTTCTTCTTCCAACTTATAGTCTTGGATCATGGTGCCCATGGCGCCATCTAAAATCACAATACGCTGCGCTAACAATGCATTAAGTTGTTTAAGTGTTTGACTGTAAGAAGTCGATTTCGCCATAACAGTTACCTTTTTATCACTATGTTGCTTGATACCTTGATTGAGATAAGCATACCCTTATTTTTACAATAGTAGGGCGATAACATCATTGCTGTGCACAAGTGTTGTAAATAACAGTTATACACAACGATTGCTTTAACCGTTGCAGGCAATTGCCTTGGACAATTACTGCGTACAATGATTATCTTCTAAATGATTATCTTTTAAGATAGTATTTTAGACATATAAACGTATAGACGTCCATAGTACGCGAGTTTTTATCACTAGAGCAAGGCTGAATTAAATGAAACAAGCCAAGATAATATTAATGCGCCATGGAGAATGCGAAGGTGGGGCAATATTTCGCGGCCAAACCGATGTAAAGCTCACCGACACTGGAATGGCCCAAATGCAGCAAGCGTTTGCTGAACTACAATTCCCCATTAGCCATGTGTTTAGTTCGCCATTGCAACGGTGTCAGCAATTCAGTCGCCCTTTAACGCAGCGATTAACATTACCGTTAACGACCATAACAGCACTGCAAGAAATTGATTTTGGTGTGTGGGATGGGCAATCGTTTGATGCAATTTATCAGCAAAATCCAGGTAAATTTGATGCTTACTGGCATAACCCATGGTTGGCTGATAGCACGCCTGATAAAGCCGAGTCGGTAAGCGATTTTGCTGCGCGAGTAGAAGCCGGGCTCATGAGCGTGGTTAATGAACTGTGGCGCTCACGTCATCAGCAGCACTCTTGTTTACTGTCTATCGACGAACAACAAGGGCAAAGCTTGCCGCAAACTGCTCAAGCTGTCGATTGTCCCCATGCGTTAGTGGTTACTCACGGTGGGGTGATGCGTTGCTTAATGGGCTATGTGCTTAAGGTTGGCCAATCTAGCGGATTATTCGCTAACCTAGCGATCCCCTATGCTGCTATTATGGTGCTCGATGTCTATTGGCCTGATGATGTTGATAAGGTTGACGCTTTTCAAGCGACAGCAATGAATAGCAATACCGCTGAAGTGAGCTTTACATTACATTGGCCGTAACACTTCATTGGCTGAGCGTTATAACCATAGAGTCATTATTTTTGCGCCATAATTTGCGTAATAATTTGCATAATAATCTGCGCCATAACTTGCGTAGTCATTAGTGTCACAATTTGCATAGTTATTTGCAAAGTTATTTGCAAAGTTATTTGCAAAGTTATCAGCGCCGTTATTTGAATAGTTATTTGCGTCATAATTGTCGTAATAATCTGCGTCGAAACCATAGTGCCTTTCAAGGTATTGGGAATTGGGATAAGCCCAAACTGTACCCGCAACTGTAGATGTACCCATCGAATATGGGGACATAAGTCAGATACCAGCTTTGAATCGCCTCAATATCCATGCCTAAGCGGGTGACTTAGGGGAGTTATTAAATAGATGTTTGTGTTAATTAATTGGACATGGCGGGCTAACTTTCATGTCTGAATCTGTATTAGATGTAAATCATCTTTTTTGGCAAGTCGATAATAAAACGATTCTGGCGGACATTCATTTCAGTTTGCCTAAAGGCCAGATGCTAGGACTAATTGGTCCCAATGGCGCAGGCAAGTCGAGCCTGTTACGCTGCTTATATCGCTATATTGTGCCGACCAGCGGCGATATTGAGATATTTTCTAAACCCATCAGTGAGTATTCCTCTAAGTTGTTAGCGCAGAATATTGCTGTGGTGCAACAAGATACCCCGCATTATTTTGACATGACCACCGAGCAATTAGTGTCGATGGGGCTTACTCCGCATAAAGGCTTGTTTGACTCAAACACAGCCCAAGACCGTGAACGTGTGGTGAGTGCCTTAACCAAAGTTGGATTACAGCAAAAAGCTCAGCAACAATATGAACTGTTATCTGGCGGTGAAAAACAACGTGCCCTAATTGCCCGCGCCATTGTGCAACAGCCGCATATTCTTATTTTAGATGAACCGACCAATCACTTAGATATTCGTTATCAAATTCAAATTCTTGAACTCGTTGCATCTTTAGGCATCAGTGTTATTGCTTCTATACACGATCTGAATTTAGCCAGTGCAATGTGCGATAAATTACTGCTACTCGACCAAGGACGATTAATTGCTAAAGGTACCCCAACAGAAGTGCTAACCGAGCGGCAAATTAGTGACGTGTTTGGTGTGTGCTGCGACATTAATCTTCACCCACAACACGGTAAGCCGCTGATCAGTTATTTTTATGGTTACCAACCGAGTCAGAAAGGATGCCCCGATCATGATTGATGCATCGCAACGTCGCTACTATGTTTGTTTCAGCTTGTTGGTATTGGCTACCCTGCTTACCCCGGTATTTGCCGCCAGTTTTGGGGCGGCTAACATTCATCTTAATGACGTATTAATGATATTTAATACCTTATTGGGCGGCGACATGCCGAGTGCGATTGAAGGCAGTGAACATGCGGTTACGATAACCCAACGCATTGTGCTTGAATTACGCTTACCGAGAATTTTGTTGGCCTTTGTGGCTGGCGCAGGGTTGTCTATAGCAGGCAGTGTATTACAAACCGTGACCCGCAACCCGTTGGCCGACCCGTATTTGTTTGGCATTAGCTCCGGGGCGTCATTTGGTGCAGTGCTGGTGGTGTCGTTATTCAGTCAAACCGGTTTGTTTGCCGAAATGTTTTCTGGTGTATTGACTATAGCGCCAAGCTTTACCGCGCAACCTTGGTGGTCTTGGTCGACATTAAGCATACCGATAGGAGCATTCATCGGCGCCAGTTTATCGGTGTTGGTGGTGTTTATTTTGTCGGGACCTGGTCGAAGTAGCCAAGTTGAACGTATGTTGCTGTCTGGTGTAGCAACGTCGTTTCTGTTTGGGGCATTGACTAGCTTGCTGTTGTATTTTTCAACCCCTCAAGCTGCGGCGTCAGTACTGTTTTGGAGTTTAGGCAGTTTTGCTAAAGCCAGTTGGTCTAATTTACTCTTACCCAGTGTGACGGTAGGGGTTAGTTTATTGGTTATGTTGGCGTTCAGGCGGCAAATTATGGCGCTGCAAGCCGGTGATGAAACGGCTCATACATTAGGGATTAATGTCGCAAAATTGCGCTTAAGTATGTTGTTACTGTGTTCGCTTATTACGGCAATGTTGGTGGCAACTTGTGGTGGCATTGGTTTTGTTGGTTTGATGATCCCGCATACGGTTAGGCTATTATTTTCCGGACGTCAGCCGATGATCTTAACCGCGATGTTGGGTGGCTTATTTATGGTGTGGATTGACGTGATAGCACGATGCATTTTATTTAACCAAGAATTGCCTGTCGGTATTATTACTGCTGCATTGGGCAGCGTATTTTTCTTGTTTATTTTGCGTCAACGCCGTTAAACGCTAAGCCTTTTGATAAGTACTTCTCTAATCACTTTAATAAGCGTTTAGAGAGGTACTTTTATAAGAATTGGATGAGTGCTGCAATACATCATATTGAATTTATCTGCCCAAATTGCTGGAGTTTTCATGTTTGTCATAGAAGCTGTTAAGTCAGATGTTGATGCCAATATTCAACATAAGATTAATCAAAAAACCAAACCATTAGGGGCGTTAGGGCAACTAGAATCGTTGGCATTACAAATTGCTCGGGTGCAGTACCGCGGCGATAAACAGTCGTTAAGCACACCGCTGCAAATCACTAAGCCAACGATGTTAGTGTTTGCTGCTGACCATGGTATTGCCGCTTACGGCGTGTCGATTGCGCCAAGCGAAGTGACCACTCAAATGGTGCATAATTTTGTCCAAGGCGGCGCGGCAATTAATGTGTTTTGTCGCCAAGTCGGGTTTGAGCTTGAAATTATCGATTGCGGAATATTACAACCGCTTACAGGCCAAGCCAATGTTATCGACCAACGCTTAGGCGCAGGCACTAAGGCTATGCATTTAGCTGCGGCTATGCCACTTGAAAAAGTCGCCCAAGGTTTTGAATTTACTCGACAGTTGATTGCTCGCCATGTTGATGTTGGGTGCAATTTAATTGCTTTAGGTGAAATGGGTATCGGCAATACTTCTGCTGCGACTGCGGTAATGTCAGCTATGCTCAATATTGATGTTGAGCAATGTGTCGGTCGAGGCACGGGAATAGATGATGCAACTTTGGTGATCAAAACAAAACTCATTAACCAAGCACTTGATTTACATCAACATGAGTTAGTTTCTCCTGAAGCAATTTTGGCTCACGTTGGCGGTTTTGAAATAGTGCAAATGACCGGGGCGATACTGGCGGCTGCGGAACAAAAAATATTAGTGGTGATTGATGGTTTTATCGCTACTGCTGCAGCATTAGTTGCGGTAAAATTATCTCCACAATCAAGAGACTATTTAGTTTTTGCTCATGAGTCGCAAGAGCAAGGACATAAGCTTCTGTTACAACAGCTACAAGCAACACCATTGTTGTCGCTGGGATTAAGACTTGGAGAAGGCACTGGCGCTGCGTTAGCGTTACCGTTAATTCAAGCTGCGGTGAATTTTTACAATCAAATGGCCAGTTTCGATGATGCTGGCGTTAATAATGTGGTTTAAGGGAACAACATGTCTGGCGAGATAAAATGGTTGCGGCAGTTAAATTTATTTTTTGTGGCGATGAGTTTTTTTACTCGGATCCCCGTTCCATCGTGGGTGGTGATTGATAGCGATAAGCTCAACAAAGCTAGCCGTTATTTTGGTTTAGTGGGCTTACTCATTGGCTTAATTTGTGCGTTGGTATTTTGGCTTGCACAGCTGATTTTACCGGCAAGCATTGCCATTTTATTAGCCATGGTGGCGGGTGTATTAGTGACCGGCGCCTTCCATGAAGACGGCTTAGCCGATACCGCAGATGGTTTTGGTGGTGGTTGGACGGTAGAAGACAAGCTGCGCATCATGAAAGATTCGCGTTTGGGCAGTTATGGTGCCTTGTCGCTGGGATTAGTGTTATTGCTAAAATGGCAATTGCTAGTCGAGCTGGCTTTATATAGCCCAATGGCTGCGGTCAGTGCGCTTGTAGCAGGCCATACACTCAGCCGCGTTGTGGCATCAAGCTTGATTTTTAGTGAGCAATACGTCCGAGATGACGACACCAGCAAGTCAAAGCCGATTGCCCAAGATCAGCAATTAAATGATTTATTTATTTTAATCGCCAGCGGTATTTTTGTGTTGTTATGGCTTAATGGTGTCGCGGCATTTGTGCTGTTTATTACCTTGTGGCTAGTACGCATTTTGTTAGGTGGCTTTTTCCGCAAACAAATTGGTGGCTACACCGGTGACACACTAGGCGCTGCGCAGCAAATCAGCGAAGTGTGTTGTTACTTAGTTATTTTAGCGGTTGGATTAAGCTAATGATTCATTTGGTGTTAGGCGGTGCGCGTAGCGGTAAAAGTCGATATGCAGAGCAATGTGTGGCGGAATACGCTGCTATTGGTTATTCATGTGTTTACTTAGCCACAGCCACAGCGTTAGACCATGAAATGTCTGCGCGCATTAATCAACACCAACAAGACCGTATGTCCAGCGTCCATAGCTGGACATTGCACGAACAAGCTTATGACGTTGGCCAAACATTGGTGGCGATAGATAAACCACAACAAGTCATATTGCTCGATTGCCTGACGTTATTATTAACCAATCACTTATTGTTAAATGACGGCGCCTCGTGGGCCACGCAAAAGTCATTACTCATCGACAGTTTGTCTGCTTTGCAAAGCGATGTGGTGTTAGTCAGTAATGAAGTGGGCTCGGGCATAGTTCCCATGGGTGAGTTAAATCGTCGTTTTGTTGATGAAGCGGGCTGGCTCAACCAAGAAATAGCCGCAATATCTGATCAAGTCACTTTGGTGGTCGCAGGCCTACCGTTGGCCTTAAAAGCATAATGTCATTGGTTGACGATCAATCTCCAAAAGCTCCAACATTACGTGGCGCATTAATGGTGCAAGGCACCACCTCTGATGCAGGTAAAAGTACGCTTGTAGCAGGTTTATGTCGTTTATTTTCCCGTCAAAACATTAATGTCGCGCCTTTTAAACCACAAAATATGGCGCTAAACAGTGCTGTAACTGCCGATGGCGGTGAAATTGGCCGAGCCCAAGCATTGCAAGCTATTGCTTGTGGTTTAGCACCCCATACAGATTTTAACCCCGTATTATTAAAGCCAAGTTCAGACACTGGCGCCCAGGTGATTATTCACGGTAAAGCGTTAACTACATTAGAAGCCAAGGCCTTTTTCGGACCCGAGAGTTATGGTTATAAAACCTTAGCCTTAGCGGCAGTGATGCAATCTTACAGGCGCTTGCAGCAACAATACTCGTTAGTGGTGATTGAAGGGGCGGGCAGTCCGGCAGAAATCAATTTACGTGAAGGTGATATTGCCAATATGGGCTTTGCCGAAGAGGCAGATTGCCCAGTGATCATTATTGCTGATATTGATAAAGGCGGTGTGTTCGCCCATTTAGTTGGTACGTTGGCATTATTAAGCCCGTCTGAGCAAGCGCGAGTAAAAGGCTTTGTGATAAATCGTTTTCGCGGTGATATCAGCTTGTTGCAGCCAGGAATTGATTGGCTTGAAGCCTATACCAACAAACCTGTATTAGGCGTATTACCATATTTGCACGATCTACATCTAGACGCTGAAGATGCGTTAATTGATACCCCTCAAAGTTCATTACCGACAGCATTATCTACCAACCAGCGTATGTCTGTATTGGTGTTAGTGTACCCAAGGATCAGTAATCATACCGACTTTGATCCGCTGCGTTTACACCCACATATTGATTTTCATTATGTGAGTATGCAGAGCATGGCTCAATCATCCCATTGGCCCGCTGCAGATTTAGTCATATTACCTGGCAGTAAGAATGTTCGTGCAGATTTAGCTTTTGTGCGTGAGCAAGGTTGGGACATCGCCTTAACAAAACATTTACGTTATGGCGGTAAAGTCATCGGAATTTGTGGCGGTTACCAAATGCTCGGTGAGCTTATTGATGATCCTTTAGGTATTGAAGATAATGCTGGTTGCAGTGACGGATTGGGCTTATTACCGATTACTACCGTATTAACTGCCAGCAAAACCTTAACTCAAGTAAGGGGTCACTTACGCTTACAAGACCAGCAGGCAGAGTTTAGTGGTTACGAGATCCATTGTGGTGAGTCTTCACTCACTCAAAGCGACGTTATCCAGCCGCTATCGATTGAACAATACGCCCAGCAGCCAATGGCGATGTCCAAGCTTGATGGCATGGTGAGTAATGATCAACAAATTTTAGCGACCTATGTGCATGGATTATTTGACCATCCCGCTGCATGCCAACTTATTTTGCAATGGGCTGGCTTAGACAGTCGCCATACTATCGATATTAACCAAATTCGCGAGCAGCAACTAAATCGTCTTGCCGACGTATTAGAAGCGCATTTGGACATGAATACATTGAAAGGAATAATCTCATGACAACTGATAACCACGAAAATGAACAAGCTAACACTATTGATGCAAGCAAAGCTGAACGTCATAAAGCCCGCCAGCAGAAAGTCAAAGTGGGCGTTGATGCCAAAATTGCCGCAGCGCAAGACGAAAAAGGTATTTTGCTGGTACTAACCGGTAACGGAAAAGGCAAATCGACATCTGGTTTTGGTTCGATTACCCGCGCTGTGGGCCATGGTCATAAAGCCGCAGTGGTGCAATTTATTAAAGGCACTTGGGCTTGTGGTGAACGTAATTTACTCGAAGGTGCTGGAGTGCCATTCCATGTAATGGGTACCGGCTTTACCTGGGAAACTCAAGACAAAGAAAAAGACACCCAAGCCGCAATGGAAGCCTGGCTTGAAGCAGAAAAGTTGCTTAAAGACGAATCGATTAATATGGTGCTGCTTGATGAGCTGACTTACATGGTCAGTTACCACTATATCGAACTTGAGCGAGTATTAACGGCATTAAGAAATCGCCCAGCGATGCAGCATGTGATTATTACTGGCCGCGCTTGTCATCGTGACATCATTGAGTTGGCCGATACGGTCAGCGAAGTACAGCCGATTAAACATGCGTTTAACGAAGGTATTAAAGCCCAGTTAGGCTTTGATTATTAAAGTTATTTTTTATTTTTAATTATGGCCTGCGACTACGACGTTTGTTGGTGCTGTTGAACGCTTTAAACATAATGGGTTTAAGCTACTCACACTTAACAAGTTAATCAACTCACTTGCTCTGCTCGCAAGGCATATTTCGGATACCTGCGCCGATTATTGCTCTGTTGCTGTAGGGAGGATGTTTGTTGGGGTGAACCAGCGAGCAGTTATACTTTCAAGTTGGCCACTTTGAGTTAGGGTGTTTAATGCTTGGCGCATACTTTTGGCTAATGCTTCATCTGTATCTTTATGGGTGGCAATACCAATGGGCATGTTTACCACAGGCAATACAGCGGTAAAATCGCTTAGTTTAAAGCCCATTTTTTTAACGTCTTCGCGAAAACCCACTTCGTTATTGTAAATCAAATCTACGCGGTCAAAATTAAGCATTCTTAACGCCGCTAGTTGGCTTCTTACTAGGTATACATTGGGATGTATTCCATCGAGTTTAAGCCGATCTAGTGAGGCATCGTTTCGCGATAATGCCATAGAGTAACGATTAATATCATCTATGGTTTTAAGCTGAATGTCGGGACGATTACTTTTTCGATAGATCATATCTTGCACAGTATAAAAGTCGCCTATCCATTTGAAATAGGCTAAGCGTTTGTTGGTATTGGCAATTGAAAAAATGAACGTATTCGGGTACTTCTGCGCATTATAATAAGCGCGGCTCCAAGGCATGATTTTAATATTAATATCAAAATCAAGATATTGCTGGGTAGCATGTAAAATATCGATCGAAAAGCCTACCAATTCTCCTTGAGAATTTAGCGACTGAAATGGAGGATAACTTTCTGTGTAAAAAGTGACTGCAGGTCTAGCATTTGAAACTGGCGAACTGAAAAATGTAATGATGAAAATCACCACAGATAAGTAGCGGAACATAAATAACAACACCTTAATTTAAGGCTTCCATGCACTTCATATCCGTTTTTATAACAAGTCTAACATAGTGTTATTATTTTGTGATCATTAACCCGTTGTGTTGTCAGATAATTAATCATCTGTGATGTTCAACAGGCCATCGTACCTTGTTAAACAATATATTCATCAGCCCAATCTTTTAAACGTTCTAAAATATCCAATGCAGTTCGGCCAAGTTCGGTAATGCTATAAGACACAGCAATAGGACGGTCACTAATCACATGTCGAGTCACCAGTCCTTGGGCTTCTAATTCTTTAAGGCGCTGATCGACCATTTTTTTACTCGCCCCGCCTAACATGCGCGATAAATCATTAAATCGCACTGGACCATCTTGCAAGTGCCATAATATCGATGCTTTCCATTTACCGCCTAATACCCGCATTCCACGCTCGACCGAGCAGGGTTCAGCACAAGCATTAATAACTTTTTTTTGACCGTTAGTCATTGTTTCAATTTTAGTTTTCATTAATTTAACTTAAGTTATTCTAGGTTACTAAAAGTATACTGGTTGCTTTTGTATTCCATTGTAGCAAAATAGACATCAATTAGACTAGTACCATTAAGGAATGTTTCTCCATGGCAGTATTAACCTCTTACGATCCCGCTAGTTATCACAAAGTCGATGGCGGAGAACATATTGAAGCCACTGCGGTTGGCAGTGTTGAAACCTTAGCGATATCTCAGTTACCACAAGTTGTCGCCAACGCTCAAGTTGCACAAAAGGCGTGGGCACGTTTGTCATTAATTGAACGCCAACAATATGTGGTTAAGGCATATCAGCAGCTCGTGGCAGTGCAAGATGAACTGGCAACATTAATTGGCCAAGAAATGGGTAAAGATTATCGCCGTGCCACCTATGAAGTTGGCGGTACAGTGCAAAATGCACCTTATTTTGCCGGTGAAATAAGCGATGCACTAACCACTGAACAAGTTGATAATCGCACCGAATTACAATATCGACCATTAGGTGTAGTGGCAGTGATTTCGCCGTGGAACTATCCGATAGCCATGGCTAACAACTTACTGATGCCTGCCTTAATTGCGGGTAACAGTGTGATATTAAAGCCGTCTGAACAAACTCCGCTGGTGGCCGAATTATTCATTAATACCCTTAATAAGGTGCTGCCAGAACATGTGTTGCAAGTGGTTCAAGGTGATAAAGCCCTTGGCCAAGCATTAGTGGCAGCAGACATTAATATGGTGGCGTTTACTGGGTCGATGGCCGCAGGTAAACACATTATGGCCAATGCTGCGTCTGGCTTAAAAAGGTTAGTGATGGAGCTTGGCGGTAATGATCCCTTGATTGTGATGGCTAGCGCTAATATCGATTCCGCGGTTAGATTTGCAGTCGCTAGTTCGTTTGAAAATGCCGGACAGATGTGCACTTCAACAGAGCGCGTTTACGTGGATGAGCGTATTGCTGATGAGTTTGAACAAAAGGTGTTGGCTTTAGCCAGTCGTTACCGTGTCGGTAAATGGGACGACGCGAATGTGAATATTGGCCCTATAGTGAATCCAACCCAACACCAAAAAGTGCTTGAACAGTTGCAAGATGCCAAAGCCAAAGGAGCGAGCTTTTTACTCGGTAGTGATGAGTATCCATTACCGTTTATTCAACCTACTGTGGTCTCAGGTATTACCCCTGACATGCTCCTAGAACGTGAAGAAACCTTTGGCCCTGTGGTGGCTATCAGCCGTTTTAGTGATATTGATGAAGCCATTAGTCGTGCTAATAACAGTCACTATGGTTTAGCTGCAGTCGTGTTTGGTGGTCAAGGTGCCAAAGCCGTTGCTGAACAACTTGAAGCTGGCATGGTTGGGGTTAATCAAGGTGCTGGTGCGGGCAATGCTCCATGGGTAGGAGCAAAGCATAGTGGTTTTGGTTTTCATGGTACTGCTGCAGGGCATCGCCAATTTGCCCAAGTGCGAGTGATGAGTTATTAATTTCTGGGTTTAACCCATATTGATGAGTAAGCCGTCATTAGTAAGCTTTTATTTGTAGAACATCATTAGTAAACAGTCATTAGCACACTTTTTAGTAAAGCATTGCTAGCCCATTTTATGGTTAAAGGTATAAACAAATGAACACAACAAGTGTAAATTCAGATTATTTTGTGGTGGCACTAGAACCCGGCGCTGAACATCCGGCTTTGCCAACATGGGCTAATCATCAAGCTAATGTGGCTGAGCTTAATGAAGCAGAGCTGACGGATGCTGAGCGGGCTAACGTGAGTAAAAAAATGTTAGCCGAAGTACCAGGTGCGTTCCAATTAATGAATGTATTGACGCCAGATGAGTGCAAACGGTTAATTTCGGTCAGTGAGTCGATGGGCTTTTTACCCGACGCCGCGGTGTCATTACCACGCAATGTACGCCATAACGACAGCTTAACCTGGGTAGTTGATAACACCACAGAGCAAGTGATTTGGAGTAGAGTTAAGCATCTTATGGATGATAACTTGGGCATTTTTGGTGGTAAAGCTGCTTTAGGATTAAATAATCGTTTTCGTTTTTATCGCTATAACGAAGGCGATTTCTTTAAGCCACATTCAGATGGTTCGTGGCCTGGAAGCCAAGTTGTAGATGGTCAGTTAGTGCGAGATGCCTTTGGTGATCGCTACAGTCTGCTGACATTTTTAATCTTACTGACAGAAGACTTTGAAGGCGGTGCAACGCGCTTTTTAGTCAATGCCGACAACCCAAGCTTACCAGCAAAACATGGCGATAATATGCGCCAAGTTGACGTGCGAACGCCTGCGGGGAGTGTGTTGTGTTTCCCACATGGCATGCATCCGCTGCATTGTATTCACAGCTCAGAGCCTATTTTCTCTGGGGTTAAATACATTATCCGCACTGATGTGTTGTTTGAGTTGTAACATTATTCATCAATATGGGTTAGCTTATTGATAAGCTAACCCATTAGTTAATCACTCATTTTTTAACTAAATAAAGCACCTGGTTCGCTTTTTTAGAGCCGTTGTTGTACTTTTTCTCCTTGCGTAATCCTCGTGAATTAAGTCAATGTTAGTAATCCGCCATGTATTTTCTGCTCCATATAAGCACGCTGCTATCAAACTTACTCACTTATCTCTTTCAAGAATAAACTGCTATAAAGCTGATCAAATAAGCTTACTCTTCGGGGGCGCTATTGTGATGGCGAATGCTCGTCAAATAAAATTATCAGCGTAAATAGCCAATGATATGACTAGCATTTTTACCCATTAGCAGTGACAAAAACATACTGATAGCCAGAGGTGATACGGTGCAATAAATCAATTGAGTAAACAGATAAAAAGTCGATGAGTTTTTTACTATTGAGTTTATCAATCGGCGCTGTTGCCCCCCGAGTACACTAGATTCATTAACGCGATTTAATGTGCCGCAGTACTTGCTATTTGACTGACTAAACTATCTAATTGCGCCGCTTTCCTAACCACATATATAGAGACGTTTACATGAAATCAGTACTGTGTAGTTTGTTTGTTGTCAGTGTTATTAGCCTATCTGGATGTGCTGCACCGCAGAATAATTTCGCGTCTAAAGTGAAAGCCGAAGGTGAGCAACACCTCGACTTGTCTCAACAGTGGGAACAAGGTCAGAAAGACCTCAGAAAAGGTAACAGTTTATTAATCGATGGGCGTGAGTTAATCGGTAAAGGTAAAAACCAAATTCGTGAAG
The DNA here is from genome assembly GCF_040310165.1 of Shewanella sp. AC91-MNA-CIBAN-0169. Classification (NCBI taxonomy): domain Bacteria; kingdom Pseudomonadati; phylum Pseudomonadota; class Gammaproteobacteria; order Alteromonadales; family Shewanellaceae; genus Shewanella; species Shewanella sp. AC91-MNA-CIBAN-0169. The sequence continues at coordinate 362,999 of NZ_JBEOPM010000001.1, forward strand.
GTGAAGCGTTAATAGCACAAGCCAAACAAGCTGCACAGCAACAACGTCAACTATTTCAGTCGATGGCGAATACATTAAACGGCGCTCAAAATGGTGCCCGTGCAGTAGTGTTAGTCGACAGGTTGGATGATGTAGCCGATGCTTGGGAAGATGCTGATGATAAGTATGCAGATGGTAAAGAGCTGATTGAAGACGGCAATACCAATGTTGCTGAAGGCGAGAGTTCAATTGAACAAGGCCAAAACATGGTGACGAGCGGACGTAGTAGAATGCAACAAGCGGAATCTACCTACCAACAACGTACTGGTAAAGGTTTAGTCGAGCAAATGCATTTAGAAGAGCAACCTAGTAACTTCTAATCAATAGAACTGAGACTAATCAAATAAACCGATATTGTTAATTCAATATCGGTTTTATCGTTTCTAGCGGATTTACTTTCAGCAAAAAGCGATTATATTATACGACTGCTCTATTCAAAATCGGCTTTGATTTCAAACACCATATCTTCGCCGGTCACTGGATGATTTAAGCCTAAATATTGGGCGTGTAAATGCAATCTGTTGGTCGCAACACCGTATAAATCATCACCTACTATTGGCATGTGCAATCCGTCATGATGAGCACAATGCATGCGTAACTGATGGGTTCGCCCCGTTTTAGGATACAAGTGAACTAAGGTTTGATGTTGTTGACGCTTAAATACCTGCCAATGCGTTTCGGCATGTTTGCCGTACTCGTAGCACACTAGCTGCTTAGGACGGTCGTCTAAATCTACCCGCAATGGCAAACTAATATCACCCTCACCTTGGCTAGGCACCCCCTCAATTAACGCGATATAACGTTTGGTCACGCTGCGTTGAATAAACTGTTGTTGTAGGGCTTTGTTGGCTTCTTTGGTGAGAGCAATCACCATTAAGCCTGAGGTCGACATGTCTAGGCGATGGACTATCAGCGGCCCCGTCGCATTGGGGAACAGCTGCTGCATACGGCTAAACACCGAGTCGGTGATATTTTTGCCAGGTACCGATAATAGTTCCGCAGGTTTATTAATAATCACCATCGCATCATCTTGATAAATAATATCAATGTGCTGATCTTTACCCGGATTAATCAACAGTGGATCGTTATCAACTTGCATGCCTTTTAGCATGTGGGTCAAAATAGGTCGGCATTTTCCGTGACAAGCGGGGTAGAAGTTTTTGTGCTGTTTTATCTCAGATTTAGGCGATGAACCCCACCAAAACTCTGCCATGGCAATCGGGGTCAATTGATGTGTAAACGCGTATTGCAGTAACTTAGGTGCCGCACATTCACCTGCACCAGCAGGTGGCAAATGGTTAGGTGCGTCATTGAAAATATCGTTTAAATCTCGCGCTTCACCCAAGACATTCAAAAACTGATATTGAGCAAAAAGTTTGTTTTGTAATCCATTTGAAAGTTGTTTGCGCTGACGTTTAAGCTGTTTGATTTGCTGCGCAAGTGCATCTAAGGCCACTTTAGTGACTTCAATTTGAGTCTGCCACTGTTGCTTTAACGCGTTCAGCTGATGCTTTTGCTGCACACTTTGACGGCTTAACTCGATAGACAATGTTTTATGGGTATCGTCGTTAATGCTTGCTTGGGCTAATGCATCATCTGCTTGCTCACGTTGCAGCTTACGCATTTTACGACCTTCAACTATTGCGTTACGTTGCTGCTCAAGCTCACTTTCCGCTTGGTGTTGTTGCGCAGTTAACGTCGCGGTTAATGTTGCCAGTACTGGATTAGCTTCTTGCTGACTAATCGACAGATTAATTTGGTTAATCTGTTTATTTTCATGACTGAAAAAACTGTCTTGGGTCAGCATATCAAACACCGGCGGCACAAACGGCGGCAAGATATTTTGGTCGGCTAACTTACCTGAAAATGCGGCTAAAAAACCAAGTTGCCCAAGGGTGTCTTTAACCACCAACACACCAAACATCTTACCAATCACCATGCCACTATCTCGTTCGCTGTCTAAGCCAAAATTATGTTCCCAGGGATTCGTCTCAAGTAACACCTGCTGCAACTGCTGTGCTGCCAGTATCGTCAATGGATGAGGTTGATAATAAAACGGGAAGGTAAAAGATTCAGGCAACCCTTGTTCGGCAAGCGTGTTATTGAAAGCTATCGCATCATTAAAAGGAATAAAGCACGGGTCGTTAACAGACATCAAAAACACACTCACTACACTAAAGGGCGGCTATTTTACCCTTTCAAACTAGTAGATGCATTATTTACTGAGCTCGGTTGTTTTGGAATGTTAATCTAAACGTAGTTTGGCAAGGAAATCGTTAACCAACCCTTGAGTATGATCAAGCAACTGAGCATTACCAATGGCGCCATGCCCTGGCACAATAACCTCAGCGTCAGGATATGTCGCTTTAACCTTACGAATCGTTACTGGCCAATCAGTTAACGATGCCTCAACAATATAGCCCATACTCTTACTGTGAGCGCTTTTTACCAGGCAGCCGCCAAACAGTAATTGTGCCTTAGGGAGCCAGACCACAATGTTATCAATTGTATGGCCAGCGCCTAAATAGCGAGCTTCGAGTAAACCATTAGCTAGGATAAATGAGTCACCATCAAACGGCTGGTTTGCGAGAGTTTGATGGTGTGTGGTCAATATTTTCTGAGTCATTGCAGACACATGAGTGCTAACCCCAATACTGTTTAAATAACCTATCCCAGCCGTGCGGTCGGCATGAGAATGAGTCGAAATACTGGCTTTGAGTACAAACCCTTGCTGCTTTATCCACTCGACTAACGCAATAGTGTCTTTCTCGCTCCATGGAGTATCGATTAAATAAGCCTCTTTTCCTTCAACAACCACTAAGCCATTAGCATCGACCAAACCAAAGTCTTCAGTTTTGAAATATGACTGATATTCAAATAGTTGGATTTGTGTCGCTTGAGCTTGGTTAGCCGTAACCAAAGCATTGCTACTGAGCGGTGTAATAGTCAGTTTGCCTGATGACTCAGCGCTCATCGCAAGCGGTGCACAGCAAATAAAACCAACTAGTAATATCAATATTCGTGAAAACATAATGGTACTCAATTAACGTTCAGTCAAAGTTCAGTCGAAAAGAATAGGCGTTAAAGTGTATCACTGAATTTGTGAGTAATGGATAACATAGAGGGAAGTCATGCTTGATGACATTGGTTGTGTGAAGCGGATAGTGTTGAACGAATCGATGGGCAATAGCCTTAAGCTATTAATTCAAAACTATCAATTCTTAAGCTATTAATTCTTAAGCTATCAAATATAGATGAAACCGTACTGGTTTCATCTATATTTGGACATAGTTATTGATAATAGACGTTACTATAAATAACGACGATTATGCCTTTGGTCTGTGCAATACACAGACTTTGTTACCAGAAGGGTCGCGTAAGTAAGCTAGATATAATGGACCATTTGGACTGTCGCGAACACCAGGAGCATCTTCGCAAGCTTCGCCACCACTCGCCACACCAGCAGCATGCCAAGCATTGGCTTGCTCTGCGCTATCGGCATGAAAACCTATGGTGCTGCCATTACCATTACAAGCGGGTTCACCATTAAGCGGTTTAGTGAGGGCAAATACACCTGCGCTAGTAACATAAAAACAACGGCCTTTAGGATCAATCATCCCAGGTTTAATGCCTAGTGCGCCAAGTGTGGCGTCGTAAAAGGTTTTTGATTTGTCGATATCATTAGCACCAAGCATGATGTGGCTGAACATTGTGACTCTCCTTGTTGGGGTGAATAAACACCAATTTTATATATCTATTTTACTTATTTGTTAACTTATTCGTTTTTACTATTAACTACCTGATTAAACAGGGCGTGTACATTAATATTGGCGTTAAGTTTAGCGGCTAATAAATACATGCCTGCTAACTTGCGATGTATGAAAATAGCATCGGTTGGTGGTGTGTGCCATTCATTTTGTTGAGTGCTCATGGCTTTACCTGCCTGAGTGATCCTTTTAGCCAAATTACTTGCACCAAAATCATACGTTCCTTGAGTACGTAATGGCTCACAAGCTTGGTAAAAAATATCAATAATCAGTTGTTTTTGTTGTGGGTCGATGGCGTCTTGAAAAAAGCCGATTTGTTGTGCCGCTTGTATCATTTGTTGTTTATCATCGGCAATCGCACCTTGCATCAATTGCATATAACCTTGTGATAATGTGTCGCTAATGGTGCGAGTGGCGCCAAAGTCGAGTAATACAATTTTCTGGCTGTCTGTTTGATACTGGAAATTGGCAAAATTAGGATCGCTTTGCACCAGTTGAAAACAAAACAGCTCTTTAAAACACAGCTCCATCAAGGCACTTGCAACCTTGTCACGCACATCTTGTGGATACTGTTCGACCGATTCAATCGCGACGCCTTCAACATATTGCATGCATAAAATGCTGTTGTTGCTCAATTTCGGATACACCTTAGGCACGATGAAGTGAGGGCTGTCGCCTAACTGTTGCTGATAAAGTGCGATTTGCTGTGCTTCAAAGTGATAGTCTGCTTCGTTATGCAACTGCGCTTTAGCTTCGGCCAATAAAGTATCGAGTTTTACGTTAGCGGGGATTAACCGCGAGACTTTTAATAGGCTGGCAACGTTATCTATGTCGCTGTCGATGCTGTCGCGGATCCCTGGATATTGAATCTTTATCGCCAGCTTTTCGCCAGTATCCAAATAGGCTAAATGTACTTGGCCGATAGATGCGGCGGCAAACGGGCGCAGTTCAAATTGGGCAAAAGGTGCTAGCCAGTCATGGCCCCAGTGCTGAACTAATAATTGAGTTAATTGTTTGTGCGGCATGGCTTTAGCGTCAGAACGCAGCTTCGCCAATATTTCAGCCAATTCAGGAGGCACTAAGTCACCGGCATCCATTGACAACATTTGCCCCACTTTCATGGCAGCGCCGCGCAGTTGCGACAGCTTATCTGCCACATGACCAATATTTTTAGGGGTCATCATCAGTTGTTGCATTGACGGCGATTTACCCTGGCTAAGCTGCTTTGCCCCTTCTAACAGCACATTACCCGCAAGGCGAGAAGCCAGTCCGCCCATTTTTGATAATCGGGACAGTCGACTGGTTGGCACTTTAGCTTCATTATTTTTCATCAGATCTCACTTGTGTCGCATGAACTCGTAGCGAATATAAATAATTGTACGCTGAAGTTGATTATTTCGTTCAATATGAGCCAATAGCGTGGTCAAAATTTACTATTTTCTATGTTACTCTGATTTTCGAGGCATTTAAGCCATTCTTTGGGTGAGCAAAACAATAATAAGGACCCTAGTTTGAGTATTATTGAACAATATTTAAGTCAAGCTGAAGCGCTGTTTCAGTCTAAAAACTATTCATCGGCCAGAATGTACGCACGTAAAGTGGTTAAGCGTGATGATAAACACCTTGGGGCATTGAGCTTATTAGGTCAGATTCATTTACAGCAACAACAATATAACGAGGCCGAAAACTATTTTGTCAGTGCAGCAACTATTGATCCCCATGCGGTTTCAGTGTTGACTGGCTTATTGGCTATTGCTGAAGTGAAACAAGACTTTTTCTTGGCGAAAACGTATTTATTACAATTAATTAATACCCAAAGTAACCTAGGGGAAAATCAATACAAACTCGGATTAGTCGCCACTAAAGTCGGTGATATGGCCTTAGCTGAACAATGTTTTGAATGGTGTGTAGCAAATGATTTTTCTGACCCCGCTGTGCAGCTTAATTTAGGTCATATATATAAAGCCAAAGGCGACACGTTACGAGCGGCAGATTTTTATCAGCAATATATTCAATTAAGCCCAAAGCAAGTGGGTGTAGGCTATTGGAGTTTGGCAGATTTAAAGCAGTATCGATTCAGCACGGCTGATGTAACCTTATTGCAAGGTTTTGCAACCGATGAGTCGTTAAGCAAACAAAATCAGGCATTGGTGTATTTTGCTTTGTGTAAAGCTTACGAGCAAACACAGCAAATCGATAAAGCCTGTGAGTCGATGTTATTAGCTAATCAAATAATGGCGCAGCACAGACCGTTTAAACAAGCCCAGTTTGCCAATATTGTGTTGTCACTACTTGGGCATACACCATCGCCACATATTGATAGCTTGCCGACCGCGAGTCAAACACCAATTTTTATTGTTGGTATGCCTCGTTCTGGTACCACATTAGTAGAGCAGATTTTGGCTTGTCACAGCGACGTTGGTGCTACCGATGAGTTACCGTTTATGGAACGCTTTGCGCTGCAAATGGACATGTCGGGTGGCTATAATGCAAGACTAAGTCAGCTTTCTGCCAGTCATATCGATCAATTCCGCCAACGGTATTTAGCTGAAGTGAATCATTACTTTAGCGATGCACCAACCTATGTAATCGATAAAAACCCAAATAACTTTTTACACATAGGGCTAATTAAAACCTTATTTCCTCAAGCAAAAATCATCAATGTGGTACGTAATACCGTCGACAATGGCTTGAGTGTATTTAAGCAGTTTTTCAGTTTTGGCCATGACTATTCGTATTCGTTTACGGGTATTTCAAGTTACTGGCAACATTATTTAGACATCATGCAACATTGGGATAGGTTGTACCCTAATGAGATTTTACATGTTTGTTTTGAGCAATTAGTGCGTGAACCAGAGTCACAAATTCAACGCATATTAGATTACTGTGAGTTAACGACTCAAGCGCAATGTTTTACCTTTTATGAGTCTGACCGAGCCGTATTAACGCCTAGCGCTAGTCAAGTTAGGCAGCCTATGAATCCTAAGGCAATTGGTCAGGCAGACAAATATCAAGCTTTTATACCTGAGCAAATAGCCGAGTTGGATGCCATTGCGAAAAAAGCAGCACTGCAATTCTTTAGTTAAGCAGAACTTGGAATAAGAATTTGCTATAAGCCAAAACAACCTAGTTTGGCTGACTTTATAGAAATGGCGCCTCAGGGCGCCATTTTTGTATATATTCTCAGATAAACCTATGCAGGTATTCGTCTTACTAACTCACTTTACCGTGACAGGCTTTATAGCGCTCGCCACTGCCGCAGGGGCAAGGACTATTGCGAGATGGCGGTGCAGCAATAGTGCGAGTGTTATTTTCAGCTGCTATTTTTGGTATTATTGATGTTGATGTTGATGTTGATGTTGCTGATGCAGATTTTACGGATGCTAAATTTGCACTTTTTGGTGAGCTTTTTGGTAAAGTAATAGCCTGTTTGCGTGTTGCTAATTGCTCACTAAGTTCAACATTCATACACGCCACGATAACCAATTGTTCGAACGCCTTTACCGCTGAACCAGAATGGGTCAGTTGCAGTGACTTAGCGCACTGTAGTGCTTTTATCATGGTTTGTTCACGTAACGCATGATAATGCGGCCAACCTGCTTTAGTGCACTCATATTGCAGCCATAACATCCGCCAATCGGCCACAAACTCTGCGATGACTACTGAAAATGCATTCACTTCGGCAATCTGATTTACAGGGTTGTGTTTAACCTCAGTTAACAGCTCATTAGTTAAGTATTCAACCTCAGCAACAGGCATGATCACTGGGGCATTAAATTGCTCTGTGATAAAGGTTGTAGATGAGCTTGGGTTAAAACCGACGAATTGACTGTTTAATGTTGTTGATTGATCATCTGCGATTGAACGTGAGTGTTGAAATACCGTGCGCCAAAATTGACTAGAACCGGCTAAATCAACGACTAAATGAACACGGTATTGGTCGCTGTTGTTCTCCACTTTGTGAAGCTTCCACGAGTCGAAAATCCAACATTCTCCGGCGCCCATATGCACTTGTTTGTCATGACAAAAAAACTGCACTTGCTCAGTGGTGGTAATGGGAATATGCACTCGTACCCGTTTATACCAATGGTAATTAATGTCTGAATGCAGTGGCACTTGTGCACCTGGCGCTAAGCGCATTAATCTTGAGCGGCTGAGCACCTCACCAAACGAGGCGAGTATTTGTTTTATGTAAGGGCTTTTTGCTAACGCCGCAGTGGGCTGCATTGGCCCTTTAAAGTCATTATTAAACTCGCCATTGACCGATATTAACGGAATAGCCGAATTGCCCTGAAAACCTTCATGATGAGTTACCCAATCTGCTTCGGTAAATTGTCCGATCTCTTTGGTTAATTGACCAACATCAAAGCGAAAAGGTAACTGATAAAACTCATGGGGTAACTTCATAATTGGGCTCTCTGTAATACGGCGCTTAACGTTATGATTTTCTACACAGGTATTTTTACCCGTTCTACTGACTATTTACAAATGACTTACTCAAATGACTAAATCAAACGGCTAACGCAACTGGCCATGGCATTGCTTAAATCGTTTGCCAGACCCACAAGGGCAGGGACTGTTACGAGATACATTTTGCTCGCTTGGCGTAGCGAGTTTTTCAGTTGGTTCGGGTGTCAGTGCTACAGGCTCTGCAATGTCGTGTTGCTGCCATTGAGTGTCATAGATGGGATGACTACGCTGGTGTAAATGACGATTGATTTTGTTCAGTGTTGCAGAAATATTTGGCCAGATTTTGGCGATGTTATGGTAATTCTCAAGCCATTTATTGGGTTTGGGTTTCGAGATGGTGTAGCGAGAATGCGCTAATGGCTTACTGCATAATTGCGCTAAAGCAGGGTCAAAATCAGTACCGGTAAATTGGCATAGTTGCTTAACGGTTTTCGCAGGATCTGCAATTAATTGATCATAAGACACCATGCACCAGCGATTACTGTCGATCTTTTGCAATGAATCCATAATCGCTTCATTAGCTGCTTGCCATTGAAACGCGGCAATAGCCTGTAATGGCTGGCGATTAAGTTGCTGCCATTTTTCTGGTAACAGTAGCGACCAATTACGCTTATCCCATCCCGGTAGATTTGGGTAAGTGACAAACTTATTCGACCGCCACGCTTGCATAATACTGCTGATGTTTTCTTTAGGCTCCCTCACTAAATAGATAAATAAAGCGTCGGGAAACAGCGCATTAAAAAAGTCGACCCGCAAACTGTTTTTTGGGGTTTTTTCTAAAAAGCGGATATTAGTCGTATCAATACTATCGGGTTTATTACCCTGATTATCTTGCAGCGCATCGCTAAAACGTAGCAGTAATTGCTGGCGTAATTCGTCATCGATATCTTGTTCCGTTAACGCATTAGAACTAAATTGACGATAGGCGATATTCAGCTTGGGTATGGTTTCAATTAGCGCATGACTTTCGCCGCCAATGGTCCATATAGACTGGCTTTTTGATAGAACTTCGAACAACAAAGTGCTGCCTGAACGAGGCGCGGATAAAATAATAATGGGCCGATCAAATTGATGCATAGCGGTATGATGTTATTGTTATATTTTTTAACATCATACCCACACCGATATCATATGGCTACTTTATCAATTTCAGTAGAGCCTTAAAGCGGTCACCTTGGGCAACATGTTGTAGCTCAAACAGTAGTGATTCAACATTGGTGAGATTGGCACCATCATTAAGCATCATTTGCACCCCAAGTACTTTATTGTCTGTACCCCTTGATGCAACAGCATCGGCAACAAGATGCACTTGATAGTCGTTGGCCAGTAAATCTTTGCACGTTTGGTAAACGCAAACATGGGTTTCGATACCCGCAAGAATGACATTATTGCGGTTTAATGCGTTAAGTTGTTGTTTTGCTTCTTCACAATGCCAGCCACTAAAGTGCTCTTTAGCGATAGGTTTAGTTGTTTGCGATAATATTTGTGCGAGTTCGTCGCTGGTATGGCCTAATTTATTGGGTAATTGTTCTAACCAAATAATCGGAATATCAAATAGTTGTGCACCTTGAATTAATACTGCAAGTTTTTGGTGTAGTTGAGCTGATTGCTGCATAACCTGGGCTAGCTTGCCTTGTACGTCTACAATCATTAATACACTTTGTTCTGCTGTTATCATGGTCAGTTACTCGAATGATTAAGTGAGCTGTCGAGTATTGGTTATTTTTACCGTGGTGCAAATAAGCATTTAGTCTATTATGGCTATGATAATTTTTATGAATGTTCGCTCAGAGAATGTCAGGGATTGATATGAATAAACGTATTGTCATTTGTGCCGATGGAACCTGGAATCGGCCAGAAAAAGATCTTGAAAAAGATCACGCCACTAATGTACTTAAACTCGCCAGAGCCATCAAACCCATTGCTGATGATGGTGTACCGCAACAGGTATTTTACGATTGGGGAATTGGTTCGTACTATGACTCCATGATTGGTGGGGCAACTGGGCGCGGCTTACATAAAAACATTATGGATGCTTATCGCTACATAGTGCAAAACTACTCTCCTGGCGACGAGATATACCTGTTTGGTTTTAGCCGTGGTGCATACACAGTGCGTTGTTTGTGTGGCCTCATCAATAATTGCGGTATTGTCACTCGGCCAGATGCCAAGCTTATTCAGCAAGCGTTTGACCACTATAAAATGAAAACTCAACCTTTTTCACCAGATGGTGATCGCTCTGTGGCGTTTCGTCTGCAACATTCGCATCCTTCACGTGAAGTGGCTTTTGTTGGCGTGTGGGACACCGTAGGGGCGATGGGGATCCCGCTGTCTTTTTTAGGCATGTTTGAAGATAAAGATGAGTTTTATGACGCCAAGTTAGGCCGAAATGTCAAAGTGGCTCGCCATGCACTCGCGTTAGATGAGCATCGCAGCGATTTTGAACCAACCATTTGGGCACCTCGTACCAGCATAGACATACAGCAGGTTTGGTTTATTGGCGCCCACAGTAATATTGGTGGTAGCGTTGCCCCCAATGATGACGGTAGCACCTTGTCTGATATAGCGTTGCAGTGGATGATAAGCCAAGCGCGAGCAGTTAACTTAACGGTCGAGTTACATTTAGCCGATGCTTTATTGCCTAATCCTATGGCGGATATTCAAGATTCATATCGCAGCTTTTATCGGGTTAAAAAACGCTTTATACGCGAGCTTGACCCCGAGCAAGCGCCGATATTATTGCATCAGTCGGTTAAAACGCGCTGGCTGAATGACAGTAATTATCGACCGAAAAACTTAGTAAATTACATTGCTAACCATGGTTGGCCCGATAAACTGGTGCAATAATCTGTGTTAACACCATCATTAAATAACGAGTGCTAGCAACCACTAATAGCAACCACTAATAGCAACCACTAATAGCAACCACTAATAGTAACCACTAATAGCAACCACTAATAGTAACCACTATTACTATTCATTACTAAAAACATTTCGATTAAGGACAGTATTTTGCTACGTGTATTTTTAACGCTCATCACAGTGATATGGCTCTCGTCTATATCACTTTTTTTACCCGCGGCTGAACCGACGGCTTCTGATGATTTACAAGATAAGCCGCCAGCAAAACGGATTATTGCTCTATCGCCTCATGGAGTTGAAATGCTGTTTGCTATTGGTGCTGGCGACTCAATTGTAGCCACCACCGATTATGCCGATTTCCCTGCAGCAGCTAAGAATATTCCGAGTATTGGTGGTTATTACGGTATTCAAATCGAGCGAGTGATTGAACTGAATCCCGATTTGGTGCTGGTGTGGCAAAGCGGTAATAAAATGGAAGACATTAATCAGTTACGTGATTTAGGTTTTACCGTTGTGAATAGTGATCCTAAAAGCTTAGCTGATGTTGCGACGGATATTGAACTGCTGGGTAAACTCACCGGACATTCGGTTAAAGCCAAGCAAGTGGCAGATGACTATCGTCAGCAGTTGGCTGATATTACGTTGCAAAACCAAACGAAACCTGCTGTAAAAGTGTTCTATCAATTATGGTCAACACCATTGATGACGGTGGCTAAAGGCAGTTGGATCCAAAACCTTATTGAAGTGTGTCATGGTGAAAATGTATTTTATGATGCAGCAAGTGAGTACCCACAAATTAGCATCGAAAATGTGTTACTAACCGGCGCTGAAGTGATTTTACAAAGCCAAGATGAAGGCAATATTTTAGGTATTAATTGGTCTGACTGGCCTGAACTACCCGCGGTAAAAAACCAGCATATATATCAGTTTGATGCCGATTTGCTGCATCGGGCAACCCCAAGGGCAATTCAAGGCGTTAATGCGGTTTGCGGGGCGTTGGATAAAGTAAGAAAGTAAGATTTTTATTTCAAAGATAACGGTTGTTATGTGAACATGGCCTGCGGCCACTAACGTCGTGGCGCTTCGCCAACACCAGAGTATGAATAAACGTTACTCTGATTCAAGCAAACTCCATTAATACGTCTTCCCGGTAATGCTTTTGAGCCGGGATCCAGGTGTTTGTTTTGCTTATGGCCTGCGGCCACTAACGTCGTGGCGCTTCGCCCACACCAGAATTTTCAAACTCCGTTTGAATTAACATCGCAAGGTTCCACCCTGCACGGGCCAAAAGGGGATCAACAGCAATCCCCTCTTGGATCACCCTTGCCGTTCCGGCAACATTTTCAAACAGCGAAAAGGTCGCGACGGAAATAAATCCAGCTTTTGACTTCGTTTGAAATCTTCTTCGGCCTTATTCGAAAATGCTAACGCTTCCGATAGGCCATCCCTGGCCAACGAAAGCTAGCCTGACGTCCTGTCAGGCTCACGCTATTTTCTTCAACGTCCTCAAGTTCTGAGTTGAATCAATCCCTTTACAAACAAGGCATATTACTCGTTTTCCTCATTCCGAGTTAGCAAGGTGTATAAGGGGAAAGGCAATAACCGAGCAAAGAAAAAGATGAAATACAATAAACCCCACCTCAAAAGGTGTAATCAGAACAAACAATTAGCCGAAAGGTTGTACAAAAAACTACCGTAAAAAAGCAAATTCCTATAGCATCATATGATGAGTAAAAAAGTTACTGATGTGACATCGGCCTAGCACTACAAATGATTTAAACTCTGCCAACATTTCAAGGCATGAATACTAAAACGTTAACAGCCAATTGGAGGTGACATGGAAAGTCTAGATAATATAAAAGTACTAACACGTGGAGAATCTGCGATTATTGCTGGAGTTTGCTCCGGTATTGCAGAGTATTATCATTTACGAAAAAACAGCATCAGGTTAGCATTTTTGTTAACGAGCCTATTTTTTGCCATTCCAGTATTCGCTTATATTGTTTTGTGGTTAGTGCTACCCAAATACCCGACGACAGAGGCTATGGCTCGAGACTTACGGCGAAAGAAACGACAAAGAAAATAAGCTACTTCACTTTATTTTGGTCAAGCAATTGATATTTATTGAGTTTGGTTGTCTTGAGCCGATGCTGTAGACAGATTTTTGTCTCAAAAGCATTATTCAAATGATGGGTGGCACAGATTTGTTATTAGCAGATATAAAAGTATTCATATCAACACAAAAAAAACTGACTAAAGCTTTATTGAATGAGCATCCGGAATGTACTAATTATTCATTGTTATTCAACCTGCCAAAGCATGGCAGAATTAAAGTCGATGATATGTATTGGAACTTCAAAAAGCATGGATCAGGTGTGGAGTTCAGCTGTGTTGATGATGGCAGGTTAGTTGACGTCTGTGAACATATTGAACAACCAAACTTGTTTGACGAATGGCGGCTATCTTTCTACCTAGTATCAATTCATGAAGGAGATTATAACTTAAAAAGTGAGTTGGCAGGTCTATGCCAATCTGGTCAAGTGTTACCTAGTAAAAAGTACCCTCGATTACTACTTCTTGCACAATGACTACTTGATGAGTTTTAACAATGCCTAGTCTGGATACCTGCTTAAATAATGGGTGGTACTTTTTTTTGACTCAACCACTTTTGCTGGGCTGAAATATTCAGGCTGTAAGTTGGTTGCTGTTTAAACAATGTGTGGCATGGTTTTTTTACAAGCACTTTAAATGGAACATAAACAGTTGGCTATGTTTTGCTGCGCTACACTATTTTAGCCAACTATTTCTGTCCGCTTAAGTGGGCGCTATATTAATGAGTTTGTACATATGAATGATTTATTAAAAATCCATAGAATTATTGAGGGCGCAATCGTTGGTTTAGACAGTGATATTGTATTAAACGGCTGGTGTCTTCCAGATGGAATAAATTTAAATAGTTATATTGAATTTAAAGCTAATTCAACTAAATCGAATGTTGAGCTCTTAGAACTATTTTATGAAAGAGAGTTTAATACAATTGTTTTAGCTGAGTTGAATAGACCTAGCTTAATACTAATTTCCCCATATGATTTAATGCTAAAAGAAGTTATAACAGCTTATGAATTAGGCTATTTCAATATTTGTATTCCATCGTTATTCTCAATAATTGAAGCAATGTTGGTATTTCTAGCAAATGATGGTGATTTTACAAAAATACGTTACATTAATGGGCTAAACAATACTCTAGAATTACCAGGAAATAGTAATATTGAACTCAAAAGTAAATTACATAATATTAAAGAAATAGTTGAGAACTATTTTCAAAAAATAGAGTTTAATAGTGAAGTTAGCTCATCAAAACTAAATAGACATGAAAGCGCCCATGGAAGAAAAGTAGGGTCGTACAATAAAACTGATTGTCTAAAGCTATTGGTTTTAATATCAGTGATTAAATCATGTTATAACAATTAGTGCACAGTATAGCTAACAGGACGTTAACGACTCTCATAGCCATACATTTCCCTAATGGTAGTAGACTCAAATTCTAAAATGCTTCTGCCCATAAATGACTTAGATACCTCAGCTTGAAATGTCCAAATTCAACTCTGAACTTGAGGCCGTTGAAGAAAATGACGTGAGCTGGCCATGGACGGCCAGCTAGCTTTCGAGGGGAAGGGACGCCCCATCGGAAGCGTTAGCATTTTCACTCTTTATTGCAAAATGGGCCGAGGCAGGATTCAAATACGGTTTAAAGCTGGCTCAATTTCCGTCGCAAATTTTTCGCTGCTATTGTTTGGTTAAATAGCGAAAATGTTGCCGGAACGGCAGGGGTGATCCAAGAGGGGGATTGCTGTTGATCCCCTTTTGGCCTGTGCAGGGTGGAACCTTGCGATTTTAAGCGTTAGTGGCCGCAGGCCATATCTTAAACCAACGTTTGTCTAAAAAACGAGTTCGCATCAGCTTACAAATGTATAAATTCAACCTTGAACTTGGATCTGTTGAAGAAAATGCTTACAGCATCATGTTAAGTAAAAGTTACCTAAAAATGTATATATGTTATCGACCAAGTCCAACAAGTGATTTATGCTTTGCAAACCGTGTTACGAATAAATACTAAAACATTATTTTCATGGATATTTGATAATGGATATGACTCAAAAAGAAGTTGCAGTTGTTAAAGCTGCCATTAAATCACGAAACAAAAGTAAACTGTTCCAGCCAGTGTTATTTGCGATATTAGTTGGCCTTTTAATCGCCATGTTGTTTGGCGTTTTACCTGAAGAACAGTTTGCCTATTTGGCTATTCCCTTAGTTATTTTAACGATATTGTTGCCACAACTTGGTGCTTCACCTAAATATAATGAACTAGTTGATATACTTGAAAAACAACTACCGCAACACGACACAATGGAAAGTGTTTTGTCTCAAGAGTTAAATAAAATACAAGCCAGCCAAAAAGATCATTCATAGTCATTCATGGTTTAAATTTCTGCAAAAAATAAGTTTTTGAAAATATTGCTGTTTAATTTACGTCATGATGAAAAGGAAACATCCCCCGGTTATCAATATCCTCGCTTTACTTAACTAGCTGAAATAGTTTTAATTTTTGTTTAAGTCTTACTACTAGATACACAAAAGGCTATATCGAAGAGAATTAAATTACTGGTGTAGATGAGTCAGCGAGTATCCAAAACAGGGATGTTTTGGTTAAGCCCACATGGATGTGCTCGCGGCGTCTCGCTTAATCATCTGCACATTTAGAATAACTAAGATACCCATTTTTATGTTGCTCTAACCAATTTTTGTACCTAAATTAGTTAGATGCCTAGGTTAGAAATGTGCAAATTCAACTCTGAACTTGAGGCCGTTGAAGAAAATGACGTGAGCTGGCCATGGACGGCAAGTTAGCTTTCGAGGGGAAGGGACGCCCCATCGGAAGCGTTAGCATTTTCGAATAAGGCCGAAGAACACACAGACGAAGTTAAAGGCTGGATTCAACCACGTCGCGAAATTATCGCTTTTCAGATAATTTTGATGTGGTGGCTGGGAGTTCTAAGAGGGAATAGCCGTTAATTTCCTCTTGGTCTGGTGTGGGTGAAGCGCCACGACGTTAGTGGCCGTAGGCCATAAGTACAAAGCATAAACAAACACCTGGATTCCGGCTCAAAATCATTGTCGGAATGACGTAGTATTTGGCCCGTGCAGGTGGAACCTTGCGATCTTAAGCGTTAGTGGCCGCAGGCCATAAAGTACAAAAGCACAAAAGTGCAAAGCAAAAATAACACCTGGATTCCGGCTCAAAAGCATTGCCGGAAAGACGTAGTATTTGGCCGTGCAGGGTGGAACCTTGCGATTTTAAGCGTTAATGGCCGTAGGCCATAAGTACAAAGCAAACCATAAGTGTCCGCTCGGACACTTTCTCAATGAACGGACAGTTTTCAGCGCTGTCCGCGGACACTTTTAGGGTGTTCGGTTATCTTTTTAAATTTATATCATTATGAAAAACAACAATAAATAACTATTGGCATGGCTTGTGCTTTATCTTGGCATAAATGTGAAGAGGTGGGTGCGGTCAGCGCGTTACCTAAGGACCTGAGATGATTAAAGACACAAGTAGCCAAGATACTGTTATTGCGCCTAAGTTAGGCCGTAAATTGCGCTTACCCTTGATAATAGGTTGCGGTGCCATATTGATGAGCGCGTTGGTGTGGGCGAGTTTAAGTCATGACAGTAATCAACGTTCGGTTGATGGTGCAGATTTACGTTTGGCAACCTTAACCCGTGGCACTTTGGTGCGTGATATTGCCACTACCGGTAAAATTGTGGCGGCCAATGCGCCCATTTTATATAGCACGGAAGAAGGTGTGGTGACGCTATTAAGTCAGCCTGGTGATGAGGTTGAGCTGGGGCAAGTGGTAGCCAAGATTGAAAGTCCACGTTTACAAAGTGAATTGCAACAACAGCAGTCGATGCTTGAAGGCATGCAAGGTAGTTTAGAGCGCGCCAAGTTAGATGCCCGCCGCGAGCAATTGCGCGTTAGCCAGATTTTAGACATGGCGAAAGTCGATTTAGAAGCCGCAGATCGTGAAAGTCGTCGTGGTGATCAATTGATTGAGTCGAGTTTGATCAGCAAAATCGATTTTGAAAAAAGCAAAGATGATTTACACAAAGCCAAATTATTACATAAGCATGCCCAGCAAGAAGTTGAGCTTATGCGCGATACCCTCAGTTTTGAAATTAAAAACCGCACCCTTGAAGTACAACGCCAAGCGCTAGTAGTGAGGGAGTTAACTCGTCAAGCCAACGCCTTGAGTATTATCGCGCCGGTTAGCGGCATTATTGGTAACTGGCTGGTGGAGCAAAAAGCCCGTATTGCCGCCAGCCAACCAATATTAACTGTGGTCGATTTAACTGCCTTTGAAGCTGAGTTAGCTGTGCCAGAGTCTTATGCCGATGAACTGGGTTTAGGGATGGATGTCGAGCTGAGTTTTGGCAACGTTAATATGGTAGGCCAATTATCGTCAATTTCACCCGAAGTACGTAATCGTGAAGTGACCGCCCGAGTGCGTTTTGCTGACAGTAACACCTTATCGTTACGTCAAAATCAGCGTTTGTCTGCCCGAGTCTTACTGGAAAACAGACCCAATGTGTTGATAGTGAAACGCGGTGATTTTCTCAATATGGGCGGCGAAGTGGCGTATCAAGTGAGTGACGCTGTTGCTCATAAGAAAGTCGTTAAATTGGGCGCACGCAGTATGAGCCAAGTTGAAGTGCTTGAAGGCGGTGAAGAGGGTGATGTATGGGTGATATCCGGTACCGAAACCTTTAAAAATGATCCAACAATTCAAATCCGATAGCTAAGTTGATAATTAAGTCGATAGCTAAATCAATAACGAATCAAATAACTAAACACTCAACTGAGTAAGGACATTCTATGACTTTTATTCAACGTAGACAGCTTATCGCGCTAGGTGCTTTATTTATTCTAGCGATGGCAGTGAGTTACCGCATTGATAATCAAACAGATTGGTTGTCGGTTAGTTTGCAATTAATTGACATGAGTAGCCAGGTTTCGAATCGATTAAGAGATATTAGTCCTACCGTTAGTTTGCATATTGATATTAGCGACATGGTCAAGATTAAGCTGCTGTTTTAGCCATGACTAATACTAACGGCGCTGACGCCAATAGCATTAAAAACAAAAGTATTTAACAAAGCCGTATTCAGATTTGCAAGATTGACATTATCAGCCCTAGGCGCTGGGATGCGACAACCGAATTAACCAAGGAAGCCATTATGTTATCCATGAAAAATATCAGTAAAGTATTCAAAACTGACTTAGTTGAAACCCATGCGTTACGCGACTTTAACCTTGAAGTGAAAGAAGGCGAATTTGTCGCGGTGACAGGCCCGTCTGGTTCAGGTAAAACCACCTTTTTGAATATTGCGGGTTTGCTCGAAGGCTTTACCTCTGGCGAGTTCAGCCTTGATGGCGTGAATGTGTCGAATTTAAGTGACAACAAAAGCGCTAAAGTCCGTAATGAAAAAATTGGCTTTATCTTTCAGGGGTTCAACCTTATTCCCGACCTTAATCTAGCCGAAAACGTCGAAGTGCCGCTGCGTTATCGCGGTATGAATGCCAGTGAGCGTAAGCGCCGAGTCGAATCAGCATTAGAACAAGTCGGCTTAGGTGCGCGGATGAAACACTTACCGACGCAATTGTCTGGCGGACAACAACAACGTGTCGCTATTGCGCGTGCATTAGCAGGCGAACCACGGTTTTTATTAGCCGATGAACCAACCGGTAATTTAGACAGCTTAATGGCGCGCCAGGTGATGGAATTACTTGAAAATATCAATCAACAAGGCACCACTATTATTATGGTGACCCATGACTCAGAGCTTGCGCGTCGTGCCCAGCGCAATATTCAAATTGTTGATGGCCAGGTGTGTGATTTTTCGATGTACCAACCAGCTGCTACCGGCACTCGCTAAGGGGAACACTATGTTTTTTTACTATTGTGATTTAGCGTGGCGAAGTATCCGTAAAACGCCGATGTTATCGATGTTGATGGTATTAGCGATTTCGATTGGTATCGGCATTACTATCACTACGCTCAATGTCTATAAAACTATGTCTTATAATCCGGCGGGCGATCGCAGTGAGGTGATTAATTCAGTGCAGTTGTGGAGCCAAGGCTTGGATACCTGGGATGAGTTTATTCCAAGCATCACCTATATGGATGCGATGAACTTGCGCAATAACAAAGAATTAAGCCTCAAAGCAGCGACTTATCGAACTGGCTTAGCATTACAATCTGACAATCCTAAAATTGAACCCGTGTTGAACAGCGTTCGGTTAACCGACAGAGACTTTTTTCGGATTTTTTCGGTACCCTTTATTTATGGCAGTTACTGGGATACCAGTGTTGATTTACGCCCAGCTTACCAAGTGGTGATTAGTCAAAAATTAAATTTACGCTTTTTTGAAGGTAAAAATAGCGTAGGCAAAACACTCTTTTTAGACCGTAAACCTTATCAAATTGTTGGGGTGATTGATGACTGGAATCCGCAACCTAAATACTACGATCCACTTAATGGTGCCTTTAATGATGCTGAAGAGATATTCATTCCGTTCTCGTTAACAGGCCAAGAAGAATTTGATGTATGGGGTAACACCAGCGGTTGGAAGTTCGAACCCATGATCACATACAGCGACCGCTTAGCGTCAGAAAAAGTATGGATTCAATTTTGGACTGAACTGAACACCGATGAGCAGAAACAAAGCTTTTTAGGCTGGTTAACGCGTTATGTTGAGCAGCAAAGAGCACTCGGCCGCTTTACTGATACCGCTAAAACCCCTAGCGAGTCAGTGCAAATTAGCGACATCGCGAAATGGCTCGAAGATAACGATGTGGTGCCTAAAGATAATAAAATATTAGTCGGCTTAAGCTTGCTGTTTTTAAGCGTGTGCTTGGTGAATATTCTCGGGCTGTTGCTAACCAAGTTTTTAAAGCGTGCGCCAGAGGTGGGTGTTCGTCGTGCTATTGGTGCCAGCCGTGGACAGATTTTTAGTCAGTATATGGTCGAAGTGGGTATGATTGGTTTTATCGGTGGCGTAGTGGGTTTGTTATGGGCTTGGGGGTCGTTAACGGCGCTGCATAGCTATTTTTCAATGGACCAAAGTGTTACTGGACTTGATGCCAGTATGTGGATTATCACGCCATTAATTGCTATTTCTACCGCGGTATTGGCTGGGGTTTACCCTGCTTGGGTGGTGTGCCGCACTAAACCCAGTGTGTATTTAAAAGCCCAATAACTCCAGTTAAGCTTAAGAAAGGACATCACCATGTTACATATCAAACCGATTTTATCCAGTTTAATGCGCAGTAAAAGTGCGCCGGTTTTATTGCTATTGCAGATTATTTTGTCGGTTGCGATAGTCGCCAATGCGAGTTTTATTATTAACGAACGTTTGTCGCTAATGCAGCGAGAATCTGGCTATGCCGAAGATCAGATCCTGACCTTTAACCTGTATAATTTCGATCCTGCTATCGACAACATGAAACAAAACCAAGTTGACCAACAAATTTTGCGTTCGCTGCCCAATGTAATTGATGCCAGTTACAGCAATATGTTGCCGTTAAGCGGCAGCGGATGGATGGATCGCTATGTTGACGGCCCAGATGCAGATACCGCTAAAAGCACCCCTGGGTTTGCCTTTTATTTGGGTAATGAGCACTTACTCAATGTGATGGGAGCGAAGTTAATTGCTGGGCGAAATTTTACCGCCGATGAAATTAATACCAGCTTAGATGACAGCGGCATGATGGCGTTAGTGTCGCAACCGTTAGCCAAAGCCTTTTGGGGCGATGAGTCACCTTTAGGTAAAACCATGTATCAAGGTGAGCAAGCCGTGACCATTATAGGCGTAGTGGATAAGCTGCAAGGTGCTTGGGTTGACCACGAAAACTTTGAATACAGCGTGATCCAGAATATCGATTTTGGTGGCAGTAGTAGTAATAAATCTTACATGGTGCGGGCATTACCTGAACATATTCCAGCGTTAGAAGAAGCCATTAGTAAAGCCTTGCATGCAGAAAACCCAAACCGTGTAGTGGAGAACTTCCAAACCCTCACCACAATTAAAAATTTAACTTACAGTAACCACCGTTTAATGGCGACAGTGTTAAGTATTATGGTGGTGTTATTGTTATTAATTACAGCGTTGGGATTAACCGGTATGGTGATGTTTAATATTCAACGCCGCACCAAACAAATAGGCACTCGCCGCGCGCTGGGTGCACGTAAACGTGACATTATAGAATACTTTATGGTGGAAAATTACCTAATTTGTATTGTCGGTGGGGTCATCGGTGGCATGCTATCGTTGGTACTTGGGCAGCAATTAATGTCACTGTATAGCTTACCTATGGTACCGGTGATTTATCCGATTATCTCTGTTATTGGTTTGCTGGTTGTAACTACGCTAGCGGTAATAGTGCCCGCAGCTAAGGCGGCTAATATTTCACCCGCCATGGCAACGCGCAGTGTGTAGACCGCATACCATTAGAGGCTCAGCTTGGTACTCAGCTTGAGACTCTATGCGAGACAGTCATTGCTAATGTATTGAATTTTGCCCTAGCGTGCTAGGCTTATAAACGTGACTAATAAATACAGATATTTGGATATAACTCAATGAGAACAACATCATCGTAATGGATAATATTTTAATTGTTGATGACAATCATGCCATTTGCCAAGCGCTTGCGCTAATGATTGAGCTGCATGGCTATCAAGCTATTTTTTGTCACTCACCTGATGCGGCTATTGAGATTGTGACTAATAAAGAGATCAGCTTAGTCATTCAAGACATGAACTTTAGCCGTGATACCACCTCGGGTGAAGAAGGCAAGCAACTGTTTTACGCATTGCGTCAGTTACAGCCTAATTTACCGATTATTTTAATGACTGCGTGGACCCAATTAGAAACCGCTGTCGAGTTGGTTAAAGCGGGGGCAGCTGATTACATGGGGAAACCGTGGGATGATGCTAAGCTACTCAATAGTATTAGTAACCTATTATCAATTTATCGACTGTCTCAGCAAAATAGTCAATTAACCCGGATAGACAGTGAACGCATGTCGGCCATTAATGGCGCCGATTTATGTGGCTTAATTTTTGGTAGTGGTGCCATGCAGCGCTGTGTTGATTTGGCATTGCAAGTTGCGCGTTCCGATGTGTCGGTGATGATCACTGGCCCCAATGGCGCGGGTAAAGACAAAATAGCCGATATTTTACAGGCCAATTCGCCACTAAAAGATAAACCGTTTATTAAGGTCAACATTGGCGCTTTACCAATGGATTTATTAGAGGCCGAATTGTTTGGCGCTGAAGCGGGCGCTTTTACGGGCGCCAATAAAACCCGTATGGGCCGTTTTGAAGCTGCCGATGGTGGCACGTTATTTTTAGATGAAATTGGTAATTTGCCATTATCTGGCCAAGTAAAGTTATTACGGGTATTACAAACCGGTGAGTTTGAACGTTTAGGCAGTCATCAAACCCGCAAAGTGAATGTACGGGTAATTAGTGCTACCAACGCGGATTTAGCCGACGACATTGCTCATGGGCGTTTTCGTGAAGATTTATTTTATCGCTTAAATGTCATTGAGCTAGCCATATCACCATTGAATCAACGCCAGGACGATATTTTACCCTTAGTGAAACACTTTATAGGTGCTCATTTTAGCCTTGATAAGTCGACCCAGCAGGCGTTAATTAATCATAGTTGGTCGGGTAATGTGCGTGAATTAGAAAACGCCTGCAAAAGGGCGGCGCTGTTAGCTAAGTCACCACAATTAACGATTGATGACTTTGGCTTGATGGCGATAGCTAATGGCGGTGCAGCTACCCAGCATGCGCTTGTTGTTGAACATCATCTTGGTCAACAAGATCATGGTATGGATGATACTCAGTCGATTTGCGAACCCGATAAGCAACAGCTAGAAGACGCTTTAGCGCAATATAATGGCGTCATTGCCAGAGTAGCAAAATCCTTTGGCTTAAGTAGGCAAGCCCTTTATCGCCGTATGGAGAAATATGGCCTTAGGGTGACTAGATAATGATGTTATCACTGCGCACTAAATTGCTGATCAGTAACATGTTGAGCTGCCTTTTGGGAGCGATGTCAGGCGCTTTAGTGTGGCTTACATTGGGTGATGACACCTTATGGTTGGCTATTATTGTGATGCTGGCGGTGTGTTATTTTTGCAGTATGTGGCTAACAAGACGATTAAGTGAAAGTCTGCAAGCATTGGAAATCGGTCTACTTAACTTTAAAGATAATGATTTTAGTGTGTCGCTGCATCCCTACGGCGAACCACAATTAGATGCGCTAGTGAGCTTATATAACCAAGCATCGGCAAAATTGCGTAGTGAGAGGCAGTTTATTTATCAGCGCGAGTTAATGCTCGATAAAGTGATTCAGAACTCACCTAATGTCATGCTATTAATCGATGATTCCCAGCGAGTCATTTACGCCAATGGCGCAGCAAGACATTTGTTTAATCAGGGCGTCAAAGTAGAAGGCATGTTGTTACCTGATCTTGTGGTGATGTTACCCGACACGCTTAAAGCGGCGTTAAGCAGTGAGCAAGAAGGACTGTTTTCGATGGGCGGTAGCGGGGCCGATGGTGTTGATAGTCATTCTAATACTGATGCTGACAGTAGCGACGTTGAAACCTGGCATATCTCTCGTGGCCGCTTCACTCAAAACAATCAGCAACACCATTTAATTTTGCTTAAACAGCTCACCAAAGAACTTAACCGCCAAGAAGTGGCTGTGTGGAAAAAGGTGATTCGAATTATTAGCCACGAGCTTAATAACTCGGTCGCGCCCATTGCTTCTATGGTCAACTCCGGTAAGTTTTTAACCCAGCACTTAGACAACAGTAAGCTGCAATTGATTTTTGATACCATCGAAAATCGCACCACACACCTGAGCCAATTTATCTCTCATTATGCCCAGTTTGCTAAATTGCCACTGCCACAAAAAGCCTTAATTGATTGGGCTAAGATGACCCAGCAATTAGCGCAGCAATACCCATTTAACCTGTTATCACCTTTACCAGTTAATCCAATCAAGCTCGATGCAGTGCAATTAGAACAAGTCTTTATCAATCTGCTTAAAAACGCCCACGAGTCTGGCGCGGTGGCAGACACTGTGTCGATAACGTTTGAGGAAGTGACTCATCCAATTAACGGGTTATTAATCAAAGTAGATGACCAAGGTTGCGGGATGTCTAGCGAGGTATTGTCGCAAGCATTGTTACCGTTTTACTCAACTAAACAATCTGGTACTGGGATAGGTTTGCCATTATGTCGTGAAATTATTGAAGCCCATGGTGGCCGAATTAGCATGCAAAACCGCGTAGAGGGTGGCTTAAGCGTTAAAGTGTGGTTGCCTTCACTGCAGGGTTAACACTGACTAATGATGAATAAAGTCTGATAGTTTTGAGTAATATTTTCCAAAAGAGAGTTGAAGCCTTAAAGCGTTTTTCAAATATGGCCAGCGGCCACTAACGTCGTGGCGCTTCGCCCACACCAGATTAAGGTAGTAAGTTGTCAACTTACGCAGGGTAATTTAATCGTCTTCCCGGCTCAAAAGTACTGCCGGGACGACGAGAAAGTAGTTATCAAGCTTTGTCCTGAAATGAGTTAACGTAAATTAGCTACTTACTCACTACCGCTCGAATTAAGCCGCGTTGAAACCAGGTTTGCATGGTTTGCAGTACCATCATTGGCGCAGATTGCTCGTCGTGCCATTGCAACATTTGTTCACACTGGTCGGCAAAGTTGTTGCCCTGAATAAACCCGAGTAACAAC
Source organism: Shewanella sp. AC91-MNA-CIBAN-0169 (assembly GCF_040310165.1). Lineage (NCBI taxonomy): Bacteria > Pseudomonadati > Pseudomonadota > Gammaproteobacteria > Alteromonadales > Shewanellaceae > Shewanella > Shewanella sp. AC91-MNA-CIBAN-0169. The sequence continues at coordinate 388,021 of NZ_JBEOPM010000001.1, forward strand.
GCATGTTGCTCTGTCGTTAATGATACAAATTCTGTTAACCGCGACTCTCCGCGCCATAATAACCACGCTCTAGGCGACTCATAGTCTGGTGCGGGAGGTGCGGTATCTATTTTCAAGGCTTGCCAAGCTTCGACTGCATTACTGTTACAAGTGAATATTTGTACGCTAGGATGAAAGCGTAAACAGCAATTGGGCCACAATTCTGGTGATATGGCCTGTAAGTCGCTAAAGCTTGTACGGGCGCAGTCTGCAGCATCAAATGCATTAAGTAACCGGCGCTCGAATCGGGCTAAATCGGTGATAATCGGATGCTGTTTAAAAAACGCATCTTGTTGTAAAAAATCCGGTAAACCATCACAAAACTGGCGCAATGACTTATTACTTGATGGATATTGACGAGTATAGTCGGCTGCCATTTTATCGAATAAATCGTCACCCAAATACAAACCTAGCAGCTGGTGGTCGGTTTCAATGGTTTCTTTTAATCGAATTCGGTAAGCGTTGGCATAAATTTGTAGGCGATCATCGGCGCTGATCCCCGCTTGTTCAGACACGTTTGCTTTCATCACCGATTGAATCTGTCCGTGTTGTGTATCCGAACCATCAGACAGTAAATATTGCATAAATTGTTGTTGAATTTCAGCTAAACGACTCATTGTTATGCCCTGACTTTTTGCGATGAAGCATGATTAGCGCTGATGAATTTGCTGACGTCATCAAGTGAACGAGTGCCAAACTGTGAGCGTGCTAGGGCTGGGTCGTCGGGTAAGGTTAACTGAGCAATGTTTTTCGCTTCGAGTAATTCTTGGTATAACGCTGGGAACTCGGGAATATTAGCGTCGCGCTCAATCATGGTGCTAACCGCGCCAAAGCGCTCTAGTGCCGCTTGGTATAAGGTCCACACTGACGGCGGAATATCATGGTCGTGGGTATCAATGACATAATCACCAAAGTCGCTGTGGCCAGCTAAGTGAAACTGTTGTACCCGGCGTGGGTCGATTTTTTTAAGGTAATCGAGTGGATTAAAATGATGATTACGGGCGCTGACATAAATATTATTGATGTCGAGTAATATTAAGCAATCTGCGGCTTCTGCTACTTGGCTTAAAAAATCCCATTCATCCATGGTCGAGTCTTGGTATGACAAATAGCTCGATACGTTTTCCAGTAAAATTCGACGACCTAGTACGTCTTGTACTTGCCGAACTCGCTGCGCGACATGATTAACGGTTTCTTCGGTATAAGGCAGTGGCAGTAAGTCATGGCTATTGACGCCGTGAATTGAGGTCCAGCAAATATGATCAGATATCCATTTAGGTTGAATGTCGTTACTGAGCTTTTTAAGGGCTTTTAAGTAATCCATGTCTAAAGGATCGGTACTGCCTATCGACATTGATACGCCATGCATCACTACAGGATATTGTTCGGCAATGGCTTCTAAATAATATCGGGGTTTACCACCAGCGACTAAGTAGTTTTCAGATAGCACTTCAAACCAGTCAATATCTGGCTGGTGTTGCAAAATGTATTCAAAATGGTCGGTTCGTAAGCCCAAGCCAAATCCGAGAAAGTCTTCTGTAATGCGCGTATCTGGCATGGTGAATCCTATTTTAATGCAAATTTTCTAGCTTGATTTAGGCAAAACTTGCGTTAATAATTGAGATAGTAAGCTGATGACCCTGTCACAATAGTAGGTGACAGCGTCATCAAACGAAGCTTAATTAGCTTGTTTTACCGCCAATATCAGCACAAGATTTTGCTGTAGTGCTAACAAAACCAGTGCCTTTACAACTTGCCATACCGCCACAAGCGTTATCAGCACCTTTACAATCGTTATGGCCTTTACAGACGTTAACACCGTAACAATGTACTAAATCGGCTTTAGTGACTTTACCAACCCAATCATCTTTTTGCGTGCCGCCTACATCAGCACAGGCTTTTGAAGGCATGCCAACAAAACCAGTGCCTTTACAACTTGCTTGACCGCCACAGGCATTGTCGGCTGTTTTACAATCGTTATGGCCTTTGCAGGTGTTAACGCCGTAACAATGGACTAAATCTGTTTCGCCTGCTGCCAAAGGTGCCGTGCTTGTTTCAGCGGCCATAGCCTGACCTGATAAGCTTGCCATTGCGAGTGCTAATGCTGCGCCGGTTAAGCTGCTTTGTGCTTTCATATTCATGATGTATTCCTTGCATTTGTGGTTATTATGTTTACTGCTATTCATGTTTACCCATGACAAGATTGACTGGGTACAGCCATTATTCTTGTTAGGAGGTATTAGTAATGACCGTGGTGCTGCGAAAGATCTTTCAAGTTAAAGTGTAGACTAGTCACTAAAATGTTGTTGATGTGTTAACTTGTGATTGATTTATAAGGTGAAACAATAATTTACGATTTTGCAGATGAGTGCTTAAGCATTATATGAATTAGGTTGTTATTAAGGCCGGTAGATTATGTTATTTTGTTCTGATTACACTAGTGGTTAACACAACGCGTTCAATCGTAACGAATACAACGAATACAACTAAAACACAGCTACACATAATAAGAATATTAATAACTAAGGATAGATTATGCAGACGATACTGATATGTTTATTGATTGCCATGCTGTTGCCGTATGCGGCAAAAGTTCCATTAGCGATGGCAATGGCTAAATTAGGCCGATATGACAATGACCATCCAAGAGCCCAGCAAGCTCAATTAACCGGTTTTGGGGCGCGAGCATTAGCAGGGCATCAAAATGCATTTGAATCGCTAATCGTATTTGGGATTGCAGTATTAACAGCATTACTGACCAATAATGTCACCGATATTGTTGCGCTTTTAGCCATAGTACATGTGGTCGCACGGCTGGTTTACCATGCGCTGTATTTATTGAATTTTGGAACATTACGTTCATTGTCTTGGTTTGTTGCCATCGGTGCATCGATTGGAATATTTTGCCAAGCGTTTTAAGCTTATGTTACTCAAACAACGGTGACTCCCATAAAAAAACGCCTTAATGGCGTTTTTTTATGGGAGTCAGTTGATACTCGTCATCATGAGGGTAGTCTAGGCTTAGTATTGGTTTCGCATTGGTTTAGTATTGGCTTCGCATTGGGTTTAGTATTGGCTTAATCTAGACTCGCAACACGTTCGTAGCCCATTTCGGTTAATTGGTCGTTAACGCAATCAAGCAAAAATGCGCCGACTTCACTTTCTGGCAGTTGGTCTTCAAGTGCAATTTGCTGGCAGGCTTCTTTTAATGAAACTACATCGTTAACGGGTGCTTGGGGAAGTGCAGCAGCACTAAAACTCATCGCTGTACCGCTAATTAACATAGCAGCTAAAGTCGTAAGGGCTAAACGTGAATGACGTGAATGTTGCATGGTTGTTCCTTCTTGGGAGAACTTTGTTATTTTGACAAATACTACTGCAGCTTAGTTCCGTTAGATATAGCGATTAACGCGCTTTTTATGATTTTATATACAAAAAGTAAGGTATTGAATATGGTTTCGTTGCTCACTCAAGTAAAAAGTTGTCAACTTTGCGTATCAAGCCTGGTAGATGGTGTACGTCCAGTAGTGCAAATTGATCCGCAAGCAAAAGTGTTGATCATCGGTCAGGCCCCTGGACGTAAAGTACATTTGTCGGGTATTCCATTTGATGACGCCAGTGGCGACCGATTGCGTCTGTGGTTAGGGGTAACGAGAGACGTTTTTTACGATGCCAAACAGATTGCTATTATGCCGATGGGCTTTTGTTATCCGGGCAGTTATGCCAGTTCTGGTAAAGGAAAATCTGGCGACTTACCTCCTCGGCCAGAATGCGCGCCTAAATGGCATAGTTTATTGCTGCAGCAGTTAGTTAACGTCAAGTTGGTCTTGCTGGTGGGGCAATATGCACAACAGTATTATTTAACCGATAAGCCGAAAACATTAACCGAAACAGTGCAGCAATGGCGCAGGTTTGGGCCTCGTTATATCCCAATCCCACACCCCAGTCCGCGCAATAATATTTGGCTTAGTCGTAATCCATGGTTTGAAGATGAGTTACTTAGCGACATTCGTCCACGCATTGCGAATGCGTTAGCCTAAACGTGGTGTTTTTTGATCTACTGTATTTATCTACTGTCTTGAACTACTATATTTAAATACTGTCTTGAACTAGTACTCAGTTATTTTTACGTTATTGTTTTTGATTAATAAAGTCGATAGCGCTTTTATCTAAGCAGCGTTTAGACAAATAAGTCGTGGTTTTTTGTAGTTTAATTAACAAGCCTGCATCGGTTTCAGTAATTCGATAAATATCAGTCCACAAAATCTGTTGATTAACATGCAGCGACTGACTACTGATACCATTATCATCTATTGTAAGATTGACATGCTCACCTGCCGCTTTACTCATCATTTGACGCCATAACCACCAGGTTTTATTAAAACGAATACTCAAAAACTCTACCACGGCTAAGCCAATAAAAAAGTAACCTAAATAGTAGGTTTCTTTGGTGCTCATTGATGTTGGGCTTAGTGTGTCGAGCATTAAAATAGCCAAACCAACCAGTGCAAAAATGGCGGTTTTAATAAAACGTTTTGGTGATGTGCTGGGATGAATTGATTGCAGATAGCATTCTTCAAAGTACGACTTGTCTAGTACATATTCAGCAGTATAACTAAAGGCTTGTGACATGATGACCTAATTTACGGCAGTTGATGGGCATGATTATCGCATAGTCATCAGTTTGCTCAAAGCCTGCTTAGTGGTGAAATAAAAGCGCCATGGTGATTCATTCACACATGGCTCATTTGTATCAACAACACTGACTGATTAGGCCGTTATTCGTCTGTGGTGATAGCTTGCATTAATGTTGCCGACAATTGCTGCTGTTGTTCAGGGGTTAACTGCTGATCGTCTTTATTGGATAATAAAAATACATTGTCTGCGCGTTCGCCGACCGTACTGATGGTGGCCGAATGAATATTCAAATCCAATTCCCTGAATGCACTGGCAATTTGTTCCATAAACTCACTGGTGTCTAATGCTGACACATTGACTAAGCTACGGGTCGATTTACGTGAATGCAAAAATTCGATATTAGGCTGATTATCGAAACTCTGATGTCGCCTCGACTGGCGTTTTTTCGGTAAATTAATACCTTTATCCAGCACCTGATGTAACTTGTTGATGACTTGTTCACGACGCTGTGCACTGGTAATTGGCTTTTCATCAAAATCGAGTACTTTAAATGACTCAACCACATAACCGTCTTTAGTTCGGGCTATTTGTGCCTGTTTCACCGAAATACGTAATGTCGCTAATGTATTGAATAATTTTACAAACAATCCGTGTCTGTCTTTGGTGTAAACAAACACGTCACTGCAACCTTTTACCACGACATCGTCGAGTAAAATTAGCGTGTTGTATTGATTGTCTGTTACAGGCGTAAGATCGTGGTTAATCATCGCTTGGGTGTATCTGGCGATATCATCCGCTTCGGCATTACTGAAAAAGGCGATAGGTAAACGACGCCATAATTTTTTGATATCGTCACTGCTATCGTCATCTGTGGCTAATAAATTCAGTGCTTCTTGCTTGTGTTCCCGTACCAAAGTACGCAGTTGCAGAATATTTTCAAAACCATTGCGCAGTGCTTTACGAGTAACAAAATACAAATCTTTTAATAGTGACGCTTTCCAGTCATTCCACAGATCATCATTGGTTGCCTGAATGTCGGCAATGGTCAGGCAGTACAGGGCATCTAAACGGGTTAAGGTACCTACTTTTTTGGCAAAAGCATTCACGACATCAGGATCATAAATATCCATGCGTTGTGAAGTAATAGACATTAACAAATGATTTTCTACTAGCCAGCAAATCAGTTTCTCTTGTGACACTTTTAAGCCATGAAACTTAGCAAATAAATTGGCATCAACAGCACCGAGTTTACTATGGTCACCGCCACGGCCTTTGGCTAAATCATGAAACAATGCAGCAAATAACAGCGTCGACTTATTAGACATTTTTTGATAAATATCAGCGGCTAATGCCAGATCTTTATCCAACGTCTTGATGTCGTTTCCGTAGAGATATATATTTTTAAGCACCTTGTGGGTGTGCTCATCGACTGTATAGGCATGGAATAAGTCAAACTGCATCTGGCCAACAACTTCACGCCATTGCGGTAAATAAGAGGCTAGAATACCATGTTGATGCATCAAGGTTATGGCGAGTCCCATGCCTTGAGGGTGAACAAATATCGCTTTAAATTGCTCTCGACAACGCTGGAAATCTTGTAAATCACCCATTAAACGACGTCTTACTTGGCGTAAAGATCGTAAGGTTTCTGCGGTAATACCGATTATTTTGTCGTGATGAATCGCGATAAACTCAAATAACGCCATAATTTGGGTGCGATCGATAAATACGGTTTCGTCGCGAACGTGAATGTACTTATCAACTATTTCAAAATTATCGTTAATCGCGATTATTTGTGGATTGAGCTCTGGAATAATTTCTCGTTGGAAATACGCCATTAAAATTTTGTTTAACTCGCTGATGCGCTTCATGGCGCGAAATAATTGACGCATCATTTTTTCAATAGCAATATTGCCGCTTTCACCGATGGGCATACCATCACCAAAACCCATTAATTTAGCCACTTCAGCTTGGTATTGCAGTAATAAACGATTTTCAGAACGTTGGGCTGCTTGATGTAAGGCAAAGCGCACTCTAAATAAAAAGTGTTGGCACTCCATTAATTCAGCATATTCGTCATTAGTTAAAAAACCAAAGCGACGTAGTGATTGCATATTGGCAACGCCGAAATGTTTGCGAGCAACCCAGGTAAGGGTTTGAATATCACGCATACCACCTGGGCTGGTTTTAAGATTGGGTTCAATACTGTATGAGGTGCCTTGCGCTTTCGCATGGCGTTCTTGTTGTTCGCTGAGTTTGGCATTAAAAAACGCTTGGCTTTGCCATAAATCCTGGCCGTACAGTGCATTCAACACTTGCTGTTGGTGCTGACTATTACCGAATAAATGACGAATTTCCAGTAAACTGGTTGCAATGGTTACGTCATCCTTACACGCTTGGAATGTGTCAGTTAAACTGCGTACAGCGTGACCTAAATCGAGATTAAGATCCCAAAGTTGAGTCAGAAATTGGCTTACAGAAGCAGCTTCCGTAGGCGTTAATGGACCATCGTGAATAACGCAGATGTCGATATCAGAGAAAGGATGTAAGGTTTGCCGGCCGTAACCCCCAACTGCATTGAGCGAGATACGCGCGGGATCTAATTCGAAGGGTTGCCAAAGTTGGCATAATAGCGCATCGAAAAAATGTGATCGCTTATTCAAGGTGTCATTAATTGCACTTTGAAAAATGTTATCTTGTAAATATTGATCCAGTGACTTAATCGCCTGTTTTAATTCAGCGCTGGTCATATCTGGGCGCAAATCTGTACTAGCAGGTTGCGAAAGCATGTTACTCCTTAATGTTTTTGCCTTTTAACAGAATAAGGTATTCTTAAACAAATTGGTATCATTCTATATTGGTGAAGTTTTATGGTGTCTAAACGAGGTCGACTGGACCAATTTATTGCTGGTACGTTACAAATCCCCAAAAAAGCGGTTCGGCTATTGTTAGTCACCAATAAAGTGCTTGTCGATGGCCAGTTTGCTAAGTCACCAGACTTACAAATTGATGAGTTTACTCATATTGAATGTAATGGTGTGGTGCTGCGTCAATATCAAAAACAGTACTATATGCTTAATAAACCTGATGGGGTAGTAAGTGCAACCATTGATGATAAACACGCTACGGCATTAGGATTAATAACTGGCGTCAACACTGATATGTTACATATTGCCGGTAGATTAGATTTACATTCTACCGGGTTATTATTATTAACCAACAACGCTAAATGGTCCGAAGCATTAATGTCGCCGCAGCATAAAGTCGACAAACAGTATCTGGTAACCTTAGCTAATCCGCTAGAGCAAGGGTATGTAGAGGCATTCGCCAAAGGGATGTATTTTGAATTTGAAGACATCACCACATTGCCGGCACAACTCACGGTATTATCGAGTCATCAAGCTCGGGTGGTGTTGCGTGAAGGTAAGTACCATCAAATTAAGCGAATGTTTGGTCGTTTTAGAAATCCGGTGGTGGCGCTACATCGTGAATCTATTGGTGAAATCGTGCTTGATAGCCAGTTAGCGTTGGGTGAATTTCGTTCATTAACAAAAGCTGAAGTTGATAGCATTTTTCAGCACTAGATCAATTTTTTTTATTTGGATACATGTTAATTTAATCGCCTCATTACAGCAGATTAGGTGATATGTGGATATTCAAGCACTGAAAAAAGTCAGCGAATTAGATGTATTTAGTTTGTTAGTGTTTAAGCTCATTTACGAAACCGGCTTTGCTAATTTTGCAGCCAAAGAGCTTGCTGTATCCGCGCCAAAAATTAGTCGATGTTTAACATCATTAAGGGCTATTTTTAATGACGAATTATTTTTTCGTCGCCAACAAGGGCTAAAACCGACCCCATTAGCTGAACGTTTGTACCAGCCTGTATGCCAATTGTGTGACATGGTGAGCCAAATTGAGCGAGTGGCAGACGACCGCTTAAATCACCATCAAACACCGATTTTACATATTGCAGTATCGCCGAGCATTATTACCAGTGTAGCCATTGCGTTAAGTAAGCTTCCGCGTGATGTTATCGGCAAAGTTAAACTTCACAGTTGGCAAGCTGACACGGAAGAGCAGATTTACAATGGCGAACTCGATTTTGGTATTGGCTTTGAAACTCAAGATGCTCATGGTTTAGAGGCTTATCCTATTGCCAATGTGACGTCTTTATGCGTTGTAGGTAATATTAACCATTCATTTTGGGGTAGTGTTGAGAACATCAAGTTAGAAGATATTATTCAACACCCTGTGGTGTATTTACGCTGTAAAGGCTTTAACAATCGTATTGATCCTTTAGAGTTATATTGTCAAACCCATGGTTTGCTACTAGAAGATATTGAGTGCGCAAGAAAACTCGAAGATTGGTATTGGCACATACTGACCATGGACAGCTTAGCCATTACGATTTGTAATGAAGGTTCGTTTGCGCAACAAATTCCTCAATTACGAGTAGAAAAACTTCCACATGATGAATTTAATAAGCTCAATAGCGTGATGGCTATGCCAAGTTATTGTTTAATTGAGCGAGCAGAACACTACCGCCGTTATTCGTCAAATGTTAAGGAAGTGATAATCAATATCATTAAGTCATTACTAGTGTGAAGATTGGTAACATTTTTTGATGAGATTCAGAACACTTAATGTTGTGGTCTGAATCTTTTTTATTGCCACAACCTCACCAAGCACACTGATTTTATTGTTATTTATTTGTCACCCACTATTTTTTACATTATCGAAACACATTTAATACCTCTTTAGGGTTACTTAATCTGAAACTGACGGTTTCATTTTTGTGTATACCTAAAACTAAAACTATCGATTACTGTTAACGAATTTGTAACCAAACCTCACAGGTTTACCACTGTAGACGGGTGTTTTGTTCTATTTCCTTATATTTTAGATGCGTAAAACCTACAAATTTAAATCGGGGGATTTAAAATGAAAAAATATAATAGAACATTACTTGCTGCAGCGTTTATTGCAGCGTTAGGTGTGACCGGTTGTGGTTCTGACGGCAGTGATGGTGCTGACGGAGCTGCTGGTGCCGCGGGTACAGATGGAACACCTGGCACGCCTGGTACTCCAGCTGGTTCGGTTGTTACAACAGTTGAAAATGCCTATGACTTTACCTTAACACTGGCTCCTACGGATATCGTCGTAGTAGGTGCTGATCCATTTAACGTTAAATTTACTGTAACAGGTAAAGGAAGTGGCGGAGCGGACGTTCCATACACTGGGCTTGATAAAGTTGCGTTATACGTGACCAGTCAATCAGCTAATGCTACTGACACTGGCGCACCAATGTTGTGGACAAACCATGCACTTGCCAATGATTTTGGTAGCAGCATGTACTGTAACTTAACCGGTAGCACTACAGCGCGTGATGGTTCTGTGGTAAATGCATGTACGTTAACAGAAGATACTGCTAATCCTGGTACTTATACTGGTACTTGGGCACATGATGGTAATGCGCCTGTGGTATTAGCAAGTGGTGATGCAAACGATTTAGTCCGTGTGTTTATTCGTGCCTATGACGTTACGATGGCTGATGGTACAGCAGTAAGTGATAAGATTTTATCAACTCCAGTAGATTTTATTCCTGCTACTGGCGAACTTGCTGTTTCTGCAAAAGATGCTGTGTCTAGTGCAGCATGTATTAGATGTCATAGCCCAATGGAAGGTTACGCTGATACTGATATGCGTATTGCCAACATTGGTGCTCATCATAATTACCAAAAAGTTGAAAATTGTGTAGCTTGTCATAATCCTGCTTATGCTGGTGGACAAGACGATCCTGAAGTTGGTTTTAACGTTAACTTCAATGCCATGATCCATACCATTCATGCTGGTCATCATATTGCTGACAAGTTGACTGGTGAAGCCAAAGAAATGTTTGGTGGAGTTGGATTTCCTGCTGAGTTAAATGAATGTACTGTTTGTCATGATAATGGCACACAGTGGAACGATAATGTCTATGCTGAAGCCTGTTTATCATGTCACGTTGATGTTGATTTAACGACTGGTGTTAACCACAGAGGTATCGTTCCTGCTAGTGACGCTGTTTGTTCTGGTTGTCATGGCGCAGGTAGTTTAAGCCCAATCGAAGCTCACAGTGTTGATCGCCGTGCCGCCTTTGAAAATGGTTTGGTACTAGAGGTTGCTTCTGCTGAAGTCGCGTCAGACGTATTAACTGTCATCATTGATGTTAAATTAAATGGTGTGGTTGCGGCTGATGGTACTGATTTAACTCAGTACTTAAACAAAGCTAAATCAGGTGATGATATTTTAATCGGTACACTTGATGGCAATGGCGATTATGTGCGTGGATTAAGTATCAATACAGCTTCTAATCCAGAAATGTTTGTGGTTCAAAGTGGCAAGTTAACCTTAACTAAAGCACTTACACCTAATCAGTTAGACGGCCAAATACTTTCAGTTACTTCAGAAATGAATATGTGTGGTAATACAACGACCGATATGGTTGTTGTTAATACCAAACTAGCTGAAGGTGCAGGAACCGATACTGGTGCTTGTGATGTACCTGTTCCAGCTAACATCGTCACTAAGTACTTTATGTTTGATGCAGTTGCGGCTAAAGGCGTATTAACTGAGGACAATCTACGTTTCGTTAGTCCTGAGTTGACAGCTTATACCTCACCTACACAGGCTGGTAACGACCGTACAACAGCTGACGAAGCTAAATGTAATGCTTGTCATGACAACTTGTCTCACGTTAAATCACCTAACCATGGTGTGACTAACTTTACACAATGTGCTGATTGTCATAACAACAACTATGCAGGTTCTTACCATGCAGATGTTTACAAGCAAGCTGGTGTAGATGCTGATGGCGAACCTACGTTTGAAGTTGTTGAAGGGTTAACTTATAACAACCGTGATCTAGTGACCGTAGCACATCGCTTCCACAGTGGTTTGTTTGCAGGTAGCACAGGTGCTGGCATTTACTTAGGTACAGATGGTGAAACTTGGGTTAACTATCCTGCAACTAAAACAAATTGCCAAGCTTGTCATAAAGATGCGAATGCTGCAGGGGATGCTATGCCATTCTTCTCTGGCACTGGTACGTTAACATCTGGCAGAACTGCAATTGCAATCAGTGGTGGCGAATTTATTTCTCCTGTCGCTGAAGCATGTCGTAGTTGTCACGCTCACTCTGGTGCTGCTGCTCTAGCTCACTTCAAGAGTAATGGTGCGACAGTTGCTGGTGATAGCGTAATGTCTGCTGCCGGTGTACCAATTGAGTCTTGCGCAACTTGTCATGCTGAAGGTAAAACTTACGGTCTTGATAAAGTTCACTCTGGTGCAGCGCACTAAATATCTAGATAACTTCTTAATCATCACTTAAGAAAGTAAGTAAGAGGGAGGCAGCAATGCCTCCCTTTTTTTATTCATTTGACATTAAGTGAATACGCACTGAATGATCATCCGTTACCAGTCTAGCCCTCGAAAAAAGATAGCGTTTTGCATCATTTATTACCCAACCTAATCAAATCTGCTCAATCCAGCCAATGCAAATAACTTGAGTTGTTGCAATTTAATTGAAGCTAATCACATATTAAAGTCAACTGAATCATCTAATGCGGTGGCATTTTATCCACAACAAACTATGGTTTAATTATTCCGACACATCGACGTGTAACTCATTGATGCTGAGGTATTCGGCTGTAGTGTGGCACGTGCAATTTGAGGAATATGATCTATCAATCGATATTGAACCGGATAAGTAATAAACAGGGTAAGTTAGTCGTACCGAGTTAATGAACAAGAAGCTATTGGGAGGGAAGTAAATAAGATACAAGTTAACGATTAGGACGATTTTATTACGATGCTATTAAAATTTATCGACTTATTTTTGGGGACAAACAAAAAGGAAGCATTGCAGCTTCCCTTTTATCAAACTGGTACTTTATGGTAAGTACTCTACAATTCGCTCAACTAAGCCACTTGTTGGCGCTGCATCCTTAATAGCCATTTTCCGTAGATGAAAATACCTACTGCAGAAATAATCCCAATGGCGGCGATAATATACCAAGCCATGCCGATATTGTTGGCTTGATATAAAGCTTGGGTTAATGCCTGTGGGTCTTGACCTGTGGTACTGACTAAGCGACTAAATGCTTCACCTTGAGGGATGTTAGCAATATCGGTTAAGTTCATACCATGTTCAGATAGCGCTTCACGGGCGATGCGTTCTTTTGACGCGTACATGTCATAAAGCTTAGGGCCGAAATAACCTTCTAACGTCCAACCTATGCCTTGAGGAAGCATGACAAAGCCTAAATACATGGCTTTTTTACCTTCAGGTGCGATGTTACCCATAAACTCGTTTTTCTTTGGGCTGATCATCATTTCGCCGACAGAGAACATGGCAATAGCCAATACAATCATCCAAGCCGCATTAAATGCACCGACCAAGGCAATGGCTAAAATACTCAATAAGCAACCGACAAACATGGTGGTGGTAATGCGATATTTAGCCGTAAGCGCAGCAACAATAAAGCAAGTGGTCATGATCATCCCCGCGTTGAGGTTAAGCATGCCCTCTGGCATCACTTTGGTACCGTCATTATTCAACCCTAGCCAAAACTGCAATATGCCGCTGCTGGTGCCTTCTGGGCCAAATAAGGAGGTGACAATGACGCTGGTATCAACCCATTCCGCAATGTGAATAGGCAGTACATCAAATAATGAGTTGTATAAAAACCAAAAACCGGCAAATACCAGCATGTAGTAAATCACCACAGGTTTCTTTAGTTCTCTTAAGGCATCCTTCCACAGTGCTTCTTGTGTGATTTCACCATTTTTCACTTGGCGTGCGCGCTCTAAGCGCTCAGCTTTGCCGGGCTCTTTGTAAGCCAATAAGAATAAAAAGTTAAACGAAATAATGGCTGCACAGGCGTAAAACACGTTATCCCAAGATAATTGACGCATATGTACCGCCACCAATGGACCTAAAAATCCACCGATGTTAACCACTTGGTAAAAAATGCCCCAAGCCATTGAAGTATTATTTCGGTTGGTTGACAGTACTAAAGTGCCTTGAATACCAGGTTTGAATACCCCTGTACCCATGGCTAGCAACATGGCGCCAGCGAGAAAACCCCAGAAGCTAGGGAAGAATGCCATGGTTAAATAACCACAGATTTTGATGATGGTAGAAACGAAAATGGTTTCTTTGTAACCGACACGGTCAGAAATTCCGCCAGTTAGCACTGGTACGAAGGTTTGTAGCAACGCCCACACGGATATAATAATACCGTAATCGCTTAAATTAATGCCCAGTCCGCCTTGTGATACTGGCGCTTTAGCGTATAAGCCAGCACTGGCTTTGACACCATAATAGGCAATGCGTTCTATTAGCTCCATACCACCGACAAGCCAAAATATATAGCCTAAACTGGTGATCGCGGCCCACATGCCTAACTGTTTTACTTCACTCAAATCATTGTCTGAGTGCGAATTAGTGCTCATAAGTCACCCTTTTATTTTATGGTCTGTTTCATTTTTATAACAAAGGCTGACACTTTACCTAAGTTCGTGATTAATACCAAACCCTATCCATAAGTGATCCGCCCAGAGTGCCGCTCATTTGTGAATTTGTGATGTGGTTACATAGGTAAGCCTCGACTGTTAAGTGTATACAACGTTAACGCTAACAATCTAAAGGCAATAAAAAAGCGGATCGTAAGATCCGCTTCAATATTTAATCATTGGCCCGTTAGTGACCAACGAGCCTAACGTTGGTATTTTGGTTTAAGCACCGCAACACTTTTTGTACTTTTTACCACTGCCGCAAGGGCAAGCATCATTGCGGTTTGGCTTAGCTTCAGAAGTAACCGCTTTGGGTTTATTCAATAAACCAGTTAAATCAACAATGTTTTCAGGCTTATCTGCATCAATAGTGATATTAGCAAAGAGTTGCTGTTCAGCGACCATAGCAGCCACTTCATGTTGGCGAGCTTCGGTTTGAACTGACAATATTAACGGTAACGCTTCCGTGCCCAGTTTGGCGGCACGTTTGGTGTTATAACCACTTTCACCATAAGCTGGCTTAGGGGTTCTACGACCTTTAAAAAAGTATTTATCAGACATGGTTTTGACCCATTAGATAGAATGATGATATTGGCCGAAGCTTATACACCAAAAATGTAAGTTGAGATATCAAAGTTTCAATTTTGAACCAAATAAACCTAATATTATCGCCATGGGTCACATCAACGAATATAAAAAACCAGCGAGTTATTCGCTGGTTTTTTTGAAGAGTGCTTTGTTAAACAAAGTAAACCTTAAGACAACAACTTATGGTTGCCGTTAAATCTTAGCTAATTCGACTTTTTGTTCGTTTAACTTTTCAATGTCACGAGTTAAATCGGTCATTTTAGCGCGTTCTTTATCAATTACCGCAGCAGGGGCTTTAGCCACAAAACCTTGATTAGATAATTTACCTTCAATACGGGCAATCTCTTGAGCAAGCTTTTCTAACTGTTTATCGATACGGGCCATTTCTGCGCCTACATCGATCAAACCTGCCATTGGGATTAATAGCTCCATATTGCCGACTAACTGAGTGCTCGACATTGGCGCCGTTTCACCTTCAGATAAAATGGTCATCGTTTCGAGTTTAGCCAAACTTGCAAAGAATGTTTGGTTTGCTTCAAGACGAATACGATCTTCGTAACTCACACCACGCAGTAACGCATTAAGCGGCTTTGATGGGGCAATATTAAGTTCAGCACGAATATTACGTACAGCCACAATCACTTGCTTAACCCATTCAAGATCGGCCATCGCGGTCGCATCAACTTGATCTGCTTGATAAGTTGGGAATGATGCTAGCATGATGGTATCGCCAGTTACGCCTGCTAACGGTTTGACACGTTGCCAAATCGTTTCAGTAATGTACGGCATAAATGGATGCATTAGACGCTGCATTTTTTCAAGCACATTGACCAAAGTGTGGCGAGTGCCGCGCATTTGCGCTTCAGTGCCATTTTGCATAACAGGCTTGGTTAATTCCAAATACCAGTCACAGAATTGATTCCAAGTGAACTCGTATAAGGTGTTAGCGGCTAAGTCGAAACGGAAAGCGGCCATGTGGTCTTCAACGGTTTTCACGGTTTGATTAAACAAACCAATGATCCAACGATCGGCTAACGACAATTCCATCGCACCTGGTTTGCCATCAACTAACAATTGACCGCAATCTAAAGGCTCGCCCGCTTCATCGCTATCAGGATCCGTCTGCACTTCAGTGTTCATTAACACGTAACGTGACGCATTCCATAACTTGTTACAGAAACTGCGGTAACCATCAAGACGTTTCATGTCCCAGTTGATGTCGCGGCCAGTTGATGCCATTGCTGCTAAGGTAAAGCGCAGAGCATCAGTACCATGAGCTTCAATGCCGTCGGCAAATTCTTTACGGGTACTCTTTTCAATCTTCGCGGCAAGTTGCGGCTGCATCATGTTGCCAGTGCGCTTTTCAACTAAGGTTTCAAGCTCGATACCGTCAATCATGTCTAATGGATCAAGTACGTTACCTTTAGACTTTGACATTTTATTGCCGACTTCGTCACGGATAAGACCGGTAACGTAAACGGTTTTAAAAGGCACTTGTGGCTTGCCGTTTTCATCTTTAATGAAATGCATGGTCATCATGATCATGCGGGCAACCCAGAAGAAGATGATGTCAAAACCGGTAACCAAAACGTCGGTTGGGTGGAAGGTTTTTAAATCTTCTAAATTGTCTGGCCAACCTAAAGTTGAGAATGTCCATAATGCTGAGCTGAACCAAGTGTCTAATACGTCATCGTCTTGACGTAGTACCACAGAGTCAGCAAATTGATGTTTAGCGCGCACTTCTGCTTCGTTACGACCAACGTAGACTTTGCCGTTTTCGTCGTACCAAGCTGGAATACGGTGTCCCCACCATAACTGGCGCGAAATACACCAGTCTTTAATATCGCGCATCCATGAGAAGTACATGTTTTCGTATTGCTGCGGTACAAACTTAATTTCGCCAGTTTCTACTGCTTCAATGGCTGTTTTAGCCATTGACTGCACAGCCACGTACCATTGGTCGGTTAGTAATGGTTCAATCACCACACCAGAGCGATCGCCATAAGGTACTTTTAAGCCGTGCGGAGCGACCTTTTCAAGTAGACCTAAGCTGTCAAATTCAGCCACGATAGCATCACGGGCTTTAAAGCGATCGAGGCCAACATAACGCTCTGGCAAGGCCATCTCGACGCCTTTGTTTGGGGTGCCATCAGTATTAATCACTTCAACAAAACTGCGTACGGCGGCATCTAAGGTGAAGATGTTGTACATAGGCAGTTGATGACGTTTACCGACTTCATAGTCGTTAAAGTCATGGGCTGGAGTGATTTTTACACAACCGGTTCCAAACTCCATGTCGACATAATCGTCGGCAACAATCGGCACTAAACGGTTAACGATAGGCAATAGAATGAATTTACCAATTAATGACTGGTAACGTTCATCATCTGGATGTACGGCTACTGCGCTGTCACCTAACATGGTTTCTGGGCGCGTAGTGGCCACTTCTAGGTAATCTTTACCGTCGGCTGTTAATGCGCCTTGGGCCAAAGGATAGCGGAAGTGCCACATGTGGCCTTGCTTCTCTTTGTTTTCAACTTCAAGGTCTGAAATGGCGGTGTGTAGCTTTGGATCCCAGTTAACTAGGCGCTTACCACGATAAATGAGCTCATCATCGTATAGACGAACAAACACTTCTTGAACCGCTTTTGATAAGCCTTCATCCATAGTGAAACGTTCGCGATCCCAATCAACCGATGCGCCCATGCGGCGAAGCTGTTTGGTAATCGTGCCACCAGATTGTTCTTTCCAGTCCCACACTTTATCAATAAAGGCGTCACGGCCTAAATCATGGCGAGTTTTACCTTCTTCGGCTTCAAGCTTACGCTCAACCAACATTTGAGTCGCAATACCCGCGTGGTCGGTGCCGACTTGCCATAAGGTATTTTTACCTTTCATCCGCTCAAAGCGGGTAAGGGTATCCATGATGGTGTCTTGGAAGGCATGACCCATGTGCAAGCTACCGGTTACATTCGGTGGCGGGATCATGATGCAGTAATTGCCTTTTGATTCATCACCATGCGGCTTGAAGTAACCTTGCTCTTCCCAGTTTTGGTAAAGGGCTTGTTCGATAGACTTTGGGTTGTAAGTTTTTTCCATAGGAGCGTTATGTTCTCTATCTAAATTAAGTGTTTATTCAGCTAATGCTTGAGTGCTGGGCGTAATGCCTACATTCTGATATTGACGGTAGCGATTGCGAGCAATGCGCTTAAGTTCGTCATCATTAGCGACAAAATCGATAATATGGGGCAAGTTTACCGCAAAACTGGGCATTTGGTCTGCAAGATTAATCAGAACTTGGCGACTTTTATTTGGCCCTAAGGTATCAAAACCTATTTCCACAGGTGCACCTGTTACTGGGCCTTCACCTTTTAAGTTGTGTGGTACAAAGGCGTTTGGCTCAAATTGCCACAGTAATTCGTCAATGGCATAAGCTTGCTGTTTGTCTTTGCAGTGAATGTAGACGGTTTTTTGTTGACGATATTGTTGTTCAGCTAACCTGCAAGCAGCTAAATAGAGCGCATCTAATGCACTCATTTGATTATGATTATCAGGCATAAGGTAAAACAAGGCTTGAGTCATGTGGTGATGCTTATAACAGGTTAATAAGTTGTGCTCGAGTTTACACTAAAATCGTCTGCGGGTTAATGGCCTCGTGATGCGATATTCATATGACGTTGGAATAGATTAATATCCCTAGCGTCAGTTTAATACTGCTAATTAATCCTAAATATATCGCGATCATAATGGATTTTCTACGCCGTTCAGGCAGAAGTTCTATAATTGTAGGATGGCGGTCTGACTGCTGAGTAGGGGTTAAACTGGATCGCCACAATAAAAACCAAATGATGGTTAAGTTGTATGGCGTGTTGTTTATAAGGATTTGTTGCTTTCGCCATGGGCTTAACAGCAGTAGTCGACTATAAACCTGTTGCTGATTTATGGATAAGCTAAAACGGGTGGTGACACGATTGTAATAGACATCTATTTTCTGATTATCAATTAAATGTGTTTTGTGTTGTTTGGGTTCAAATCGCATTGGTTTGCCTTAACGGATTAACTCACATTTTACATGAGTAGGACTAGTCCCTTTGGTGCACTCTTTTAAAGCTCTGCGTTGTGCTTTTAACATTGAGTCATAACCATAACCATAACCGTATCCATATCTAACATTACCCATATCGTTAACCGATACAGCCAGTGCTTTATGGTTTTTAAAGCCTTCATACTTGATTAACACATCAATAAGTTTCTGATCATTTGTCACAAACTGACACGCTTTAGGTTGCGGCGTTTGTTCACAGGCTAATGGGTAATGGTCAAATACAGGGTAGGAAATATCGATACTGTCAAACCAAGAGGACCAAGTCGTTTCTTGAGTCTCAATTACGATATCAGCTGGAATATGAATTTGCAGTTGTTGGTCGTCAGAATCTTGTTGTCCTAACCAGACTAAGTTGAGTTTATTATCGTTAGGATGGTCATTGGCAACGAACACGTCGCCAGCACAATTGTCACACAGTTGCTCGTCAGCTTTTATGATTGATATTTGAGTTGAGTAGCCAGAAGCGCCACCGCAACTTCTTTCAAAGATAACAGCCTTGTACATTTTATCTAATGAAAGTGATTCGGTGTAAACGTTATTACCGCACATGGAACTGAGTAGCCAGCCCAATAAAATAGCCATTAACCCAAAAAGCGCCAACGCGCTGACTATTGAAATGAGTATGACTTTCATCGCCTTCATCTGAACATTCCTTTCAGTGAGTTTTATTTCATTAAATTATACATTTAAGCTATTTTGGGTTTTATATTAAATTTGTTACTTACATGTAACAAGTTAATCATTGTTTATTCTTAGTCAGTTTGGTTTAGAGAGGATCTTTTGGGGATATTGCATTAAGCATATTTAGCGGATAACGAAAATTCGATAGTAAAAATTATCTATTGCAGTTGTTATGTATTGGAAATTAATGATCCGTTATCGCTTAGCAATATCGGTATCAGTTGGAAAATAATCTTGATAAATGGTCTGGTACATACCTGATGATTTTAACTCATCAAATGCTTGCTGCCATAGTGCAATAACCTCATCAGAAGTGTCGTTTGAAAATGCGATATACAAGGTAGAGTCGTATAACTTAATCGGGGTACGTTCTATTGAGTTGATATCGATATCGGCTGCTTTTGCCAAAAATGGCATCACTAGTTCGCTCATTGGCGCAACATCAACTCGGCCATAACTGAGCATTTTGAGCGATTGTAATTGGGATTTATCAGTACTGAGGTTAGTGAATCCTTGGGAATCCAAATAGGTGTGATCAGCATTACCCAGTACTACACCAACATTTCGGACACGTTTTAAGTCTTCTAAATATGCTAATGAGAGTCCGGAATTACGTTTTTGGTAAAAATACACTCCGCTGCTAATAATGGGACCTACCCATTTCATGTTTACTTCTCTTTCTGGCCTTTTAGCAATGACAAACAACGCAGTGTTTGGTTGTGATTTCAATATCTGAAATGCTCTATTAAAGGGATACATTTCAATGTTGGCTGTGTGCTGGGTATGTTGCATCATCGCTTGAACAATATCGATAGAAAAACCGCTTAAAAGATCATTGTCAAGATAACTAAATGGGGGTAAAGGATGGGTGATAAATCGAACTTGCGGATGGTCTTTTGCAAATAGCTCGCCCGTTGGCGTGAGTGCAAAGCAAACGCTGAGGAAGATGATATAAAGCGTTAAAGGCAAGCGTTTCATTTATTGGTTTGCCAACGCTAATGACATTATCAAGCGGTTGTGTTGCGTCATTCAACCCATTCCTTGTGATTGTTAATTTGATGATTAATTAGAACATTAAATTGTTCAATAAATAACCTAGCATATGATGAAGTTATAGACAAATTTATAACCTCATCATATAAGGCGTTATTTTATCGCCAGACCACGGTTACTGGTCATTTTTAGTTGAGGCTTGAGATAATCTTGCTGGATCAGGAAAGGTAAAATTCTGATGTATTTGTGCCCAAGAATCATGGCTTTTAATTATGTGGCCAACGGCAACCAATACTGAACAGGCCAGAATTCCCCAACCAATAGCGTTATCACCCGCACTTGCCCAAATTGCCACCAGACTTGATGCCCCAAAAGAGATAGTAATCTGCAAAAAGTTTTGTAATCCTGCAGCTTTAGCCGCGTTATTGCTGAACTCTTGCAGAGCATTATTGACCACAATAGGATAAATAGCGCCATTGCTTCCTGCTAGCAAAGAGAATGCAATGAGCAGTGGCAATATTGTTTCTGTATCGAGGATCACACTGGAGGTGAAAATGGCCGCAACACACAAACCAAACAATATCAGTAAACAGTTTAGGCTGCCTTTGGTGCCAAATTTGCGGATCAGTAATTTACTTGAGTAGCCACCGACAATAAACATGATGGTTTGGGGAATAAAACTTAAACCAATTTCTGTCGCGGCGTAACCATACTGCTCCATCACTGCAGGCCACAACGTTAAGTAAGCAAAAAAAGCCCCAGAACACGCACCAAAAATTACTACATTACCTAGATATTGGGTATTGGTCAGTAGTTGCTTATAGCGGATATGAGTTTTGCTTTTGTGTACGCTAGCTTTTTCTTTTGGCACAAAAAAATACGTCATGGCAATGAGTAATACTGCAATGATACATAAGCTAATAAACACCGCACGCCAACCAAAACTATTCAGTATTAGTGCGCCAGCAATGGGCGCTAATGCTGGAGACAATGCCACTAAAGGCATAATATTAGAGAAAATATTTTGAGCTTTATCGGCTGGGTATTGTTCTATCACAATCGCTTGCCAAATAACGGCTGCACTGCAAGCACCAATGGCTTGGAAGAAGCGGGCAATATTCATCATCAACATGCTGTCACTGAACGCAATGAGTGCACTTGCCAGCATAAACAGGCTTAGACCCGCAAACAGTGAATTCCGTTTACCTATTTTATGCACTAACGGCCCATACAATAACTGTCCGATAGCGAGGCCAGCCAAAAAGCTGGTTAACGAGATGGCCACTTCTGAGGTACTTGCATTAAAAGTCCCTTCAATAGATTTGAATGATGGCAGGTACATGTCGGTAGCGACAAAACCTAACATACTCAGTAAGGCTAAATAAAACAGAAACAAATAGAATGTTATATTTGTTTGTTTTGTGTTGATTAATATATTGTTATTGTTCAAATTAGGCATATCTATTTTCGTCAGTTCAATAAAGGCCGCTAGCTTAATGGTTTACTAAATTAGCTGGAAACGTTTATTTTTGACAGTTGCTATCAAAAGTATTGATACCAAGATGTAATTAAAGGATCCTAGGGGGTATGGCTTAAGTTCAATATGAAACCTCGAATGCGTTATTCATCTTGTGCTGTTACCGTACATTTTCTAACGAGTTAAATTGATATGCTTTCACAGCAAGTTTTTGAGCTAATAGACGTTGTCGCCCAAACGGGCAGTTTTACCGCAGCTGCGAAAAAATTGCACAAAGTACCGTCAGCGATAAGTTATTCAGTCAAACAAATTGAAACTGAACTGGGAGTCGAGTTATTTACTCGCCATCATCGCAGTGTCAGCTTAACCCCAGCAGGAAGGCATTTCGCTGTCAAAGCTCGTCAGTTTCTTAACGAAATGGAGTTAATGAAACGAGACACCCAACGAGTGGCTAATGGCTGGAAGCCTATGCTCTCTATTGCATTGGATAATATTGTGAGAACGGATAGCGTTCATGCGTTAATTGCAGATTTTTATAGACAGTTTCAAGATGTTGAGCTGATTATTCGGATTGAAGTATTTAATGGCGTATGGGAAGCGCTTGCCGCAGGAAGAAGTGATATTGCCATTGGTGCGACAACCGCAAATCCAGTCGGTGGGGCATTTAAATTCACTAATATGGGCAATATTGATTGGCTGTTTGTGGTCAGCCCTGATCATCCATTGGCAAATATTATGGGTCCACTTCATGATGATGAGTTACGTGTTTTTCCGTCTATTTGTCTTGAAGATACCTCTCGTGATATTCCTAAACGGATTACGTGGTTGTTAAACAGTCAACGACGCTTAGTGGTGCCCGACTGGCACAGTGCTATTAACTGTTTTGTCGAAGGTTTAGGGATAGGCTACATGCCGCAGCATTTGGCTGGACCGTTAATTGAGTCAGGTAAGTTAGTCTGTAAAACGCTCCATAGAGTTAAACAACCTAGCGCCTGCTGTTTGGCGTGGAATGATGAACAAATGTCACCCGCGCTGGCTTGGGTATTGGATTATTTAGGCGATGAAGAGCAGTTACATCGTCAATGGTTAGCCTAGTACAGATGGTTTTGAGAGTTTACTTTACAGGTTAATGTATTGACGTCTTCCACAATAAAAAAAGGGTAAAGCCTTAAGCTTTACCCTTTAATATGCGCCAAAGTTAATACTTATTCGCTAATTTCAACACCAGCACGATTAATTAAGAACTGGCTTAAAATGGGTACCGGACGACCAGTAGAGCCTTTGTTTGCACCGCTGTTCCAAGCTGTACCTGCGACATCTAAATGCGCCCAGTTGTACTTTTTAGTAAAGCGAGACAAGAAACACGCTGCAGTAATCGAACCAGCCGGACGACCACCTAAGTTAGTCATGTCAGCAAATGGGCTGTCTAGCATGTCTTGGTATTCATCCCATAACGGCATGCGCCATGCGCGGTCACCACTTTGCTCACCAGCATTTAGCATTTCGTGTGCAAGCGGGTTATGCGAACTGAATAAACCAGAAGCGTGCTTACCTAATGCAATAACACAAGCACCGGTTAAGGTAGCGGTATCAATCACTAATTCAGGGTCAAAGCGTTCAACGTAGGTTAATACATCACATAACACTAAACGACCTTCGGCATCGGTATTCAGCACTTCAACCGTTTGGCCCGACATAGTGGTTAAAATGTCGCCTGGACGATATGCGTTACCAGCAGGCATGTTTTCACAACCAGCTAATACACCAATAACGTTGATAGGCAATTTCATTTCACACAATGCTTTCATGGTGCCAATAACACCAGCAGCGCCACCCATGTCATATTTCATTTCATCCATGGCTTCGCCAGGTTTTAATGAAATCCCGCCAGAGTCAAAGGTTAACCCTTTACCGACAAGGACAATTGGCTTTTCAGTACT
The DNA here is from genome assembly GCF_040310165.1 of Shewanella sp. AC91-MNA-CIBAN-0169. NCBI lineage: Bacteria > Pseudomonadati > Pseudomonadota > Gammaproteobacteria > Alteromonadales > Shewanellaceae > Shewanella > Shewanella sp. AC91-MNA-CIBAN-0169. The sequence goes on from NZ_JBEOPM010000001.1 coordinate 412,037, forward strand.
GTCAACGGCGCCCTGATATTCCATCACAGTCATGATAGATTCATTGGCACTAGCACGACCCACAGCAAGGTAAGAGTTCATGCCCAACTTGGCCATTTGCTCTTCGCCTATCGTCGTGACTTTAAGGTTTTCATACACTTCAGCCATTTGACGCGCTTGAGATGCCAAATACGCAGGGTTACAAATGTTAGGCGGCATGTTGGCCACGTCACGACATAAATGCATACCAGCAGATACGGCAGTTCCGTGTTCAATTGCGCGCTCACCAATGGTGAGTTCACGGCGTGTAGGCACGTTGAATACCATTTTACGTAATGGACGACGAGTTTCGCCTTTACGGGTTTTTAATGCATCAAACGAATACAGACTATTTTGGGTGCTCTCAATGGCTTGGCGAACTTTCCAATAGGTGTCGCGGCCTTTGACATGCAGTTCAGTTAAGAAGCACACAGCTTCCATTGAACCGGTTTCATTTAGGGTACTGATGGTTTTTGTGATAATTTGTTTGTATTGGCGCTCGTCTAACTCACGCTCTTTGCCACAACCAACCAGTAAAACACGTTCGCTTAGTACGTTTGGTACGTGATGCAATAGCAACATTTGCCCTGGTTTACCTTCAAGGTCACCCCGACGAAGTAGGTTACTAATGTAACCTTCACTGATTTTATCCAATTGCTCTGCGATACCAGACAGACGGCGAGGTTCGTACACGCCGACAACGATACAGGCTGAACGTTGTTTTTCTGGGCTGCCGCTCTTTACGCTAAACTCCATGAGCACTCCTAGATTCTTAAAGACAAATTTTTATATTTATTAGATAATGTTTGCATTAGGCCATCTGGCATATAATCAACGAAAAGGTGATAACTGTTTGGGATTATTAACGAAAAAGAGGCGTAAATTGACAGCCAAAATAGATGTTAACCATGACCCCAAAGCACCTTCCGCGCTGGTCAGAAAACTAGCAAAACTGCTGAAAGTAGACAGTTTACATGAAAGTTGCTCTGATACCAGTAAAAAGATAAGTTTAGCCACCGGATCCTACTTGTGATTGTATTTAGATATCTTATTAGTGAAGTTTTAAAAGCACAATTTGCGGTACTTTTGGTGCTGTTAACTATTTTTATTAGTCAACAATTTGTGCGCGTGTTAGCCGATGCATCTGATGGTGAATTCCCCGCTTCGTTAGTGATGACATTATTAGGGCTAAATCTGCCTCAATTGACGGTATTAGTGTTACCGCTGAGCTTCTTTTTAGCAATATTATTAGCTCATGGGCGAATGTATGCTGAAAATGAAATGGTGGTATTGCATGGCGTCGGCGTGAGTGAATGGTATGTCACTCGAGTAACCCTATTGCTTGCTTTTGCCAATTTATTATTCACAGCTTATTTGTCGGTTTATGTCGGACCTTGGGCCGAAGAACGTCAGAATCAGGTATTAGAAAAAGCCCAATCTGAAGCTGGATTAGCAGCCTTAACGCAAGGTCGTTTTCAAGCTAGTCCGAATGGTCGAGCCGTTTTGTTTGTTGAAAAAATAAATAAAGACAATAGCTTAGATAAAGTTTTTGTGGCGCAGCTTCCTGATCCTGAAGATGAAAATGGCCTGACAAATATTGTCGTCGCTAATAAAGGTCGTGTGATTGAAGATAATATTGGCAGCCAACAGTTACAACTTGAAAAAGGCTTCCGTTATCAGGGCAGTCCTAAATCACTCGAACTGCAAGTGATTGAGTTTGGTGGTTATAAAATGGAGATTAAAGAACAGGAAGTGGATGAGCGGCGACGTAAATTATCTGCAATGCCAGTTGATCAATTATTGGATACTCCAGGACCTGAAGCTGCAGCTGAATTTCAATGGCGCTTAGCTATCCCTATCGCGATCCCATTATTGACCTTGATTGCGGTGCCGTTAGCGCGGGTTAATGTTCGCCAGGGTAAGTTTGCTAAAATGGGTCCCGCTATTTTGCTGTATTTAGGTTACTTTGGATTAATGATTGCAGGCCGAAAAGCCCTGCAAGATGAGGTGGTGCCGCAGTATTTAGGCATGTGGTGGATCCATGGCTTTGCGCTGTTATTAGGATTGTTGTTACTTATTAAAGAGCGCCCGACAGGGATGAAGTTCTTAGGCTTATTTAAACGTAAGCAGGTGACGGCATGAAAATATTAGACCTTTATATCGCCCGTATGATCGTGAGTACATCAGGCTTGTGTTTACTTATTTTGACTGGGCTATCAGGCATCATTAAGTGGGTTGATCAATTACGTTTGGTCGGGCGCGGTGCTTATACCATGCTAGATGCCGGTATTTACGTGCTGTTTTTAGTGCCACGTGATATTGAAATGTTTTTCCCAATGGCGGTACTGCTTGGTGCGTTAATTGGTATGGGCATGCTGGCATCAAACTCTGAATTAGTGGTGATGCAAGTTTCTGGCATGTCACGTTTACAAATCACTCAATCTGCGATGAAAACGGCTATTCCGTTGATGATTATGGTCATGGCGCTGGGAGAGTGGGGCGCACCCATTGCGGAGAAAAGCGCAAAAGAGCTTCAAGCGACTAAAATATCCGGTGGCAGTTTGATTAAGTCTCATCGTGGTATTTGGGCAAAAGATGGTGATTTATTCGTTAATATTGGTGAGGTTCAAGACGTTAATACGCTCAGTAACATCAGTTTATATGAGTTTAACGATCAACAAGAATTAACCCGAGTGACCCATGCGAATACCGCGGTATTTATTGACGATGCTTGGCAGTTATCTGTGGTTGAAAATACCACGGTTAAAGATGATCGGGTTATTCGTGATCACCTTGATACTGATGTGTGGCAATCTTCGTTAACACCAGATAAGTTGAGTGTAGTGTCGGTTAAGCCAGAGGCATTATCCATTAGCGGCTTAATTGACTACCTCGATTATTTGAAGGTTAACCAACAAGATCCTAGTCGTTATGAACTGGCTTTATGGCGCAAGGTTATGCAGCCGGTAACGGTAGCTGTGATGATGCTGGTGGCATTATCGTTTGTGTTTGGACCGTTACGCACGGTGACCATGGGAGCTCGTGTACTACTGGGTGTTGTGGCAGGATTTAGCTTTTATATCAGTAATGAGATATTTGGCCCGATGAGCATAGTATATGAATTGCCAGCGGCGGTGGGTGCAATTGCGCCCAGCATGTTATTTACTGGCTTAGCTTTGTATTATATTCGTAAATAATCAATTGGTTGTTTAGTCTATATTGAAAGTGAAAGTGAAAGTGAAAGTGAAAGTGAAAATGTATATAAAAATGGCAACCCAAGGGTTGCCATTTTTATTACTTGTTTGATGCGTGTTTATTCGTTTTGCAGGTAAGTTAGTTTGGTATGTGACTTATTTATGCACCACGCCAGTTACGCATTTGATTGGCTTCTACTGATAACACGACAACCTCAGAACGAGTCATCATGTCTTGTAGTGCTAACTTATCAGCATTGATGATAATCCACAGATTACCAACACCTAATAAAGACCAAATGACGCGAGCACAGGCCGTAATAAAACTTAAGTTCTGACCATTAGGGTGCTGAACCTTAAGTCGCCAAGCTCGCATACCTAAAGTTTGTCCACCTCTGCTCCAAAACATGGCGTAAAACCCACCAACACAAATGGCTATCCAAAATTGATAAATACCATGGTAAAGCGGGGTGTTGTTGAGCAAGTCTGACACATGCTCGTACTCACCCATCGCGATAAGTCCGGTGCTCTGCAGACCAAAGAAAAACCCAAAACCTAACGCACCAGCAAACATATAAACGGCAATAGCAAGCATTGAGTCATACGCCATTGCACCTAAACGTCGAACAAAACTCGCTCGTGGGAAATTAGCATGATCTGAATTCAACATAGTTAGCCCTTACGTAAACCAAAATGATTAAATCTCATCATCTTCACGAACAAATTTGATACTCGTAAAACCAAAACGTGCAAACTCGGTTTTACGAAATTCTTTCTCTGCTTTAGCGCCTTTTTTGGACGTTAACGCAATTTGCTTTTCCAAGATTAGAAACTTTTTTAAATCAATCCCTTCAGCTTCAGCTGCTGCTTCATAAAGATCATGATGTACGTCATAGCTAAAGGCGATAGTTTTGGTTTGGCCTTTAAATGTATAGATCACTTGGCGCGCCATGGAGAACTCCTGAAATTAATGTAATTCACTTTTAAATATAAATAATACGGCACCTAAAAGGCATAACCCAGCCTATAAACAGTTAAGGTTTAAGGGGTGTTTGAGATACCTAACGGCAAAAGGGATAAATACACATAAGGTGATGACCTCTTGCACAATCTTTAATTGTCCCACGTTAATCACGGTATAACCAAGACGATTCGCAGGAACTTGCAATAAATATTCGAATAAGACGATACCTCTGCTCACTAAAGCCGCGATAATCCAGGGTTTGCTATTTAAGGTTTTTAAATGACCATATCAAGCAAAAGTCATGAAGATATAACTAATACCAATCTCATTAAATATCTGCTCAGTTCAGAGTCTCTCAGGTTTTTCAATTCAAGGCGCATTGATGTAGAAATGGTTGTTCCCTTTTAAATCGATGCAACACAGAAGTGGAATACCTGAGAGACTCCATTCTGGCGGGTTTCAAAGTACTTTATGCTGCGTTAGATGTTTTCAAAATACGACGGCATGGATGCTGGAGGTAGAGTAACGCAGGAGCTTGTTACCGAGAATCACTATTCGCTTCAATCATCTGCCTTGCCTACAGCACTTTGAACTCCCGCTGAAAGAGCACATATTTAATAGGATTGGTATAACACAATAAACCAATGGTGATGACAGATGGGCATGAGATAGACCTTATGATAAGGATAAATACAGGTAACATGCACCAGCAGGATAACTGTCGAGTGACTTTGTCAGTTTTGCTGAGGTGGTGCTTGGTGTAAACCCTTGTTGCTGCCAATAAGTTTGTGCACCTTGCACAGCCACTAGCCCAATGCCATTAACCGCCGCTGATTTAGCCTGATTGACGATATGATTAAACAGCTTTTTACCTATGCCTAAACCTTGAGCGTTGGGTGAGATGGCCATGTCATGTAAATACCAGCTATCGGCATTAATCTGGCCACTTATCTCGGTATCCAGCGATGGGGCATCGCCTTGCAACCAAGGATGAACGAGCGCGTAGGCTAGCACGTTACCTTGTTGTTCAAACACCACACAGCTAGCGGGCGAAGATCGCCATTTACTCTGCATGACAGATAGCGATTCTGGCGTGAGTTCGACATAGCATTGTGCTTGTATCGCCATAATAGCGGGCCAGTCTGTAGCGGTAATTGGGCGGATTGACATATCACTCAGTGTTCATATTATTTAAGTGACAATTATACTCAGAAACAGCCTAAAACCTAAGCGTTAATCTGTGCTAGAGTAAGTATAAAAAATAGATATAAGGAATATCAACATAATGAAACTCGGTTTACGTTCAATGAGTAAAAACCTGTTTACATCGACAATAGTGACGTTAATTGCATGTTCATCATTTACGGCAACAGCGGGTATTGATGCATTTAAATCGGGTTCTGTGATTAAAGACTATGGCAAAGTGGCTGACGTAAATAGCGGCTTAGTCATACCAGCCGGTATGAAGTTTAAAGTCGCTTTTGATCTAGGTAGTGCATCTAAACCTGCAGAGTTAAACCGTGGTATCGATACCCTGGCGCGCTTTATTAATATGCACGTCGCTGCTGGGGTTAAGCTTGAGGACATTTCAGTTGCGATGGTGGTGCACGGTAAAGCGGCTAATGATATGACTAAGGACAGTTTTTATCAGCAACTTAATGCAGGGCAAAAGAATGCTAATAAAGATTTAATTGCGCAGCTGATTAATAATCAAGTTAGGTTTTATGTGTGTGGTCAAACAGCTGCATATTACGGCATTACACCACAAGACTTATTACCTGGCGTTACCATGGCATTATCCGCGTTAACTGCACATGCAGTATTAGCCCACGAAGGCTACAGCGTAAACCCGTTTTAGCGTAATTGTCTTATTGAATTATTGATTAAATATATCTTGCTTGGTGTATTTGTCGATAATGCTTTGAGTTGTACCATTTAGTTCAAGTTCTGCTATAGCGGCATTAATTTGTGGAAGTAAGGCCGCATGCTCTTTACGAAGGCGCATAACTAAGTGGCCTTTTGAATGAATAGCAGCGAGGGTAATTGGGTTGTTGAGTTTTTTGGCCCAATACAACGCCGGTAAATCACCAGATATAGCAGCACCAACGCGATTTTTATAAAGTGCTCTTATGAGGTCGCGTTCAGAAGTAAAATCGACTCGAATAAATTCAGCATCATCATGGTACAAATAACCACGTACTGTGCCTATTTCTTTACCTTTAATGTTATCAATACTTTGCCAATCGTTGGCTTTTTCTTCTAAGGTAATAATGTTTTCTTGGATAGCGATAATGGGGTTTGACTGGACAAAAAGTGTGCCTAATTCTTGATTAGGAAACCAACCAGGGCTCACAAAGTCAAAGTCTAATAAGCCATTATCGAGTGCATAGTTTGTTCTTTTCGGCGGAAAATTGTGTTTTTCAATTTCAATATTAGCTTTGGCAAGCAGTAACGGAACCAACTCCCCTAATATTCCAGGCTCTTTTGGCGATTCTGTAATGTAGTAGGGCACCCAACTGCTTGAAGCGTTGACGTTGTACTTCAGCGCTGTGTTCGCTTGAACGGTGGGACCACAAAAAAACATCACAAGGCAGGTGAGTGCAATAAAGCATTTTTTCATGGTGTTTCCTTATTCTTACCGTTGTATTAATACTACACCAACTTTTAATACTTAATATAGATCAAGACACAATAAGCATAAACTCTGGTGTAAATTGCTTGGCATTAATACGTAAGTTTTATGGTGTTTGATTAATGAGGTTTTTTTATTGCCTGGACTGAGTAATATACCTTGCTCTAGCGCTAAACGAGCCACCAGCTTTTCATCTCCCCGAATGTACATTGAGATGGGTTTTACTATTTTGTCATCTACAATGTGTTGATTAAAATCTTTTGCTGAGATAATTAAACTGGATTTACCATCACTGTCGAGTTTCAGTTTTGCATCAATATCGGTATCGGTGATCACTACCCATTCTTGTGCTGTGAGCCCCGCTAACATGTTATTAAGCCCAACACCTGTAGCGATGTCACTGTTGTTAGCCTGTTGGTATTGATCGGCAATACAGATTAATAATCGTTTTAGTTGAGCCCCAGCTCCTTGACTACGCGCTTGACGGATCCAGGCCGTTAAGTCGTCGGCCATTAGTTTTGAAAAACGTTTTGTTTTTAACGACTCAACCATCCAGTTACATAAAAAATGGCTTTCTTGTGCTGGCGTTCTGACCGCTTTGTGCTGTGAAGCGGAGGTGTTTATGGCTTCTATTCCAGCTAGCGCAAGTGTTAATAAAGCTTGGTTATATGTTTCTGTCGTCATTTCAACTGGGTCAATAAAGTAGTGTGATGGCTAGTTTACCGTGTAGTGGCAAATTGCTAAATAGATTTTTGTGTTTAGTCGCTTAGCTGAGCGGTAGTCTCTATTTGAATAAGCCGCAATTCACTTATGAGTAAGTTGCGGCTAAATCGATGGTAGATTATTTTTTGGGTGGAAATTGCGCCAAAATAGCAGCAACCGTTTGATTAATACCTTTGGCTTTATCTTCACCACCTTCGTCAAAGTGGTACTGACCATTACCACGCCAAATGAGGCGTTTATCTGTGGGATCGATAATATCAATTTGAATGGTTTGAGTTTTAGCGGTGTCACTGCCTAGCGGGATACCAATACTGGTGCCAAGACTAATACCGCCACCAGACCCCCAAGTACCCGAACCTAAGCCAATAGATAATCCTGAATCTTTTTCTTTGTTTTCAGTCACAAAAGCATAGTTCACTACAAAGTCGGCATTATCGGCTTTAAATACATAACCTTGGCTAAGTAATGATTGTTTAATATCATCATTAATGCGATCTGCAGTTAACGGATCATCTGTTTGCTTTACAGTGAGTTGGTTGAATGTTTTGAGTGTTGAAAAATCATAATTAACGTCATAATCTTGCTTTGGTTTTGTTGCACAAGATGCAAGTAGTACTAAGCCACTTAACAGTAAAATAGTTTTAATCCACATTGGTTTACGTGTTGAATCTTGCCCTGAACGTCTTAAATTTATCATGAGACCCTCCTTATTAACTTGCAATAATGTACAAAATTAGCTCAATTAGTATAACCTTAATATAACAATGTTTAATGCTGGCTTTGGTTGATATGGCAAGCGATTGCTTTCTATCTCAGTTACAAATAACTATATCGTGTATTTAAATGTTAAGTACCAAATTCAATATTAGCTGAGGTTAAGTATTCTAATGATGGAACAGTTAAGTTTTTTTGCGGTGCCCAGTCCATGTATCGGCGTTTGTCAGTCAGACAGTCGTGGGTATTGTATGGGCTGTCTTCGAAGCCGTGATGAACGTTTTAACTGGATGAGTTACAGCGAATTGCAAAAACAAGATGTGATCCGTTTGTGCACACAGCGCAAACGTCGCCGTCAATATGCCTTACATAAAGCTAAGCAGCTGGAGTTACAAACCCAGCAAACGTCACACACTCCACAATTAGATTTTGATAGTGCGTCAACACCTGCTGATGATGTTGATTTAACCAACTTTAGTTTAGATTAATACTTTCTATCACGCTTTCATTGCCTGCCAAAATAGTCTGAAACTGGCGTGTCTGTATATTTCGTCATCACCTAAATGCGGGTTGTCAGTAAAAAAGCGGATGGCAGCTAGGTATTGACCATGGCAATTTTCGAGCAATAAGGCGTTGGGAATGTCAGCGATAATTTGCTGTTGTTTACCTTGAGTAATCAATTCGACGACAAATCCAAGAATGCTGTTCATTGCTTGCTTTCTGACCTCAGCATCAATGTCTGCTGACATCGAGTATTGTAGAAAAAAAAGTTGCTTTAAGGGTTGTGCAATGGCCCAGTCGATGGCTTTTTGCCATAACGTATTGGCATCTTGTTCGATATCGCCACTAAAATCGGTACTGCTCACCATGTTGGTAGCAAACTCTTGTTTAATCGATAAAAAAAGCTGATTCATGATGTCTTTTTTTGTCGGGAAATGATGAAACAACGTGCCTGTTGCCACGCTCGCCGCTTTGGCTATGGATGCCGTCGATGTCGCATTGAAGCCTTTGTTAACAAACAGCTGTAAAGCCGCGTTTAAAATGGCTTGTTTTTTATCGGTGTTCACAATCGATTTACTGCTCATGGAGTCAACATACCTACTTTATCTATTTATCTATTTATCTATTTATCTATTTATCTATTTATCTATTTATCTATTTATCTATTTATCTATTAGGTTATGGATAATTTATCTAGTCATATTTTATGACAAACTTTGCTCAGCAAGTATCGCTAACAACAGCAATACTTGCAGTCGCGACTATGAGAGAGTTAACGTAAGAAAAACTTCATCAATAATTTTTGAATCACCCCGCCATAAGGAGGATGAACAAAAATGCCGGTATTGATTTTGCCACTGTTCAATATGGTCTTAGCATGACTAAAGGTTAAGAAACCTTCCTTGCCATGATAGTGCCCCATGCCAGACGGACCAATACCGCCAAAGGGCGCGTCATCCGCGGCCACATGGAATACTGTGTCATTAATACAAACGCCACCAGAATGAGTTTGCTGCAATACTTGTTGCTGCGTTTGTTGTTCAAAACTCATGAGATACAAGGCTAATGGTCGGTCATTTCGGTTGATATAACCTATTGCTTCATCTATCGACTGATAGCTAATAATGGGTAATAAAGGGCCAAAAATTTCATCCTGCATAATGAGCATATCGTCTGTGGTATGTGTGACTAGTTGAGTGGCTATTTTTCGCTGAGTTGTCGATATTGGACCATCAATTGCGGAGGTGACTGTTGCACCTTTGGCTTTGGCATCTTCTAGCACCGCTAGCAGACGCTGGTATTGGCGATCATTAATGATATTGCCGTAATCTTGGTTGGTGTCGAATTTAGGGTACATTTTATTAAAGCGACGTTGATAAGCAGCAATAAACGCGTCAACTTTTTCCGCAGGGCACAACACATAGTCAGGCGCGACACAAATTTGGCCAGCATTTAAACATTTACCAAAAATAAGTCGTTCTACAGCGGTGTCGATTGGCATGTCGGGAGCGATGATGGCTGGAGATTTACCACCTAATTCTAATGTTACCGGTGTCAGGTTATCAGCTGCTGCACGCATAACATGGCGGCCAACAACGGTTGAGCCGGTAAACAGAATATGATCAAATGGTAATGCTGAAAATGCAGCGGCTACATCAGCTTCACCTTCTACTAGTTCGACTTCATTTGAGTCAAAAATCGTTGCTAGCATCTTGCGCAATACCGCATTCGTTGCCGGAGTGAATTCCGACATTTTCAGCATGGCTCCATTACCAGCAGCAATGGCGGTGGTCAGCGGACCCATAGATAACATTACCGGGAAGTTCCACGGCACAATAATACCGATTACGCCTAAGGGCTGATATTGCACCGACACTTTAGACGGGGACAGTAATAAACCAGCATGACGGCGACTGGGTTTCATCCATGACTTAAGATGCTTGATAGTGTAATTGATGTTATTCACACAAGGCATAATATCCGAAATGATGGTGTCGTTTGGCGAGCGGTGACCGTAATCATTAATTAATGCATCGATGATAGGCTGTTGGTAATCAAGTAAAGCTTGCTTTAGCTGGGTTAATTTATCTACCCGAGATTGGTAACTAGGTGCCGGATTGGACTGAAAACGTGCTCGTTGATCAGAAAGTAACTGTCGCAATTGAGTTTGATTATTATCAACGGCCATATTCATATTAAAGCTCCAGCAAAAATAACGATGTTGATTTGATAAACCCTACATGAATCGAGCTAACAAACCGACTGATTAGTCGGTCTGATATTATGCTTGTTTATGATCCAAAGCAAGTTTTCGCATTTGATTTGATTTTGATCACTAAGTAAGTTTTTAATACTGACTATACTTAATTTGTTGAGATGGATCCGAGTGTGTTCTAGTAAGGGGTGTCATGTCGTTGCAAAAGCACACTTTGCATTGTGGAGGAGAATAATATGCGAACACGTAATATTTTATGGCCTACAGATTTTTCTGATACAGCGGCACATGCTTTACGATATGCCATTGAAATGGCGAATTTATATCAAGTGGGCATTCGTATTTTACACGTTGTAGATCAACCTTTCGGTGATGAGAATTATATGATTCTTGCGATAACGCCCGAAGAGTTGGCTAAAAGTATGGAAGATGCAGCGGCGAGTAAAATGCACGAGTTATTAGGTCAGTTGAATACTAATTTAAAGATTGAAACGGTTATTCGACGTGGTGATGCCATTGATGAAATTTTGGCCGAGGCCAACAGCGGTGACATTGGTATGGTGGTTATTGCCAGCCATGGTCGAAGCGGACTGTCTCATTTTTTGCATGATAATGTGGCTGAAGCGATTGCCAATAAAGCTGATTGCCCGGTGTTAGTGGTTAAATAAAATCGACATTTATCGTTTATGTCGTGGTGATTTTCGTCTGCTTAAAAGCGAGAACCGGGTTGAGTTAAAAATGTGAGTTCGGCAGCCGTAGACTCGCGGCCTAATAAGGCATTGCGGTGTGGATAGCGATTAAATTGAGCAATAATCGCTTGGTGTTGTCGCTGGCTGCGTAAATTGTCGGGTGCATATTGTTCAAATAAAGGCAACGCTTGCTGGTGGATCACTATTGATTCGCTATGCATGTAGGGCATGATTAAAAATGCAGCCTGTTGAATGGGTAACTCTGCTAAACAACCTAGTGCAACGGCTTGTTGCGCAAGCTCTAACGCGATATTGTCAGCGGAAAATGCTGCTGGAGTATCGCGATAAATGTTTCGCGATAAATGTTTCGCGAAAATTGGTCTAATACGATGATTTCGGCCAATCGGCCTTGGGCATCTTTACGCCAATGTTGTAACTCACCCTTGATGGCCGCCTGTAACGTGGCGCCATATGTGTTTTTTATGTGCAAATCTAACTCGATATCTTTTACCCACCATTGTTTAGGGGATATTTGAACAAACCAAAAATCGATAACATCGTCGACGCTGACATTTTTTGTGTGTATTTCATTCATTATATTAAATCCAATTGTGATTATTATGGACCGTGGCATTGAGCGACTGGGCCACTATTTGTTGTGCAACCGATATGGGAATATACGGGAATATCACACTGCCACTGGCTAATCCGATTTCAACATAGGCTAGCTGAGCATGTTTTTGGCCTTTAGTTTGGGTAATTTTAACATGTTGAACTTTGTCAAATGCGACCCGTTTCCATTGTTGACCGAAAAAGCCGCTATGCTGCCAAATAACCTTATCTGCTAATACATATCCCCATTGTTTATAACGAACATAAATCGCTAGCATCATCATTGTTGTAGCAAACCAAGTGAACTCAAAAAACTCATGGCTATGATGACCACTGTAACCCACAATGGTAAGTATGATGGCTACAAATAGCGGTAAAACGATTCGCTTTGTGAGCCAATTAATATGGATAGGCTTATAACTACTGGGTAATGCACTTGCACCGCCACTAATATTTGGAATGCTGGCCAATAGTGATGCTATTTCAGCTGACTTTACACTAGGAACTAACATGTGCTGCTTGGTTTTTTGTTCAACCTCATGGCCTTTGACTTGTTTAAAGTATAAGGTCCAGCGGTTAAATAAACGTGCAATAGCAGGTTGTTGAACCTGGATTAGTTGAATGCGTTTTATGGCCAACGCATCTTGTTGATGCGAAATGACACCGCCACTTCGCTGTAGGGTTTCATCATGTTTGTCGAGCTGATATGGATGATATTTTAAAATGGCTGCCACAATTGAAATTAACGAAAACAAGCTGTAAATCGCAAATAACCCCACGATGACCATGATGGTTTGCAAACCAATGTTTTGATGGGTTTGCTGCTGGACCCATAACCAAAACTGCTGCGCGAGCGGTGAGTCGAATATTTTATCCCAATCTATTTGGCCAGCTATAGGGCCAGCGATAACAGCAAACCAGATAAAATTGTTTTGATAAAAACCAAATAAGACTAAATCAGCTAAATTTTTACGCACAATTGGTTGGGTGTTATCAACATTTTGTTGACTGTTTACGTTTGGAAGCTCATCTGTCGAGGTTGCTTTTGTATGGCTTAAATTTAACAGTAAACGTTTTAACGTTTGTGCCTGTAATGTATCTAAGGCTGCTAAATGAGCTTCGTCTTTTTTAGAACCAGCGGTCTCAATCACCAGAGTGCCGAGTGACAGCGGCTTAAAGTAAAACGGCTGTTCATAACGAATATTTTGTATTCGGCTTAGCGGTATTTCATCCTTTTTGATAAATATTAAACCACGTTTAACTTCAAGTTGATGGTTATGAAGACGAAAACGAAATTTACGCCATTCTATTATCGCGAAAATTGTCACCAGTAATAATAAAACACTCGACGCCAATATGCCCCACTGCATATCAAAACCTTGCTGCCATCCGGTATAGGCAATTGGCACGATAGCGAAACCATTACTAAGAATGTTTTTCAAGGTACTGAAAATATTGCTGACAATGGACCAAGCCGACAGTGCTTGCCATTGTTGTAAATCACTTATTGAATTGCTGTTCTGCTCCCTTGTATCGGCGCTATTGTTTTCTATTGTCGTATCAAGGGTATTGGCCACCTCAGCAATATTGGCATCGGATGAACTATTCGTTGCGATGCCATTGGTATCAACAGGCTGGGCATCATCTGATGATGTTGATGACTTATCCATTGTGATTATCCTGTTGAGGAGGTTGAATGGATAACGGATCCGTTTCAGCGTCAGATGGCGTTGGATCAACAATTTCTGTTTCGGTGCTGAGTAATTGATGACTTGCTGCTGCTTGGCTCAATAAATGTTGACGTAAATGTTCAGCTAAATCGGCATTAAGACCTGGCAGATCTATCTCAGCTAATCCGCTGCCGGCACTGAAGCATTTTAAGGTGACTAAGTTGTATTTTCGCTCGAGCGGCCCTTGAGACAAATTAACATGTTGCAGCCGAGTGTAAGGTAGTGCCGTTGTTGATACCCAAAATAAACCTTCACGAAACACCATTTCATGTTTAAACAATCCGTAAGCAATTTTATGTGCTTTAAGGTGAATAAGTTTAATCATCACAACGGCCAATAACATGGCTGAAACCAAACCAACTGAAGCTATCATCAATGGCAGCGGTTTAGTGATTAATAGAAATGCGCTTAAAACAGTTATGATTATCACCGCCACGACACTGCTAATGATCAATAATAGTTTAGGGTAATTAGGATCAATATTGCTCAGTGGGAACTCGGTAAGTTGAATATACTCATCTTGGGATAAACGTGGCCCATGGTCATAAACGTGCGCTAATGTGTCTCCTGCAGAGGACGTAGCTGAGGTGGTATCACTTACCGCTGACGGATCATTTGATTGCGGTTGTGCTATTGGGCTCTTTGACTGCGGCGGGGTATCCATGTCTATTGGTTTTCCATCTTTGATGCTATCGATTGTTAAAAACTATAACCAGATTGTCTCTACTTAGGTAGCGTTAATCATAATGGGTTATTGATAAATCAATCAATTATCCTTTGAACCATGATTAATTCAGTCGCAATGCTGCGATTAATTCAGTCACAATCGACTGACACTGGCAATAGTGCTTGCGTGATTGGCTACAGATGCAGTAATTTCTATTAAGTGATGAAGAGGTAATAGGGCGTGTGAAGGATGTTTTCGAATAATTACGTGATCAATAAATCGCAAAAAGCATTTTTACGAAAATTGTATTTAGCGCACCTGCTGGATGAAGAACAACACAACTTATTAAGCTTACATAAAATGACTCTTATGCCAAGAAGGACATTGCAAGATGCGATAGCTGCATTTGCTGATATTGGTATTGAAGTGGATTTTGTGCAGCAAGGTCAGCGTCATAATGAAGGTTATTATCGCATTTCAACTTGGGGCCCAATCAGTAGTGCTTGGGTCAATAGTCATTTTGAGCAGATTAAACAACACATTGAAACGGCTGGCGAGTCAGAGATGATCAGTTAGGCCATATAGAGTAATAATGGGTTGTTGAAAGGGTTTTCATGGCGATACAAATACTATTATTTAATGGGCAAGGTCAGTTGATATCACAAGGTGATGAGACTCTCATGAGCCAGTATGACCCGCAACAGCAGCTAATATGGGTCGATATTTCAGGCCAGCACAGCCAAGCGTTTTTCAAGCAATATCCTTTGTTTGGGATTGACCACCTCGATTTTGAAGAAGCACAACGGGAGCGTCATCCCCCTCAGTTTGAAGAATATGATTCACATTCATATTTGTTAACCCACGAGCTTATGGCTAGAGATGAGTATCTTCTGCTCGAGCGCAGCCAGTTGTTATTGCATGTAAATGACCGCTTTTTAGTCACTCAGCACCTGAAACCTTCTATCAGTGTCAACAAAGTTATCCAACGCATTAGTGCACAAGGTAGCCTCGAAAGTTCAGAGATGAGCCGAGTCAGTTTTGAATTGATGCGCCAAATTGTGATTGATTATCTGGCGGTGATGTTGGCATTAGAAGAGCGTTTAGGGGAAATAGAAGATGAAATTTTTGATGTGTCTACAGATGATTTATTAGCAGAGCTAATCGCTTATAGCAGTAAGCTACAAAAAGCCAAACGTTCGTTTAGTTACCACGAAGAAATCTTGCAACAATTACTAGGTGATGACACCCATCTGCATATTAAGATGGACTATGAACAGTTGAGCTATTTATATAATCAATTTGAACGCCTATCCAGTCGCGCCAGTCTTTATCAAGGTTTAGTGGACAGTTTAATCAATGGTTATATTTCGGTGAGTGCCCATAAAACTAACCGGGTGATGATGACATTAACAATGGTCACCGCGATTTTTTTACCATTAACATTAGTCGCCGGCATTTACGGAATGAACTTTGACAATATGCCTGAGTTAAAATGGCATTTTGGCTATTTTTCGGTATTAATCTTAATGGCAGTCATTGTGGTTTCAGGTTTATGGATTGCTAGAATCAAACGTTGGTATTAATTAAGGTAAACGAGATAAAAGGGTGATCGGGTGACAGGATTTCAACATGGATTAGATTTTGGTGAGCCACAAAGCGGCTTCACTCAAGATACCGTTGTTGTGCCAACAGCGATGAACCAAATCAGTCCACCAGTTACTTGGATTAAAGGTTTTTTGTCACCCAAGCAGCAACAGTTGTTAATGATGGAAGTAGAACAATACCCATTAGATCGCGTGGCGATTGAAGTCTATGGCAAACAGCATTTTATTCCTCGCACCCAAGCTTGGTTTGGCGATCTGGGTTGCGATTATCACTATTCCAAATTGCACATCACCGCGCTCGCTTGGCCAAAAGTGTTAAGTCGATTACGTGCAAAATTACGTAACGATCATCAAATAGACAGTAATTCAGTGTTAGTTAATCGCTATGCCGATGGCCGTGACTGTATGGGCTGGCACAGTGACGATGAACCTGAAATTGTCACGGGTTCGGCGATTGCGTCTATCACGTTAGGCGCCTGTAGAGATTTTGTTGTGCGCCATAAACCGACGCAAACCAAAGTTACTTTTCCCTTGGCATCCGGCGACTTACTGATTATGCATCCCGGTATGCAGCAACACTGGCAACATGCGTTACCTAAGCGCCTTAAGGTAACTGAACCGCGTATTAATTTTACTTTTCGACACATTATCCCTAATTACTATGGTTAACAAATCTTGTTGATGGCCATAGCTAAAAGCGAAAGGCCTAGAGGCTAGGACACTGCGCGGCTAGATGCTATAAAATCTTAGCAGCCAAGCGGTTCCTATCCTATAAATGACAAGCGATAACAAGCGAAAAGCTAAGCGCCTAGGATGCTGCGCGATTAGGTGCTATAAAATCTTAGCAGCGAAGCGCTCTATCCGCGTAGCGAACTAGCAGCGAAGCGACTCTAGGACCTCGAAGTCCGAAGGTCTAGCTAGTTTGGGGATATCGCTAAAATGGATCATTATTGAACCGTTAACCGCTATGTATACGTACTCATTAGCATTAGTACAAGCTGTGGTAATGAATAGATGAATAATGCTGATGGGCAAACTTTCGAAGAAACGAATTTACAATCGACATCACACTCTACTGTCAATGCACTTTATTGGTTAGGTGATGATCTGCGGGTAGCAGATAATGCCATCTTTGCAGATATAGCCCTGCATGCACAACAGTTGATGGTGGTGTACTGCATCGACCCTAACTGGTTTCGCCAAGCTCAATATCAGGCTGAGTATGTCGGTAAGTACCGACTGCGGTTTTTATTAGAATCATTGCGGGCTTTAGATGAAACGCTTAATCAATATGGTCAACAAGTGCATATTGTTTATGCCTCAGCGCAAAAATCGTTACCCTATATAATTCAAGCCCATAATATTTCAAGGGTATATCGTAGTAACCATAGTGGTGCTGATGAGCAATCGGCTTGGCAAGTCATTCAGCAGCAGTGCCCCAATGTTGAATATTCGACTATTACCACCCAAACTCTGTTTGATCTGCAGCAACTGCCTTTTGAATTAGCCGATCTAGCTCCGACATTTAGTCAGTTCCGTAAAAAGGTCGACAACGTTAATATCAGCCCTGCCATTGATGCAGTATCTTGGCTCCCGTCTATGGTCGCACTTAAGCCACAAGACAAACAACTTCAGTCTTGGCTGGCTTATCCTAGCTGGTTGCCACAAACTCAAACGATGAGTAATGTCTTTTGCGGTGGTGAAGCACAAGGGAAATTGCAACTAGACAGTTACTTTTCGTCAAATTTAGCCCATAACTATAAAGCCGTACGAAACGAACTTGATGGCTGGGAATGTTCAACAAAGTTTTCGCCTTGGTTAGCCAATGGTTGTCTATCGGCAAGGCAAGTCGTCGCAGCATTAAAGCAATTTGAGTTACAACAAGGTGCTAACGAATCGACCGAGTGTATTTTGTATGAGCTGCTTTGGCGTGAGTATTTCCATTTTTACGCGCATAAATTCAATACGCTGGTGTTTAGATTTTCAGGCATTAATGGACGTAAACCATTAACCAGTTTTTACGCCCAACGCATTCGAGCTTGGAAAACCGCCACTACACCTTATCCGTTTGTGAATGCATTGATGAAGCAGTTAAATGACACTGGCTATATGTCAAACCGCGGCAGGCAAATTGTAGCAAGTTGCTTGGTCAATGAACTGCAATGTGATTGGCGTTATGGGGCGGCGTATTTTCAACAGCAATTAATTGATTATGATTCAGCTGTGAATTGGGGTAATTGGCAGTATCTAGCCGGTGTTGGTGCCGATCCACGCGGTTCGAGACGTTTTAATCTGCAAAAACAGCAGCAGACATACGACCCACAAGGATTATTTATTAATGCATGGTTGGGACGTGAGGCATTACAGCAACACAATGAGAGTCATGCGTCATATTGTATCGATAGTGTTGATATAACCGATTGGCCAAGGAGTTAATTTCAGATCGACTTGAGAAAGTTGTGCTCAAACGTTAACTTTTACCCTGCTTGTTTGACCTTTATTCGGCAAACCAGTACCCTTTGATTTAATCGATATGGATTAATAAGAGTACCACTATGTCTGTCGAACAAATCATTACCGATAAATTGAATCACGCCTTTTCGCCTTTGCATCTTGAAGTGATTAATGAGAGTAATCGTCATCATGTGCCGCCTAACTCAGAAACCCATTTTAAAGTGGTTGTAGTTAGCGATCAATTTAGCGAACAGCGCTTACTTGCCCGTCACCGGTTGGTAAACCAAGCGCTAGCAGATGAATTAGCCAATGGCGTTCATGCGCTTTCCATAAATGCTTATAGCCAGCCAGAATGGCAAGCTTTGGATGAAGTGCCTAGGACTCCTAATTGTAAGGGATAACGATAAAGGTTAATTGTTATTAACTTGCTGACAGAACTATACAAAAAACCTCACATGTCCTGTGAGGTTTTTTATTTTGTATTGTAGTGAGGTGATGTTTGTCACTGGTTATGATTATGTTACAGTTATGAAAATAAGCGTGCGATTGAGATAGGATATTTACATGAGCAAGGTGATACAAACCTGCTGGTTGCTGGGCTTAACGTTATTGTTAGGCTGTCAACAAGATACGCCTTCGAAGACAAGTTCTGTTGCGCAAAATGATTATATTCCTCATCAAGTGATTGAATGGCGTTTAGCCACCTCATGGCCAAAAAACTTGCCCGGTTTAGGCATGGCTCCAGAAAGATTTGCTCAATTGGTCGAGCAAATGTCTAACGGTCGCTTAGTGATTTCCGTTTATGGTGCCGGCGAATTAATGCCAGCGTTGTCGGTTTTTGACGGTGTGAGTAATGGCACGATTGAAATGGCTCATAGCGCGTCATATTATTGGAAAGGTAAAGCGCCTGCTGCTCAGTTTTTTTCATCTATACCATTTGGATTAAATGCACAGCAAATGAATGCGTGGCTTCATTATGGCGGTGGCATGGAATTATGGGAGGAAGTTTATCAGCCTTTTGGCGTATTGCCACTTGCTGGTGGAAATACTGGCATGCAAATGGGCGGCTGGTTTAATAAAATCATTGCAACCCCAGAAGATTTTAAAGGCCTCAAGATGCGCTTACCAGGCATAGGAGGTGAAGTGCTCAAGAAGCTCGGCGGCGTTCCTGTTGATGCACTCGCTGGCAGAGAATTATATGGAGCACTGCAAACTGGCGCGATTGATGCTGCTGAGTGGGTAGGGCCTTATAATGATTTGCCGCTCGGGTTGGATCAGGTGGCTAAATATTATTATTACCCTGGCTGGCACGAGCCGGGTTCGACGATGGAGTTTTTGATTAACAAACAGGCATTTTCCACTCTGCCCAATGATTTGAAAATGATTGTTAAAGTTGCAGCCAGAGCCATTAATCAAGATATGTTAGATGATTATACTCAAGGCCATATTGCTGCAATGGACGTATTGCTTAACGAGCATAATGTGCAAGTTAAACCTTTTCCCGACACTGTGATACGCGCATTAAAATATGCAAAAGATGATGTGCTTAACAGTGAAGCGGCTAAAGACCCGTTATTTAATAAAGTACTGAAGTCTTACATGGCAAACGAGAAGTCAGTAAAGCGCTACTTTAGTTACACAGAAGACGCCTTAAGTCGCTTTGAGTTAGATGGCAAACATCAACCGTAAACTCTCACTGTGACCATGCATAAATAGTGATATTATCGTGTTATTAGGCTTTATATTGTCAGATTATTATTTACTTTGGAGAAAGCAATGCCTTTATTAGACAGTTTTACCGTAGATCATACACGTATGAATGCTCCAGCGGTTCGCGTTGCCAAGCACATGAGCACCCCTAGTGGCGATGCCATTACGGTATTCGATTTACGTTTCTGTGCACCCAATAAAGATATCCTCAGCGAACGTGGCATCCATACACTTGAACATTTGTTTGCAGGTTTTATGCGTGAACATCTAAACGGTGATGGTATAGAGATTATTGATATTTCGCCGATGGGATGCCGTACCGGTTTTTACATGAGCTTAATTGGTCAACCGACAGAGAGTAAAGTTGCAGATTCCTGGCTAGCGGCAATGGTTGATGTAACCAATGTGATTGATCAGAAAGATATTCCTGAGTTAAATGAATATCAATGTGGTACTTACGAAATGCATTCATTAGAACAAGCGCAAGATATTGCTCGGATGATCATTGCTGCAGGCGTGAGCGTCAACCAAAACGATGATTTGAAACTGAGTGACGAAATTTTAGGGAATCTTTAATCTAATCGATTAACTGATATCTTGATAAAAAAGCGGCTTTAGCCGCTTTTTTTTGCGAAGCAACGATTAATATGTCGAGTAAACGTTAACAGTACGCTATTTTTATGTAACTGAAACCGTTATTGTAATGAACGATTTTTACTAAGTGATTCGCCATTTTAGCGATTTTTTGCGTGAACAGACACATATACGGAGATTAATATGTCTAACCACCCATTTAGCCTGTCAGTGATAGCAGCCGCAGTGCTTTATGTTTGCCATTCTACCAATGCCGTTGCAGAAACGGTGACCGAGTCTATTGATAACCTTAATAATCAACTCGATTTACAACAGTTATCGATAAGCCAATTTCATTATCGCCAAAGTGATATTGCACTAGGGTTGACGGGCGCGACAGTGTTACCTACCGGACCACATCAGGATGTGACGATCACACATGCAGGTGCCACTGACGGTGTTGCCATTTTACAAGATGGTATATTCTTTTCTCCAGCGCCGTATTCTGGACAACATTTAGTATTGCAGCCCAATTTATTGCACCAGCAAAAAGTGTCTTTTTCAAGCATGACCAGTGTGACTGAAAGTTCACAAGCTGCTTTTGGTAAGCTTGATTATCAGTCTGTACAAATTAGTCCGCAAAAATATGCAACCGATATCAACGTTGAAGGCAGTGACAATAATGCCATCAATGGTGGGGTTGTGCTAAGTGGTACTTCGAAGCAAAATGGCATGTTATTAGCCGTGGATTATCAATCTGCAGCTGACGATGTGGGTTATCGTGTCGCCCGAGATGCCGACACGACACAAAAAGATATTCTGTTCAAAATCGCTGCCGATAGTTTACCCGGAGCGCGCAATGAACAAATGACCGAATTTAGTTATCAGTACTCATCGCAAGAAGCTGACCGCGGAACGTTGGGGTTAACCAGTGTTGATTTTTCGGTAAATCCGACTCAATTATATTCAGCAGCCAGCACCGACAATACTGAAGGCGAGCGTCAACGCTACGTGTTAGCACATAAGCTAATCATGTCATCCACTTCGACGATGGCTACCGACTTTTATTATCAAACCTATTCACAACAATCTCAAGCAATGCAATTTGTTGATGGCGAACAAATTAATAGTGCGTTGCTGTCTCGTATTGCCATGTTTGAAGCAACACCTACCGCTGATGGGATGAACTTAGGATCGTTAACCCAAAATAACGATTTTGCTGGGTTTGGTATGCAAACTAAAGGTGTCAGCATGTACGGTCAGCATCAGGTGACTTATAGTGCGCGCTACCATACAGATAAAGCTGAAATGCGTTTAGGTCAACGTGATTGGTCTTGGAACAATGATTTATCATTGACGCCGACAACAGATGATGAATATGCACTGACGTATACTGATGATGCTTCGGCATTTTCATCAGCGGTAGACACTAAATTAAATTATGGTCAGTGGTCTATTAATCTCGGTTTAGGTTATGAGCATGTCAGCGTTTCTCGTGAGCTTGGTGATGTCAATACGAGCCTTAATGCTGCAGACTTTTCTGATGATGGCTGGTCGCCTTCTATTGAAGTGGCTTATCAGAGTGGGCCATGGTTAGCCGCGTTACAAGCTAAACAAGCTTGGACAGCCGCTTCAGCCGGCAATATTGAGCAAACAGCGCAAGAAGCGCTGCAATATCAATTAGCATTAAGCTACCAACAAGATGCTTTATCGATTGCCATGACGGCTTATATGCATGATTACGATAACCAACATGTAAGCTGTATGCAGGGCATGATATGTGATTATGAACAAATATCATTACAAGAGAATATTAAGGATGTCTCTGTTGTCGGTGCAGATTTGAGCATAGCGTATGGACTAACATTTGATCACTTTTCAATTCCATTCAAAGCCAAATACCAATATACCCAAGCTGAAACAGACAGTGCTAATTGCAATGAATTGATGGCATGTTTTGCTGCCAATAGCCAACTACCTTGGGTGCCAGAACAGCAACTGGCGTTAAGTTCTGGTGTTGTTTATGGTGATATGTCCGTTATGGCGCAAGCTTTGTATCAATCTGAGTTAGGTTATCAAGGTGGATTCACCAATGAACGTGCTATTGATAGTCAGTGGAAGGTGGATATCGCTGCAACTTACCGTTTGACTGAGCAGCACGAGTTGTATTTACGTGTAGAGAATTTGTTAGACGAAGAGTTAGTGGCAAATAGCACCGCAATGGGATTTCAAGGACAGTCTGAAATGACTACGTACTTTGGTTATCAAGGCCATTTCTAAGTGGTTTTTTCCAGACATAGGCAGTGTTGAACACAATTTGAACGCTGCTTGCTGTGTCCTTTATTCCCAAATACTAATACTGCTCAAGTGATGACTCATTTGGGCGGTGTTATTTGAGGCGCAACTGTTCTTGTAAACAAACAACTAAAATTATTTCTTTAAAAATTAATGCTATATTTTTTTTAAATCAGAATTCAGCAGATAACATTCACTCCTAGGTTCTAATTTAATTAGTCTGATCTAAAAGCCACCGATTGTGTTAGGTATTGGTTTGAAAACACCTATAATTTTCGTGGCGATAGTCTCATATTTGCGGTAAAATGCGCGCGACCAGCGTGATTATGATCGCATTTTCGAGTTAAATCTGCGCTAGCTCAAATGGCAAGTGTTTGTTAACACTTTGTTTTTGTAGCGGAACGTGGCGCATTGTCTTTCCTTCAAACGTAGTGCTTGTGGATATGATTACAATTAAGAAAGGATTGGAACTGCCTATAGCAGGCGGACCAGAGCAAGTTATCCATAATGGCCCAGCCATTAGACACGTAGCGACTTTGGGTGAAGAGTATATTGGCTTACGTCCAACGATGAAAATCAAAGTGGGCGACAAAGTACAAAAAGGCCAAGTTCTTTTTGAAGATAAAAAGAATTTAGGCGTTAAATATACGGCTTTAGCCAGTGGTACTATTTTAGAAATCAACCGAGGTGCAAGACGTGTACTTCAGTCAGTTGTTATTGCTGTGGAAGGTGACGATAGCGTTGCTTTTGCTCAATACGATGCTGATAAGTTAGACACGTTAGACGCACAAGTTGTTCGTGATAATCTGATTGATTCAGGTTTATGGACTGCTTTGCGTACACGCCCTTTCAGTAAAGTGCCAGCTGTAGATGCTACTGCTGCGGGTATTTTTGTGACTGCAATTGATACTCAACCTCTTGCTGCCGATCCTGTGGTAGTCATAGCTCAACATAAAGAAGATTTTGCAAATGGCCTAAAGGTCCTAGCACGATTAACTGAAGGTAAAGTTTACCTATGTAAAGCTCAAGGTGCCGATATCCCTGCAGCTAATGCCCAAGTTCAAGAGTTTGCGGGTAAACACCCAGCAGGTCTTGCAGGTACGCATATTCATAACGTTCTACCAGCTTCTGCAACACGTACTGTTTGGCATATTGGCTATCAGGATGTGATTGCTTTTGGTCAACTGTTCACTCAAGGTGTGTTAAACACTGAACGTGTGGTTGCTATTGGTGGTCCTAAAGCGAAAAACCCTCGTCTAGTTCGTACCGTTTTAGGTGCTAGCATGACTGAACTGACTGCTGATGAAACAGTTGGTGATGGTGTTCGTGTGATTTCGGGTTCAGTGTTAAGCGGCCGTACTGCGGTAGGACCTCAAGCTTATTTGGGGCGTTATCATCAGCAGGTGAGTGTACTGGAAGAAGGTGATGAAAAAGAATTATTTGGTTGGGCTATGCCTGGTGCTGACAAATTCTCTATTACACGTGCATTCCTAGGCCATTTAAGCCCATCGCGTCTATTTAATATGACCACTAGTACTGGCGGTTCAGACCGTGCAATGGTACCTATTGGTAACTATGAACGCGTGATGCCTCTAGACATTCTACCTACTATGCTACTTCGTGATTTACTCTCTGGCGACTTTGATGGCGCAGTCCGTTTAGGCGCATTAGAGTTAGATGAAGAAGATTTGGCATTGTGTACGTTCGTATGTCCAGGTAAATATGACTATGGTTCATATTTACGTGATTGTTTAGATACGATCGAGAGGGAAGGCTAATGAGTTTGAAAGATTTTATCGAACGTATTGAGCCGCAATTTGAAAAAGGCGGCAAGTACGAAAAGTGGTATGCCCTTTACGAAGCGGCAGCCACAGTATTTTATACTCCAGGTAAAGTGAACAAAGGGGCAACCCACGTTCGCGATAATGTCGACCTAAAACGTATTATGATTACGGTTTGGGCATGTACATTCCCAGCAATGTTTTTTGGTATGTACAACGTAGGTTTACAGGCTCAAGTAGCGATGGTGGCCGGTTTCGGTACACCAGATGTTTGGCAAGTAGGCTTATTTGAATTATTTGGTGCTCAACTCTCTGCAGACTCGGGCATTACGTCTCTGATGTTCTATGGTGCGTGTTTCTTCTTACCTATCTATGCAGTGACTTTCATTGTTGGTGGTTTTTGGGAAGTACTCTTTGCGTCAGTGCGTGGCCATGAAATTAACGAAGGTTTCTTCGTTACTTCAGTGCTATTTGCATTAACTCTACCGCCAACAATTCCTTTATGGATGGTCGCTTTAGGTATTACCTTTGGTGTGGTTGTAGCAAAAGAAATCTTCGGTGGCACAGGGCGTAACTTCTTAAACCCTGCATTAGCTGGTCGAGCTTTCTTGTACTTTGCTTACCCATTAAGCATGTCTGGCGATACCACGTGGGTTGTTGCTGACGGTTATTCTGGGGCAACGGCCTTAAGCCAAGCAGCGCAAGGTACATTTGACTACGCCTCAACGGCTAACTGGATTGACTCATTTATGGGCTTCATTCCAGGTTCTGTTGGTGAAGTGTCTACCTTTGCTATCTTGCTAGGTGGTCTAGTTATCATTTACGCCCGTATTGCCTCTTGGCGAATCGTTAGTGGTGTTTTCTTAGGTATGGTCGCTATTGCGACGTTGCTTAATATGATAGGTAGCGACACCAACCCGATGTTTGCAATGCCTTGGTATTGGCACTTAGTGTTAGGTGGATTTGCATTCGGTATGATGTTTATGGCGACAGACCCGGTTTCTGCGTCGTTTACCAATACTGCAAAGTGGGCATACGGTTTCCTCATTGGTGCAATGGTGGTGTTTATCCGTGTGGTTAACCCTGCATTCCCAGAAGGTATTATGTTAGCTATTTTGTTTGCTAACCTATTTGCTCCATTATTTGACCACTTTGTCGTACAGTCAAATATCAAGCGGAGGATTGCTCGTGGCTAGTAATAAAGATTCGTTCGGTAGAACGCTATTTGTTGTTGTCGGCTTATGTCTTGTTTGTTCAGTACTGGTTTCGACTGCTGCCGTGGTGTTAAAGCCTATTCAGCAAGAAAATAAGTTACTCGATAAGCAAAAGTATATTCTTGAAGCGGCGAGCCTGATAAACACCAAAGAAGGCAAAGTCACAAAGAAAGAAATTCTAAGCAAGTATGAGCAATATGTTGATGCTCGCTTAGTTGACCTTAAAACCGGTGAGTTTGTTGAGGGTAATGCTAACCTTTACGATCAACGCAAAGCGTCTCGTGATACTGACACTTCGTCAGTGCCAGAAAACGATATTGCTTCGATCAAACGTGTTGCAGATACCGCCGTTGTATACCTTGTTCATAATGATGAAGGTAAACTGACTAGCGTCATTCTTCCTATTCACGGCTATGGTTTGTGGTCAACGATGTATGCACTTTTGGCACTTGAGGCTGACTTAAACACAGTTCAAGGACTTGTTTACTATGACCAAGGTGAAACACCTGGTTTAGGTGGCGAAGTTGAAAATCCAAAATGGAAAGCATTGTGGAAAGGTAAAAAGTTATTTGATGAGCAAGGTAACTTGGCCATTAGTGTAACTAAAAACCCTACAGTGGCTAGTTCTGTTCATGGTGTCGATGCTCTTTCAGGTGCAACACTTACCAGTAACGGTGTACAACACTCATTGACGTTTTGGTTAGGTAAAGAAGGCTTCGCAAACTTTATCGCTAAAGCACGCAACGGAGGGTTAAGCTAATGGCTGACGTTAAAGAACTTAAACAGGTTCTGACCGGACCGATTATCAATAATAACCCAATTGCATTGCAAATTTTGGGTGTGTGTAGTGCTCTTGCTGTTACTAGTAAATTAGAAACAGCATTAGTAATGACGATTGCATTAACTGCGGTAACAGCGTTTTCTAACCTGTTTATCTCACTTATTCGTAACCACATTCCAAGCAGTGTGCGTATTATTGTACAGATGACCATTATCGCTTCATTAGTGATTGTAGTTGACCAAGTATTACAAGCTTATGCTTATGCCATTTCTAAACAGTTATCGGTATTCGTAGGGTTGATTATTACTAACTGTATTGTAATGGGTCGTGCTGAAGCTTACGCAATGAAAACCCCTCCAATGATGAGCTTTATGGATGGTATCGGTAACGGTTTAGGTTACGGTGCAATTCTATTGTCTGTTGGCGTTGTGCGTGAACTATTTGGTAATGGTTCATTATTTGGCGTAGAAATCCTCAGCAAAATCTCTGACGGCGGTTGGTATCAGCCTAACGGTTTATTACTACTGCCACCGAGTGCATTCTTCTTGATCGGTGGTCTGATCTGGTTGATCCGTACGTATAAGCCAGAGCAAGTTGAAGCAAAAGGGTAAACGCAATGGAACATTATATTAGTTTATTAATTCGCTCCGTTTTCATTGAAAACATGGCGCTAGCGTTCTTCTTGGGTATGTGTACTTTCTTAGCTGTATCAAAGAAAATCACTACTGCAATGGGCCTAGGTGTTGCAGTTATCGTGGTACTGGCTATTTCGGTTCCTGCTAACCAAATTATTTATCAAGGTTTATTAGCTCCAGGCGCATTAGCTTGGGCTGGTTTTCCTGATGCTGATTTGAGCTTCTTGAAGTTCATCACCTTTATCGGTGTGATTGCAGCACTTGTACAAATTTTGGAAATGGCTTTAGACAAGTACTTTCCACCTTTGTACAACGCGTTGGGTATTTTCTTACCTTTGATTACCGTGAACTGTGCGATTTTTGGTGCAGTATCTTTCATGGTTGAGCGTGATTATAACCTTGGCGAGAGCGTAGTATTTGGTATTGGCTCTGGTATTGGTTGGGCGTTAGCAATTGTATTATTAGCCGGTATCCGCGAAAAGATGAAGTATTCTGACGTGCCAAATGGCTTACGTGGCTTAGGTATTACCTTTGTTTCTGCAGGTCTTATGGCTCTAGGTTTCATGTCATTCTCAGGTGTTTCTCTTTAAGAGACCTTGAGAAGACGCATTAATTTGAACCTTTAAGGATAAGTGAATGGGTATTCTTGAATCTACTCCGCTAGATGTCTATCTAGGTGTGAGTATGTTTACTGTGATTGTCTTGGTTTTGGTGTTAGTGATTTTATTTGCTAAATCAAAACTAGTGGCAAGCGGTGATATCATGATTGGTATTAACGGCGACGCAGATAAAGCAATTAAAACAGGTGCTGGTGGCAAACTACTTAGTGTTTTAGCTGACAACGGTATCTTTGTATCGAGTGCGTGTGGCGGTGGTGGCTCATGTGGCCAGTGTCGTGTACACATTAAGTCTGGTGGTGGTGATATTCTACCTACTGAGCTTGATCACATTAGTAAAGGCGAAGCACGTCAGGGTTGTCGTTTATCTTGTCAGGTAAATGTAAAAACTGACATGGAAATCGAACTTGATGAAGAAATTTTCGGCATCAAGAAATGGGAATGTGCGGTTCTATCTAACGATAACAAAGCGACGTTCATTAAAGAACTTAAGCTGCAAATTCCTGACGGCGAATCTGTGCCTTTCCGTGCCGGTGGTTATATTCAGATTGAAGCTCCTGCTCATCATGTTAAATATGCTGAGTTTGAAGTGCCTGATAAATACCGTGGCGACTGGGAACACTTTGGTTTCTTCAAGTTAGAGTCAAAAGTAGACGAAGAAACCATTCGTGCCTACTCAATGGCTAACTACCCAGAAGAGTTCGGCATTATTATGTTGAATGTGCGTATTGCTACGCCACCGCCACGTAATTTAACCTTGCCTTGCGGTAAAATGTCTTCGTACATTTGGAGCTTAAAAGCCGGTGATAAAGTGACAATTTCTGGTCCATTTGGTGAGTTTTTTGCTAAAGACACCGAAGCAGAAATGGTATTCATTGGTGGTGGTGCTGGTATGGCCCCAATGCGCTCACACATTTTTGACCAATTAAAACGTCTTAAATCTAAGCGTAAAATGAGCTTCTGGTACGGTGCGCGTTCGCAACGTGAAATGTTCTATGTTGAAGATTTTGACGGCTTAGCGGCTGAAAATGAAAACTTCAAATGGCACGTGGCGTTATCAGATCCGCAAGCTGAAGATAACTGGACTGGTTATACCGGTTTCATTCATAACGTATTGTATGAAAACTACTTACGTGACCATGATGCGCCAGAAGATTGTGAGTTCTACATGTGTGGACCTCCAATGATGAACGCAGCAGTTATTGGTATGCTAAAGGATTTAGGTGTCGAAGACGAAAACATCTTACTAGATGATTTCGGTGGTTAATGAGTTAATCCATAACATCGACATGTAAGTCATGAGATTGCAGCAGTGCAGACAGGGTGGTTAAACACTGGTCTTGCACGCTGCAATTTTTTTTGTTTATTTATTACAAGTGTAAATTTGACATGACTGTAAATTCAATCAAGTTATTGCTATTGCCGGCGTTATTGCTATTGGTGAGTGCTTGCAGTTCACCAGAGCCCATTATTTCATTATCTGGTAGTACGATGGGGACCACTTATCATATTAAAGTAGTCAACAATGACCGCTTGCCAGAACCGCAGTTACTGCAAGCTGAAATTGATATGGCATTGGAAGTGGTAAACGATCAAATGTCGACTTATCGTTCGGACTCAGAACTGTCTAAGTTCAATCAATTACAAGTTCAACAAAGCGTTAAAGTATCCGCTGATACCATTAAGGTTATCGAAGAAGGTATGCGTCTTTATCAAGAGACTGATGGGGCGTTAGATATCACCTTAGGACCAGTGGTTAATTTGTGGGGCTTTGGTCCCGATAAACGACCTACAACCATCCCGACGCAAGCTCAAATCGATAACGCTAAAGCTAAAATGGGCATCAAGGAACTGTCGATAAAAGGCTTAACATTAACTAAGCATAATGCAGACCTGTATGTTGATTTATCTTCAATAGCAAAAGGTTTTGGTGTCGATAAAATTGCCGCGCTATTAGACAAATATCATGTGTCTGGTTATTTAGTCGAAATAGGTGGTGAGCTTAATGTTAAAGGTACTAAAGCCGATAAAACTCCATGGCGAGTGGCTGTTGAGCAACCTACGAGTGAAGGACAAGCCGTTCAGCAAGTGATTGAACCTGGCACCATGTCATTAGCAACATCGGGTGATTACCGTAACTTTTATCAAGAGAATGGCGAACGTTTTTCACATTTAATCGATCCTCGTAACGGTTATCCTATTAAGCATCAACTTGCCTCTGCAACCGTGTTACACTCTAGTTGTATGACCGCAGATGGATATGCCACCGCTATGATGGTGTTAGGTACTGAGGCTTCATTGGCACTTGCTAAAGAGAAAAATTTAGCAATAATGTTGATTGAGAAGCAAGAACAGGGTTATCAGGTCTATTACAGCGATGCGTTTAAATCGTATGTTAAGTAGGTTCTTTATTTTAAACTGATTGATTAAAAAAGTATTATACCCTTATCTGAATGAGTAATTGGAGTTTGTAATGAGTACATTTATAGCAGCATTTGTAGTGTTATTATTGTTCTTTTTGTTAATGTCTATCGGCTATATCGTAAAGAAGAAAGCGGTAGAAGGTAGTTGTGGTGGTTTAGGTGTTTTAGGAATTGAAAAAGCGTGTGACTGTGATGATCCATGTGACAAACGTAAACGCCGTATGGAAAAAGAGCAAGCTCGCAATGAGTTGCTAAATCAAAATCGAATTATTTAACACCGTTAATTGCCTAAAGCTTACGTTAATAAACTGATGCTTTGTAAAGAGCCTTCATTTTGAAGGCTTTTTTTATGTTTATGTATTGCTAACGAGTTACAAAGCTTAGTTATAATGATAATGGTTATCAATTGTAAGTGTGTGAAAATAAAGGAAAATTTGCAATTACCCCTATAGTGTTTTATCCTATTTGTAATTGATCGAGATCACATTATTTATCGAGGGACATTACTATGAAAGGTCATCCTAAAGTCATCAGCCAACTCAATCGTGTACTTACCTGTGAGCTGACCGCCATTAACCAATACTTTTTACATGCTCGCATGTTTAAGCATTGGGGATTGGAAAAGCTTAATGAGAAAGAGTATAAAAAATCGATTGAAGACATGAAGCATGCTGACAAGCTGATTGAACGTGTATTGTTTCTTGAAGGTTTACCTAACCTACAACAGTTAGATAAATTGCGCATCGGTGAACATGCTGAAGAAATGCTTAGCTGTGATCTAACTGCAATTACGGAACAAATTGCCATTTTGCGTGAAGCCATTAAGGTATGCGAAACTCAGCAAGATTATGTTAGCCGCGATTTATTTGAAGATTTACTCGAAGACGAAGAAGAGCATCTAGATTGGATTGAGTCGCAGCAAGAGCTAATCAATCAAACCGGTATTCAAAATTATCTTCAATCACAAATTAACGACTAATAGGAAATTATCATGAAAGGCCATCCAGAAGTCATCGACGCTTTAAATAGTTTATTAACCGGCGAATTGTCTGCCATGGATCAATATTTTGTCCATGCTCACATGTATGAAGACTGGGGGTTCAATGAACTGTATACCCGTATTCTGCATGAGTCAGACGACGAGAAGTTGCATGCAGCTAAATTAGTTCAACGCATTTTGTTTTTAGAAGGCACTCCAGATGTTGGCAGCCGTGAAGCGCTGAATATTGGTAAAGATGTGCAAGAAATGCTGAGAAATGATCTTGCATACGAATATCATGTAGCTGATCATTTGCGTAAAGTTATCGCGTTATGTGAAGAAAAAGCTGATTACCAAAGCCGTGAAATTTTAGAAGTGTTATTAGATGACACTGAATCTGACCACATGTACTGGTTAGAAAAGCAACTCGGTCTAATCGAACGTATTGGTTTACAAAACTATTTACAGACCAAAATGTAATGTCTTAATTGCTATGTTACATGTTAATAAAGCCCAACTGCGTTTGGGCTTTTTTGTGTCATTTCAACACTCATGTGGAGGCTCTGGAAGACAGGTTAACCGCATTAGCGCTTGCTTTTTGAACTATTTGTTTAACCTGCAAACAAAAAATAGTCCAAGCCATGAAGATTTTATGGGCTATAACAACTCATTAAATAAACTATTTTTGTTTAAAAAACGTCCGAGGTCTTCACCCTGCTCTGGAAGAGATATATTAAAAGTGATAATGGTTTTTTTCTAATTAAATTGATATATTTAGTTTTTAATAGGACATATTTTAAACTATATGGAAATGGAAATGGAAATGTACACCTTAAAAACTTCAAAAGCAGTGAACTCATATTTGATAATGATGAAACTATAATTATTTTAAAGTTCATATTTTCGAGTCAACATTCGATTATAGATGAGTTAGATATTACTGATGAAGTTCGTGAGTTTGCTCAAGGCTTGTTAGTTGAGGCTGTCGATGCATCTTATGCGATGGGATTTATCGACTCTTTATTTCGATCAACAATGAATCCTCAAGATGGTGCTAAAAAAGTCATAATAAAATTTGGGCGCAGCGCTGCAAAACATTGGTTTAGTCATGCAACAGCTAAAGACTTAATGCAAATAAAAATCTATGACAGAGTGAGAGAACAACTATCATACAGCTTCGGTCGTGTTTTAGTGTTGTATTTAAATGGAATAGCAAAAACAAACAGTCGACATTTTGGTATTTTAGCTTTTAACCTAAATAACAAAGTTATATGGAGTTAAAATGAAACTTAAGTTACTAATTGGATGCGCTTTTACTATTATTATTATGTATTCATTAGGTGCTATTTATTCTCTTGAAAATAGCCGTGTTGAAGATGTTGTATTATGCAGTGTCGAAGATAATACGCATTACATACCAAATTCGTTCTGTGAATTTTATTTGTTTAATTTTAGATTAACGAAACAAGACTTAGATGATCTTCAGTCTGTAGGTGGTATAGCATTTTTATTTGGCATTTCTAATCAGAAAAAAAGATATGTTTATTTAGATAAATTTATCGACAATGGTGCCTCCGTTAATACTAAAAGTAAAATTGATGGACTACCGCCTCTTCATGCCGCAATCTTACTCAATGATAAAAAATTAGTTGAATACTTACTGAGCAAAGGCAGTGACCCTCAACTGCTAGATAGTCAATTACGGTTAAACGCTTATGATTTTGTACTGCTTTTGAAAAGAAAGAATGACTCAATAAATCGAATTGAAGTCATAAGAATGTTGTCTACAATCAATTTATAAATTGAATAATTTGCTAGATGATTTCGCTTTTTTCAGAATAATGTTTTATTGCGTTTTAGGATGGCTTGAAGCTAGCTTTTGACATTTAAAAATATCTTGAGTCACATTTATTCATTATATTAATAATAAGCAATGATTGAATACTGTTTATATGTACAGTATCATGGTTTTAATTGGGCTAATGATGATGGTTATAGAATGCGTAAAATCATTCACATCGATATGGATTGTTATTTTGCTGCGGTAGAAATGCGTGATTTTCCTGAGTTAAGAGGAAAACCCATTGCTGTTGGCGGCAGAAGTGATCGCCGTGGTGTCATAAGTACTTGCAGTTATGAAGCCCGCAAATTTGGGGTGCGAAGTGCTATGTCCAGTTATCATGCGTTGCAGTTATGTCCGCAGTTAATTTTAGTGCCTGGACGCATGGAGGTGTATAAATCGGTGTCACTCCAAATACGTGAGATTTTTCATCGATACACTGATCTTGTCGAACCATTGTCTTTAGACGAAGCTTATCTAGATGTCACAGATTGCGATGCTCATCAAGGCAGTGCGACATTAATTGCCAAAGCGATACGTGATGACATTTATGAGGTCACTGGATTAACGGCTTCAGCAGGTATTGCACCCATTAAGTTTTTAGCCAAAATTGCATCCGATTTAAATAAGCCTAATGGACAATATGTTATCACCCCAAATCAAATTGCTGATTTTGTAAAAGACCTACCTCTGAGTAAAATTCCTGGCGTCGGTAAAGTCACTTCAAAAAAGTTAGCCGATATTGGCTTAACCACTTGTTATGACGTGCAACAATACCCTAAAGTGCAATTAATTGAGGCCTTTGGTAAGTTTGGCCATGTGTTGTCTGAGCGTGCACAAGGTATCGATTCAAGGCAAATTAGCCCGCACCGAGTGCGTAAGTCAGTAGGGGTTGAAACCACGTTAGCTAAAGACATTTTTACGTTAGAGCAATGTCATCAAGTATTACCACAGCTTATTCAAGAGCTGAGTGCTCGGGTTCATCGGAGTGCGAAAGATAGACAGATCCATAAGCAGGTTGTGAAACTGAAATTTAATGATTTTAAGCAGACCACCATCGAGCATCGCAGTGATGAGATTTCAATTAACCTGTTTCATGAATTATTGCTGCAAGCATTACAACGAAGCCAAGGGCGAGGGATTCGGTTACTCGGTGTGAGCGTTGGCCTAGCGGATGTGACGTTGGTTTCTTCCGAGAATAGTGCCGATCAAATTACTCAACTCGATTTACAATTTTAGGCGCCCATTTTATAACGGATACCATAGAGAGCAAAAAGGCGACATTGCTGTCGCCTTTGATTTATAGCTTATCCGCCAATTATAATCTTGGCCATAATCACTTGATTGATTACGCCTCTTTAGCAGGAATACGCTCTAATACAGCTAGCAGTAATTCCCAATATTGACCAACAGTGGTGATGTTAACCATTTCATCTGGGCTGTGCGGATAGCGAATCGTCGGACCAATCGATACCATGTCCATATGTGGATAAGGTTCTTTAAATAAACCACATTCAAGACCCGCATGAATAACCATCACAGTAGGATCTTTTTTATAAATATCGTTATAGGTGTCACGCACAATTGCCATAACAGATGAGCTAGTGTCTGGTTTCCAACCTGGATAAGCACCGCTTAAATCAATGCTAGCACCCGATAGATTTGATAGTGCGGTTAGCATACCGGTGACTTCTTCACGCCCCGAATCGATTAATGAACGAATAAGGCATAATATTTCTACGCTTTCATCTTCAGTACTGATCACGCCTATATTTAGTGATGTTTCAGTCACACCCTCCACTTCATCACTCATGCGCATTACGCCGTTAGGGCAAGCATGTAATAAGTCGATTAAGGTATTTTGCGCTTCTTCGCCCATGACTTTTGTTGGTGCATCAATAGCGGCTAATGTGAGTAACATCGATGGGTCAGCTACGGCTAACTCTTCACGCACTAACGCTTGGAATGACTCAATAGCTTGTTTTAATGCTTCAACATTTTCAGCTGGCAACATCAATTGAACGTTAGCTTCACGTGGAATCGCATTACGCAGCGAACCACCACTAAAGCTGACCAGCTCTAGGGCTAATTCGTCACTGTATTTAAACAAAAATCGCGCTAATAACTTGTTAGCGTTACCACGACCAAGATGAATATTGACACCAGAATGGCCGCCTTTTAAACCCGACATAGTCAGTGAAAAGCTGGCGTTGCTTTGTTCTGGTGCTTGCCAAGACATTGGTATACTTATCTGTGCATCAACACCGCCGGCGCAACCCATGTAGATTTCACCTTCTTGCTCTGAATCAGTATTAATTAAAATTTCAGCATCAAGGTAACCGGCTTCTAAACCAAAGGCGCCAGTCATGCCAGCTTCTTCATCAATGGTGAGCAGCACTTCGAGTGGCCCGTGTTTAATGTCTTTACTGCCTAAAACGGCCAGCGCCGAAGACATGCCAATACCGTTATCTGAACCTAAGGTAGTGCCTTTGGCTTTAACCCAATCACCGTCTACATAGGCTTCTATCGGATCGGTTTCAAAGTTATGTACTTTGTCGGCATTTTTTTGCGGCACCATATCAATGTGCGCTTGTAACACCACTATTTTGCAGTTTTCCATTCCTGCAGTAGCAGGCTTACGGATGATTAAATTACCCACTTTGTCTTCAACAACCGCAAGGCCTTGAGCTTTTGCCCATTGTTGAATATGTTGTGATAACGCATGTTCATGTTTTGATGGATGTGGAATAGCACAAATTTGTTCAAACCATTGCCATAGAGGCTGAGGATATAATTGAGTTAATGCAGTCACGAAACGCCCTCTAAGATGAAATCAAGTCGATATACGACACAAAATATTACTGCCACTATTTTAACATATTCTGCGCAGTTACTTGATATTGCGATAGCGATTTGCCAAGGTTTAGTCCACAAATCTGTAAATAATTATGAACCCACTAATTTATCTATATTCCTAAAGAGTAAGGATCTTGTATGACCCAAGTGAATAAAGCGCTTACCGCGTTCCAAGTACCAATTATTGATGTCACAACTGATGAGGCTATTTTTGAAGGCGAAGGTTGGGACGCTGTTGTCGTGATAGCGACGAGTTTAGCTGAGATCAAACAAGATGAAGTGAGTTTGCTTGCTGCACACGCTAGTCAAATAGATTTCCGTGTCGGTAAAAGTGCCACGTTGCTTTTTGCCCCAGGGTTAGCCGGTGGTCGTTTGATTATCTCCCCAGTGACAGATAGCGACAATGAGTATAGCGATGTCAGGACTTTTGCCAAAGCCGCTCGAGAAGGTATTGCCATTGCTAAAGCCGCAGGTGCCACTAAACCTTTACTAGTTGTTCCAAGTGTAATTGACAATCGCTTTGCTAATGCAGAACAAGTTGCCGCACTGGCGTGTGGGCAAGAGCTTTGGCAACCGTTAGAGGCGCGAGAAGCAAAGTCTTTACAACCGAGTTTAACCGCGATTGGACTATTGAATACTGCCACCCATAGTTTATTACTTAATGCGGCAGAATCTGGACGAGTATTGGCGCGCGATCTTTGTGGTACAGAACCTGAGCGTATGTCGGCTATTGGGTTTGCACAATATTGTGTTGATGCTTTTGCTGATAGCGGTTTGGCTGTATCTGTGGTTGATCAAGTCGAGCAGTTAAAAGCGCAATACCCATTACTCAGCGCAGTGGGTAGAAGCTCTTTTGATGTTGCACGTCATCATCCTCGAGTGGTAAAGCTTGAATATGTTGGTGAAGGCCCTATTACAAAAACCTTATTCTTTGCTGGCAAAGGTGTGGTTTACGACACTGGTGGCGCTGATATTAAAGTTGCAGGTTCTATGGCTGGAATGAGTCGTGATAAAGGTGGCGCGGCAGCAGTTGCCGGTTTAATGAAAGCACTATCAATACTGAAACCTAAAGGTATTAAAGTCATTGCTGAACTCGGATTAGTAAGAAACAGTATTGGCAGTGATGCATTTGTCACCGATGAGATCATTACTAGCCACGCAGGTGTGCGAGTCCGTATTGGTAATACTGATGCAGAAGGTCGCTTAGTATTGGCTGACTTATTATCGCATTTGCGAATACAGGCTCAAACCGCAGTGAATCCACAATTATTTTCGGTGGCGACGTTAACCGGTCATGTTGTGCGAGCCTACGGTGGTTACCCTGCATTAGTTGAAAATAGCGCGGCTAAAAAGCAAGGGGTTGCAGCAACACTCGCTGAAGTGGGTCAGTTATGGGGTGAACCATTTGAGGTTTCACGATTACGTCCAGAAGACTTTGATAAAGTTGCCGATAAAAATGGCGCTGCAGATGTGGTGTCATCGAATAATGGTCCGTCTTCAATTACGGCCCGTGGGCATCAATATCCTGCCGCTTTCTTGATAAAAGCCTCTGGATTAGCTCAAACAGAGCTGGCATTTACCCATATTGATATTGCAGGCAGTGCGGTGGAGGGCGATCCTCTGTATGGAAAGCCAACTGCAAGCCCTTTGGTTGCTTTATTACAGCTTTCAAAGCTGTAGTGATATTATATATAATCATTTGTTTTATAATGGTTTTATTTATAGTTCACATGTTGGTAACAATAGTTATACATAGTTTTAATACGAAGTAATTGTAATTAAATCACTTTTAATGATGTTTTTGTGAATTAAAGCAAATAATACTTGTAATTAAATTACAGTTTTGTATAATTCACTTCGTCGACAAGCAATGTGTTTGTCGACTCTAGTTAATCCAGGATGGATATAACCTCCAAGGATCTGAGTGACAAGTTGTCTCAATGGATTTGAGAAATGTACGTTCCAGGGAACCGAGCCAAGCTTTACTAGGTTTATACAACTTTACTTTAATCAGGAGCATGACTATGTCTTATACAGGTAACAGCAAATTTTATTGGCAGAACACTTGGTTTGCCGACGTAACAGTTTTACGTGGCGGTATATTCGCCATGAAACGTTAAGAATTGACCCTCTTTACGTAGTTTTAATATCCATCAACCTTTTGTTCGTCTCGTTTGACGGTTTTAGACAGGGTGGTAAATTAATTAATTTATCGCCACATCACGTTAAGTGGTGCTAGCTTTCCTTTCCCCATATGGGATGCTTGTAACATGTCTGCCTACTCTATTGAGTAGGCTTTTTTTTGTCTTAAATTCAGCTAGCTTTTAGTTAGATTCAAGTTAATTGGTTAATCGCTAATTGATTAGTGCGCTATTTAAAAAACTGAAATCTTTCAACAAAAAGGCTATTGATAGCTATCAAGGTCGTAAGTATTTATAATTCCCCGCAATAAAGAAAGCCCTCTGTAATGATGTCGACTCAGCGAGTATGGTCAGTAGCACAAGGCTTACCGCATCCTCATCTGTAGCAATTTAACCATTAATCCAATGTTAACCTTTGCCCAAGGAACCCCGTTCCATGTTAGAAAAACTATTTAAACTTAAACAGAACAACACCAGTCTTAAGCAAGAGGCTGTGGCCGGTCTGACTACTTTTTTAACGATGGCCTACATCATTTTTGTTAACCCTATGATGCTTGCTGATGCAGGGATGGATCATGGTGCAGTATTTGTTGCCACATGTTTAGCTGCTGCCATCGGTTGCTTAGTTATGGGGTTATTAGCTAATTACCCGATTGCATTGGCTCCGGGTATGGGACTGAATGCTTTTTTTACTTACACCGTTGTTGGTGAAATGGGTTATAGCTGGGAAACAGCACTTGGCGCGGTCTTTATGTCAGGAGTGTGTTTCTTAATTTTATCCTTAGTTAGGATCCGCGAGTGGATAGTCAACAGTATTCCAATGTCGTTACGTTTTGGTATCGCAGCTGGTATTGGATTATTTTTAGCCTTAATTGGCTTAAAAAATGCCGGTATTGTAGTGGCTAGCCCTGCAACATTAGTGACTATGGGCGATATCACCTCATTTCCTGCATTGATGGCTGCGTTAGGTTTCTTCTTAATTATTGCTATGGTTCAACGTGGCTTAAAGGGTGCTGTTATTTTCAGTATCCTAATTGTGACTGTTCTGGGAATGATATTTGGCGATGTGCAATACCAAGGCTTAATTTCAATGCCACCGTCTATTGCACCGACATTTATGAAGATGGACTTGTCTAGTGTATTAGAAGTGAGCATGTTATCGGTGGTTTTTGCCTTCTTGTTTGTCGATTTATTTGATACATCAGGTACCTTAGTCGCTGTTGCTCAACGTGGCGGACTGCTTGATGAAAAAGGCCGTTTACCTCGAGTAAAACGTGCCTTAACCGCAGACAGCGTCGCCACGATCACTGGTGCTGCATTGGGTACATCAACTACCACTAGCTATATTGAAAGTATCGCAGGGGTGAGTGCAGGTGGTCGCACAGGTTTAACTGCCGTTGTAGTTGGATTACTGTTTTTAGCGGCGTTATTTGTGTCGCCATTAGCGGGTATGGTGCCAGCGTATGCCACAACTGGAACCTTGTTTTATGTTGCTATTTTAATGATGTCTGGCCTAGTCAATGTTGATTGGGAAGACTTAACTGAAGCCGCTCCTGTTGTCGTGACTTGCTTATTAATGCCGTTAACCTTTTCTATTGCCAATGCTATTGGGCTTGGGTTTATTTCTTATGCTGCGATCAAATTGATGACAGGGCGTTTTAAAGATTTAAATCCAGGTATTTTAGTGGTGGCCGCATTGTTTATTGCCAAGTTTATTTACGGTTAATTAGCTGTCCATGAGTACAGTGAGTTAATAAATTGGCTAAAGCCAATATAAAAAAGGGCTATTAGCCCTTTTTTTGTTTTTCTAATAAGGCGCCAATAACTACCCTATTGCAGCTCAATGCAACTGAGTTAGCAGGATTAAGGACTGTTTGATAACTATTTATTAACCTGAAAATGGTTAATCTAGACAAATATTCCAGTATTAGCGGCTTTCACTATGAATTATCGAGTGAATTGGGTATAAAAATGAACTGAATATTTTTTGTAAGCTGAGTAATACAAATGGGTTATCGCCGCGTAGTAGTTAAGTTAGGCACCAGCGTGCTGACATCGGGCAGTAAAAAGCTTGATAAAGCACATATGGTTGAATTAGCCAGGCAAATGGCCTCGCTTATGCGTTCAGGCGTTGAAGTCGTATTGTGTACATCAGGCGCTATAGCTGCTGGGCGAGAGCATTTACAATATCCAGTGTTGCCAGACACTATGGCCAATAAACAGTTACTTGCAGCTGTGGGTCAAAGTCAGTTAATTTTGGCTTGGTCACAATTGTTCAGTATTTACGGGTTGCATGTTGGCCAGTTATTGTTAACTCGTGCTGATTTACAAGATCGTGAACGTTACCTTAATGCGCGCGACACCTTAAATGCATTATTAGCTCATAATATTATCCCGATAATTAATGAAAATGATGCAGTTGCAACCAATGAGATTAAAGTGGGTGATAATGATAATTTATCAGCCCGTGCAGCCTTACTTTGCGATGCTGATTTACTTATCTTACTGACCGACCAAAAAGGCTTATTTGATGCCGACCCACGCACCCATCCCGACGCACAGTTAATTAAACAAGTTGTCAATATTGACGACAGTTTACGTTTATTGGCTGGCGGTTCAGTGTCAGGACTTGGAACGGGCGGAATGGCGACTAAACTTGAAGCGGCGGATGTGGCTCGACGAGCGGGCATAGAAGTTGTCATCGCTTCCGGTCATCACCCTGATGTTATTGCCAAAGTGGCGGCGAGGGAGTCTGTCGGCACTCATTTTAGTGCAATCGAAAATCCATTAGAAAGTCGCAAACAATGGATCTTGGCTGGTCCTGCTTCACAAGGTAAATTAGTTGTAGATGCTGGAGCATCGGTTGCCGTTGTTGCTAATGGTCGTAGTTTATTATCTAAAGGCATTGTCGATGTTGAAGGCAATTTTGAGCGCGGGGCGACCTTACTGATTGTGAATCAAACCGGTAAGATTTTGGCTAAAGGCATTAGCCGATATTGCGCCAATGATTTAACCAAAATTAGCGGTAAACATTCTGATGATATAGAAAGTCTACTGGGCTATAACTACGGCGATGCCGTGGTTCATCGCAATGATATGGTCGTACTTGATAATTAAGGATAAACATATGTCAGCCACAGAAACAGAATATTTAACTCAATTAGGGCAACGTGCTAAGGCTGCAAGTTTTATTTTAGCGAGTTTAACAGCGAAACAAAAAAACGTATTGTTAGCTACGATTGCAGACCACTTAGCGCAGAGGAAAAATGATATTTTACAAGCGAATGCACAAGATATCATTGCAGCGAAGCAAAGTGGTTTAACCGAAGCCATGATAGATAGGTTGATGCTGGACGAAGGGCGGCTAGGCGGAATTATAGCTGACATTGATAATGTCATCGCACTAGTCGACCCTGTCGGCAAAGAAGCAGACAGTCGGGTATTGGATAACGGCTTACGCTTAACTCGTCGCAGTGTCCCATTAGGTGTGGTGGGGGTTATTTATGAGGCTCGGCCAAATGTCACCGTTGATATTGCCGTGTTGGCGTTAAAGACCGGTAATGCAGTGATTTTGCGTGGCGGTAAAGAAACCCTAACCTCAAATAAAGTGCTAAGTGAAGTTATCCGTGATGCACTGGTGAGTTTAGATTTACCTAAAGATGCCGTGCAGCTCATTGATTCACCAGAGCGGAGTCTTGTCAGTGGCTTACTAAGACTCGACAAATATGTTGATATGATTATCCCTCGTGGTGGACAAAACCTGCAGCGATTGTGTGCTGAGCAATCGAGTATTCCTGTCATTTTAGGCGGCATTGGCATCTGTCATTTATTTGTCGATAAACAAGCCGATTTAGTGCGTGCAATCGATGTGATTGCCAACGCTAAAGTTCAACGCCCGACTGTGTGTAATGCCTTAGATACATTATTAATACATCAACAGGTTGCTGCCGAATTTATTCCTAATATTGCCTCACATTTACACTCACTTGGGGTTCATTTCCATGCTTGTGCAATAACTTTACCTTATCTCGATGGGTTAGGTTTTGATGTTACACCTGCACATGATGAATCGTTTTCAACAGAGTGGTTATCGCTCACGTTAGGGATCAAAGTGGTTAACGATATTGACGAAGCCGTGGAGCATAT
The DNA here is from genome assembly GCF_040310165.1 of Shewanella sp. AC91-MNA-CIBAN-0169. Taxonomy (NCBI): domain Bacteria; kingdom Pseudomonadati; phylum Pseudomonadota; class Gammaproteobacteria; order Alteromonadales; family Shewanellaceae; genus Shewanella; species Shewanella sp. AC91-MNA-CIBAN-0169. The sequence goes on from NZ_JBEOPM010000001.1 coordinate 454,745, forward strand.
CCGTCATTATTCTACAGGGCATTCTGAAGCCATTTTAACGGATAACATTCACACAGCGAGTGACTTTATGAATCAAGTAGATTCCGCCGCAGTGTATGTGAATGCCAGTACTCGTTTCACCGATGGTTCACAATTTGGTCTTGGCGCTGAAGTGGCCGTGAGCACCCAGAAATTACATGCCCGTGGTCCAATGGCGTTAGATGCACTGACCACATACAAGTGGCTAGCTTGGGGTGATTACACCTGTAGGCAATAATGCATTTTGTTGTACTTATAATAAAGGGTGCAAATAAGCGCCCTTTAATGTTTGTGCTGAGAGACGCTATAAGAGAGCGCTATAAATTATAAATAAGATGACTGGGCGTTACTGGCTCAACCAAACGCTCATAGGTGGTTAATAACCAAATTGCAAAAAAGGAACAAGTCATTAATATCGCCACAATTCTAAATGCTTGCGCGTATTCCATCACATAAGTGAAATATCGACGTTGTACTGCATTGGTCATAAAAGTGGCGATAAGTGAAAATACACACAAATACATAGCTGGATATTGTGTGGTACTTACGCCATAAAACTTTTCATAAACTAGAATTACCATAACAATTGCTAAGGTAACAATGCGTATCTTACGTTCGGTATTATCACTGAAATTCCATCTTGGCAGTCCCATTGCCTTACTTCCTCTACAATCATTTGAATTTTTAGTACTTTTTTAAACATCTATATATACTTTTATAACGCTAGTTGTATTTTTTATCAAATGATTAGCGTTATTTAATGCTTTTGTTTGCAGTGTGACAGCAAAATACGACTAACACCGCTGAAATGCCAAGCAGGTTAATATGATATAAACCAATGTCGATTGAAAATGAACGATGTGCTTAATAAGTTCAATACTGGTATGAGTAACGATTATATCGCTATTACAATCTAACTCATCATTAGAGTGGGTGCCTTTCGGTAAAGTATTACCGTGTCTACGCTTTGTTACTGCACTATTCCGGCTGGTTTTACTGTTTTTTTTCACTATTTCGCTTATTTTGGCTGTGGTTGTGACTTATTGTTCACCCACCTTACATTATTGGTATGGCTCGCATAAAAAAATCCATAAAACAGGATAAATATTTACTTATCCCCTTGTAATTCACTTTGTTGTCCCAATATAGGTATCAAGGCTGATATGAGTGGTTAATTTTGAATCTCAAGTTAAGCAACAAAATGCTTGAAATACTTGTTGTTCATCCCCATATCAACATCAAATAACATATTTGTGACGACTAACGTCAATTTCGGAGGACCCCATGGGCAAAATTATTGGTATCGATTTAGGCACAACAAACTCGTGTGTAGCAGTCCTTGATGGCGGCAAAGCACGCGTAATTGAAAACGCAGAGGGTGATCGCACAACCCCATCAATTATCGCTTATACCGATGATGAAATTATTGTAGGCCAGCCAGCAAAGCGTCAGGCTGTAACCAACCCAACAAACACATTCTTTGCCATCAAGCGTTTAATCGGTCGTCGTTTTAAAGATGACGAAGTTCAACGTGATGTGAACATCATGCCATTCAAAATTATCGCAGCTGATAATGGTGATGCATGGGTTGAGTCACGTGGTAACAAAATGGCACCACCACAAGTTTCAGCTGAAATCTTGAAAAAGATGAAAAAGACTGCTGAAGACTTTTTAGGTGAAGAAGTGACTGAAGCGGTTATTACCGTTCCTGCTTACTTTAACGATTCACAACGTCAAGCCACTAAAGATGCTGGTCGTATCGCAGGTCTTGATGTTAAGCGTATTATCAACGAACCTACTGCTGCTGCACTTGCATACGGTATCGACAAGAAACAAGGCGACAACATTGTTGCTGTATACGATTTAGGTGGTGGTACATTCGATATCTCTATCATCGAAATTGACAGCAACGATGGCGACCAAACATTTGAAGTACTAGCAACCAATGGTGATACTCACTTAGGTGGTGAAGACTTTGATAACCGTATGATTAACTATTTAGCTGATGAATTCAAAAAAGACCAAGGCTTAGATCTTCGTAGAGATCCTTTAGCAATGCAACGTTTGAAAGAAGCCGCTGAAAAAGCAAAAATCGAGCTTTCAAGCACTAACCACACTGAAGTTAACTTGCCTTACATCACTGCTGATGCATCAGGTCCTAAGCATTTAGTGGTTAAAATTACTCGTGCTAAGTTAGAGTCATTAGTTGAAGATTTAATTCAACGTACTCTAGAGCCGCTTAAAGTTGCACTAGCTGATGCTGATTTATCAATATCAGATATCAATGAAGTGATTCTTGTGGGTGGTCAGACTCGTATGCCTAAAGTACAAGAAGCAGTAACTAACTTCTTTGGCAAAGAGCCTCGTAAAGATGTTAACCCTGATGAAGCGGTTGCTGTTGGTGCGGCGATTCAGGCTGGCGTACTTTCTGGTGAAGTGAAAGACGTACTTCTACTTGACGTTACCCCACTATCTCTTGGTATTGAAACCATGGGCAGTGTGATGACAAAGCTTATCGAGAAGAACACCACTATCCCGACTAAAGCTCAGCAAGTATTCTCAACAGCTGACGATAACCAAAGTGCCGTGACTATTCACGTACTTCAGGGTGAACGTAAGCAAGCGAGTGCTAACAAGTCATTAGGTCAATTTAACCTTGAAGGTATTGAGCCAGCACCACGTGGCCAACCACAGGTTGAAGTGATGTTCGACATTGATGCTGATGGTATCTTACATGTGTCTGCAACAGACAAGAAAACAGGTAAGAAACAAAACATTACTATCAAAGCCTCTTCAGGTTTATCTGATGAAGAAGTTGAACAAATGGTACGTGATGCTGAAGCTCATGCTGATGAAGATGCTAAATTTGAAGAGTTAGTTAAAGCGCGTAATCAAGCAGATGGTTTAGCTCATTCAACTAAAAAACAAGTTGAAGAAGCTGGCGATGCACTAGCTAGTGACGAAAAAGAAAAGATTGAAGCAGCAATCGCAACTTTAGAAACTGCCATAAAAGGCAAAGATAAAGAAGCCATTGATACAGCAACTCAAGCGCTAATCGAAGCGTCTGCTAAGTTAATGGAAATTGCTCAAGCTAAAGCTCAAGGTGAAGCAGAAGGTCAAGCGCACGATGCTGGCCAAGAAAAGCCTGCTGATGATGTTGTTGATGCTGAGTTCGAAGAAGTTAAAGACGACAAAAAGTAATTAGCAATTTCAGCTAGTTACCGTTAAAGCGGGCGTTGGGGTTATCCTCAAACGCCCGTTTGTATAATTTAAGTTTAACAATTTACTCACACCTTCGAGAAACAGAACACTATGTCAAAGCGTGATTATTACGAAGTTCTCGGTGTTGGACGTGACACCAGTGAACGCGAAATTAAAAAAGCGTACAAACGCTTAGCGATGAAGTTTCACCCAGACCGTAATCCGGGTGACAAAGCCGCAGAAGCTAGCTTTAAAGAAATTAAAGAAGCGTACGAAATTTTAACCGACAGCGACAAAAAAGCGGCTTACGATCAATTTGGTCATGCTGGCGTCGACCCTAATCGTGGTGGACACGGCGGTGGCCAAGGTGATTTTGGCGATATCTTTGGAGATGTATTCGGTGATATTTTTGGTGGTGGTCGCCGTGGTGGTGGTCAGCGTCAAGCTGCGCGCGGTAGTGACTTACGATACAACCTTGAATTGTCTTTAGAAGAAGCCGTACGCGGCTTAACCAAAGAACTGCGAATTCCTACTTTAGCTGCCTGTGATTTATGTGACGGGAGTGGCGCTAAAAAAGGCACATCTGCAACCACATGTGGTACGTGTCATGGCCAAGGCCAAGTGCAAATGCGTCAAGGTTTCTTTGCTGTTCAGCAAGCGTGTCCTACTTGTCATGGTCGCGGTAAAATCATTAAAGATCCTTGTGGCAAGTGCCATGGTGAAGGTCGCGTTGAGAAAAGCAAAACCTTATCAGTTAAAATTCCTGCCGGTGTCGATACAGGCGATCGTATTCGTCTTACTGGCGAAGGTGAAGCAGGCGAGTTTGGTGCTCCACCAGGTGATTTATACGTTCAAGTTAGTGTGCGTGAACACGCTATCTTTACCCGTGACGCCAATAACCTTTACTGTGAAGTACCTATTTCATTCAGTAAAGCAGCATTAGGCGGCGAGATTGAAGTACCGACATTAGACGGTAAAGTTAGCCTTAAAATCCCAACAGAAACCCAAACAGGGCGCATGTTCCGCCTACGCGGCAAAGGGGTTAAGTCGGTCCGTAGCCATGCAGTAGGTGACTTACTGTGTAAAGTGGTAATGGAAACACCGGTTAACTTGAATGAAAAACAAAAAGAGTTATTGCGTGAGTTTGAAGCAACGTTAACTGGCGAATCAAAAAAGCACAGCCCTAAAGCTGAAGGCTTCTTTGATGGCGTTAAAAAGTTCTTTCAGGATTTAAACAGTTAATCGCGATGATCTAGCGACCTCGTTAAAGGCTGTTTACTTTGGGTAAGCAGCCTTTTTTATTGGCGAATATCGTCAATTTATCCTATTAACATTAGGCGTTAACATGTCATTTTCAGCGTTATCACTCGATTCAAGTTTATTAGCCGCATTACCGCCGACAGTGAATCAGCCGAGTCGTATTCAGCAACTGGCTATTCCAACTATATTGGCGGGGCAAGATGTGTTGGCATTAGCCCAAACCGGCAGCGGTAAAACCTATGCTTACGGTTTGCCTGTATTGCAACGCATTAGTCTGCTTCCAACGGCTCATTTGTCTGCCGTGATCATCGTACCGACCAGAGAGTTAGCATCACAAGTATCGCAAAACCTAGTGCCGCTGGCACAATCGCTTAATTTGCGCGTAGAGGTACTTTGTGGTGGTGAAGCAATAGAGCTTCAAATTGAGCGCTTAGCTCAACCGGTTAACATCGTCGTTGCTACACCGGGCCGCTTACTCGCATTAGCACAACAAGGTGTTATTGATTTTGAACATCTGCAGAGTTTGGTCCTTGATGAAGCAGACCGATTACTGGACATGGGATTTATCGCCGATATTAATGCGCTGATTACATTAATGCCAGGTGGCCAACGGTTATTATTTTCGGCGACGTTACCCGAATCTTTGGTCGCATTAGCTCAAAAAGTACAGTCTGCATCTTGCGTACGAATTGAAGCGCATGCTTTAAATAGTACCGTGGCTGATATTGATCAAACTCTCTATCACGTCAATAAAGGCAGCAAAGCCAAAGCGCTGATTCATTTAATTGCTTTACATCAATGGTCGCAAGTATTGGTGTTTGTGAATGCTAAAGATGATGCAGATGCATTGTGTAAAAAGTTAATTAAAGCGGGTGTTAACGCTGCGGCGCTTCATGGCGATAAAGAACAAGCGCTGCGAAGTAAGACCTTAGAGCAATTCAAAACGGCACAACTTACTGTATTAGTCGCAACCGATGTATTAGCGCGCGGTATTCATGTCGACGCATTGCCAGTAGTCATTAATGTTGATTTACCTGCCCAAGCAGCAGTATATGTTCATCGTATTGGACGTACTGCACGGGCGGGATTAAGCGGCGTGGCATTATCATTAGTCGGTCATTCTGAATTACTCAGTTTAGAGGCTATTCGAGAATTAACCGGACAGGCATTACCATTAGTTGAATTAGCTGGTTTTGCGGTAACAGACAAACCGATTAGCGAAAACAGTAAGCGAGCGCCGCGCGATAAGCAAGCTAATCGTCGTACCGCCAATAAACGCAGTATTAGTGATTTCGCTAAACGTAAATCAACACGTTAATCAACACATGAATGCTGGCTGATGTTTAATATCGCAAATGGTGCATTGGTCCAGTTGATTGGTATAAAATAAATGAATGATCGATTAGCTTTTTGGCTAAATGAATTTTAAGGGATGACAACATGAAACCTCTCGCGCTAACCCTACTCGTTTCTGCTTTATTAGTTGGCTGTGTTAATAGTCAATCGCCAACAGGGCGAGGGCAAACCTTGTTGTTTTCTGATACACAGATGCAGCAAATGGGTGCTCAGTCGTTTGAGACCATGAAGCAAAGTGAAAAAATAAGTCAAAACCAAGCGCAAACTCAATATGTGAACTGTGTTGCCAAACGTATCACTGCGGTGTTGCCCGACCAATCGCAGCAATGGGATGTCGTGTTGTTTGAATCAGATCAAGTCAATGCGTTTGCGCTACCTGGTGGCCATATTGGTGTCTATACCGGTTTACTAAATGTGGCGACGAATCAAGATCAGTTGGCTACGGTTATGGGACATGAAGTGGCGCACGTTTTAGCACAACATGGAAACGAGCAAGTATCTCGAGCGCAGATAACGGGTCTTGGCATGCAAGCTGCGGATGCCGCATTAGGAGCATCGGGTATTGCCAATAAAGATTTGTACATGGCCGGACTGGGGCTCGGGGCGAATGTGGGCATTATTTTACCTTTTGGCCGCAGTCAGGAATCTGAAGCTGATATTGTTGGTCTTGAGCTAATGGCCAAAGCAGGTTTTAATCCAGCTCAAAGTGTTAATTTGTGGCAAAACATGGCTAAAGCGGGCGGAGCCCAAGGCCCTGAACTGCTATCGACTCACCCGTCACACAGTCACCGAATTGAAGACTTGCAAGCGGCACAGAATCAAGTGATGCCGCTTTATACACAGGCAAGAAAACAGTCTTTGGCTGAGTGTAAAATTGCTCAAGTTAAATAGCGTTTTTTGCCAACATTTACGGGGTTTATTGTGATAAACTCTTGTGCGAATTTTTTATGTTTATTGAGAGAAAATTATTATGTCAGATTTGTTCAGCACTATGGAACAGCATGCTAGCTACGGTGTAGGTCGTCAAATGGGCGAGCAACTAGCAGCAAACTCTTTTGAAGGTATTGATATCCCTGCTGTTCAAGCTGGTCTTGCTGATGCATTTGCCGGTAAAGAAAGCGCAGTATCAATGGAAGAGCTTCAAGTTGCATTTACTGAAATTAGTCGTCGTTTACAAGAAGCACAAGAAGCTGCTGCAGAAGCTGCTGCCTCTGAAGGTGATACATTCCTAGCTGAAAACGCTAAGCGTGACGGTATTACGATAACTGAGTCTGGTCTTCAATACGAAGTGCTTGTACAAGGCGACGGTGAAACACCAACGTATGATTCAACTGTACGTACTCATTACCATGGTACTTTCATCAGTGGTGATGTGTTCGACAGCTCTGTTGCTCGTGGCCAACCTGCTGAATTCCCAGTATCTGGTGTTATCGCCGGTTGGACTGAAGCATTACAGTTAATGCCAGTTGGAACTAAGCTAAAATTATATGTCCCGCATCACTTGGCTTACGGTGAGCGTGGCGCGGGTGCTTCAATCCCGCCTTATTCAGCTTTGGTCTTCGAAGTTGAATTGTTAGAAATTATCTAGTTGTTAAAAACGCCTAAGTTAACTTAGGCGTTTTTGTATATGCTGTTTGTGTGTTTACCTTTAGTTAACACTGGGAGAATGAAATGACTGCAAAAGTGAGAATTGCTGTAGTTGGTGCCAGTGGCCGTATGGGCCGTACACTGATTGAATCTGCTAAACAGCAACAAGTCATAATACTTGGCGCAGCTATTGAACGTACAGGTTCAAGTTTAATCGGTATTGATGCTGGTGTACTTGCTGGTGTTGGCGCGATGAATGTTGCCATTACCGATTCACTGGATAAAGTGGTTGACGACTTTGACGTATTAATTGATTTTACGTCACCTGAATCTTCCATTATTCATCTCGATTGGTGCGCAAAAAATCACAAAGCTATTGTCATTGGTACCACAGGTTTTAATCATGCTCAAAAAGAGCAAATTGGTGCCTATTCAGAACAAGTGCCAGTGGTATTAGCGCCTAATATGTCTGTCGGTGTTAACGTGATGTGGAAGTTGCTCGCACTGGCTACAGAAGTGATGGGTGATTATACCGATATCGAAATAATCGAAGCGCATCATCGGCATAAAAAGGATGCACCGTCAGGTACTGCACTTAAAATGGGTGAAATTATAGCCCAAACATTAGGTCGTGATTTAGACCAATGTGCGGTATTTGGGCGTGAAGGTATTACCGGTGAACGTGATCCTAATACCATAGGTTTTGCAACGGTTCGTGCTGGTGACATTGTCGGTGAACACACCGCAATGTTCGCTGACATAGGCGAACGGTTGGAAATAACCCATAAAGCATCGAGTAGAATGACCTTTGCTAATGGGGCAATGAGGGCGGCTTTTTGGCTCTCCGATCAAAATGCAGGTCTGTATGACATGCAACAAGTATTAGGATTGAACTAGATAATAAAAACACCATTCGTTGGTGTTTTTTTTTGAAAACAATCCTACAAAATATAGACGTAAAAACGGATTTCTTATACAATCGCTAGAATTTGTCAAAATTTCGTAATTTATCGAAAATTGGTATTTTAGTGCAAAATAAAAACACATAATTTTAAGTGGCTTGGCTCTTTTCTGGAGGTCGCGTTGACACAGTCTGCCTTACTCGTACTCGAAGATGGATCAGTATTCTCTGGCACCGCAATTGGTGCTACCGGTATCTCTGTTGGTGAAGTGGTATTTAATACTTCAATGACAGGTTATCAAGAGATCCTTACAGATCCTTCATATTCACGCCAAATAGTAACATTAACCTATCCTCACATCGGTAACACAGGTACTAATGATGAAGACACAGAATCGGATTCGGTTCATGCATGTGGCTTAATTATTCGTGACTTACCGCTTATGGCGAGTAATTTCCGCAACCAACAATCATTAAGCGATTATTTAAAAGCGAATAATGTGGTTGGTATCGCTGATATTGATACCCGCAAACTAACTCGAATTTTGCGTGAAAAAGGCGCCCAAGCCGGTTGTATTATGGTCGGCGACCTAGATGAAGCGAAAGCTCTGGCAGCTGCGAAAGCGTTCCCAGGTCTAAAAGGCATGGATTTAGCCAAAGAAGTGACCACCGATAAAGCTTATACATGGCGTAACGGTAGCTGGAAATTAGTCGGTGGTTTACAGTCTGAAACACCAGCAGCGGAACTCAAATATAAAATTGTCGCGTACGATTACGGTGTAAAACGTAATATTTTACGTATGTTGGTTGACCGTGGTTGTGATGTGACGGTAGTGCCTGCTCAAACATCTGCTGCAGATGTCCTTGCCATGAACCCTGATGGGGTCTTCCTATCAAATGGTCCTGGCGACCCTGAGCCATGTGATTATGCTATTACTGCTATCCAGCAAATATTAACAACTGATATTCCAGTGTTTGGTATTTGTTTAGGTCACCAGTTACTTGCATTAGCCTCTGGTGCGAAAACCTTAAAAATGAAGTTTGGTCACCATGGTGCAAACCATCCAGTGAGCAATGTTGAAAATGGTCGCGTGATGATCACCAGTCAAAACCACGGTTTTGCTGCTGATGAAACCACATTGCCAGCAAACATCAAGGTGACGCATAAGTCGTTATTTGATGGTTCGTTACAAGGTATTCACCTAACGGATAAGCCAGCATTTAGCTTCCAGGGACACCCTGAAGCGAGTCCTGGGCCAACCGATGCCGCACCGCTGTTCGATCATTTCATCGAGCTAATTGAACAATACCGTCAGCACGCCAAGTAGTTATCTGGGAGAAGACAGAAGCAATGCCAAAACGTACAGATATAAAAAGTATTCTTATCCTAGGTGCCGGTCCAATTGTTATTGGTCAGGCGTGTGAGTTTGATTATTCAGGTGCGCAAGCTTGTAAAGCACTTCGTGAAGAAGGCTATCGCGTTATTCTGGTCAACTCTAATCCAGCAACGATTATGACCGACCCTGAAATGGCCGATGCAACCTATATCGAGCCTATTCATTGGGAAGTGGTACGCAACATCATCGCCAAAGAACGTCCAGATGCAATTCTACCGACGATGGGTGGACAAACTGCACTGAACTGCGCGCTTCAGCTTGAAGCACAAGGCGTACTAAAAGAGTTTAATGTTGAAATGATTGGTGCGACAGCGGATGCGATTGATAAAGCTGAAGACCGTAGTCGTTTCGACAAAGCGATGAAATCCATTGGTTTAGACTGCCCGCGTGCGGGTATTGCTCATAACATGGATGAAGCGTATGGCGTATTAGATATGGTGGGCTTTCCCTGTATCATTCGTCCGTCTTTCACCATGGGTGGCAGCGGCGGTGGTATTGCCTACAACAAAGAAGAGTTTGAAGAGATTTGTTCTCAAGGCTTGGACTTGTCGCCAACTAACGAATTATTGATCGATGAATCATTAATTGGTTGGAAAGAATATGAAATGGAAGTGGTTCGTGATCGCAACGATAACTGTATTATCGTGTGTACTATCGAAAACTTCGATGCGATGGGTGTTCACACCGGTGACTCAATTACCGTTGCACCGGCACAAACGCTAACCGATAAAGAATATCAATTAATGCGTAACGCTTCTTTAGCGGTACTGCGTGAAATTGGCGTTGAAACCGGTGGCTCAAACGTACAATTTGGTATTTGTCCTAATACTGGCCGTATGGTTATTATTGAGATGAACCCACGTGTATCACGTTCATCTGCTTTAGCCTCTAAAGCAACCGGTTTCCCGATAGCTAAAATTGCTGCTAAGTTAGCGGTTGGTTTTACGCTTGATGAGCTTAGCAACGACATTACTGGCGGTAAAACACCAGCGTCATTCGAGCCTGCAATCGATTACGTTGTGACTAAAATCCCCCGTTTTAACTTTGAAAAGTTTGCCGGTGCAAATGACCGTCTAACAACCCAAATGAAATCTGTGGGTGAAGTAATGGCCATTGGCCGTACTTTCCAAGAGTCATTACAAAAAGCGTTACGTGGCCTTGAAGTGGGTCGTAACGGTTTTGATTCTCTGGTTGATTTACAATCACCAGAAGCGATGCAACGTATTCGTCATGAATTAAAAGAGCCAGGTTGTGACCGTATTTGGTATATAGCCGATGCATTCCGTGCTGGTTTAAGTCGTGATGATATCTTCACTCTGACTAACGTTGATCACTGGTTCCTCGTTCAAATCGAAGATTTGGTTACCCAAGAAGCGAAAGTCGCTGAGCTTGGTATGTCAGGTTTAGAGCAAAACTACTTACGTCAATTAAAGCGTAAAGGTTTCTCTGATTTACGTTTAGCTGATGTGTTAGGTGTGAGTGAAGGCGAAATTCGTAAACTACGTCATCGCCATGAAATTCATCCGGTATACAAGCGTGTAGATACGTGTGCTGCTGAATTCTCAACTGACACGGCTTACATGTACTCAACGTACGAAGAAGAATGTGAATCTAACCCATCGAACCGTGACAAAATCATGATTTTGGGTGGTGGCCCTAACCGAATTGGCCAAGGTATTGAGTTCGATTATTGCTGTGTCCATGCTGCATTAGCATTACGTGAAGACGGTTATGAAACCATCATGGTTAACTGTAACCCTGAAACGGTATCAACCGACTACGATACATCTGACCGCTTATACTTTGAACCTGTAACGTTAGAAGACGTACTCGAGATTGTGCGTATCGAAAAGCCAAAAGGTGTAATCGTCCAATACGGTGGCCAAACTCCGCTTAAACTCGCGCGCGAATTAGAAGCCGCAGGCGTACCGATTATTGGTACCAGCCCTGATGCGATTGACCGTGCAGAAGACCGCGAACGTTTCCAACAAGCAATTCAACGTTTGAACATGAAGCAGCCAGAAAATGCGACAGTGACAACAGTTGAAAGTGCTGTGATAGAAGCGGAAAAAATAGGTTATCCGTTGGTTGTACGTCCGTCTTATGTGTTGGGTGGACGTGCGATGGAAATCGTATACGACAAGCAAGATTTACTACGCTACTTCAATGAAGCGGTTAAAGTATCTAATGCATCACCAGTATTACTTGATCACTTCTTAGATGATGCGATTGAAGTGGATATCGATGCAGTGTGTGACGGTGAAACTGTGGTGGTTGGCGCCATTATGGAGCATATTGAACAAGCAGGAGTTCACTCTGGTGACTCAGGTTGTTCATTACCACCTTACACCTTGAGTGCTGATATTCAGGCCAGAATGCGTGACCAAGTGTCTAAACTGGCTTTTGAATTAGGCGTGATCGGTTTAATGAACGTGCAGTTTGCGGTAAAAGATAACGAAATCTATATGATTGAAGTTAACCCGCGTGCCGCTCGTACAGTACCATTTGTGTCTAAAGCGACAGGCGTGCCGTTAGCTAAAATTGCAGCTCGAGTGATGGCTGGCCAAAGCTTAATTTCGCAAAACTTTACTAAAGAAGTGATTCCACCATATTTCTCGGTAAAAGAAGTGGTATTACCGTTTAATAAGTTCCCAGGTGTTGACCCGCTATTAGGCCCAGAAATGCGCTCAACCGGTGAAGTCATGGGCGTGGGTGATACTTTTGCTGAAGCCTATGCCAAAGCACAGCTTGGTGCTACATCTGAAGTGCCTAAATCGGGCCGTGCGTTATTATCTGTGCGTAACAGTGATAAAAAACGCGTTGCCGATTTAGCTTCTAAGTTGATTGAGCTAGGTTATGAAATTGATGCCACTCATGGTACCGCGATTATTTTAGGTGAAGCAGGGATTAATCCTCGCTTAGTTAACAAAGTACATGAAGGTCGTCCACACATTCTTGATCGTATTAAAAATGGTGAATATACCTACATTGTTAACACCACTGAAGGTCGTCAAGCAATTGAAGACTCACGTCAGATCCGTCGTGGAGCATTGCGCTATAAAGTGAATTACACTACGACATTAAATGCTGCCTTTGCGACGTGTTTAGCGCATTCTGCAGATGATCGTATCAAGGTGACGTCTTTACAAGAGTTACACAAACGCATCAAAAGCTAATTTTTATGGTGCGTTAACGATTAAGGTCGCCTTTTGGCGACCTTTTTTATGACATTTTGATGATGGATGACTAGCAAGTCTGTAAAAGCTTAGGTAAGCTGTCTGCCATCATCGAAAAGATGCATCCTAGATACGCACGCTAAGTCGATTGCGTACTTCCAACTGAATTTTTACTGTGTTGACTTATCGTCAGCACGGGATGCTTTTGTTTTTAAAGGAGACAAAGACATTATGAGTAAGGTCCCAATGACTGTAGTTGGCGCTGATCAATTACGTAAAGAACTTGAATTGTTAAAGTTCGATCGCCGTCCAAAAATTACTGAAGCAATTGCTTCAGCACGCGAATTAGGCGATTTAAAAGAAAATGCTGAATATCATGCAGCCCGTGAAGATCAAGGAATTTGTGAAGCACGTATTCGTGACATCGAAGGCAAGTTATCTAACGCTCAAATTATTGACGTCACAAAGTTAGAAAATACTGGCCGAGTCATTTTTGGTACAACAGTAACTATTTTGAACATAGATACTGATGCTGAAGTGACGTATCGCATAGTCGGTGATGACGAGGCGGATATTAAGCAAAATTTAATTTCTGTTAATTCACCTATTGCACGTGGATTAATTGGTAAAAGTGAAGGCGATGAAGTATCGATTACCACTCCAGGTGGATTGACTGATTATGAAATCATAACGGTTAAATATCTTTAAGTATTGTGAATAATCGAGTGTGTCTTTTTCTTAACCATTTGTTTTAGTTATTGTATTAAACTAACTGCTTAAGCATTTATCATACTTTTATGCACAACCCAATACCGATATAATGGCCACTAGCCAGACATAGCACTAAATAGAATACTGTTTAGTGCTTTTTTATATCCATCGTAGAGTTAATGCATGTGCTAGATATGATAGAACATGTAAAAAAATTCATTTGCAGATTAAAGGTGCAATAGATATTATCGTTTAAGTTTACATTGTTGTTACATTTTACCGTATGAGCAACAATATTCTTTGAACAATCTGTTAGAAAATCGTTTAAAAACTAATTTGTTAGATTACTTTATTAGATAGTGTTGTTAGATGATTTTATTAGATAGTGTTTTTGACATGTTAATTTTAGAATTTTGAATTTTAGAAATTGTGTAGCTTGATTAAATAAGGTCATTATGACGTTTCCATGGGCTCGTATACTACTAATGCTGGTAATTGTGGGGTTGTGTTCAATCTTCCTCCTCAATAGCCGTGTGTTAGTTTTAGCATCGATGCCATTTGCTTCGTCTACTTCTTATTCTTGTTCATATAATGTGGATTCGCTGACAGATGATCGAATTTGTGAACAACCAATAAGTTCAACCCCTATTGATATCACCTTGGCGTCAGTTAAATCAGTAGACAGCTCAAAAGACACATTAGTTAACAGTCCAGTAGATTCAAATCAACTAACTGCGTTAACCAATACGCTTATTGATGTTAATAGCACATTGTTGGGCTACGTTGGCGAACCTTCATCAACCAACCCAGTCTCTGAAAAATCTGTCTCTGAACGTTCGGTTTCTGAGAATTCTAGTTCAAACGATATTCATTTTGTTCCTACCTATTCAGCGCGTTACCTCAGTATTGTTCAATATCAATCGGATGAATCAAAACCTAATTATCTATTGGCCTATGAATTTGTTTCTCCGCCAGTACCGAGTTTAACCATAGGTTATCAAATTAACTTTAGTCCGCAATTGGACTGGGTATTATCAACAGCTTCAGCCCCTTCAAGACTTTCCGCTTGGAAAGAGTCTAATTTACTTTTCGTTCACGCTCACACCTGTTAACTACATTATATTGATTAAAAATGTCATTAGCCTTGCTAATGAGTTTTGCTGTGGGTAGATGAATTAGGTCAATGCCTATCATCACTCACATACATTTTTATCGAGGTTTTACCCCGATGTAGTGAGATCAAGTGTTATGAAATCAAAATCGAATACCAAACCGTTAAATCAATATGCTCAGTGGAAATACTGGCTATTAATTAGCACACTCATCATCTTATTTATGAGTGCATTGCCATCTTGGTATGGTGAAGATCCTGCCGTACAACTTGCCGTTAAACCGACCCAATCATTAACAGTGGAACAAATCCACCATGTGTTACAACAAGCGGGCATAAACAGTAAGCGTATCGAACAACAACAAGATAATTTACTTGTGGTGTTAGATGATCCCGATATGCAAACCCAAGCTAAAAAGACCTTAGCACAACAGTTTGAACATCAGGCTCAAGTGACCTTAGCGTTAGCTCCAGCGGCCCCAGATTGGTTATTAAATTTAGGCGTTAAACCGATTAAACTTGGTTTAGATTTACGCGGTGGAGTGCAGTTTCTACTGGATGTGGATCTTGATTTAGTGTTTCAAAACCAAGCAGTATTAGTGAGTGATGCTGTAAAGCAATTTGTCAGAGAGCAGCATATCAGCGGTGTAATGGTGCGTTTTGGCACTGGAGCGGAACTGACGGTTAACAGCGCCAGTGATGATGCTCGTGGTCAAATAAGACAATTTATTGGTCAGCAGTACCCTCAATGGCAAGTCACAGGCCATCAACAAACTTTGAGTATCAATCTTTCCCAAAGTGAACAGCTCAAATTAACCAACTTAACTGTACAGCAAAACTTGCAAATTATGCGCAGCCGTATTGAAGAACTTGGTATTACCGAAGCGCTAGTTCAACGTCAAGGAGAGAACCGGATTAGGATTGAGTTACCAGGAGTGCAAGATCCTGCCACCGCTAAAAATGTTATCGGTGCAACCGCTAGTTTGGCATTTTATCCAGTGGTGCAAGCTGACTCTCTTTATGCTGTTGTGATGAATGATGAGCATAATGAGCCAGTATATGTGTCAAAAAAACCAGTACTCGGTGGTGATCATATTATTGATGCTCGAGCCACTACTGGCGATTTTGGTATGGCGAAAGTCAATATCAGTCTTGATGCGGCAGGTGGCAAGTTAATGTCAGATTTTTCGCGAGATAATATCGGTAAACCTATGGCAACAGCTTATAGCGAATACAGCCGTGATGAACAAGGTAAAGCCAAACAAACCACTAAAATTATCAGTGTTGCAACCATTCAGAGTCAACTCGGTAACCGCTTTGAAATCACTGGAGCAGGTAGCCATCAAGAGGCGCAGCAATTAGCTTTGTTATTAAGAGCTGGCTCTATGACTGCACCTGTAACCATAGTGGAAGAACGTACTATTGGGCCTAGTTTAGGGGCCGAGAATATTGTTAATGGTTTTGCTGCTCTAGCCTTAGGTTTATCGGCTACATTACTGTTTATGGCTTGTTGGTATCGCCGTTTAGGTTGGGTTGCAAATGTAGCGTTAATCGCCAATTTGGTGATGTTATTTGGATTGTTAGCGCTCATTCCTGGAGCGGTATTGACCTTACCAGGTATTGCCGGGTTAGTGCTTACTGTCGGTATGGCAGTCGATACTAACGTACTTATTTTTGAGCGAATAAAAGAAAAGCTTGCGGAAGGTCGTAGCTTTGCCAATGCGATTGATGTGGGATTTGATAGTGCGTTTTCAACCATTTTTGATGCTAACTTCACCACGATGATCACCGCAGTGGTGTTATTTTCGATTGGTAATGGCCCTATTCAAGGCTTTGCGTTGACCTTAGGTTTGGGTTTATTAACCAGTATGTTTACCGGTATTTTTGCTTCACGCGCATTAATCAACTTAGTTTATGGTCGTGACACTCGTCGCGCTATTAAGGTGTAATTTTATGAACTCAACTCAAACAAATTATTCAACAGACAAGCTCAAATACTTAACTAAGTGGCGTTATGCATCGAGTCTGATTTCGATTGTATTAATGCTGTTATCGTTAACCGCGATAGGAATAAAAGGGTTTAATTGGGGCTTAGATTTTACCGGCGGTGTGGTCACAGAGATTCAAGTGGAGCATCACATCACTGCCAGTGAAATACAGCCATTGATGACTGCAGCATATCAACAAGAGGTCAGTGTTATTTCAGCCAGTGAACCAGGCCGTTGGGTATTACGATATGCCAATATACCTGATGAGAATCAACGCCCAGAACTGGGTGAAGTATTGGCGCCATTAAAGACTGACATCAACGTGTTAAATAGCAGTATCGTCGGACCACAAGTAGGCCAAGAGTTGGTTGAACAAGGCAGTTTAGCGTTATTAGTCGCCATGCTATGTATTATGGGGTATCTAAGTTTTCGCTTTGAATGGCGTTTAGCGTCAGGTGCACTGTTTGCTTTGGTACATGATGTGGTATTTGTGTTGGCTTTTTTTGCGTTAAGCCAAATGGAATTTAATTTAACTGTATTAGCCGCAATAATGGCGATTTTGGGGTATTCACTCAATGATTCAATTATTATTGCGGACAGGATCCGGGAGCAGTTAGTGGCTAAACCACAGTGGAATATAACTGACATTAACAACTTAGCAATTAAATCAACCTTTTCCAGAACTATGGTCACTTCAGGAACTACATTGATAACGGTAGTGGCTTTATGGATTCTGGGTGGGGCACCGCTTGAAGGTTTTTCTATCGCGATGTTTATTGGTATTTTAACCGGTACTTGGTCATCGATTTCAATTGGTGCTACCTTGCCTGAGTTTCTAGGCTTAAAGGCAGAACATTATCAAGTTATCCCAATACCTGATCATCCCTGATTAACGATAATTCATCTCCAATAAAAAAGCCGCTGTATTGAGCGGCTTTTTATAAAAGGGTGCGAAATTATTTGGCTTTAGGCAAAGCAATTTTCATTTCAGCCGAATGACGGAAAATAACTAACACATGACCGATAAGTTGCACTTTCGTAGACTGGGTTTCACGTACAATGGCGTCAACGATGGCATTTTTTAGCTCTCTGTCTGCAGAGGCTACTTTCACTTTAATCAATTCATGATGTGTAAGAGCGCTATCAATTTCAGCCAGAACACCTTCAGTTAGTCCATTGCCACCAAGCAGCACCACTGGTTTTAGACTGTGCGCCAGACCTTTTAAATGCTGTTTTTGTTTGGTTGTTAAGTTCATTTGTACCAACTTTTGCTGAGTTACTGTTGAAAAACGGGTATTCTACCCTTATATAGAGCTTATGTAACTCTGAATCGTTGCGGAATTTAAATGACAACCAAAAAACGTACGGCGAGCTCAACTCGCTGGATGCAAGAACACTTTGATGATCACTATGTGAAATTAGCCCAAAAACGAGGCTTACGTTCACGAGCAGCATTCAAGTTAGAAGAGATCCAACAAAAAGATCACTTAATAAAACAGGGTATGACAGTCGTTGACTTAGGTGCTGCTCCTGGTGGTTGGTCACAAGTGGCTGTTAAACTTACTGGCGACAAAGGTAAAGTGATTGCTTGTGACATTTTACCGATGGATCCTATTGTTGGCGTTGATTTTCTTCAAGGTGATTTTAGAGAGGATAAAGTGCTGCAGGCATTGCTTGAGCGAGTAGGTCAAGATAAAGTGGATGTGGTACTATCAGATATGGCTCCGAACATGAGTGGTTCGGGTGCTGTAGATCAGCCAAGAGCTATGTATTTAGTTGAATTAGCGCTAGATATGTGTCATCAAGTGTTGACGCCTAACGGCTGTTTTGCTGTTAAAGTCTTTCAGGGGGAGGGCTTTGACGACTACATAAAAACAGTCAAACAGGCATTCAAAGTAGTAAAAACCCGTAAACCAGACTCCTCTAGAGCGCGCTCTCGAGAAGTCTATCTAGTGGCGACTGGTTACAAGTTGTAGTAGTCTAAAGTTAATAATCGCAGGACTGTTAAGAGGTCGAGTAATTTGAGTGACATGGCTAAAAATTTAATACTCTGGGTTGTCATCGCTGTTGTGCTGATGTCAGTTTTCCAGGGTTATTCCCCCTCTTCTTCGAATTCGCAGAAGATGGATTATTCCGCCTTTTTGGACAATGTTCGAAATGGTCAAGTTAACAAGGTCGAAATAAAAAGCGATCAACGAACTATTGAAGGGACTAAACGTACCGGCGAGAAGTTCACCACAATTATGCCTATGTATGATCAAGATTTAATTAATGATCTTCAAACTAAAGGTATTGACTATAAAGGCCAAGAAGCTGAAGAATCTGGTTTCTTAACTCAAATCTTTATTTCATGGTTCCCAATGTTACTGCTAATTGGAGTATGGATATTCTTCATGCGTCAAATGCAAGGTGGTGGCGGTAAGGGCGCAATGTCATTTGGTAAGAGTAAAGCCAAATTGATGAGCGAAGATCAAATTAAAACCACTTTTGCAGACGTCGCTGGTTGTGATGAAGCAAAAGAAGAAGTGAAAGAACTGGTTGATTATTTGCGTGACCCAACTAAGTTCCAAAAATTAGGCGGCCGTATTCCTACGGGCGTGTTAATGGTTGGGCAACCAGGTACAGGTAAAACCTTGCTAGCGAAGGCTATTGCTGGTGAATCTAAGGTGCCATTCTTTACTATTTCAGGTTCTGATTTTGTGGAAATGTTTGTCGGTGTTGGTGCATCTCGTGTGCGTGACATGTTTGAACAAGCTAAAAAATCTTCTCCTTGTATCATCTTTATCGATGAAATTGATGCTGTAGGCCGCCAACGTGGCGCAGGTGTTGGTGGTGGTCACGATGAGCGTGAGCAAACATTAAACCAGTTACTGGTTGAGATGGATGGTTTCGAAGGTAATGAAGGCGTTATTGTCATTGCGGCAACTAACCGTCCAGACGTACTCGATTCTGCATTACTTCGTCCAGGTCGATTTGACCGCCAAGTCGTCGTCGGTTTACCAGACGTGCGTGGTCGTGAACAAATCCTTAAAGTACACATGCGTAAAGTACCTTTGTCAGACGATGTTAAAGCAAGTGTTATTGCCCGTGGTACCCCAGGATTTTCTGGTGCAGACTTAGCAAACCTTGTTAACGAAGCTGCGTTGTTTGCTGCTCGTGGTAATCGTCGTGTAGTCGGTATGGAAGAGTTCGAGCGTGCTAAAGATAAAATCATGATGGGTGCTGAGCGCCGTTCTATGGTGATGTCTGAATCGGATAAAGAGATGACGGCTTATCATGAAGCCGGACATGCTATTGTTGGTTGCTTAGTGCCAGAGCACGATCCTGTACATAAAGTAACCATTATTCCGCGCGGTCGTGCATTAGGTGTGACGTTCTTCTTACCTGAAGCTGATGCTGTTAGTCAAAGCCGTCGCAAATTGGAATCACAGATTTCAGTTGCTTACGGTGGACGTTTAGCCGAAGAGCTTATTTACGGAAGCGAACAAGTCTCTACAGGCGCTTCGCAAGACATTAAATACGCGACATCAATTGCACGTAACATGGTTACGCAATGGGGTTTCTCTGACAAGTTGGGTCCTTTACTCTATGCAGAAGAAGAAAACGAAGTTTTCTTAGGTCGCAGTATGGGTAAATCAAAGGCTATGTCAGGTGATACTGCGTCATTAATTGATTCAGAAATCAAAATGTTTATCGATAAAAACTATCAACGTGCACAAACCATGTTGACAGAAAATATGGATATCTTACATGCGATGAAAGACGCACTGATGAAGTACGAAACGATTGATTCGTTGCAAATTGACGATTTAATGCATCGCCGTGAAGTGCGTATGCCAGCTGAATGGCAAAAAGATGAATCATCTGACGATAAAGATAATGGCAATACCACGCCTAAATCTGAAATTGAAACGCCAGTGGATGACGCTAAAACCGACGCTAAAGTCGATAATAAAGCTGATACTAATGATGCGGATGAATCACCAGCTAAATAAATAATTTAGTGAATAAAGAAAACCCCGCAAGGGGTTTTCTTGTTTTTAATCTACTGTAGGAAAATACCATTGTTTCAATTAACTCATGCCAATAAAACGCTCGACTTGTCAGCCCCTGTAGTAATGGGAATTGTAAACGTGACACCAGATTCGTTTTCTGATGGTGGCGAATACATCGATTTCGAACAAGCTTGTCGACATGTTGATTATATGGTTGAACAAGGTGCATTAATTATAGACGTCGGCGGTGAGTCTACTCGCCCTGGAGCAGCAGAGGTTTCTGTTGAGCAAGAGCTTGCACGGGTTATTCCTATTATTGAATATACTGCAAAAACACACGACGTATGGATTTCGATAGACACTAGCAAACCTGAAGTGATGGAACTGGCGGTAAATGCCGGTGCTAATTTGATTAATGATGTGCGCGCATTACAAATGCCTGGGGCTTTAGCAATGGCTGCCACGTTAGATGTGCCAATTTGCTTGATGCACATGCAGGGCGAGCCAAAAACAATGCAAGATAAACCTGAGTATCAGGATGTGATTGATGAGGTTGCCGCTTTTTTTGAATTGCGTATAGCTTACTGCGAAGCAGCCGGAATTGAGCGCGAACGCTTAATTCTTGATCCAGGTTTTGGCTTTGGCAAAACTTTAGCGCATAATTACCGCCTGTTAGCTGCGTTGCCAAAATTGCATGAGTTTCACTTACCTTTACTGGTGGGCTTATCACGTAAAAGCATGATGGGTGACCTGTTAGCGCGTGATACCGATCAACGTCTTGCGGGGAGTCTCGCAGGGGCATTGATTGCTGCTCAGCAAGGTGCGCATATTATACGTGTCCATGATGTACCCGAAACTGTCGATGTACTTAAAGTGATGTCAGAAACAATGGCCTACTTGTAGTGGCAGCGGCACAATAACGTTATAAGTACAGTGAAATCACTTAAGTAGGGATCTGTGAAACAAAGAAAATTTTTTGGAACCGATGGTATTCGCGGCAGAGTCGGGGCGGGTAAAATGACCCCTGAACTGGCATTGAAGCTCGGTTGGGCTGCTGGACGAGTATTGTCTCGAAATGGCACTCAAAAAGTGATTATTGGTAAGGATACCCGTATTTCAGGTTACCTATTTGAATCGGCGTTAGAAGCTGGATTATCAGCTGCTGGATTAAACGTGTTATTACTTGGCCCAATGCCGACCCCAGCAGTGGCTTATTTAACTCGTACTTTTCGTGCAGAAGCTGGTGTGGTAATTAGTGCTTCGCATAATCCTTACTATGACAACGGTATCAAGTTCTTCTCTACCGATGGCAGTAAGCTTGATGATGCAATTGAATTAGAAATTGAGGCTGAACTTGAAAAGCCGTTAGTGTGTGTTGAGTCGCACTTATTAGGCAAAGCTCGTCGAATTGAAGATGCTGCAGGGCGTTACATCGAATATTGCAAAGGAAACTTTCCTGCCGACCAAACTCTTGAGGGCTTAAAAATTGTCGTCGATTGTGCTCATGGTGCAACGTATCATATTGCCCCTAATGTATTCCGTGAATTGGGTGCTGACGTGGTTGCTATTGGCGATAAACCCGATGGACTCAATATCAATGATAAAGTCGGCGCAACATCAATGGCTAAGATTTGTGAGACTGTATTGGCTGAAAAAGCTGATTTAGGGATTGCATTAGATGGTGACGGCGATCGTATTATGATGGTTAATCGTCATGGTGAAGTAGTCGATGGTGATCAGATCCTGTATATTTTAGCGGTAGATGCTCAAAAACGTGGTATTTTAAAAGGTGGAGTGGTCGGCACCTTAATGTCTAATTTAGGTTTAGATTTAGCGTTGCAAGCACTTGATATTCCATTTGTTCGCTCTAAAGTCGGTGACAGATATGTCATGGAAATGCTGAGGGAGAATGAATGGCGTATAGGTGGTGAAAACTCTGGTCATATTCTCAACCTAGATCATGGTACTACCGGTGATGGTATTGTTGCAGGTATTTTAGTGTTAGCAGCGATGCGTCGTCAAAATGCGTCGCTTGAACAATTAACAGAGCCGATGAAGATGTTGCCTCAAGTATTGGTTAATGTCCGCTTTGAAGGGGACTCTAATCCGTTAGATACCGATGCGGTGAAATCTGCTCAAGCTGAGGTTGAGTTGCAATTAGGTGCTCGCGGACGGGTTTTATTAAGAAAATCGGGTACCGAACCGTTAATCAGAGTGATGGTTGAAGGTGATGATCATCCGCAAGTGCTTGCACATGCAAATCGTATTGCTGACGCGGTAAAGGCAGCATGTTAATCATTTGAATATTCAGATATGTTGTTGCTCGCTTAAAAAGTAGACGCTTCGACACTTTATGTGAAATATTCCCCTTTTAGCTCTTGTAACTTGATAAGTGGTTCGCTATTATTCACGCCGCTTTCAGAGGAGACAGTGAATGGCACTCAGACGTCCTATGGTCGCTGGCAACTGGAAAATGAATGGTAATTCAGCACTAGCAGAAGAACTATTTAAGAAGTTTGCTACAAAGCTCCAAAATGATTCCGCTGAAGTGGTTTTATGCCCGCCTTCAATTTATCTTGAAAGTGTTAGGCAGCTGCTTGAAGCCAATAAGCAAACCTTAGATGGTGCGCTTGTTAGAATGGGTGCACAAAATCTTAGTCAACATGATTTTGGTGCATATACCGGCGAAATATCCGGGCAGATGCTAAAAGATTCTGGATGTCGATATGTTATTATCGGCCATTCCGAACGTCGCCGTATGTACGGAGAGACGAGTAATATCGTGGCAGAGAAGTTTGCCGCAGCACAAAAATATGGTCTGACACCGATTTTATGCGTAGGTGAATCAGGGCCAGCTCGTGAAGCAAGACGTACCTTTGAGGTGATTGCGGAAGAGCTTGATATAGTAATTGAAAAAAACGGTACCATGGCTTTTGATAACGCAATTATCGCCTACGAACCTTTATGGGCTGTAGGGACAGGTAAAAGCGCAACACCAGAACAGGCACAAGAAGTACATGCGTTTATTCGCAGTCGCCTCTCTGAAGTATCTCCCTTTATTGGTGAGAATATCAGAATTCTATACGGTGGTAGCGTCACCCCAAGCAATGCGGCAGATATATTTGCCCAGCCTGATGTTGATGGTGGTCTGATTGGCGGTGCAAGTTTGAACTCAAGTGAGTTTTTAAGTTTATGTACCATAGCAATGAGCGCGTAATTATATGTACGAAGTTCTGATAGTTGTATACTTGGTGGTAGCTTTAGGTCTTATTGGCTTAATTTTAATTCAACAAGGAAAGGGTGCCGATATGGGCGCATCTTTCGGAGCCGGTGCCTCAGGCACTTTATTTGGCTCAAGTGGTTCAGGTAATTTCCTGACTCGCAGTACTGCAGTATTAGCCATTGGCTTTTTTGCATTAAGTTTAGTGATTGGTAATTTAAGTGCTAATCACACTGAGCAAAATGATCAGTGGAAAGATTTAGGTCCAGCAGCAGAGCAAATCATTGATGATGCGCCTGTTCAGACCGAACAGTCAGAAACGAAAATTCCTGACTAGTATACCAGGTGTCGCCGAGGTGGTGGAATTGGTAGACGCGCAGCCTTGAGGTGGCTGTGTCTTAACGGACGTGCGGGTTCAAGTCCCGCTCTCGGCACCAGATTTAAACTAACAAATCATGGATTGAGTTTGATTAGTTATTGCAAGATATAGTGTAAATCAATATACTTGCATCAGTTGACGCGGGGTGGAGCAGTTGGTAGCTCGTCGGGCTCATAACCCGAAGGTCGTCGGTTCAAATCCGGCCCCCGCAACCAGCTCCTTGTGATTTAATTTCGTAAGAGAATAAATCACAATTTACAGGTTTTATAATAAAATAACCTCGTGATTACGGGGTTTTTTGTTATATGAACTTTTAAATATCCGTGTTAGATGCGGGTTGCAATGGGGCTATTAGCCCTTTTTTTGTTTTTTTGGGGGTCATTTTTGGCAACAATAGAATCCAAGCTAGTTGAAATGTTAACAGTACCTGTTGAAGCTCTAGGCTTTAAACTATGGGGCATTGAGTATATTCAAGCTGGTCGTCACTCAATTCTTCGTGTGTTTATTGATCACGAGAATGGCATCAATATTGAAGATTGTGCAGAAGCCAGTCGTCAAGTTAGCGCAGTTATGGATGTTGAAGACCCTATTTCTACAGAATACACATTAGAAGTATCTTCACCTGGCGTAGATAGACCGTTATTTACCGCCGAGCAATATAGAGCTTATATCGGTGAAGAAACAAAAGTACAATTGACTATGCCTGTTGCCGGTAGTCGTAATTTAAAAGGCGTCATCAGTAGTGTTGATGGGCAAATGCTCACTATCACCGTTGATGGTAAAGACTTGATTGTTGCTTTGGATAATATCCGTAAAGGCAACGTTATAGCTAAGTTTTGATAGTTTCAGGTGAAGAACGAGGCAAGACCAAATGAATAAAGAGATCCTGCTAGTCGCAGAAGCGGTTTCCAATGAGAAAGGCCTTCCGCGCGAGAAAATTTTCGAAGCGCTAGAAATTGCACTGGCTACCGCAACAAAGAAAAAATATGAAGGCGATATCGAAGTTCGCGTTGCTATTGATCGTAAAACAGGCCATTACGACACTTTCCGTCGTTGGATGGTAGTTGACGATAAAGGCGAAGCTCTGGAAAATCCATACAGCGAAATTACGTTTGAAGCCGCTCGTTATGAAGAACCAGAGATTCAAGTGGGTGAGTTTATTGAAGATCAGATCGACTCAGTTGCATTTGACCGTATCACCACACAAACCGCGAAACAAGTTATCGTACAAAAAGTACGTGAAGCTGAACGTGCACAAATTGTTGAACAATTTATTGAGCGTGAAGGTGAGATTGTTACTGGTGTTGTTAAGAAAAGCACCCGTGAAAGCGTAGTTGTTGATTTAGGTAACAATGCTGATGGCGTGTTATTTAAAGAAGATTTAATCAGCCGTGAATCTTTCCGTCCTGGTGACCGTGTGCGTGCATTATTGTACTCAGTACGTCCAGAGGCACGTGGTGCGCAGTTATTTTTAACCCGCAGTAAATCTGAAATGTTAATTGAACTGTTTCGGGTTGAAGTACCAGAAATTTACGACGAATTAATCGAAGTAATGGGTGCCGCTCGTGATCCAGGCGCTCGTGCTAAAATCGCTGTGAAATCAAATGATCGTCGCATTGACCCTATTGGTGCTTGTGTTGGTATGCGTGGCGCACGTGTACAAGCCGTATCAAACGAATTAGGTGGCGAGCGAGTCGATATCGTGTTGTGGGATGATAATCCTGCACAATATGTGATCAATGCCATGGCGCCAGCTGATGTTGCATCTATCATTGTGGATGAAGACAACCACTCGATGGATATTGCTGTAGAAGCTGACAGTTTGGCACAGGCTATTGGTCGTAATGGCCAAAACGTACGTTTAGCCACTCAACTTACTGGTTGGGAACTAAACGTAATGACAGTTGAAGACATGAACAAAAAACACCAAGCCGAAAGTGCAAAAGTGATTGATTTGTTTGTAGCTTATCTGGATGTAGATAAAGATTTTGCAGCCGTATTGGCTGATGAGGGATTCACTTCGCTAGAAGAGATTGCTTATGTCCCAGAATCTGAACTATTAGCAGTAGAAGGTTTCGACGAAGGAATCGTTGAAGCATTACGTGAACGTGCAAAGGCGGCAATCTCTACAAGAGCATTAGCGTCGGAAGAAGCGTTAGATGGTGCAGAGCCAAGTGATGATTTACTAGCATTGGAAGGATTAGAAAGACATTTAGCTTATGTTCTTGCGAGCAAAGGCGTAGTGACTTTAGAAGACTTGGCCGAGCAAGGTATTGACGATTTAATTGATATTGAAGAATTAACAGAAGAAAAAGCAGGCGAGCTCATCATGGCTGCCCGCAATATCTGTTGGTTTGGCGAAGAAGCATAAGTCGATCAACAGGGGGATCTAATTGATGGCAGATACAAGCGTAGAAAAATTAGCAGCGGAAGTGGGAAAATCGGTTGATCGATTAATCGAGCAATTCTCACAAGCTGGTATGAACAAAAAACAACTCGATACTGTTTCAGAAAAAGAGAAGCAACAACTTCTTGATTATCTAAAAAAACAGCATGGTGCAGATTCAGTTCCGACTAAAATGACATTGCAACGTAAAACGGTGTCTACGTTAAGTGTTGCAAGCACTGGCGGTCAGTCGAAAGACGTGAAGGTAGAAGTACGTAAAAAACGTACTTTTGTTAAGCGCGATGATGCAGAATTAGCAAAACAAGCTGAATTAGAAACTCAAGCAAAAGCCAAAGCAGAAGCTGAAGCCCAAGCAAAAGTGGAAGCTGAAGCAAAAGCAACTGCAGAAGCGAAAGCTAATGCAGAAGCGAAGAAAAAAGCGGAAGCAGAAGCCAAATTGAAATCAGAAAAAGTAAAGTCTGAACCTAAAGTAACTAAAGTTGCTGACCCAGAAACTGCAGCAGCAAAAGTTGAAGCAGATCGTTTAAAAGCGACTCAAGAAGCAGTGCTTACTCAAAAGCAAAAAGATGAAGCCGCTAAAGCAGCTGAAACTGCACGCCTCCTTGCTGAAGTAAACTCAAAGCGTTGGGCTGAAGAAGAACGCCAACGTTTAGATGCTGAAAAGAATGGCGATCACCACATCACAACCTCTAAAGTTGCTCGTGCAGCAGAAGACAGTTCAGATGCTGATGATGAAAAACGTGGTCGTCGTGCGCGCAACAAAAACGCCAACAAAAAACGTGGCGGAAAAGATGCTCGTGACGGTCGTGAAAAACACATGCGTAACCGCAGTACAGCACCTGAATCTATGGCACACGGTTTTAATAAACCTGCTGCAGCTGTTAGTCGTGATGTGCGTATCGGTGAAACCGTAACCGTATCAGAATTAGCGCATTTAATGGCAATTAAAGCCACTGTTATCATCAAGCAAATGATGAAAATGGGCACTATGGTAACGATTAACCAAGTACTTGACCAAGAAACAGCCCAAATGGTTGCTGAAGAATTAGGTCATAAAGTGGTGCTTATTCGTGAAAACGAACTTGAGCATCAAGTACTGAAAGATCGCGATGACAATATCCAACTAGAGTCTCGTGCTCCAGTTGTGACTATCATGGGTCACGTTGACCATGGTAAAACGTCATTACTTGATTATATCCGTCGTGCGAAAGTTGCTGCTGGCGAAGCCGGTGGTATTACTCAGCATATTGGTGCATACCACGTTGAAACTGAAAACGGCATGATCACTTTCCTTGATACTCCTGGTCACGCGGCGTTTACGTCAATGCGTGCTCGTGGTGCTAAGGCGACTGATATTGTTATTTTGGTTGTTGCTGCCGATGATGGCGTAATGCCACAAACGATTGAAGCGATTCAACATGCTAAAGCGGGTAACGTACCGTTAATCGTAGCTGTTAACAAAATGGATAAGCCAGATGCTGATCCAGAGCGCGTTAAGAGCGAACTGTCTCAACATGGCATCATGTCAGATGATTGGGGCGGAGATAACATGTTCGTTCACGTTTCAGCCAAAACGGGTATGGGCGTTGACGAATTGTTAGAAGGTATCTTACTTCAATCTGAAGTATTAGAACTTAAAGCAATACGTGATGGTATGGCAGCGGGTGTTGTTATCGAATCAAAACTTGATAAAGGTCGTGGCCCAGTAGCTACTGTCTTGGTTCAAGAAGGTACGTTACGCCAAGGTGATATCGTTTTATGTGGTTTAGAGTACGGTAAAATCCGTGCGATGAAAGACGAAAACGGTCACGCTATTACCGAAGCTGGTCCATCTATTCCAGTAGAGATTTTAGGTCTTTCTGGTGTGCCTTTAGCTGGTGATGAAGCGACAGTTGTACGTGATGAACGTAAAGCTCGTGAAGTTGCATTGTATCGCCAAGGTAAATTCCGTGACATTAAGTTAGCGCGTCAGCAGAAGTCTAAGCTAGAAAACATGTTTGCGAACATGGAAGAAGGCGAAGTACAAGAGCTGAATATCGTACTTAAAGCTGATGTTCAAGGTTCTCTTGAAGCGATTTGTGAATCTTTAGCTAAACTGTCTACAGATGAAGTTAAAGTGAATATTATTGCTCGTGGTGTAGGTGCATTAACCGAAACCGACGCAACATTAGCAGCAGCTTCAAATGCGATTCTTGTTGGTTTCAACGTCCGTGCTGATGCACAGGCTCGTAAGACCATTGATTCAGAAAGTGTTGATTTACGTTATTACAGCATCATCTACAATCTAATTGATGAAGTTCGTGCTGCAATGACAGGTATGTTAGCGCCTGAATTTAGACAAGAAATTATCGGCCTTGCAGAAGTTCGTGATGTGTTTAAGTCACCTAAAATCGGCGCTATCGCTGGTTGTATGGTTACCGAAGGTATTGTTAAACGTAGCGCACCAATTCGTGTACTACGTGATAACGTGGTTATCTTTGAAGGTGAACTTGAGTCATTACGCCGCTTTAAAGACGATGCACAAGAAGTCCGTAATGGTATGGAATGTGGTATCGGTGTGAAGAATTACAATGACGTCCGAGTGGGCGATCAAATTGAAGTCTTCGAAATAGTCGAAATTGCTCGCAGCTTATAAGTACCAATGGAAGGGCGGCTTTAGCCGCCCTTTTTGATTGTAGACCTAACGATATGGCATATCATCATGGCAAAAGAATTTAGTCGTACCCGCCGTATTGCACAACAACTCCAGCAAGAACTGGCAATGGTGTTGCAACGCGATATGAAAGATCCTCGCATTGGTTTTGTCACAGTTAATGACGTCGACGTCTCTCGTGATTTAAGTTATGCAAAAGTTTATGTGACTTTTTTTGAAGAAGACACTGAACTTGTTCAACAAAAAATTGATGCGCTAACTGTAGCCGCGCCTTATGTACGTACTTTAGTTGCTGGACGTATGAAATTACGTGTTATGCCTGAATTACGTTTTATTTATGATAGTTCGCTAGTAGAAGGCATGCGTATGTCTAACCTAGTCACACAAGTCATAAATAAAGATAAAGCCAAACAGCAGCAGTTTACGCCTGACGCACCTGATAACAGCGAGTCTGTTGATGGTGAAAAGGAGCAAGATTAATGGCTCGTCGCCCTAAAGGTCGCTTCATCGACGGAATCGTATTACTCGATAAAGATACTGGCATGAGCTCTAATTTTGCCCTGCAAAGAGTGAAGCGTTTTTTTAATGCCAATAAAGCTGGCCATACAGGTGCTTTAGACCCGTTAGCAACAGGTATGTTGCCTATTTGCCTCGGAGAAGCGACTAAGTTCTCTCAGCATCTATTAGATTCGGATAAGCGCTACCTGGTGACCGCTAAATTGGGTCAACGTACTGATACGAGTGACTCTGATGGGGAAGTCGTGCAAACGCGCCCTGTGAATGTGACTCAAGCATTACTAGATGAAAAGCTCACGTTTTTTCGAGGAACCACTCAGCAAATACCGTCAATGTATTCGGCATTAAAATACCAAGGTCAACCTTTGTATAAATATGCCCGTGAGGGGATTGAAGTTCCACGTGAGTCACGGCCAATTACCGTATTTGAGCTAAATTTTATTAAGCTTGAAGGTGATGAACTAACCCTAGACATTCATTGTTCTAAAGGGACTTATATACGTACCATTATTGATGATTTAGGTGAAATGCTTGGATGTGGAGCACATGTTATTATGTTGCGTCGTACTCAAGTTGCCGAATATCCTTATGAAAAAATGGTTACCTTAGCGCAATTAGAAGCACTACTTGAACAAGCTCATAGACAAGATGTTGCTCCTCAGACCCTAATGGATCCGTTATTGTTACCAATGGACACTGCAGTGGCTAAATTCGCTGAAATTAACTTGCCTGAGGCGATGTTATATTACGTCATGCAAGGACAAGCAATTCAAGCTGCGGGACTTAAGCCTGATGAGTTAGTTCGTATCACTATTGGCGATGAACGCCGATTTGTTGGTATGGGTATCATGAATGATGATGGTTTATTAGCGCCAAAACGTTTGATTGTAATCCACGATAATGATACTGCTGAGTAGTCGAGTCGGTTTCGTCGTTGGCTTTTTCAGATAAATAATC
The DNA here is from genome assembly GCF_040310165.1 of Shewanella sp. AC91-MNA-CIBAN-0169. Lineage (NCBI taxonomy): Bacteria > Pseudomonadati > Pseudomonadota > Gammaproteobacteria > Alteromonadales > Shewanellaceae > Shewanella > Shewanella sp. AC91-MNA-CIBAN-0169. Next base: position 485,578 of record NZ_JBEOPM010000001.1, read on the forward strand.
GAATTTTATTGCGGTTAACTAACAATCTGGTTAGAATATCGCGCTCACTCTGGCTGAGTTAGTGATCGGCTAGAGATACATTTACTTTTTTTGGAGATACACATGTCACTAAGTGCTGAAACAAAAGCAAAAATTTTGGCTGATTTTGGTCGCTGCGAAAACGATACTGGTTCAACTGAAGTTCAAGTAGCTTTGTTAACTGCTCAAATTAATCACCTTCAAGGTCACTTTAAAGAGCACATCCATGATCACCACTCTCGTCGTGGTTTATTACGTATGGTTAGTGCACGCCGTAAGCTTTCAGCTTACTTAAAGCGTACTGACGTAGCTCGTTATACTGCTATGATCCAGAAGTTAGGTTTACGTCGTTAATTCGACATCTGCTTACTTTTGTAAGTAGTTTAACCGTAAAGAGGGAGGCCATAAGCCTCCTTTTTTTATTGCCTAAAATAATGAACTCGCCTGAAAATATTGCTAATCTCGTACCTACCAGTTGTCTTGGCGTTATCTACCCAATATATGGGAGTATTATCTTGGTTGTCTTTTATATCTTCAGGCTATTCTAATGGCTAAATATCCCAATGTAAGTTGTTGTACGATGTTTTGCTGGACGAGAACCGCTGTTTTTGTTCTTGCATTGTTTATACTCGCTTAATCCCACCCTGCTAGCTAATTTCATCGATATTTATCGTTTAATTGACTATGACTAATTTACGGTTCGATCTTTCATAGTCATCATGATTTCTGAATATTTTATTTCATTATTTCATTATTTCAGAAGATCTTGATTCAGAAACTATATGGCCATTTGATTAAAGATATAAGCTATTTATTTGTCTAAGCATTTACGTTTCAGCATAATCTTCAGGTTATTATTCATCTGCAACATCTTTTAACATCATACCCAATACAGTAAATTGAATACTTAAGTTGTTCCATAAACATAGGTGTGAGCACTCTTATATGATTTAACATTGAATGTAGACTAGAGATTGCAGGATTAAAGGCGTTAGGGCTCGCAGGAGTCGTTATCTAGTACAATCACACCAACAATTATGCAGTAGCCAAGAAAGTGCTAATCACTTGCTCAGGGACTTAATAGTCAATGCATGGGCTTTGACAACTTAATATCCTGCCATCGGCAACTTCTAGTGAGTGAGTAAATAAAACAACAATTTGAACCCTACATTTGTCTCAAACAATTACGGCAATGTACTAAGTTTGATGACCATTTCAATAGAGTGCTGCTAGGATTGTTTAGAGAATAGAGAATAGAGAATAGAGAATAGAGAATGCTTACAATTTTGCCGAAACAATTAAGCTCTTTAGATGAGGTAATATAACCTGCGGAAGGTTAAGACAGCCACCTTTAGATAATACCGCTTTATTGTGGCGAACTCGCCACAGACCAACCCAACTCTTACGATCAAGCTTTATTCATAATTGGCCGCTAATGAATACTTTGGCATGCCTGATTTGGGCTTGCGTTTGTTGCGGTTAAACATGCATTATTTTCGCGGTATTGCAGGCAATATATTTTTCTTCAAATTCTTCTATGGGTAATGGCTGGCTGAAGTAAAAACCTTGACCGATTTCACATTGATTTTCTTTTAACCATTCAAGTTGTTGAATGTTTTCAATACCTTCAGCAACAATGGTCAAATCAAGCTGGCGCCCGAGCATTAAAATAGTTGACGCAATTGCGCTATCTTCTGGAAGATCGCTAACAAATGCACGGTCAATTTTCATTGTGGTAATCGGTAAATGACGTAAATATGATAATGAAGAATATCCTGTGCCAAAATCATCGACCGCAATACCAAAACCCGCTGATTTGAGTTGTTCTAATTTAGTAATTGCTTGTTCAACATCATTCATCAGTGACGTTTCTGTAATTTCTATTTCAAGTAATTCCGGACGTATTTGATAACGGATCGCCAGTTGCTTAATATCAGGTACTAAACTGGCATCTGCAAATTGTTGCGAGGCCACATTCACAGCAATAGGGATAGCATAATTATATTTACGTTGCCATTCCCTGATGACTTTACAGCTTTGCTCGATAACCCAACGTCCAATAGGGATGATAATACCGGTTTCTTCGGCTACAGGGATAAATGACATAGGACTTATTAATCGGCCGTCTTTTTGCCAGCGAATAAGAGCTTCACATCCGACGACTTTATTGGTGTTTAAGTCAAATTTAGGTTGAAAATATAATAAAAACTCGTTGTTTTTCAAAGCATCGTGTAACGAGGCTTCTGTACGTAATCTCACTGCAGCACGTTCGGTCATTTGTTGTTTAAAGAACGACCATTGATTAGAACCAGCGGCTTTAGCGCTGTACATGGCAATATCTGCATGACGAATTAAATCCTCTGCGGTGTTACCATCTTCGGGATATATCGATATACCGATAGACGCCGCTGGGTGAATAGCATGTTCGTTTAGCTGAATTGGAGTATTTAATTGGATCAGCAACTTATCAACAAAATCAGCTGCTTGTGATGGGGTTTGAATTTCATCGGCTAAAATTACAAATTCATCGCCGCCTAAGCGCGCTACGCTACCTCGATCACCTACCACTCTTTCTAAAATACGTGCGATTCGGGCGAGGAATTGATCTCCTAATGCATGACCTAAAGAGTCATTGACGTTTTTAAAACGATCTAAGTCTATAAAAAGTAGTGCAAAATTTCGCTTATGAACACGTGAACGTTGAATTGTCACATTGAGTGTTTCTAACAATAAGGTTCGATTCGGTAGCCCTGTTAATGGGTCACGTGTCGCCATTTTTCGCAGTTTATTTTGAGTTTGGCTGAATTGTAATAAGATTTGATTAAATTTACTGGTCACTAGGCCTAATTCATCATCTTTATGGGCTTGAGACATCGGCAACAAGTTTTCATCAGGATAGTCTGGATCAATTTTATCAATAGCTTCACTAATGCGTGCGATGGGTTGTGTTAAAAAACGATGAAACACCACTGTTAATACTAAAGTGAGCAATAGTGCGCGAGCCAATGTCGCTATTAGCCCAAGTTGTAGCTGACTGAAGAGTTTAGTCGTCAGTTTTTGGGTGTCGTAAAAAATGGTCAATGTGCCAATGAGTTGCTGTTGTTTGTTGCCTTCAAAGTAGAACGGACGATACAGCGAACGGGAAATTTCTTTCAAATTACCAAAAAGACGATTACTTAACGATATGTAGTTATTGGAAAACTCATCAGATTCATTGGCCACAGATACAAATAGCGAACCATCATCAAGCTCAATGACCGCTGAACCGACGTTATCTACTTTGATGATGCCTTCGAGTGTTTGACTAGCAAGTTTGTCATCTAACGACCATACCGCATTCGTAGTGGTTTGCTCGACGGAATTGAGTAGTTCTTGCTGTGCTGCTGTAAGCTGTTGTTTAGTCGTTATAACAACTAACGCAATTTCTACGATAAAGATGGCAATTGCAAAAAACAAAGCAGTAAATACCACTAAGTTAGTTTGTTTCCATGTAAGAGACTTAAAACGGGCAGTCATGTATTATTCCATGTCATATAAGTGACTGATTCTACGTTGGTTTTAGCATTTTAAAATGCTAAAGTTACTCATGATTTATAGGTTCTATTAAATCAATCTTAACGTGGCTAATTAATTCGTTAACCCTTACAAAAATTGACACTATTAGCTACAACTTTAGTCAAATTCATCTGTCTTGTCATCAATAATCAAATCAAATAGCAAACCTCAGGTCACTTAATCGTAAAGTTTTTTGCTTAATAACGTCTAAATCATTTGTTAATACGATGATCTCATGTAGGAAAATGATTATTTTAAAGATTTTCACATTCTGTAACTCGCGTCTATTTAACTATTCGGTCTAATTGAAGTATACTTGTGCGCGTAATTAAAGGTCATTAAATTAAGGAATGGGTCACGTGAATCCAATTGTAAAGAGTTTTGAGTATGGTCAACATACAGTCACCTTAGAAACAGGTGTTATTGCACGTCAAGCTGATGCTGCAGTTTTAGCAAGCATGGGCGATACCACAGTATTAGTTACTGTAGTTGGTAAAAAAGTAGCGGATTTAAGCCGTGACTTCTTCCCGCTAACTGTTAACTATCAAGAAAAAACCTATGCTGCAGGTAAAATTCCTGGTGGTTTCTTCAAGCGTGAAGGCCGTCCATCAGAAGATGAAACTCTGATTGCGCGTCTTATTGACCGTCCTATTCGTCCTTTATTCCCTAACGGTTTTAAAAACGAAGTTCAAGTTATCATCACTGTGGTTTCTGTTGATCCACAAATCGAGCCAGATATTGTTTCGATGATTGGTACCTCAGCAGCGTTAGCTATTTCTGGTATTCCTTTCAGTGGCCCACTAGGTGCTGCGCGTGTTGGGTATATCAACGATGAATATGTACTTAACCCAACAGTTGATCAGCTTGCAACAAGTTCACTAAACCTAGTGGTTGCGGGTACTAAAGCTGCTGTACTTATGGTTGAATCTGAAGCTAAAGCGCTTGCAGAAGAAATCATGTTAGGTGCGGTAACTTACGGACATGATCAACAACAAGTTGTTGTTGATGCTATTGCTGAGTTCAAGGCTGAAGCTGGCAAACCAACATGGGATTGGACTGCACCAGTTCAAGATCAAGTGTTAGTTGCTAAAATCAAAGATCTTGCAGAAGCTGGCATGACAGAAGCTTACCAAATTGAAGTTAAACAAGACCGCTATGTACAAGTCGGTATTGTTAAAGCTACTGCTAAAGCTGCACTAGTTGCAGAGAATCCAGATGTTGATACTCGTGAAGTAGACAACTTACTCGGTAGTTTAGAGAAAAGCGTTGTTCGCGGCCGTATTATCAGTGGTAAGCCTCGTATCGATGGTCGTGAACCAGATATGATCCGCGCGTTAAGTGTTTTAGCGGGTGTACTTCCACGTACTCACGGTAGTTCATTATTTACACGTGGTGAAACTCAAGCATTAGTAACCTGTACTTTAGGTACTGAACGTGATGCGCAGAAGATTGATAGCATCATGGGCGAACGTACTAATCGCTTTATGCTTCATTATAACTTCCCTCCGTATTCTGTTGGTGAAACAGGTATGGTTGGCTCACCTAAGCGCCGCGAAATCGGTCATGGTAAGTTAGCATGGCGTGGTATGAATGCCGTGATGCCTTCAGCTGAAGAATTCCCGTACAGCATTCGTGTTGTATCTGAAATTACTGAATCTAACGGTTCAAGCTCAATGGCTTCAGTATGTGGTACTTCATTAGCATTGATGGATGCAGGTGTACCAATCAAGACTTCTGTTGCGGGTATTGCAATGGGTCTAGTTAAAGAAGGCGACGATTTTGTTGTGCTTTCTGACATCTTAGGCGATGAAGATCACTTAGGCGATATGGACTTTAAAGTAGCCGGTACTCGTGATGGTATTACTGCATTGCAGATGGATATCAAAATCGAAGGTATCACTAAAGAAATCATGGATATCGCACTGCAACAGGCTTATGGTGCTCGTGTTCATATTCTAAACGTTATGGATCAAGCTATTGGTTCACATCGTGACGATATTTCTGCCCATGCTCCACGAATCACTACCATCAAGATTAACCCTGAGAAGATCCGTGACGTTATTGGTAAAGGCGGTGCGGTAATTCGTGCGCTTACCGAAGAAACGGGTACTACAATTGAGCTTGATGATAATGGTACTGTGAAGATTGCCTCTTCAAACGGTGAAGCGACTAAAGAAGCAATCCGTCGTATTGAAGAAATCACTGCAGAAGTTGAAGTGGGCCGTATCTACAACGGTAAAGTTATTCGTATCGTTGATTTTGGTGCGTTCGTTAACATTCTTCCTGGTAAAGACGGTTTAGTTCACATCTCGCAAATTAGCGATGAGCGTGTTGCTAACGTGTCAGACCATTTAGAGATGAACCAAGAAGTTGCTGTTAAAGTAATGGAAGTGGATCGTCAAGGTCGTGTAAGACTATCAATTAAAGAAGCTCAAGCGAAAGAAACTGCTGAGTAATGTAATTTAAAGGCTTAACGACACAAAAGGAGATCATTTGATCTCCTTTTTTTATCTATAAAAAAATAATCTGTAATGTGCATGGCTCTTAGATTGCCAGATTGCTATGATATTGAATATTAATAGAACCTGATAAGGTAAAGCGGATGGAATGTAAACTACGCACCACAATCGTTGCCGTTGTTGTCGGTGCAAGTATGTTGTTGTCAGGGTGTGCTGCAACGTTAGGTTCAAATGATAATATTGCAGGGCAGATGATTGTCGCGCCGGTTATGCCTGATTATAAATTAGAAGTGACACTCGCAAAGCTAAATGAAATTTTGGCTACCATGGAGTTAACTGACGAACAACGTGCTCGTTTTCATTACGATCGAGGGGTCATTTATGACAGTGTCGGATTACGTCTACTTGGCAGAATCGATTTTCATCAAGCATTAAAATTACAGCCTGATCTAGCCGATGCATATAACTTTCTTGGTATTTATTACACCCAAGAAGGCGAGTTTGATAGTGCTTATGAAGCATTTGATGGTGTACTCGAACTGTCACCAAACTATGACTATGCCTTTTTAAATCGTGGTATTGCATTATATTATGGCGAACGTTACGAATTAGCCGTTGATGATATGAAAGCATTCTATGATCGTGACCCAAGTGACGGTTATCGAGCTTTATGGCTGTATTTGATGTCTTCCTCAATCGATAATAAGCCTGCTTTGGCAGACCTTGCGATACAGCGTCAGCAGTTAAAGGATAAAGACTGGTCTAGTGTGTTAGTCGATTTTTACTTAGGTAAGATAAATCAAGAACAAGTATTTGCTGCCGCAAAAGAAGGTTTGTCTCAGCCTAAAGAATATGCAGAACGTTTATGTGAAGCCTATTTTTACTTAGCGAAACATGCTGCTGAAAATGGTCAATATCAGCAAGCGGCTAATTTCTATCGTTTAACGTTAGCCACCAATATTTATGATTTTGTTGAGCATCGTTATGCGAGAATTGAATTAGCCAGAATGAAAAATATGATTCAACAATCTAACGAATTGTCATCTAAGAGCTAAAAAACACTTTGCCTAGCCAATTCTATCGATAGGCGCTATAATTTGCGCCTTTTTTAGCGGCTAGTGCAAGGTTAACATGTCAGGCAATAAAGTTGAGGTCGACAAGCGTCGTACCTTCGCCATCATTTCGCACCCCGATGCGGGTAAAACCACCATCACCGAAAAAGTGCTTTTATTCGGAAATGCCTTACAAAAGGCTGGCACGGTAAAAGGCAAAAAGTCTGGTCAACATGCTAAATCTGATTGGATGGAAATGGAAAAAGATCGTGGTATTTCGATTACCACCTCTGTGATGCAATTCCCTTACGGTGGCGCGCTCATCAATTTACTTGATACGCCTGGTCACGAAGACTTTTCGGAAGACACCTACCGTACACTAACCGCAGTAGATTCATGTTTAATGGTTATCGACTCCGCTAAAGGTGTCGAAGATCGTACTATTAAGCTTATGGAAGTGACGCGCTTACGTGACACACCTATTGTGACATTCATGAACAAATGTGACCGCGATATTCGTGATCCCATTGAATTAATGGATGAAGTAGAAGACATCTTAAAAATAGCTTGTGCACCGATTACTTGGCCAATTGGTTCAGGTAAGGAATTTAAAGGTGTGTATCATATTCTGCGTGATGAAGTCATTTTATACCAGAGCGGTATGGGTCATACAATTCAAGATGAGCGTATTATCAAAGGATTACATAATCCTGAATTAGATAAAGTTCTTGGATCGTATGCCTCTGAAATACGTGATGAAATGGAACTGGTCGCTGGCGCTTCAAATGAATTCAATCAAGAAGCTTTTCTAAAAGGCGAGCTTACGCCAGTATATTTTGGTACCGCCTTAGGTAACTTTGGTGTGGATCATATTTTGGATGGTATCGTGGAATGGGCTCCAAAGCCGCTTCCCCGTGAAAGTGATGTACGAAATGTCACGCCTGATGAAGAAAAGTTTTCTGGTTTTATTTTTAAGATACAAGCCAATATGGATCCAAAACATCGAGACCGTGTTGCTTTTATGCGTGTTTGCTCGGGTAGATATGAACAAGGTATGAAAATGCACCATGTTCGCATCGGTAAAGATGTCAATGTCAGTGATGCTTTGACCTTTATGGCTGGTGATCGAAGTCGTGCCGAAGTGGCGTACCCAGGCGATATTATTGGATTACATAATCATGGCACCATGCGAATTGGTGATACATTTACTCAAGGCGAAAAACTTCGCTTTACTGGGGTGCCAAACTTTGCACCTGAAATGTTCCGTCGTATTCGTTTAAAAGATCCACTAAAACAAAAGCAGCTGCTTAAAGGGTTAGTGCAATTATCTGAAGAGGGAGCCGTTCAGGTCTTCAGACCAATTGATTCTAACGATTTAATCGTAGGTGCGGTTGGTGTGCTACAGTTTGAAGTAGTTGTTGGACGCTTAAAAAGTGAATATAACGTAGAAGCTATTTACGAAGGTATCAGTGTGAGTACCGCACGTTGGGTCTATTGCAAAGATGAACGTAAATTAGAAGAGTTTCGACGTAAATGTAGTCAAAATTTAGCCCTAGATGGCGGTAATAACTTGACCTATATTGCTCCTACTATGGTGAATCTAAACTTATCGATGGAACGCTACCCTGATGTTGAGTTTGCCAAAACACGCGAACATTAAATGTTAAGAAGTTTTTTACAGATATGTTAAAAAAGGTGGCTGTGCCGCCTTTTTTATTATTATTTTTAACAGGGAATTAAGATGATTAAGGCTATTTTTAGGCTATTTATTGTAAAACCCTGGCAAAGGTACATTTTATGGTGTGATGAGATGGGGTTAACCCTAGAAAATAAACGCAGCTGTGTACCACGATTGAGCGAACCTAAAAATGAAGCATCGACATCTGAGCCCGTCATAAATCAGAATGGCAATAAAAAAGAGCAACCTTATGATTGATACTCATGCTCATCTCGACATGTCAGAGTTCGATGATGATAGAACACAATTATTTGATGCCATGCATCGCCATGGTATTAGCTCTGCTATTTTACCTGGTGTGTCGGTTGATAAATGGCAAAAGCAAATTCTAATAGCACAGCAGTTTAATTGCTATTTCTCCCTTGGTATTCATCCGTGGTACGTGCCTGAGGACATTGATGCTGCCATTATTAAGCTTGAAGCAACGATACAACAATATAGCAAGAATAGGCGTTTGGTTGCTGTTGGGGAGTGTGGGCTGGATAAATTGCACCATTGGTCAGATAAACAATTGTTGTTACTTGAGAAACAGTTATCGCTTGCTCAAATTTACCAATTACCCGTCATTTTACATGCTGTTAAAGCTCACCAAGAATTATTGTCAATGTTGGCACATATTAGACTGCCTAAAGGCGGCGTAGTGCATGGGTTCTATGGCAATAGTGAAATTGCGAAACGTTATATTTCACTCGGTTTTAAATTAGGTGTTGGTGCTTTAATACTCAATCCAAGTGCGAAAAAGCTTCGAGAAACAGTGGTTAATTTACCTTTAGAACACTTTTTATTGGAAACTGATTCACCAAGTATGCCTCCTTTTGATCATCCTAAATCACGTAACACCCCTCTTATTCTTCCTCGAATTGTGTCCGAAATCGCATTTTTAAAGAAAAAGCCGACTGTTTGTATATTAGAACAGTTGAATAAAAATGCATTGCAACTGTTTGAGCTTTAATTGTTTTTTAATGAACATAGAGACATAAATTGTTTTTAATGTCGTAAGGGTTTGAAATTAAACTTTAAAAACTTGATCAAAACGACGCTTTTCGTTTCACGCTCAGTTATAATCATCAGCGGAAATTAGGTGAGTTAACAACATTCAAAAAAACTGTTAACAAAAGGGTGATGATTAATGGATATAGTAATGAGTTTAGTAGGGGTGGTCACCTTACTATTGATAGGTTTTGCACTATCAAATAATAGAAAAGCAATTAGTGTACGTACCGTTGGTGGTGCTTTAGCAATTCAAGCATTCTTCGCTGGTTTCGTATTATATGTTCCAATCGGTAAAGACATTCTGAAAGGTGTTTCTGACGCAGTATCAAGTGTGATTAGTTATGCACAAGCAGGTACTAGCTTCTTATTTGGTGATTTAGCTAACTTTAAAGTTGGTTTTATTTTCGCCATCAACGTATTACCTGTCATTATATTCTTCTCTTCTTTAATTGCAGTGCTTTACTATTTAGGCATTATGCAGTGGATCATCCGCATTATTGGTGGCGGTCTACAAAAAGCATTAGGCACAAGCCGCACTGAATCAATGTCAGCAACAGCGAACATTTTCGTTGGTCAAACTGAAGCACCGTTAGTTGTGCGTCCGTTTATTGCTACTATGACTCAATCAGAGTTATTCGCCATCATGGTGGGTGGTTTAGCATCAATCGCTGGTTCTGTATTAGCGGGTTACGCGCAAATGGGTGTTCCAATTGCATACTTAGTTGCAGCGTCATTCATGGCGGCACCAGGTGGCCTATTAATGGCTAAACTGATGCACCCAGAAACAGAAGCGGCTATCAATGAAATGGACGATTTACCAGATGATCCTGATAAGCCAGCAAACGTGTTAGATGCTGCTGCTTCAGGTGCTGCATCAGGTATGCACCTTGCATTGAACGTTGGTGCTATGTTGATCGCATTCGTTGGATTAATTGCAATGGTCAACGGTATCATCGGTGGCGTAACAGGTTGGTTCGGTTTAGAGGGTATTACGTTAGAACTTATCCTTGGTTATATCTTTATGCCTCTAGCTTTCTTAATCGGTGTACCTTGGAACGAAGCGCTTGTTGCTGGTTCTTTCATCGGTCAAAAGATTGTTGTTAACGAATTTGTTGCTTACTTAAACTTCGCTCCGTATCTACTTGATGCATCTGCTGAAGGCTTTAAAGTAGTAGCTGAAACTGGCGCAATGATGTCAGACCGTACTAAAGCGATTATCTCTTTCGCATTGTGTGGATTCGCTAACTTATCTTCTATTGCAATCTTACTTGGTGGTTTAGGTGCTATGGCTCCTTCACGTCGCCATGACCTTGCAAAACTAGGTATCCGTGCTGTTATCGCTGGTTCATTAGCTAACTTAATGAGCGCGACATTAGCCGGTTTATTCTTAGCTATCTAAGTTAAGAGTAATTCCAGGGGGAATACCTCCTACAGCTGGGTCTTTACTTTAATAATTATTAGAGACCCAGTTTTGTAATAAAGTTGTTATTGATTTTTGTGTTAATCCACCGTTTCCCAATACGAAGTTATGCTGTTTTAGTGATTGCAAAAGAGGATGCATTAAATTCTCTAGTCAAGATTGAAATGTCAAATTGTTAATGATGTGTGGACAAAAAGTCGCGACATTGTTCACAAAAAAGAATTTTGTATTCGTTTTTTATCGATTAAATATTGAGATTTATATCAGTAACGGTAAAATACGAATGATTAAAAAGAAGTGCTATCCAAGAAGATAGTTAAATAATATACATGGGGTTGATGATGAAAAAATTAAATACTTTAGTATTAGCAAGTACCGTTGCACTAGCGGGCTCTGCATTTACTGTTTCTGCTGCTGAACAAACTGGTGACATTCACGCGAATGATTATAAGTGGATGCAGTTTAACATTATGTACGCAATCGATGAGCATCCAATTGCAAACGAAGATGAAGCTACCCATAACTATTTAGAGATGGAGTTTGGTGGACGTTCTGGTTTTGTTGACCTATATGGTTATGTTGATGTTTTCAACTTAGGCAACAGTGATTCAGGCGATAAAGCTGACGGCGCGAGCAAAATGTTCATGAAGTTAGCTCCTCGTTTTTCTCTTGATGCTATTACTGGTAAAGATTTATCTTTCGGCCCAGTTCAAGAAGTATATTTATCTACTCTATTTAACTGGGGTGGCGGCGCTATCAATACCGATGGTAATGGTGCTGGCGATGTTAACATGTCTTTCTGGGGTGTTGGTGCGGATGTAATGGTTCCATGGTTAGGTAAAACTGGCATGAACATGTTCGCTAGTTATGATATTAACCGTAAAGACTGGAATGGTTACCAATTCTCAGCTAACTGGTTCAAGCCATTTGTTTTCTTCGATGACAAGAGCTTTTTATCTTTCCAAGGTTATGTTGATTACCAATTTGACATGGACGAAGAATATTCAGGCCAAAACAGTGATGGTAACTATAACAACACTGAACACGGTGGCGCTGGTTTCTTAGGTCTTTACTACCATACAGACCGTTTTGCTTTAGGTTATGGTGCTAAATACTTCTACCACTCATACGGCTTAAATGACAATGCATTTAAGAATCAGTTCTTTGATGGTTTGAATACAACAGGTTGGACTCACTTCCTAACCGCAACTTACAAAATCTAGTTTTTTTGTATATGAGTTGTTGGAGCCGCGTTTAGCGGCTCCATATTTTACAATAAATGCAAATCGAACTTTCATTTAAAATCATTGTCTAATAAGAGTGTTTTTATATAAAAGTTTGTACCCTACAAAGTTTTATTTTTACGCGCTAAAATGGATTTTTCGCGGAACAGTTGAAACAATTATCTTTGTTTTATCTTTTCCGGTCTTCAAGGATTCAAGTCGTGGTACTCGTTATCAGATTGAATACTTAGGTTAGTAAATAGTAGTAAGATTTACTGGCAATACTGAAGGCCCGGCCATAATTATAATCATATGCCAGCTACATAGTGTTGCCTGAAAAAAATTTATCAACTTTGATTTATCGTTTCGGAGAGCAATTATGACTGATTTAAAAAAAGCGGCACAACGTGGTATTGAATTAATGGATTTAACCACTTTAAATGACGATGATACTGATCAAAAGGTCATCGATTTGTGCCATAAAGCCAAGTCTCCAGCAGGTAATACTGCCGCAATTTGTATTTATCCTCGTTTTATTCCTATTGCACGTAAAACACTAAATGAACTTGATTGTGAAGACATTAAAATTGCAACCGTAACTAATTTTCCACACGGTAATGATGATATTGCCATCGCAGTACTAGAAACTCGTGCCGCAGTTGCCTATGGTGCTGATGAAGTCGATGTTGTGTTTCCATACCGTGCATTAATGGAAGGTAACGAAACCGTCGGTTTTGAATTGGTTAAAGCCTGTAAGGAAGAGTGCGGCGATGATGCGATTTTAAAAGTTATCATCGAATCTGGTGTGTTGAAAGATCCAGCTTTGATCCGTAAAGCATCAGAATTAGCTATCGATGCCGGTGCTGATTTTATTAAAACATCAACGGGTAAAGTACCGGTGAACGCCACACTTGAAGCGGCTGAAATTATGCTAACTGTAATCAGTGAGAAAAATCGCAATGTAGGCTTTAAGCCTGCCGGCGGTGTTCGTGATGCAGCACAAACAGCAGAGTTTTTAGACTTGGCTGCGCGCATTTTGGGTGCTGATTGGGTTACCCCACAAACTTTCCGTTTTGGTGCATCTAGTTTATTAAATAGCTTATTACATACATTAGAATTAGTTGATACCCCTAAGCCTACTTCAGGTTACTAATCGCATAGATAGTCAAAAATCTCAGTATGGCCTTGGATCATTGTCGTACTGAGGCGCTATCACTTGATAGCATCCTATTATTAAAGGCGACCCTAAAGGTGATGGGTTGCCTAAAGGGAGACGTAACATGTTTTTAGCTCAAGAAATTATACGCAAAAAACGTAATGGCGATGTATTAAGCACTGCAGAAATTCAATTCTTTGTTGATGGCATTACTCATAACACGGTTTCAGAAGGCCAAATTGCTGCGTTCGGCATGGCAGTGTATTTCAAAGATATGAATATGGACGAACGGATTGCATTAACGATTGCAATGCGCGATTCCGGAACCGTATTAAATTGGGATTCTCTGGGCCTCAATGGCCCGATTATCGATAAGCATAGCACTGGTGGTGTTGGCGATGTAATCAGCCTAATGCTTGGCCCTATGGCTGCAGCTTGTGGCGGTTATGTACCAATGATTTCAGGTCGTGGCTTAGGTCACACCGGTGGTACGTTAGATAAATTTGATGCTATTCCTGGCTATCAAACTGAGCCTTCAAGTGAATTATTCCGCAAAGTGGTTAAAGATGCTGGTGTTGCCATTATTGGTCAAACCGGTGACTTAGTCCCTGCTGATAAGCGTTTCTATTCGATTCGTGATAATACCGCCACCGTTGAATCTATCTCACTTATCACCGCATCTATTTTATCTAAAAAGTTAGCCGCGGGGCTTGATGCTCTTGCAATGGATGTCAAAGTCGGCAGCGGTGCATTTATGCCTACTTACGAAGCATCTGAAGAATTAGCTCGCAGTATTACTGCTGTTGCTAATGGCGCAGGAACTAAAACAACGGCATTGTTAACTGACATGAACCAAGTATTGGCTTCGTGTGCAGGTAATGCGGTTGAGGTTCGTGAGGCGATAAACTTTTTGACTGGTCAATATCGTAATCCACGTTTATATGCTGTCACCATGGGATTATGTGCAGAAATGCTAATTTTGGGTGGTATTGCACAGAATGAAGCAGAAGCTCGTCATAAACTAAATACTGTATTAGATAATGGTAAAGCAGCAGAGGCATTTGCTAAAATGGTGTCTGGCTTAGGTGGCCCAACAGATTTTGTTGAGGCATATGATAAGTATTTACCTCATGCGAAAATTGTACGACCTGTATATGCCAATACATCTGGCTTTGCTTACAAAATGGATACACGAGAACTTGGTTTAGCCGTAGTGACCTTAGGTGGTGGACGTCGCAAACCAGGTGATGCACTGGATTACAGTGTTGGATTAACTCAAGTATGCGCATTGGGTCAGGAAGTTAACAAAGATATTCCGTTAGCGATGATCCATGCTCAATCTGAAGATGCTTTCGCCGAAGCTGCCGCTGCTATTCAGCAAGCCATTATTATTGGTGATAGCGCGCCTGAGAAAACGCCTGAAATATATCGTTATATTCGCGCTTCAGATTTATAAAGGAAACAAATAATGAAACGTACTTTTATCTTAATGCTCGACTCTTTTGGTGTTGGTGCTGCTACCGACGCCGATAAGTTTGGTGACGTTGGCTCTGATACTTTTGGTCACATCGCGCAAGCCTGTGCTGACGGCAAAGCGGATATCGGCCGTCAAGGTCCATTGAAATTACCTAATCTTGCTCGCTTTGGTCTAGGCCATGCTGGTTTTGAAAGTACGGGTAAGTTTGCTGCTGGATTTGCTGATAATGTCGAACTCATCGGTGCTTATGGCCATGCTGACGAATTAAGCTCAGGCAAAGACACTCCTAGTGGTCACTGGGAAATGGCGGGTGTTCCTGTCCTTTATGAGTGGGGTTATTTTAGTGACTTAACCAACTCATTTCCTAAAGAACTTACAGATAAAATTCTTGAACGTGCTGGTTTAGATGGTTTTTTAGGTAACTGCCATGCGTCAGGTACTCAAATTCTTGAAGAGTTAGGCGAAGAGCACATGAAAACAGGCAAGCCTATTTTCTATACCTCTGCGGACTCTGTATTCCAAATAGCATGTCATGAAGAAAGTTTTGGTGTAGAAAATCTATACAACTTGTGCAAAATAGCGCGTGAAGAGTTAGAGCCTTATAACATTGGTCGCGTAATTGCTCGTCCGTTTGTTGGCACTGGCGCTGCTGATTTCGCTCGTACTGGTAACCGTCATGATTATGCGGTATTACCACCAGCGCCTACGGTATTAGATAAGCTTAAAGATGCTGGCGGTGAAGTGGTGAGTATCGGTAAAATTTCTGATATATATGCGCACAGCGGTATTACTCAACAATTTAAAGCGACTGGTCTTGAAGAGTTATTTGACGAAACCTTAGCGCAAATTAAACGTGCTGGCGATAACACGATTGTGTTTACCAATTTCGTTGATTTTGACTCTCATTATGGTCATCGCCGTGACACTGCCGGTTATGCTAAAGCACTTGAGTACTTTGATTCTCGTTTACCGGAATTATTAGCGATTTTACAACCTGAAGATTTAGTGGTTTTCACTGCTGATCATGGTTGTGATCCTACTTGGGTTGGCACCGAACATACTCGTGAACGTGTGCCGGTACTCGCTTATGGTGCAGGTTTATCTGCAGGCTCGCTAGGCCGTCGTAAGTCTTTTGCTGATATTGGCCAGTCTATTGCGAGTTATTTTGAGTTAGAACCGATGAATTATGGTGAATCTTTTATTAATTAGTCACATTTTCAAACGACGGTTCTATATAAAGTTTAATGGCTTTGCTAAACTGTAAACATGACTAAGCAATACAAAATAAAATAGAAACATAGGGGTTATAACATGGCTACACCACATATTAATGCTGTTGAAGGTGCTTTTGCTGAAACGGTACTTTTTCCAGGCGATCCATTACGTGCAAAATATATTGCTGAGACATTTTTAGAAAATGTTGAGCAAGTGACTGATGTACGTAACATGCTAGGTTTTACCGGTACCTATAAAGGTAAGCGTATTTCTGTTATGGGTTCAGGTATGGGTATCCCATCTTGTTCAATCTATGCACACGAACTTATCAAAGACTACGGTGTTAAGAACTTAATCCGTGTTGGTACTTGTGGCGCAATCAGCACTGACGTAAAAGTACGTGATGTGATTATCGGTATGGGTGCATGTACTGATTCTAAAGTGAACCGTTTACGTTTTAAAGATAACGATTTTGCTGCAATCGCAGACTACAGCTTACTAAGTGCTGTTGTTGATTCAGCGAAAGCGCACGGCACTAAAATCCGTGTAGGTAACGTTTTCTCTGCCGACCTATTTTATACTCCAGATCCTCAAATGTTTGATGTTATGGAAAAAATGGGTATTCTTGGCGTCGAAATGGAAGCCGCTGGTTTATACGGTGTAGCACATGAATTAGGCGCCAAAGCGTTATGTGTTGTAACGGTATCAGACCACATTCGTACCGGTGAGAAGACGACCTCTGATGAGCGTCAAACGACATTCAGCGACATGATCATCATGACTTTAGATGCAGCGTTAACACTGTAATTTAATCGTTAGTCATAAAAATGGGCACTCATTGAGTGCCCATTTTTTATGTTTGTCATTTCTGTCAGCAATCTCTCTAGGCAGGAGGATCTTGTTTTACATCTTCTGACTCGTCTGCTTGCGTTTCGTTTGAAGCGATCAAGGTCGATTTTTTAGGCTTTTTACGTAATTTAGCTTGGGCTTTTCGGCGGTCAAAATCGGCACGCTTAAATGAAAGTGCTCGCGATAACAGCAAACCAATAAAGCCAGCTACAATTAACATCATCTGCTGTAATTGCATGTTCTGTTCATGCAATATTTTTATTTCGTCGAAAAATATATCAAGATTTAAACGTACTTCAACGTAACCTAAATTGTTGTCGTCTTGAACAACGTTCTCAATCAGGGGGGGATATGGTTTTAATAAGCCTTTTAATATTTCAGAGTCGGCTTCTAAGTTTTCATAAGACACACTTTGGGCAAAGGCTAGCCTTACACCTTGTGAATTATAGATATTCACCGACATCACTTTAGGATCAGCAGCAAGTGCTGATGCTAACCATTGCAGTTGCTCATCATTTTGTAAAAACATTGCTGGAGCCGCACCATTAGCGGCTTGCTGTGCTAATAGCCTTGCCATCACTTTGGTTTGTGAATTTAATAATTTTTGACCATTACGTAAACTTGATTGCCACAAGTACATTAGGCCGAAGATCAGTGCTATTGCCACAATGATTTGCACAATTCTGCTAATTTTTTGCCTTTTCTTAAGACCTTTAACAAAAATCACTTTAATCCTCAGTGTTTTTTCTATTTAATTGGAGGCTGTTTTAGGGAGTTCTTTTACCGAGCAACCATTCTGTGCTAACCCAATTACAGAGAATTATCAAAAAGCTATACTAATCGAAAAATTTGTCAGTAGATAGTCGTAACATACTAAGAGGCCGTATTGATGCTTGAACAACGTGATAATGTTTTACTAAATTTTTTATTTTCAGATACTTGTGAGACATATCAACATTTAGGCTGTGTGTTATATCGTTATCAAGAGTCAGATTATTTACGTAACTTACAATCTCACTTACCGTATCGTTGTCGAGTTATTTTTAGTGCGCAATGCTCAACAGAGATAGAAGCCTGGTTATCTTCAATATCAAGTGATACTCATATCGCAAGGCTTGACAGGCAAAACGATTTATTTGGTTTTGAACTGTCGGCTCAAACTGCTAATGACGGGTGGGTTGCGTCATTTCCTCAAAATATACCCGCCGAAATTGTACTCATTCAACAGCCATTAGCACGGTTAAACCAACCCGGTTTATTAGTGATGGATATGGATTCTACTGCCATTCAAATTGAATGTATCGACGAACTCGCCGTTATGGCTGGCGTGGGTGAGGAGGTAGCAGCAGTTACGGCAAGTGCTATGCGTGGTGAATTGGATTTTGAACAGTCTTTAAGACAACGAGTCAGTAAACTTGCTGGTGCTGATGCCTCTATTATTCAGCAGTTGTGCGATACCTTGCCTTTAATGCCTGGTCTTGAAGTGATGTTAGCCGAGTTAAAAACGCATCAATGGAAACTGGTTGTCGCTTCTGGTGGATTCACACCATTTGTGGGCCATTTAAAAACATTACTTAATCTTGATGCGGCGTTTGCCAATGAGCTGGTTATTGTTGATGGTAAGCTAAGTGGCGAAGTGACAGGTGAAGTAGTAGATGCTCAATACAAAGCTAATGTGATTAGTCAATGTGCTGAACAGTGGGGCATTCCATCAGGTCAGCGAGTGGCTATTGGTGACGGCGCTAATGATATTCCGATGATCCAAGCTGCAGATTTAGGTGTGGCATTTCATGCTAAACCTAAATTAATTGCTGCTGCTGATGCATCGATACTAAATGTCGATTTACGAGCATTAGTGTTTTGCCTACAACTATAACGTTTTGATGTTTACCTTTATGAACAAGGCTAAATATAGAATTATTACTCTATTCTAGTTGTATTTCATGGTAGTAATGTTAGTTTTATATTTATAATCACTAACATAACTGCCTATTTTGACTATCGATATCCTCCAAGATTCACTTTTTATACCATACAGAGATGGTCAATTGCACCTTCGGCATATTCGTCCTTCATTGCCGACAGCCCTAGGTATTCCTATTTTGATGTTGCATGGGGCTATGTCTAATGGAAGAGTGTTTTATAGCAGTTCTGGCCGTGGTTTAGGCTGTTTTTTAGCTAACGCTGGTTTTGATGTTTATGTGATGGATACCGCAGGACGAGGCTTAAGCGAGCCTAAAATTCACCGTGACTTTACGTTGGGACAAGGAGAAGTCATCCGTGAACAATTGCCACTAGTGCAGCAGTTTATTCTACAGCGTCACCCTTTGGTTAATAAAGTACATTGGTGTGCCCATTCATGGGGTGGGGTGTTAATGGCCAGTAGTTTGGCTCGTTATAGTCATTTACAGTCTAGTGTTGCATCGTTACTAACCTTTGGTTCCAAACGTACTATCAAAGTGAAGTCATTTAAAAAATGGCTTATGGTCGATTTTTTCTGGAATCGTTTTGCGCCTTTTTATATTGGCAGACAAGGCTACTTTGATGCCTGTCGACTCCGTGTTGGTATGGATAATGAGAGCAGTGCATCATTATTACAAACGATTGATTGGGTGCGAGGTGATTGGGTTGATCATGATGATAATTTTCACTATGCAGAAGCCGCAACTAAAGCGGTATGGCCACCGGCATGGTTTATCGCTGGTAAAAATGATCACGTATTAGGCAATCCGTCAGATGTACGCGATATGATTGATGAATGTGGTTTTAGCCAGGTTAAGTACACTTTACTCGCCAAAGAAAAGGGCAATTTATTGGATTATAATCATGCTGGTATGTTGACTGAACGACAAGCCGAGCAAGATCACTTTGTACAAATTAAACAGTGGTATTTATCAATGTGAGCCAAGTTAGCTGTATGGGAATAGTAAGTGGTTATTAACCTATTCTCTGGTTATTTAATCTTTGACTAGCAAAAAATGCAGATTTGAACTAAATCCTTCTTATCGATTTATGCCATAGCTTATTACGAGTAGCGGTTTCTGAAAGATTGCTTAGGCTAGTATCATTAAGCTTGGAAAACGGATTTCAACTTCAGTAGTAATATCTAATAGCTCACCCGAACCGATAACTCTCCATAATTGTTCTTCTAATTGCTTTGCACGGTGATTAGCATGAATGTGGATATATTCTAGCTCGCGTCGAATATAACTCATATCGGGCTTTTCAGTTGCTCCTATATACACCCTTAACGCCATGAAGCGACCCACTTTTTTACTTTGGGTAATAAATTGAATTTGTTGTTCTCTATTACCCAGTTCTGATTTAAGTTTACATTGGATCTGCACTGCACCTCTAGGGTGGCGGGTGAGTTGCATAAACACTTCAAAAAAGGCCATATCATGAGTGGGTTTCATTAACTTGATAGGGTCTATGATGTGTTGTTTTAATACATTGTTGTCTAGTAGTGGCTTTAAATTGTATTGCAGTACCTTATCGCTGTCTTGAGCAAATAAATGGCTTATTTCATCAGTCGTGGTACCAATACCTATGTAAGCCATTTGTGCCGCTTTTACTGTTTTTTCGATAAAATATGGCACTCCTGGCAATTGGCGCATCACGAGATTTTTCATACCATCAGCCAGTTCTTTTTTCTGGCCTTCATTGTCTGATAATTGCTCGAGTTTTTGTTTATTGTGAGCAATTAATTTACTTAAAAACTCAACGCCTTCATGCGGGGAGTGGCCAATGATGGCACTCAAATGCAAAGTTGCACCATTCATCCGGCTGCGAATTAGCTGATAAGGTAAATTCGATAAATTAGTTTTTCCAGCAGCGGCTTGCAGGCGTGGAAATGATAATGTAACCGGACCCGGTTCGTTGAAATTAGCTGATTTATCTAGAGTCAGTTGTAAACCTCGACTCGAAATATCATGAGTAATACCAGTGGCCTGTTTATCACCTTGTTGAATTGTGACTAAGGTTTTAAAGACGAATCGAGCCTCATGGCGCCGCTCACTAAATGGCATTGATACTTTTTTGATGCTGTGTTGTTTTATTTTTGCTTGAGAGAAAATCTTTAAGCCATTCACATCAGATTGATCAAACCAGCATTGATAGTCTTTACGAGCTTCCTCGTTGGTTAAATCAATAAGTTGTAAAGTATGACTAAATTGAGCTAATTGTTGCTCAGTGAGGGCCGCATAACGAGCATCATCCCCCGGTAAGGTAGATGTTTTATAGTTTTTGCTATGATCAATAGGCTGCATTACAATTTTAAATACGCGCCAGCTGGTTTTTGTCGATGCAAAACCTAAAAAGAGATGCATATTTTTGGTTGCTTTAAGCTCTGCTAAGGTAGCAGAATAAAAATGTAATTTACCATTAGCATTGTGTGTAAAACTGAATAAATAACAATGTTCATTATTTTCGGAGCTTTTGATCATTTGGCTTAAGCGTCGGATATTAATAAAGCTCGGTAGCTGACTTATTTCATTTTCATCTTGAAAATAATGTTGGATTGGTTGGTTACCTCTACCCAGTAATTCGTAGGCTATGATTGGTTTACCATCGACAATCGAAACAAATAAAGGAAGATGCGTTAATAGTGGTAAGTAATGACGTTCATAACCTAATCCGGTAGCAGTAACGATGACGTCGTTGACATCAACTTTATAACGGAATTTATAACTGCGTATAAGCTGCGATAGTACGCCGTCTAATGCTTCTCCACTACCCAGTCTTTTCAATCTAAAAATAGCACTATCATCTTTGTTTTGAATATCCACTATTTGATATTCAACACCATGCTTTAGATCATCTAGATAAAATTCATCGCTGAGTTCAAGTAGTTTTACTCGCAAAGGTTTATCTTGGTCTAAATGATGCTTTAATGGCAACTTAATGCGAGCGCCGCCGACAGATAAATCTAGCGTTGCGCCATTGACTTCGGTTATGCCTTGCTGAGAAACCATAATTCGAATGCTATAATTCATTCGTTCTTCACAGCGATTAAAGTAGCTGCCAAGTACAACACCAGGCACTAAAAATGGATTTTCCTCGTCGACAACCTCAATTGAAACATTTTCTCTGAGTTTCAGGCGTCGCAGTTTATGCGCTTTTATAACGTGCTCGTATACACCTAAGGTATATTTGTTGCGGTATAACGGTAGTGCTTGTAGCAGTGCTTCTTTAGCGGGTTCGTCTAGAAAATATCTTTGGTTAGCGATGACAACTTCTTCACATGGCAGTTCCGTTTTATCTCGTAAATCTATAATTCGTGTACATAAAGATGAGATACGGTTTAGCTCCATTTTCAATAGAAAACGGGTTGAATTAGATTCGTCAACGGTTAACTGTTCAAATACGTCCTGAAAATCAGGTTCCATGATCAGTGGTTTTAGTTGTTCGATTAATGCCCTGTGGTTATCTAAACTCATTATTTTATCGTTTTAAATGCTTATTGTGAGCCTGGCTGATAATTTTATCGGCAAGAAATTGCTGATCTTTATAGTAATATACATTTCAATGTTGTTCGATAGGTATGCACAAATGATATCGTTGTTAATTACTCTGAAACGAAGACTAACATAGCGTATTAATGGTAATGCTGTATTGATGTAACGTTTGTTTATTGATTTTTACAGTTTGTTTACATGAGTGTGGACAATATTTTAATCATTGGCAAGACTCTGACTAAAGATCGTTGTTATTATTATACTTATGAGTTGCCTAAACCATCATATTTGATTCGTTCGATGTGAGGTTTAGGCAGTAAAGAAATTTCTAACAATGATGCTTTATTGATTCTTAGACTGAGTGACATGGGTCATAAAAGTACTAATTGATTTGCAACCTAGGAACTAACATGGCGAAAGCTCCAAAAATGGCATTTGTTTGTGACGATTGTGGCCTGGATTATCCGCGTTGGCAGGGACAGTGTCGTTGTGGTGCGTGGAATTCTTTGGTGGAAATGAAACTGTCGGCCTCAAAGAGTTCAACTTCACGTTCATCGGTATTGGGATACGCTGGTGCTGTGGGGGGGGGCTCTAAAAAACTCAGTGAAGTTGAATCACAAGATGCCGAAAAAAGACTGACTGAAATCGGTGAATTAGATAGAGTGCTCAGTGGTGGTTTAACGACGGGATCGGTGAATATTATTTCCGGTGACCCAGGAGCTGGTAAAACAACATTACTGTCTGATTTGGTTGCTCGGATGTCACAATCTATGGCTTCACTGTACTGTACTGCAGAAGAATCATTATCTCAGTTCAAAAACCGTGTTAATCGTTTAAAGCTTAATTATAACGAAGATAACTTGTTTCTGCTGTCTGAAACCAGTGTAGAAGCCATTATTGAAGAATTAGAAGCCAAGCAAATCAAGTTTGCTGTCATTGACTCTATTCAAGCGGTTGTCACCGATGCGGCCAATGGCAGTCCGGGGTCGCCTTCACAAGTTAAAACGGCGGCTCAAGCATTTACTCAATATTGTAAAAAAAATAATGTCACCATGTTCATTATTGCTCACGTAAATAAAAATAACGAAATAGCAGGCCCGCAAACCTTGGTTCATATCGTAGATTCATTGCTACATATCGACACCAACGACGGGCAAATTCGTACCTTGCGCGCCAATAAAAACCGTTTTGGTGATGTTGATACCGTGGGGATATTCCGCATGAGTGAACGCGGTATGATCAGTGTTGATAACCCAAGTGAAATATTTTTATCGGGTTCAACCACCGAATCGCCGGGCTCGACCATCACTTGTATTCGTAAAGGTAACCGTAATTTACTATTGGAAATACAATGTTTAACCACCGAGACTGAATCTGAGTTTCCACAACGAGTGTGTGTGGGCTTAAACATGAATCGGATTAAAATGTTAACCGGTATTTTACGTAAGCATACTAAAACCAAAATTTTTCATGATACATTTTTTAATATAGTAGGCGGTTTAAAAATTGATGAGTCAGAAACCTGCATCGATCTAGCGCTTGTTACGGCATTACTGAGCAGTTTAAACGACTTTGTCGTGCCTAGAACCACTTGTATTATGGGCGAGTTGAGTTTGAATGGCGATGTCCGCCCAATTGATAGTGGTGTGCCGAGAGTAAAAGAAGCTGCGCAGCATGGTTTTACTGAGATTTTTATCCCATTTCGTAATTATCACAAAACCATGGAAGGGCTTGGGGCAAAAATTATTCCAGTGAAAACTATCCATGAGCTGCTTGAGTTAATTAATTAACCCTCGGTTGCTAAAAGCAAAACTTGAGCATAAAAAAGGTAAGTCATTGACTTACCTTTTTTGCATTTTACGGTATATCTGAAAGCTTAAGGCGCTGGAGTGATTAACGACGTAAGCTCACGATCTAATAACTCAGCATCGCCTATGTTGAGTTCAATAATTCGGCGCAGGTGGGTAATGCTGTCAACGTCAATGTGAGTACACTTTAAGCCCAGGTGTTCTGGGGTTTTATGGACAATTGCCGCTTCCATTTTGAGTTCAATATCAGAGTCGGGTAACACAAACTCTAAGGTTAAAATGCTATTGAGTTGACCTGTATACCCAGATGGTAATTCTACTAATGCACCGTTAAGACTTAAATCTAAAATTTTAGTGCGCCAAGTTTGTTCTGTTTGCGCGAGATGAGCACTGGCTGCAAAAAAAATACGAGAAAATTTACGTCTGTCGTCCATAGTTTGCCCTTAGTAATCAATATCGCAAAGACACATAGTCAGTGTTTATTGTTTAAGCATACTCGATTTATCTCGATTACGCTGAGAATATTTAGTTTAAAAAAGGAGCGCATTGCGCTCCCTGGTTATTTTGAGTGGTTATATATACTGACTTCAACTAAATGAGTAAATGACCCATTAATGCAATAATCGGTAGTGTTACTAAGGTTCGTAGAATAAAGATAACGAATAGCTCAAAAAAGTTAACCGGTATTTTACTACCAATTAAAAGAGCACCTACCTCGCTCATATAAATAAGCTGAGTAACCGATAAAGCAGCAATAACAAAACGGGTCAAATCTGATTCTATAGAGCTGGCCAAAATGGATGGGATAAACATATCGGCAAACCCTACCACAATCGTTTTCGAGGCTTCGGTAGCTTCGGGAATATGCAGCAGTTCTAACAGCGGAATAAATGGCATACCTAAGTAATTAAAAATAGGCGTATGCTCAGCCAACACTAATGCGACGGTACCAATAGCCATAACAACAGGGATAACCCCGAATATCATATCGACAACGTTTTTAATCCCTTCCGTTAGCACATGCTTAATGCCACCTGCAGAAGATGCGCGTTGCATTGCTTGATCAAATCCCCACGAAAATACACCATGATTGGCTGGGATCGTTTCGTCATCTTCATGGCGAGGGGTATTATCAATATACAGATCTTTCTTCCATGATAGCGGCGGTAATTTAGGGACTATTATTGCAGCAACAAAACCAGCTAAGCACACTGTCAGATAGAACGGCACAAACAAGTGCTCAAGTTTGACCTGTGATATCACCACTAAGCTAAAGGTTATCGATACGGCAGAAAAGGTTGTACCAATAACAGCAGCTTCGCGTGCAGTATAGAAACGGGTTTCGTATTGTTTAGTGGTCATTAAAATGCCCACACTGCCATCACCTAACCAAGATGCCATGCAGTCAATAGCACTGCGACCAGGTAAATTGAATATTGGGCGCATTACTTTGGTTAATAATGTGCCAAAAAACTCCAATAAACCAAAATTGAGCAATAGCGGTAATAACATGCCAGCAAAAATAAATACTGAAAATAGTACAGGTACTAAATCATTCAGAACTAAGCCACCGGTTGCAGATGAAATAATCGCTTCGGGGCCCACTTGCAAATAAACCATGACGATAAAAATTGCGCCTAGAATGCGCACAGCTAACCAAAATAAATTCACTTTCAGTAAAGTGCGTAAAAAAGTACTTTTACGCACGAATTTAGGATTAATGAGCTGTGTCAGTAACGAGGCCAATGCCATTAATACTACAATGCAGGTAACAATAAGCTGAATCGAACTGCCCATTTGGCTTTGCAACGCTTTTGAGATGATTGCAATCGGAATGGTAATCGAACCTTCGACATTGATAGGCGTCATAAACAGTAACAAGCCAATCAGTGACGGAATAATAAAGGTGAGAATTGTTTTAATGTTATGTTTTTTATGTGTCACGTTAAATACACCTTACTTATGTGTTCTAAGTTGGCCAGCTGTGCTACCCAACTGTTTATTATGGACCAAAATTGAATGTCCATTCAGTTGTTTTTTTGGGTAGGCAAGGTTACCCCCTTATTTGCTGTATGTAAAATGATAACTTAATCGAATAGATATTAGTTAAATGTGAGTAGATATTTACTTTAAGAAATTGTCGGGGTATATGGTTAAAATCTAATTTAATCAGCCTGTTGAAACTTTGTTGCGGGTGTGTGTTATCTTTGGATCTAGCACTTTTTTATGTTTTGTATGCCATTAATAAACATGGATATGATGACGGTTCATGACCACTTTTATTAATGGCTATCAAGTAGCGTTTATAAGGTTAACGCGCTGGAGTATTGGGCTCAAGGGAATAGTCCATGCCCGGTAACCCTAACCAATAGCCATTGCAATGATGATTGATAATCGATGCCTGTTTATTGTCGTTAAACTGTTTATTAATTAGCGATTTACTATTAAGCGGCTCTTCTGTTATTTGCGCTAATACATGAGCAAGTTCTGAACCCATCGTTATATCGGCTAATTTATTGGGGGATATACGCCAATAATCAATCCCCATGTCTATCATTTGTGGAATTTGGTTAATCAGGTTTACCTGCGCCGCAGATTGAGTTTGAATGCCATTTAAGCGGAGTAACGGTTGTGACTCTTGAGTTTGAGCCAGTAAGCCTTTGCTATGGCGTTGGCAAATAGTTTGACACTTATCTTTTGGCAATTGGTAATGTTTGGCGGTAAAACAGCGTGCAGAATGTGCCAAGGGTAAATAGCCGTGACCGAGCACCTCTATTTCAAAAGCGGGTTTATCGCCTTGATTAATGACGGTGTTTAACCACTGCTGTGATAATTCACAAGGCATGACAAAACGATACATCCCTTTTTGGTGCAATAAATCAAGACTGGTCCGATTGTAATTATTGATTGTTGGCCCACACACAAAGGGGACTTTCGCTTGGTGCGCATAATGTACTGCAGCCATATCATTCGCTTCGATACTAAAATCACCATTATCAATAGCTCGTTTCAGTTCATTAAGCTCAGATTGCGCTTCTATCAAAGCCATGGTTGATAACACCACATGTTTGCCATGAGACTTAAGCATATTGGCGAGATCTAGGTAGTCGTTAAACTTCAGTTCACGGCGGCGGCTACATACGGTTTCACCTAAATAAACGCTATCGATGTTACTCAATGCTACTTGCTGATAAAAGTGCTCAACGTCAGATTTTGACCAGCAGTAACTAATTGGAGCGAGAGATATTTTCATTGTAAAACCTTATTGCCATTGACGCTCATAAGCGCCCAATGTAGTGATTTGTCCTTCGGATACTTTTGCTAACGCTTGCGACCATTGTGGTTGCTCGCAAAAAGACTCGGGGTTGGCTAAATAAGTGTCGATAGCGCTACGCCAAACGTGGGTGACTTGGCTGACGTAAGCAGGGCTTCGCTGACGTCCTTCTATTTTAAGTGATTTAATTCCCGCTTGGGCGAGCTCGGGTAACAAGCTTAAGGTGTTTAAACTGGTAGGTGACTCCAGTAAATACTTTGCATCATGATCGTACTCAGCAACATAACGGCCTTTACAGACCACTGGATAACCCAGTTGTTGGTTAGCATCAGCTTTATCGATTAATACATTATTGAGTCGGGTCAATTTATCGCTGCCAGAATCTTGCCAGCGCACATGATTAGCCGGGGAACATGAGCCGCCGGTATTAGGTGATTGTCCTGTTACATATGATGATAAATGGCAGCGTCCTTCAGCCATGATGCATAAACTACCAAAAGCAAATACTTCAAGCTCAACAGGGCTCACTTTAGCTAAATCTCTAACCTGTTTAATCGACAACACTCGTGGCAATACTGCTCGTTCGATATTAAAAGCTTGTTGATAAAATGACAGAGCCCCTAAGTTTGTGGCGCTGGCTTGTACCGATAAATGTAGCGGAAGGTGCGGATAATGCTGGTGGGCATAATCGAGTAATGATAAGTCAGCTACGATGAGGGCATCCATTTCTAATTGTGCGGCTAAATCGACGGCCTGATACCAGCGCTGTTCTTCGCCGGGTTTCGGAAAAGTGTTTAGGGTTAAAAATACCTTTCGCCCTTGGCTTTGGGCCAGTTTTGTCGCTTGTGCCAGTTGTACTGCAGAAAAGTTTAGACCTGCAAACGAGCGCGCATTAGTGTCATCTTTTAGTCCGAGGTAAACCGCATCAGCGCCAGCGTTCAGAGCGGCTTTGAGCGACGCTAAATTACCTGCAGGGCATAAGAGTTCCATGTTGGTGTTCTCATTTTTTTCAAAGAACAGGAGTGTAAATGTGATTGAGTTAACATGATTTGATTTAAAACAGGTTTCGTTAGATAAATTGCCAGTAAACTGACTTGATTATTGGTTCAATTTACAAGTAGGTACTCTCGATGGCTCAAGCATTTACACAACAATTATCGGCGCACTTGTTACATTTTGCGCCTCAAGTAAGCCGTCGCTCGCTAAACTTGATGCCTGAAGCGTTAAAAATAATCGTCATTAATAAGCTGCTTAATTTAGTGTTAGCGGAACAATTGAAGGCAGATGAACTCCATTTTCTCAAACAAAAGTGGGTAGGCATTTGTGTTGATGATATTGGTTTGCGTTTTGAGGTGGGTGTCGAACAACAACTACGAGTGCGTGCTTTTACTCAGCCTGATGTGACATTAAGTGCCAATGTGCCTGAGTTAATTTTGGTTGCAGCAGGCAAAGAAGATCCCGACACGCTATTTTTTCAGCGTAAATTACGTATAGAAGGGGATACAGAGTTGGGGTTAGAGGTTAAAAATTTATTGTTGTCTATAGAGTTAGATAACTTACCCAAACCCGCTCGGAACGGCATTGAGCAACTGGCAAAAGTATTACAAACATTAACAGCCAGTGAATAGTGATGGTGTTATTTGACTATAAAAATCGGCGCATTAAGCGCCGTTTTTGCAGATACTAGATACTAGATACTAGATACTAGATACTAGGCACTATATATTAGCTCTTAGTTGCTCAATCCTGAGGTTACACATTGCCCGTGAGAGCAGCGTATTTTAGTAATAGCGCATCATGTGACTCGACATGTTTTGGGTCGGGATCGATACAATCTATAGGACAAACAGACACGCAAGTTGGCTTGTCGTAATGACCGACACATTCGGTGCACAACGCGGGATCGATTTCATACACCTCTTCACCCATAGTAATGGCCTCATTAGGACATTCGGGTTCGCACATATCACAATTGATACAGCTATCGTCGATGATTAGTGCCATAAAAACCTTAATTTAAGCTGGTTGATGAGGGTTTCGTGTATCCATTCCCTCAGGTAAATTTCGCATTAACATGGCTTTGTCGATATTAATATCTGCCGGAAGCGCTAGAAACACAAAATGGCCTGAGCCTAAAGCAGAGTCAATCGATTCGCCTTTGCGATTAATTAACGATTCAATAGTGATAACAAAATTACCTTCAGTTGTCATTATTTCAACACTGTCGCCAACTGAAAATTTATTTTTAACATCAATTTCAGCCAAACCCTCAGTATTTCGTTTACCGGTAAACTCACCAACAAATTGCTGGCTATCACTCACAGAATGGCCATATTGATAGTTTTGATATTCGTCATGAACGTGACGACGTAAAAACCCTTCGGTATAGCCACGATGCGCCAAACCTTCAAGGTTGTTCATTAATGTGCGATCAAAGTCTTTGCCTGTAGCGGCATCTTCAATTGCTTGGCGATATAATTGTGCGGTGCGCGCGACATAGTAAAAAGATTTGGTACGACCTTCAATTTTTAATGAATCAATCCCCATTCTGGTTAAACGATCCACATGTTGAATAGCCCGTAAATCTTTTGAGTTCATAATGTAGGTGCCATGTTCATCTTCAAACGCAGGCATATACTCGCCAGGACGACCAGCTTCTTGCAGTAGCACTATGTCGCTACTAGGTTGGCCCGAACCTAATGTAGGGCTCTCAAACTGTACGGTTGGAGCCACAGGGATGATATCGCCAGTCTCTGTTTGCTGTGCTGGGTGTACATCGTATTTCCAACGGCATGAGTTGGTACAGGTTCCTTGATTAGGATCGCGTTTATTCATGTAACCAGAGAGCAAGCAACGGCCAGAGTACGCCATGCAAAGTGCGCCATGCACAAACACTTCTAATTCAATATCTGGACAACGTTGGCGAATTTCTTCAATTTCATCCAATGATAATTCACGCGATAAAATGACTCGCTTGATGCCTTGTTGTTGCCAGAATTTAACCGATGCCCAGTTAATCGCATTTGCTTGAACCGATAAGTGAACCACTTGTTCAGGAAACGCTTCGCGGACCATCATGATAAGCCCAGGGTCAGACATGATCACCGCATCAGGTTTCATCGCGATCACCGGTTGCATGTCTTTAATATAGGTTTTTAGCTTGGCATTATGTGGGGCAATATTACTCACCACATACAATTTTTTACCGAGGGCGTGAGCCTCTTCAATACCGCTGGCAAGTGTCTCCATTTTGAAATCATTATTTCTAACTCGTAAGCTATAACGAGGTTGGCCTGCGTAAACAGCATCAGCACCATAAGCAAAGGCGTAACGCATATTTTTAAGCGTACCAGCAGGAGATAATAATTCAGGTTTAAACATGTTTTTTGACCTAATTGAACATTGTGTGATGAAAGGGTCGAAGCTTACTTAAGGATATTAGCGAGGACAAATATAGCCTTGGTATTTGTGAGGTTGGTTGTATTTTTATTGTATCGAAGGAATTTATAACTGTTAAATCAGCACAGAAAGATATAAATAATTGAGTTGTCGTCAGTTGAGTAATCGCAAACGTTATCGGTTTGGGTATATAATCCAGCATTAGAGACTATTTATTTATGGAGAACCCATGTCTACGGAACATCAACTCTTGGTTGGACTATTAAAAAAGCTCAAAGATGATGCTTTAGTTTTACCAACATTACCTGAAGTGGCCATGCGTGTTCAAGAAGTGGTATCTCGTCAAGATTCGAGCCTTAAACAAGTAGCAGATATTATTGGACAAGATGCGGCTATTTCAGCCCGTATTATTAAAGTGGCAAACAGCGCTTTATATTCTCGTGGTAATAAAGCAGAAAGCATCAATGCCGCAGTTAATCGTATTGGTTTAGTGCAAATTAAATCTATTACCACGTCAGTTGCCATGGAACAGCTCTTTATCTCAACCAACGAAATGGTGTGGGAGGTGATGGATGAGGTATGGAAAACCTCTATTGAAGTGACGGCTTCATCTTGTGCGATGCTTGAAATGTATAACAAACGTCATCCCACTAAAAAACTAGACCGTGATACGCTTACCCTTGCGGGATTGGTACATAATATTGGTGCATTACCAGTATTAACCGAAGCAGAAGTTCACCCAGAATTGTTTAGCCGAATTGATGACTTACGAAGTCTCGTACGTAAAATGCAGGGGCCGATTGGTCGTGCGGTATTAAAAACGTGGGACTTTGCCCCAGAAGTTATGGAAGTGGTGGAGCGTTGGGCTGATCTTCATTATATGCCTGAAAAAGTGACTTATCTCGACTTTATTCGTTCTGCGGCATTTTATACTGGTGAACTTAGAGCCGGTGAAGAGTTAGAAGAAAGGTTAGGTGTCTTTGTCCTACGAGGTTTACCTGTAACACCAGAAGATCTTGCTAGTGATGAGTTTATTGATATGTACCATTCAATTAAGCAAAGTTACGAATAATGCTATGTTAAGTGAGTTTCACGGGTATTAATCAATGAGCTAACATTAAATGATTAATATCTAAGTGAGATGTTTTTGATGTTTAAATAACCGATGGCTAAAACTGTAACATGATGAATACTTAATGAATTATTTGCTAATAACAGTGTTATTTATGATTGTGATTATGCTGTGCACCATTGCATTTCTCCATTGGCGTCAGCATCGTTTTATTAAACAATTAACTCACTCGTTAGAATTACAATTACTCAATCAAGATTCATTTAACATAGATTCTCCTGCCAAATCGTTAAAACCGCTCATTAATGTCCTCCATCATTTACATCAATCAAGCTTATTTAGCACCGAACGAGATAAGTTAACCGGATTAGCTAATCGTGTTGGCTTTAAACGTAAAATGTTGTCAAAAATGCCTATTTCAGAAGGTATGTTAGTGCTGGTGGATATTCGACAATTTCGTTTTGTGAATGATTTATTTGGTTTTTTATTTGGTGACAAATTGCTGAAAGCTTTTGCCAAGCGGATAGATAACCTGAACTGTAAAGCACAGTTCATCGCACGTATGAACGGTAATGAATTTTTGTTGTTTTTCCAGCAACCGTTGACTGTCGAACAGTTGCAAACGATAAAAAATGATTTACAAAGTCCATTTGAAATAGAACAACAGCCAATCAGTATCAAAATGCAGCTCGGAGTATTGTCGCTCAATGAGCATCATGCCGATGTCAGTTTGATGCTGCGCCGTTTAGATTTAGCACTGAAGAAAGCCAAAGCATTAAAACAGCCGATTGCTTTTTACGATCAAGATGATGATAAAGCACAATACCGAGAATTGTTGATTATTAATGGCTTGCCTAAAGGGTTAAAGCAAGGTCAATTATTTATGGTATTTCAACCAAAGCTAGACATAAAAAGCGGCCGATGTAAGCAGGTTGAAGCGTTAATTCGTTGGCAACATGAAGGCCTAGGATTAATTTCTCCCAATGAATTTATTCCATTAGCGGAACAGACCGGAATGATCGATATTCTGAGTAGTTGGGTGTTAGATAACGTATTGGCTCAACAAGCCAAATGGCGAAATATGGGGGTTTACGTTAATGTAGCCATTAATTTGTCATCTACTGATTTAGATAATCCAAACCTTGCTGCCGATGTCGCCACCAAACTATCCCAGTATCTGGTTCCTGCCGAAACCATTACCATTGAAATTACTGAAAGTGTGTTAATGAAATCGCTCGAGCAAACGATTGTTACCTTAAATCAATTACGTGATATTGGAGTTAAACTTGCGATTGACGATTTTGGTACTGGTCATTCTTCTTTAGCTTATTTGCGTCATTTGCCCGTTGATGAAGTGAAAATTGATAAAGCCTTTTTAGATGAATTTGAAACATCTCAAGCGGCGAAACAAATTGTTAAGACCAGTATCGAGCTGGCTAAAAATTTAGGTTTTGAAGTGACGGTTGAAGGGGTTGAATCTAAGTCTGTTTTAGATGCATTACATCTTTTTGGAGTAGACACTATTCAAGGTGATTACTTTGCTAAACCATTTACTGCCAGTGAGTTTGAACATCTTTATCCGCAACTTAATTATCAAAAAATTAATAATCCACACTTTAGTGATCCTAAAAGTTAATTTCTTCAACGTTAAATGTCGTTGTGTCTGATGGTTAATTACTTAAATCCTGCTGATAAATAAGCGATTAATTCTACAGGCATAGGTGAAAGTTGACGCTTCTGGTTCATGCAGACCATTTCAATTGTAGCGGTTACTGCAGGTTTTTTAGCATTAGGCCGCCATATTTGTTGTTTCCATACGGTACGATATTTACTTTCAAAATAAAATTGTGTGCGCACATCAATAATATCTGCAAACTCAACCCCATCGTGACATAACATATCGCTGCGATAAACGGCAAAACCCAATTGTTGTTGCTGCCAAAGTTGGCTGAGTACATCTGCGCCGATGACATGTTCACGCGCACGCTCGAAATATTTTAAGAAGTTAGGATGGTATACCACACCAGAAAAGTCGGTGTCCTCATAATAAATTTGTACAGAAAAAGAGTGAACTGGGCTGTACTTGTGCTCTACAGAGGGGTGACTCATTACACTATGACCTTATATTATTGATATTGTGGTTATGTCGTTAATCATTTGAAGGCAGAAGCAGCTGTTGGTACTTACCTTGTCTTTGCAACGTTAGCAGCCCTTTGTCGAGTAATTGGCTAATGTGCTCTGCTTGAGGGTTAAGTTTAGAAAATGCGACGAAAATTTTACTGGTATGATTATTAAACTTAGCTTTTATATTACGGCTAACACCCATCTGTTCGATGTAAACATCAGCAACAAGGTCATACATAATGGCGGTATCAATTCTGCCTACTAATAATAAATTGATTAATTGGCGCTGGCTATTTACCGTGATGACGTGTAATTGCAGCTGTTCAACAAGCGTCGTAAATTCGTCGCCGTACTCATAACCACTCACAATACCAATCGTGCTTTTTATTGGGATCTGCCATTTATTATCCGCAATGGTAGGGTGTTCTTTGGCAAAGAAAAAAGAAGCTGTTACTGTAAACAAAGGTTCATTACCGAATATAAATCGGTTAATAGTGCTTTGCTCTTTTGTCACATTAAAAACGCCATCAACCGAACCTCGCTCGGTCATAATCAAACCACGAGTATAGGGTACGACAATAGTAGAAACGTCAACATCAACTTGCTTAAAAGCCTGTCTAATAAGGTTATGGGAAATACCATTACCCACTTCATCGGCAAAAGGAGGCCAACTATCTTCTGCAGCTAAAGTGATTTTTAGTGGTTCTGCCACAGCGATGGTCGAGTTAAATGTATATAGAACTCCCACTGATATGAATATCAATGGGATGAATAAACGAACTCGTTTGGGCATGGGAATGTAATCAAAAATTAGTTTTTTGTAACGTATTAACGACATATAATCCTTTATAGAAGTGTCCTGCTACGGCCCAGCAAGAATAACACTTTTGCAAATAAAGTGATATTCCCAATCATGTGAGCCCTCTCATTATTGATTTAAATAATAACAATGTAATGCGATATGAATAAGCATTTTACAGGTAATTATCTGCCTTGAAATGAATGTGTCTTCGCATCAATAACGAGAGTTTAAGGCACCTTATTAGGGTTAGTTTAGAATACAGATTGATAGGTGACAGCATCGTTAGTGAAGGTTATGTGTGTTTGCAGACGTCGCAGTAAGTCGTTAACAGTTTGGGTGCTGCTTATGCATGAATCGCTAATAAGTTGCCGCTCTCATTATTCGTTTTCAACTTCAACATATTCACATAAGGTTAACTTGTTATGTAGAAGACATACTTCTAATTGAGTGACATCAAGAGCATGACTGAATAAAAAACCTTGAACTATTTTACAATTATACTGTTTCAATTTAAGCAGTTGAGCATGAGTTTCGACGCCTTCTGCAATGACATCTAATTTCAGCTCATTACCTAAGGTAATGATGTTTCGTAATACTATATTGCTGGTTTCTTCAGGCAAAATACTGCTTAAAAACCCCTTATCAATTTTTAAAGTATCAATGGGGAACTGGGTCAAATAGTTTAATGACGAATAACCTTTGCCAAAATCATCTAGGGCAATACGTACGCGTAATTGTTTGAGTGCTAATAGAACGTCTTGTGCTGTTTTTAAATCTTTAATGAGTAATGACTCGGTTATTTCAAGTTCAAGATGATGAGCCGGGAAGGCGGTTCGTTCTAAAATGGCAGCAATGTCATCAACAATAGTCGGTTGTGATAATTGTACCGGTGAAATATTAACCGAAATATTACCTCTCAGTATCCCTTGTTGAAGCCAGCGATATCCTTGCTGACAGGCTTGTTCAAGTACCCATAATCCAATATCGATAATTAAGCCACTGTCTTCAGCTTGATCAATAAAGCGGCTAGGAGAAATCATCCCGTGTTGAGGGTGATTCCAACGAAGTAACGCCTCTAAACCGACAATCTCATGTGTATCAACGCAACATTTTGGCTGGTAATGCACTTCAAGTTGCGCATCTGACATGGCATTATTTAGCTGATCTTTAATCAATAATCTTTCTAATAGTGCCGTGGATAATGTTTCGTTAAAAAAGTAACTTCCGTTTCGCCCATTCTGTTTAGCTGCATACATGGCGGTATCAGCATGTTTTAATAATGTTTTGGCATCTTTACCATCTTCCGGGAAGCATGCCACACCAATACTGGCAGAACTGTTTAGCCAATATTGATTAATTTGATAGCCTTTGTTGAGCGTTTGACGAACTCGCTCAATGATATTAACTAAATCTCGGTTCACGTCGGCCGCAACTTGCTCGTATGGAATGATTAAGGCAAATTCATCTCCGCCGAGTCGAGCCAATACATCTTGTTGGCTTAAACAATGCTGAAGCCGTTTACCAACTTGGATAATGAGCTCATCGCCTACGTCATGGCCCATAGAATCGTTAACTTCTTTAAAGTGATCTAAATCGATAAACACCACAGCGGCGGTGTTGTATGGATTAGACATAAGTAATGACAGTTGTTGATTAAAATGAAACCGGTTTGCCAATCCCGTTAAGCTGTCAAAGTTAGCCCGGCGACTGAGCTCTCTCATTTGTTTGATTCGAGATAACGCAAACAAAATCATAATCAATATAATCATGGTGCCCGAAGCAATTAATGCGTAATACCACCAGGCTTTTTTAATGTTAAATGCAAATTCTGCCTGTT
This sequence comes from Shewanella sp. AC91-MNA-CIBAN-0169, assembly GCF_040310165.1. Taxonomy (NCBI): domain Bacteria; kingdom Pseudomonadati; phylum Pseudomonadota; class Gammaproteobacteria; order Alteromonadales; family Shewanellaceae; genus Shewanella; species Shewanella sp. AC91-MNA-CIBAN-0169. Next base: position 522,505 of record NZ_JBEOPM010000001.1, read on the forward strand.
GGTTGCTCCATATACCGTCGCTATTGGTGCTTTGTACTTTAAACACATAATCACCAGCGGCTAAATTAGTGTACATCGCCCGAGGTAGTAATGTGGTCAGCCAATCCTGATCGAACCCGGCTAACATATATCGATATTGATTCCGTTCAGGGGCGGTATAGTCTAATGATGCAAATGAAAACTGGATCATGTTGTTGTCGTAATCAAGTATCGGCTTCGGGGGAGGGTTATGGCTGTTAATATTAATATACGATTTATTGGCTATTTTTGCCGAAGTGATATGCACCGGAGGCGCAAAATCATTTTGGCTAATAGTGTCGATATCTATCTGTATCACCCCTTTATTAGTACCTAATAGTAACTGGTGTTGATAAATGGCTATTGCGGCTTCATTAAAGGTTAAGTTGTCGGTGTTAATCACGCTGGGATAAACACTTATTTTAGCGGTTTTGGGGGTATATTTGATTAACGTATGCTGGCTCGTTAGCCATAAATTACCTTGGTCATCACCAATGACGGCTTTTAAACGGTTATCTGGTAGGCCTTGCTGACGTGTAATGTATTCAATGGTAAATCCCTGAGGTACATTTGATGTTGGAATTATTTTTGCTAACCCGAGACCTTGGGTTGCTGCCCATATAATGCCTTGTTTATCTTGGTAAATACCGCCTATTCGGATGTTCTCTCTTTCATTACCTAAGCTTAAGTGTGAGGTGATATCCGTTTTAGGATCGATAATGAAAATACCATTGGTGGTGGCTAACCATAACTCACCTTGGGTAGCGATTAAACTGTCGAAGGTGAAATTCCCACCTGAAGTATAAAGATTATCCGCATCGTTAAAATAATGTTTTATTAAACCTTTTTGCGGGTTAAATAGCATTACGCCAGCGTCTAAATAGCCAGTGATCCACACATTGCCTTCTTGGTCTGGGTCAACAGTATAGAAATCAGTATTAGGAAAGCCATAGGGATTATTCACTTTATTACTAAAGTGTTGCACAGTGTCAGAACGTTGATCATAAAAACTCAGGCCTTCAGCGTCAGAAAACCACAGATTATTATCTTTGTCTGTTGTTACGTTCCAAATATTGTTTATTAATGATGGAGTGGTTTTATCTTTTAAAGGTCCTAATTCAACCGTTTTATTATCGATGTTTATCTTATCGATACCCTTATTTGTTGCTACCCAGGCATCACCTGATTGCGTTAAGGCTATTGCGTAAACATTGCCTCCTGATAGCTCTGATTGGCTGGCAAGGGGTTTATACAGTCGACTTGATTTTTTCAATGGCGTGTAAAAGGCCGCACCTTGGTTAGTCGCAAACCAAATGATTCCTGAATGGTCGATAAATACATCATCAACATCATTGGTCGGTAATGATTGTTGATTAAACGTTTGTGAGGTTAACCAGTCAAAATGTTCGGATGCGACAGTTAAATTTGCCGCACCTTTATCGGTACTAATCCAGATATGTTGATCATCTTCAATCGCTATGCTGGAGATGTAGTTACTGGGAATTTGTCCAACCTTTGGTTGTTTTGGACTAAAAAAATGCTGGAATGTGTTGTCGTTAGGCATAAATTTAATTAAGCCAAAATGTTGGCTACCAAACCAAAGTTGACCATGATTATCTATTTGACTCGTCAGAATGTAATCATTAAATAAATCTGCCGTAGTAACGGCTGAACCTGTAGTGGATATTGCTTGTGCTTTATCTGATTGATATAGCTGCATTGTTGTACTGTTGGGTTCTAATAATGCGAGACCATGGTCGGTCCCTACCCAAATACGGTGTTGAGTGTCTTCTACTATGCTGTAAATAGATGTTTCTACAGGAGTATCTTGTTGGTTTAAATATAATGGAACCGAGATAAAATCGGTTCCATGCTCTGTTTTATATTGTAACCCACTGCCAGTACCTATCCATAGCTGACGTTTTGAATCCAAGTATAAACGCATTATCCAATTGGTGTTTTGAGCGAAAGGCTGTTGTGAAGTGGGGTAGGTGTTAAGTTCATCATCGACGGTGAGTTGATTAAGACCGTCTTCAGTAGCAAACCAGATATTGCCTTGGGCGTCTTCGATAATATCTGTCACAAAGTTATTCGATATATGTCTTTTGGATCCCGGTGAAAACTGAAAGTTTATAAACTCTTGGCCATCATAGCGGCTCACACCAGCATCGGTTGCAAACCATAAAAATCCATTTTTTTGCTGATAGATAGAGGTGATCATGGTTGACGGTAAACCGTCAGCAATATTGAGCCTATCTATTTGAAACTGTTCTGCGTTTGTGGCTGAAATAAAGGCAACTGAAAGAAGTAAGCATAACAGCGAGCATAACCATCTTTGGAAAAAGAACACCATCAGAGACCTTATTATTATTTTTATAAAAAACTGATTTTGATACCTATAATAACAGGATGATATATTGTAAATACAGTCACTATTTTACACAACAAAATAATAACATTGTTTGTGAATTTGGGATCTACTCATCTTCCTCTCATCAAATTTAAACCGTATTGATGAGAAGAAACTTGTGTAAATGAAGGCTGAATGGCTGAGGAATAAATCAAACTAATTTCTGTTGGTATCTATCTTAGCGATATTTTTGTCGTATGTGTTAGCTTTGTCGCTTGTGCTTAAAGTGGGTGATTATTGTCATTGTTTGTATTTAAATAAGAAGCGAGGCATCGATTGCGGTGAAGTGCTGGGCTTGATCGGTTAATGATTTTGCAGTGAGGCGCTCAACACTTAATACATGGGTGTAGCATGTGGTCGTTTGATTGATTTTTTTGAGTAATAAATCGAAATCACCATCACCAGACAGTAAAATAACCTCATCTACCGTGGGCGCTATCTCTAGCATGTCGATGGTAATCCCAACATCCCAATCTCCCTTGGCGGAACCATCACTGCGCTGGATATAAGGTTTGGTTTTAACCGTAAAACCAATATGTTTTAGTGCATCTTGAAATTTAACCTGACCGTCATCGGCTGGTGCTATAGCGTAAGCTATTGCGTGGCTAATAGTGCCCTGTGCCGACAAATGTTTGTATAAAGCTCGGTAATTGAATGAACGGCCAAAACCTTGCTTACAGGTGTAATAAATATTTTGCACATCTACAAATACGGCAAGCGTTGTCATTATTACACCTGTGAAGATTAAGGCTGTTGCGCTTTTTGAGCAGCAATGGCGTCATTAAGTTGTGCTTCAACAAACCCTGGAGAGTGGGTTGACGAAGAAATAAGTCGGTACATTGCGGGGATAACCAATAGGGTGACAACCGTCGCAAATGCCATGCCGAAGAATATCACAGTTCCAACAGCAATGCGGCTTTCACTCCCCGCGCCGGTTGATACGATTAATGGAATGGCACCAATAAGCGTGGTAAAGGCTGTCATTAAAATGGGTCTTAAGCGACGAGCTGATGCGTCAATAATAGCGTTGTCGAGCGATAAGCCTCTGTCACGGAGTTGGTTAGCAAACTCAACGATTAAAATACCATTTTTAGTTACCATACCAATTAACATGATCATGCCAATTTGGCTATAGATATTCATCCCTTGATGCATTAGAACTAAACCAATAAAACCACCAAAAATACCCATTGGAACAGTAAACATCACCACTGCAGGATTGATAAAACTTTCAAATTGAGCCGCTAATACCAGATAAGCAATCAGCAGTGCTAAAGCAAATACAATGAGCACCCCAGCTTGGTTTTCTTTAAAGTCTTTTGACTCACCCGTGTAGGCAATTGAAATATCGTTTGGCAGTAAAGTGATTGCGCGTTGTTCTAAAAAGTCGAGGGCTTCGCCTAGGGTATAACCTTCGCCTAAATTTGCTTTGATGGTGATCGATTTCTGCTTGTTGGTATGGCTTAATCGCTGTGGTGAAGCTACTTCTTCAACTTTGGTGACAGTATCAAGGGTGATAAGCTCGCCTTTGCTGCTTCTAAAGTAAATCTTACTGAGGTCTGTGACGCTGTTAAAGCTGTTTTCATCACCGCGAAGGTACACATCATATTCTTCGCCACGTTCAACAAAGGTTGTTTCACTGCGGCCGCCCAACATGATTTCTAAGGTTGTCGCTATTTCTGAAACGCTAATGCCTAACTCTGCAGCTCGTTGCTTGTCTACCGTCACAACAAGTTCTGGTGTGGTCTCTGCGTAATCTAAATCAGCCCCGTCCAGCATAGGGCTTGCATCGGCTTCTTGTTGCAGTACTTGAGCCCATTTAAATAACTCAGCATAGTCAGAGCCGCCCAGTACAAATTGAACCGGTTCACTTGATTGGCCTCTAAATCCTGGCAACATTGGCCGTACCATGACATCTGGAATGTCTTTTAACGTTTGGCTGATTAACGCTAACGCTTGTTTAATATCGGTATCACGATCTTGCCAGTCTTCTAACTGGATAATCGCAAATCCGGTTTGATCTCCCGCTCGACCGCCAAATGCTGGCGCTTCAACGCTAAATGATTTCACTACTCCTTGACCCAATAGTGGCATTAATCGGTTTTCAACGATGTCCATATTGGCAACCATGCGATTATAACTGGTGCCTTCGGCGCCTTTAATAAACGCAAATAATACCCCGCGGTCTTCTTGTGGTGAGAGTTGAGAAGGGACTTGTTGCAAGAGTAAATAGCTACCACCGATGCAGGCGATAATAATGAATGGTGCTGCCATGCGCCAGTGCAATGCCCATTTGACCATACTACGATACCGTTGCTCTAAACGATTAAAGCCATTATCGATCGCAATGTTAAAACGATTTTTCTTCACATTGGCTTTTAATAGTTTACTGCTCATCACTGGGGTAAGGGTAAGGGCGATAAGGGATGAAAACAGCACCGACATTGCCAGCATCACGGAGAACTCAGTAAACAATAACCCGACCATGCCATCCATAAATGAAATAGGTAAAAATACCATCACCAGTACTAGGGTAGTTGATATCACAGCAAAACCGACTTCGCGAGTCCCTTTATAGGCCGCAAGTATCGGTTTTTCACCTTGTTCAATATGGTGGAAGATATTCTCAACCACAACGATGGCGTCATCAACCACTAGACCAATGGCTAGAATAAGCGCCATTAGGGTTAATAAGTTAATGGAATAACCTAAGCTGTATGCCGCCATAAATGCGGCAATTAATGATACTGGTACTGTGACTGCAGGAATGAGTGTTGCCCGTACTTGACCGATAAAAATGTACAGCACAAGAATAACCAATACCCCAGTAATGAATAGGGTGTTGTAAACCTCATTAATCGAGCGCGCAATAAACACATTGGCATCATAATCGACAACCAACTGCGTTCCTTTTGGCAGAAAACTCTGCACTTTGTCGACTTCTTGTTGTACTTGCAATGATATATCTAATGGGTTGGCATCAGATTGCGGCACTATGCCTAGGCTTAGGTTAACGATGCCGTTACTTTTAAAGGTCGAGTTTTCATTTTCTGCCCCAATGAACACGCTAGCGACATCTTTAAGATAAATAGGTGTGCCATCGTCAGCAGTGTGGACAACTAAATAGTTGAAGTCTTCTGGGCTGTAATATAGCCGTTTTGTTCTGACTGACATGACGGTGGTGTCGTTACGGACTTCGCCACCGGGTGTTTCAAGATTTTCGGTATTTAACGCACTAATAATGTCGTTGGTAGTTACATTTCTACCGGCCATTAATTGCGGTTTTAGTTGTACATACATGACTTTGTATAAGCCACCAGAAATATTGACTGAGCTCACCCCAGTAATTAAGCTAAATCTGTCCTCTAATACCCGCTGGGCGTAATCAGTGAGTTGAGTACGATCCATATTTTCAGAGCTTAAGTTGACGTAAATCGACGGCTCACCAGTACCATTATCTTTAGATACAATCGGATCATCAGCTTCATCGGGTAAGCGACGTTGTGCTTTGGCAACGGCATCTCGTACGTCACTGACGCCTTCGGTTAAGTCCCAACCTAGTTCAAACTCGATTGAAATACGTGACATGCCATTTCGAGTGGTTGAGGTGATTTCATCAATACCGCTGATGCCAGTTAATTCATCTTCAAGGCTCTTAGTGATTTTACTTTCCATAATAGTGGCAGATGCACCGCTATAAGTGGTCATGACGGTCACTACCGGATTTTGTACGTCGGGCATTTCTCTAACCGACAGTTTAGAGAACGACACTAAGCCAAAAACACACAGTAATAAACTTAATACAATCGCAACTACAGGGCGCTTTACCGCCGTATCACTTAGCCACATTATTTTTGCTCCTGTTTAACAGGGCTTGTTTGAGCTTGCTTAGCTAAGTCTTTTACTTTGACACCATCACGCATATTTACCAGCCCTTGAACGACGATGTGGTCGCCGATGTTTATGCCAGATTCCAGTAACACTTGGTCGTCAATTCTGGCGCCTAACATCACTTCGGTGCGTGTGGCGATATTGTCCTGGTTGATTACGTAGACATAACGTTTGGTACCAGAATATTCAAGTGCTTGTACCGGAACAATAGGGGAAGACACGCTTGGAAATACCAGTGTCGCTGACATCATCATACCGGGCTTTAATTGACCCTTTTGATTATCAAACTGACTACGAATATTGAGATTGAGTGTTTGTGAATTGACGCGTGGATCAATAGCGATAATCTTGCCAGTAAAAATGGTTTTATTCCATGCTCTGCTGGAAGCGTTTACCGACATTCCTGTACTTAACAAAGAGAGATAATGCTCCGGCACTTGTAAATCGAGCTGTAACACGGATAAATCATCAAGTGATAATAGTGACTCATTGATACTGACCATCTTGCCGCGGCTAAAGTTAACCAAACCAGTGTTTCCGGAAAATGGCGCGGCTAGAGTATGGTAATCCAGATCGGTTTTAGCTGATTCAAGGCGAGCGAAAGCAATATCAACACTGGACTTTTGCGCTTCTATTTCTGTTTGAGTGATGGCATTAACGTGAATCAACTTGTTAAACTCATTAAGCTTACGCACTTCATCTTGATAATAGGCTTGCGCTTCGGTCACGCTGGCTTTTGCTTTGCGGTTATCAAGTGTCAGTAGTGCTTGGCCTTTATTGACGTATTGATTAGATGTGACGGCTATGCTGTCTATTTTTCCTGCGACTTGTGGCGCTATCATTACCGAGTGAGTTGCCGCCAGTTTTCCTATTAAGGTAATTGATTGCGAAAGCTCATGTTGTTCAACGGTGGCGGTGATGACAGGAACCACTTTTTCAGCGCGAGGAGGTGTGGGCGCGGCAACACCATTGGAAATAAACCCAACATATCCCATCATCAATACGGTAGTCGAAAAAAGACATTGGCTAAGTTTTTTGATCATTTAAGTACACATCTCTATAAGCAATAATTGATGATGTCGTTACAAGACGACATTGGCTAACGACTAGCCCGTGATTGATGCAAGCTTATTGTAATTATATTTGCTTAATTCAGCGTAAAGTAATGTAAATCTTTTAATTTTCTTTGTAACAAGGCGCATATCAATAGTGGGTTTTGATGATGCTATAGCAACAAAAAAGCCATATCCGAAGATATGGCTTTGATTTATGTCAGCCAGGCTGAACAAATAGTTATGTTAAAACACTGGTTGAAACATTACTTCTCGATAGGCTCGTTAGTAAATTCAATGTTTTGCTTTTTATTGACAGGTGTAACACCCATAAAGTATTCATAACCTTTATCGGATGATTTCTTTTTGGCATCATCATCACTTAACTTAATACTGGTTTGGTCTGAAAACAAGGTGTATTTAGCCTTAGTTTTTTGGACTACAGGCTGCGGTTTAGCTGATGGTTTAAGAATGCCTTTTGGGACTTCTGCTGTCACTGCTTTAGCTTGGTTGCTGGCTTTATTAGACGAAGCAACATTGGCAAATTTATAATTAAATACACCATTGCCTTCAACATTTTCGACGCTTGATTTATCTTGATTTTGGTAAGACGCTAAAATGCCGTGTTTCCCTAAAGGGATCTCGTGAAAAAGTTTTTTACCCGTGCCTACTTTGGTGCCATTGATATACCAATCTGCTGGTACGTTACTGATTAAGGTAACCATCGCCGACTTAAGGCCTAATTCTTCATTTAACATTGAGTCAATTTTATCGTTATAAGAAGGCTTAAAGTTCATTGCCACTTTATAATGCAAATCGCCTCTCATATTCATATTGGCGTCGATAACTTCATATGACAATAAAACACTTTTGTCATTTAAAAACGGCGACTCATTACGAGTATTGGATAAAATGCTGCTTTTAGACTCTTTCAAACAATCTGCGATAGTTTGATATTTTGAACACTCAGTCGAACCATTAATATTGACTGGCAGTGTGCTGCTTGATTTAGATAAATCTGCAATTAAACGATTAGTAATATCAGTTTTGAGTTTAAATAGTTGCTGGCTTTTAGCGGCACGTTTTTTATTTATCGCCTCATATTCAGTTAATATTTCAACCTTTTCAGTTTCAAGGCGTTTACTGTCGTCTTCTGCCTTTTGGGTTAATTCATCGACTAAATTGACAGACTCTTCAATTTGTTTATAGGTTTCTGGAAGCCCTGTTTTAGCCCGAATAACCTTAGGTAATTCTGTAATAAGCTCATCGTAGCGCTGCTGTTCTGAAACAATTGTTTTTTTCAGACCTTCAACGTCATAGGCTTTTTTATTAAGCTGTGAGAATTTGTCATTAACAGTGATTAGCAGAGAATCGATATCGTATTGATTTTCAATTTTATTGAGAGTCTGCTTTTCTGATGTGGTAATGACTTCGAGTGCCGCAAATGAGTTGCTTGCGTATAAGCACAATAAAGCAAGGCTAATTGAACCGTATCTCACTGATATCTCCATTAAATTTCTCTACAAGCTGGAACCATCGACACTCTGTATTGCGCTGAGTGTAATCAGCAAAGAGTAAAATAATCCGTTAATAATTTATAATACTGAAGTTATTTTGGCTTTACAAACAGATTGTGGTGCATTGCTCACAATAAATTGACAAATTTTTGACACTTGTCGAGATTTCGATCGTTAGTTTTGTAATAATCTTTTAAATAATGGCTAATATAATAAAGCAGAGCGCTGAGGCTCTGCTTTATTATTCAACACTTTATTGCAGACGAATTATTTATTTAAACGCTTGTATTTTAATCGATGCGGTTCTACTACATCGGTGCCTAAGGTGGCTTTTAACCAAGTTGAGTACTCAGTATAGTTACCTTCATAGAAGCTCACTTTACCTTCATCACGGTAATCCAAAATATGGGTCGCAATACGGTCAAGGAACCAACGGTCATGGGAAATAACCATTGCACAACCAGGGAACTCTAATAACGCTTCCTCTAACGCTCGTAAAGTTTCAACGTCCAAGTCGTTGGTGGGTTCGTCGAGTAATAATACGTTGCCACCGGCTTGTAATAATTTAGCTAAGTGAACTCGGTTGCGCTCACCACCCGATAATGAACCAATTATTTTCTGCTGATCGCCACCACGGAAGTTAAAGCGGCCTACGTAAGCACGGCTAGAAATTTCAGTGTTGTTGATGCGCATAATATCTTGGCCGCCTGAAATTTCTTGCCACACGGTGTTTTTGTCATTCATCGAATCACGGAACTGATCAACCGACGCAATTTGAACCGAATCACCGACAGAAATAGAGCCACTGTCTGGTTGTTCCTCGCCTGAGATCATTTTGAATAAGGTTGACTTACCCGCACCGTTAGCACCAATAATGCCGACGATAGCGCCCTTAGGAACCGTGAATGTCAAATCATCAATCAGTACGCGGTCACCATATGACTTGGTTAAATTAGTCACTTCAATGACTTTGTCGCCTAAACGAGGCCCTGGTGGAATAAACAGTTCATTGGTCTCGTTACGCTTTTGGTAATCGTTGGTGTTCAATTCTTCAAAGCGAGCCATACGGGCTTTACCTTTTGATTGACGACCTTTAGCACCTTGGCGTACCCACTCTAATTCTTTAGCAATGGTTTTTTGGCGGGCGCTTTCTGTGGACGATTCTTGGGACAAGCGCGCATCTTTTTGTTCAAGCCAAGATGAATAGTTACCTTCCCATGGAATACCTTCACCGCGGTCGAGTTCTAAAATCCAGCCAGCAGCATTATCTAAGAAGTAACGATCGTGGGTAATCGCCACCACGGTGCCGTTATATTCTTGTAAAAAGTGTTCTAACCATGCCACGGACTCGGCATCCAAATGGTTGGTTGGTTCGTCGAGTAATAGCATTTCTGGTTTTTCAAGCAATAAACGACAAATGGCCACTCGGCGTCGTTCACCACCAGAGAGTACGGCAATTTTCTCATCCCAATCGGGCAGACGTAATGCGTTAGCTGCACGTTCAAGAATATGATCAAGATTATGCGCATCTTGAGATTGGATGATGGCTTCTAATTCGCCTTGCTCTTTTGCAAGTGCGTCGAAGTCTGCATCGGGCTCAGCATAAGCAGAATAGACCTCGTCTAAGCGTATTAGTGCATTTTTAGCTTCGCTTAGGGCTTCTTCGACGGCTTCGCGCACAGTTTGTTGTTCGTTTAAGCGCGGCTCCTGCGGTAAGTAGCCAATTTTTAACCCAGGCATTGGGCGTGCTTCACCTTCAATTTCGGTATCTATTCCCGCCATGATGCGCAGCAATGTTGATTTACCTGAACCGTTTAACCCGAGCACACCAATCTTAGCGCCAGGAAAGAAGCTTAATGAAATGTCTTTTAATATTTGCTTTTTGGGTGGGACAATTTTACCCACACGAAGCATGCTATATACAAATTGAGCCATAATTATACTGTCTAATTGTCAACAAAGATGGTGATAATTCTACTGTATTATGTGCTGAACTCAACAGGCAATTGTGTGATTTTATCTAGCGTGCTTTTTAGACTCAATTCGCTAAACAATCTACTAGCTTGGTGTTATCAACATGAATCGTTTTGTATTCAGAACACAGTGAATTTCATGTTGTTTGTACTGTAAATCATTATCGTTGCAGAGTAGAATACCGCGCAACCCTACTATATAGATAATGATGTTGGAGCTACCATGTTGAAGAAAGCGATGAATATTGCGGATTATGATCCAGAATTATTTAAAGCCATTGAAGATGAAACTTGTCGTCAAGAAGAACACATTGAATTGATTGCATCTGAAAACTATACCAGTCCACGTGTGATGGAAGCGCAAGGTTCTCAGTTAACTAACAAGTATGCTGAAGGTTATCCAGGCAAGCGTTATTATGGTGGGTGCGAATACGTTGATGTTGTTGAAACATTGGCTATTGAACGCGCAAAAGAATTATTTGGTGCAACTTATGCCAACGTACAGCCTCATTCAGGCTCACAAGCAAACAGCGCAGTGTTTATGGCGTTGTTACAACCGGGTGATACTGTTTTAGGGATGAACCTTGCTCATGGTGGTCATTTGACCCATGGTTCACCAGTGAATTTTTCAGGCAAGCTTTACAACATCATTCCTTACGGTATCGATGAAGCTGGCAAAATTGATTATGACGAAATGGAACGTTTAGCCATTGAGCACAAGCCTAAGATGATGATCGGCGGTTTTTCGGCATTTTCAGGCATAGTCGATTGGGCTAAAATGCGTGAGATTGCTGATAAAGTTGGTGCTTATTTGCTTGTTGATATGGCTCACGTTGCAGGCTTAGTGGCTGCAGATGTTTATCCAACCCCTGTCCCACATGCACATGTGGTTACCTCAACAACTCATAAAACATTAGCGGGTCCACGTGGCGGGATTATTATTTCTGCTGCCGATGATGAAGTGTTGTATAAAAAGTTGAACTCAGCGGTATTCCCTGGTGGCCAAGGTGGCCCTTTAATGCATGTAATCGCAGGTAAAGCGGTTGCATTTAAAGAGGCATTAGAGCCAGAGTTTAAAGTATATCAACAGCAAGTGGTTAAAAACGCTAAAGCTATGGTTGAAGTATTTTTAGCTCGCGGTTACAAAATTGTTTCTGGCGGTACAGAAAACCATTTAATGTTGGTTGATTTAATTGGTCGTGATTTAACTGGTAAAGAAGCAGATGCTGCATTGGGCAATGCCAACATTACCGTCAACAAAAACTCAGTACCTGATGATCCACGTTCACCGTTTGTCACCTCTGGTGTTCGTATTGGAACGCCAGCAATTACTCGTCGTGGTTTTAAAGAAGCAGAAGCGAAAGAATTGACCGGTTGGATTTGTGACATTCTTGATGATGCATCTAACGCCGAAGTGGCTGAACGAGTCAAAGGTCTAGTGTTGGCATTATGTGCCCGATTCCCTGTATACGGTTAATCGTCACTTGATGCCTGTTGAAAAGGTTTAGGTTAACCTTGCTCAACAAATAGGATAAACTTTAATGGCCGCTAATTGTTAGCGGCCATTTTGTTTTTTTCTGCAGGAGGTTCAATGCATTGCCCTTTTTGTAGCGCGACCGATACCAAAGTTATAGATTCTCGATTAGTGGCTGATGGTCACCAAGTACGTCGCCGCCGGGAATGTACCGAATGTCATGAACGTTTCACCACGTTTGAAGGCGCAGAATTAGTCATGCCTAGAGTCATCAAACGTGACGGCACTCGACAACCATTCGATGAAGAAAAATTGCGTGGCGGCATGCTACGTGCGGTCGAAAAACGCCCGGTCTCAATTGATGAAATTGAACAAGCATTGACTAAAATCAAATCAACACTGCGCGCGACAGGTGAGCGTGAGGTGAATTCTGAAATGATTGGTAATCTGATGATGGAACAGTTGATGAGCCTTGATAAAGTGGCATATATCCGCTTTGCATCGGTTTATCGCGCATTTGAAGATGTATCCCAATTTGGTGAAGCCATTGCTAAATTGCAAAAGTAATGCTGCTTAATAATATCTGTTTTAATGGTTTTAATGGCATTTAAGCAATAAGAGATTATCTCCCATGTCTAACTGGTCCACCTTTGACACCCAAATGATGAGCCGTGCCATCGCGCTTGCCGAGAAAGGCCGTTATACCACTCGGCCAAATCCTTGTGTCGGTTGTGTCATTGTTTATCAGAATAAGATTATTGGTGAGGGTTATCATCAACGTGCTGGCCAAGGGCATGCCGAAGTTAATGCGCTGAAAATGGTGCATGATAATGGCTTGTCTGCTGAAGGTGCCACGGCGTATGTCACTCTTGAACCTTGCAGTCATTATGGCCGCACACCACCTTGTGCTTTAGGCTTAATTAATGCCAAAGTTGCCAGAGTTGTGGTATCGGTGACCGATGCAAATCCACAAGTGTCTGGTCGCGGTATAACCCTGTTACGTGAGGCTGGTATTAACGTTGATGTTGGATTGCTCAGCGAACAAGCCTATGACCTTAATCTGGGTTTTATGAAGCGGATGAAAACAGGACTTCCTTGGATAACGGTAAAGATAGCAGCCAGTTTAGATGGTAAGACGGCTCTGTCTAATGGCGTGTCGAAGTGGATTACTGGCAGTGCAGCAAGAGCTGATGTGCAAAAATACCGCGCTAGCCATTGTGCGCTAATCACTGGTGTTGAAACCATTCTTGTCGATGACCCAAGCCTTAATGTGCGCTATGAGGCGTTAGGTGAGTTAACCACTCGCCATACAAAAGATGAAATCTTCCAACCTCTAAGGGTTGTGCTCGACAGTCGCGCAAGATTAACAGCAACACAACAATTATTTTCAATTCAAAGTCCTATTTTACTGGTTTCTGGCTGTAATTATCCCGAAAGTACCAAAGCTGCATTTCCAGATCACGTATCATTTCTTCAGTTAACGTGTGACTCGTCAGGCAGAATCCCATTGTTAGCTTTGCTAACATATTTAGGTCAGCATACTAATTCTGTTTTAGTTGAAGCCGGTGCTACCTTAGCCGGAGCATTTGTCGCCCAAGGGCTCGTTGATGATATTGTGCTTTACCAGGCGCCTAAACTATTAGGTAGCCACGGACGTAATATGTTGCAGTTACCTAATTACAGTACAATGGAACAAACGCCGGCACTGCAATTAATTGATGAACGCAACGTTGGACAAGATAAGCGTTATATCCTCAGATATAATCAACCCTATTAATGTGCGTGTTGTTCAGTCCAAAACCTGAACAACAGCAAAGTTTAACTGAAAAAAGTGAGTATTATGTTTACAGGAATAATCGAAGCCCTTGGCACATTACGTAAAATTGATCGCAAAGGTAACGATATCCGCTTAACAGTTGCCAGCGGTAAGCTGGATTTAACGGATGTAAAGCTAGGTGACAGTATAGCAACCAATGGCGTGTGTTTGACCGTTGTTGAGCGTTTAGGTGATGGTTACGTTGCTGATATATCAGCTGAAACCGTTGACTTAACTGGCTTTAGTCGTTATCAGGTCGGTCAAAAGGTTAATCTTGAGAAAGCGGTTACGGCAACCACTCGATTAGGTGGACACATGGTAAGTGGACACGTCGACGGCATTGCCAAAGTTGAGCAATGCGCTTACAGAGGTAAATCACTAGAGTTTTGGTTATCAGTACCGGCCCAATTAAGTCGCTATATTGCTCACAAAGGCTCGATCACCATCGATGGTGTAAGCCTGACTGTTAATGAAGTTGATGGTGCTCGTTTTAGATTAACGATTGTACCTCACACTGCAGGTGAAACCACGCTGGTGGATTTAAAAGTAGGTGATAGTGTCAATATCGAGGTCGATTTAATCGCGCGTTATTTAGAACGTTTAATGCAACCGGAAACTAACCATGTGCAGCCTTCATCGGGCGTGACCATGGAGTTACTCGCTAAATCAGGTTTTTTACGTTAATCGCGACAGTAAAATACCATTTGTACCCTATACATAATATGCAATACCAATAGATTTAATGCCTAAGGTTTAAATCAAACACTTACTAAATAAAGGTCTGACAATGGCGCTACATAGCATAGAAGAAATCATTGAAGATATTCGTCAAGGTAAGATGGTTATCTTGATGGATGATGAAGACAGAGAGAATGAAGGTGATTTGATCATGGCCGCTGATAAAGTGACGCCAGCAGCAATCAATTTCATGGCAACCTATGGCCGTGGATTAATTTGCCAAACAATGACCAAAGAGCGTTGTCAGCAGCTTAATTTGCCTTTAATGGTTACCAATAATAATGCCCAGTTCTCGACTAATTTTACCGTATCAATTGAAGCGGCGACCGGAGTCACAACAGGTATTTCTGCTCATGACCGTGCAGTGACCGTACAAGCTGCCGTTGCCAAAGACGCCAAAGCCTCTGATTTAGTGCAACCTGGACATATTTTTCCGTTGATGGCACAAGAGGGCGGAGTATTAACCCGCGCTGGCCACACTGAAGCGGGTTGCGATTTAGCGCGCTTAGCTGGCTGTGAACCTTCAGGCGTCATTGTTGAGATTTTAAACGAAGATGGCACCATGGCGCGCTGTCCAGACTTAGAAATATTCAGTGAAAAACATGGGATTAAAATCGGTACTATTGCCGATTTAATCGAATACCGTAACACTAATGAAACTACCGTTGTACGTGAAGCTCAGTGTAAATTACCCACTCGTTTTGGTGAATTTACTATGGTGACGTTTAGAGACACTATCGATAATCAATTACACTACGCCCTGGTTAAAGATGAAGTAAAACCGAATTGTTTGGTGCGTGTGCATTTGCAAAACACCTTTAATGATTTGCTGCATTCTGAACGTGATCAAAAGCGCAGTTGGCCATTAGAAAAAGCCATGGAGCGGATTGCTTCCGAAGGTGGCGTTTTAGTACTACTGGGTAATGATGAACATACAAGTAATTTATTGGCCAAAGTAAAAGCCTTTGAAGCTGAAGATAATGGTCAATCTCCTGCGCCAGCAATGTGGCAAGGAACATCTCGTCGTGTTGGCGTAGGCTCACAAATTCTGTCGAGTTTAGGTGTCAGCACTATGCGTTTACTCAGTTCGCCAAAACGTTATCATTCACTGTCTGGTTTTGGTTTAGAAGTGACTGATTATATAGCTGAATAATTTTGGCTTATGGTAAATTTAACAAATTCATTAATTGCATAGCGCTCAGGGCTTTTGGCTGTGATATCATAACGCCTCTTTTTGCCCCGAGCCGGGTGCTTTAGCTAATTTAGGTAAGATAGAATGAACGTAGTTCAAGGTAATATCGAAGCGAAAAATGCCAAAGTGGCGATCGTAATATCGCGATTCAATAGCTTTTTAGTTGAAAGTCTGCTTGATGGTGCAATAGACACATTAAAGCGTTTCGGCCAGGTCAGTGACGACAACATTACTGTTGTTCGCGTACCTGGTGCAGTTGAATTACCGCTTGCAGCAAAACGTGTTGCAGCAAGTGGAAAGTTTGACGGTATCATTGCATTAGGTGCTGTCATTCGTGGCGGTACACCTCATTTTGAATTTGTTGCTGGTGAATGTAACAAAGGTCTTGCACAAGTTGCATTAGAGTATGATCTTCCTGTTTCATTCGGTGTATTAACTACTGATACCATTGAGCAAGCTATTGAGCGCTCGGGTACTAAAGCAGGCAACAAAGGTGGCGAAGCAGCCCTTAGTTTGCTTGAAATGGTTAATGTACTGCAACAACTAGAACAACAGCTGTAATAGTAGGAAAAGTATGAAACCTTCAGAGCGCCGTAAGGCCCGCCGTTTAGCCGTTCAAGCCATTTATTCATGGCAGTTAAGTAAAAACAAAGTTGCTGACGTAGAACATGAGTTTTTAACTGAACAGAACACTGACGGTGTTGATGTCGCTTATTTTCGTGAGTTGTTAACTGGTGTAGCATCAAAAACATCGCAAATTGATGAGCTGTTAAAGCCGCATCTTGATCGTAATTTTGAAGAAGTGTCACCAGTAGAAAAAGCCATTGTGCGTCTGGCAACTTATGAGTTGACCTTCCGTAAAGATGTGCCGTTTAAAGTGGCGATTAACGAAGGTATCGAGTTAGCGAAAGCGTTTGGTGCTGAAGATAGTCACAAATTTGTCAACGGCTTGCTTGATAAGTTAGTGAAGCATAAGTAACACCAGAACGGTATCTTCGGATACCGTTTTCATTTGTTATTAATTGTTTCAAAATTGAGGTGGACGGTTTACCGTACCAGACTGAATGTGAAAGAATTCCAACTCATTGAACATTACTTCCGCAATAAAGGCCTAAAAAGGCGCGATGTAGAGTTAAGCATCGGCGATGACTGTGCGTTAGTGAATCCTGCAGACAATAAATCGATAGCGATTTCTTGTGATACCCTCGTTGAAAATGTCCACTTTTTAGCAAGCATTCCTGCTCATGCTTTAGGTTATAAATCGTTAGCGGTTAACCTTTCTGACCTCGCCGCCATGGGAGCAGAACCAGCCTGGTTTACCTTAGCACTGACGCTCCCCAATGTTGACCAGCCTTGGTTAGCACATTTTAGTGAAGGCCTGTTCGAGATTGCAGAATATTATGGTATTGCCTTAATTGGTGGTGATACTACCCGTGGACCTCGCAGTATCAGTATTACGATTAATGGCCAAGTTCCTAAAGGTACTGCATTAACTCGTGATGGTGCAAAAATTGGTGATTGGGTCTATGTCACCGGTACTTTAGGTGACTCAGCTTTAGGTCTTGATATCCTCAGAGGCGTTAAAACGGTTAACACTGAAGATAAAGAATATCTGATTAATCGTCATTATTATCCAACGCCTCGTGTTTTAGCTGGCCAAGCTCTGCGTACACTTGCCACCAGTGCTATCGATTTATCTGATGGCTTAATGTCTGATATTGGACATATATTAACGGCATCGAAAGTGGGCGCCATCATCGATGTGAATCTAATTCCGTTATCAAACTCAATTAAAGCCAATCTTAGTCATGAAGATGCATTAAGCTATGCACTCACGGGTGGTGAAGACTACGAGTTATTGTTTACGGTTCCAGAATCACAACGCGGCGCAATTGATACCGCGTTAATTCATGCTGGTGTCAAATTTGTAAAAATTGGTCAAATCTGTGCAGGTGATAAATTAAAACTAGTCGAAAATGGGTTGGAATTTAACCCGATTTCACGTGGCTTTGTGCATTTTTAATTGAAGTACTATGAGATTATTAACCCAAGATAAATTCGTAAAAAAGCTGTCTTTAGCCCATCCAATTCACTTTTTGGCATTAGGCTTTGGCAGCGGTAAAGCGGCAAAAGCACCGGGTACCTTTGGTACCTTAGCCGCGGTGCCCATAGTGTTACTCATGCAACAGTTAAGCTTAACTAATTACCTGACCATTACCTGTATTTGCATGCTCGCTGGCTTTTATATTTGTGGCAAAGCAGCTAAAGATATGGGCGTACATGATCATGGTGCTATTGTGTGGGATGAAGTGGTTGGGTTGATGATCACCATGATTGCAGCGCCTTTAGGTTTTATGTGGTTAGCACTTGGTTTTGTACTATTTCGCTTTTTTGATATCGTCAAACCATGGCCTATTCGCTGGCTCGATGCCAAAGTGCATGGCGGTTTTGGGATTATGATTGATGATGTATTGGCGGGAATCTTCTCGTTAATCGGTGTGCAGCTTGCGGTCTATTATCTATAACTGATTATCTATAACTGATTATCTATAACTGATTATCAATACCTGATTATCTATAACTGATTATCAATACCTGATTATCTATAACTGATTATTAATACCTGATTATCTATAACTGATTATCAATACCTGATTATCAATACCTGATTATAAGTAACTGATCATAATCAACGATTAGCAAAGAATTATAAATGCACTTATAAATCGTACCTAATACATAAAAAGAGCACATTTGTGCTCTTTTTTGTCGATAATACTCATACTAAATCAGTTGCAGCTACTTACTAGGATGATTTTGCGGTAAGTAGATTGGTCCGCAATTGCTCTAACTCTGTATTCATATTGGTTAAACGTTGTTTGTAATCTGTTCCATAAACAGTGCAATTAAATAGTTTACCAATCGGATTGTAGCGTAACATCCATAATTGCTGAAAATAATTGTCGTTAGCACAATAATTTGGTTCTTTGAGCGTGTGCATCGAAGTCGTTGAAACTGGTTCCTTTACTAAGCTGACAATATACTCAGCCATGAGATTGTCACTGTCTGTTGGCTGAAGCAACGCATAGGCTAACCATTTCTCATAAAAAGCCGCGCTATCAGACAGCACTTCAATTAACATTTGTTCTGTAACGTTATGGGCAAAAAGCCATTCTCCAGAAAATATCCGTTCAAAATCACTATCAGTTAATTCGAAAGATGTTTGCCAAGTTGTGACTTTGGTTGCAACAGCTGCATCAGTGGTTTTAGCTAAGGTGCTAGCTAAATTAAGCTGATATTTGATCATGTTAACGGCAATCATATGATTGAGTGTTGAGCGAGATGAGTGATAAACCATATTCCAAAAATGTGCATCTTTGTTTAAAAATGCCACTGTAGCTTGTTGGTCAAGTTTGTTGTCAGATGTCTCTATACTTATTATCGCAGCAAGCTGACGAACATCTCTTAACTTAAAAAGCAGACCCCAATGAGCTTGATTGTTTGGGGTTAAAGACTGTGGTTCTTCTTGCCAATAAGGCATATCTAATAATGTATTATATTGTTGTATATTAGCTTTATGAGCGCCAATGACATTTCTAATACTATCGTTATTATCGCTAATAAATTGACTGCATATTATCAAATCCGTTTGATAACAAGCCGTTTTAAAGTTGTCAGTTAACTCAACTTCTTGCTCGCTGAAGCTGATTAATGGTTTTTTATCATTTGTTTTATCGTCTCCTATTGTGCCTACGATAGTAATTGCATACTTATAGCCATTTTCGCTAGGGTCGATAGGTTGCTGTTTTAGCCAGTTTTCAACTAAAAGAGTGTTAGGTGACTTTGTTCTGTCTGTTGCATTAATGGCCACTAAACAGACAACGGTAAATACCAGTAAGCTACATATTAGCCCGACAAAAATACCCAAGCCCTTTATTACTTTCATCATTATGATTTATCCGTAAATCTATTTTAACTTTACGTTAACATATTGATTTGCTTTTTATAAGTGCATAACGATTATTGCAACAACTCACGGGCATTCGCCAAGGTATTTTCGGTAATGACATCACCACCTAATAAGCGCGCAAGTTCATTCACCCGTTGATCTTTATCCAACGTCTGCATGGTCGTTTCGGTGTTGCCACCTTTATTAAATTTATTCACAAACATATGTTGATGACCATTACCTGCAACTTGCGGCAAATGGGTGACACACAATACTTGAGTTGATTCGCCAAGGCTGCGTAACATACGACCGACTACCGATGCTGTTGGTCCAGAAATACCCACATCAACTTCATCAAATATCAGTGTCGGAGTGGCGACTTTTTTAGCCGTGATCACTTGAATCCCTAATCCAATACGCGATAACTCACCGCCAGAGGCAACTTTAGAAATCGGTTGTAATGGTTGCCCAGGGTTTGTGGTCACCATAAATTCAATGCTATCGCAGCCATTAACTGAAATGTTGTCCGGATTATGATTAATCTGAATAGTAAATTTACCCTTAGGCATATTGAGCTCATGGATAGACTGGGTGACTAGCTTGTCCAATTCTTTAGCATAACGGCTACGACTTTGACTCAGTTTTTGTGCATTGGTTAAGTAGGCATTTCTGGTGGCTTCAAGTTGTTGTCTTATACCATCTAATTTAGTTTCGTCGTCAGCAAGTTCGGCTAATTCACTCATCAATGCTTGATGATGTAGCGCCAGCTTATCAGCACTCACATGATGTTTGCGCGCCAATTGCATTGCCGTTGAAAGACGTTTTTCTAAATAGGCAAAATGTTCTGGATCAAGCTCTAAACTGCTTAAATAACTTTCAATTTCGCTAGCGCTTTCTTGTACTTGAATTAACGCATCGCTGATCATAGTGCTGATAGGAGCAAGGGATTCATCATATCCTTGAAGCGTATCAGCAATACTGGCCACTTTATTAAGCAGAGATTCTATATTGCCTTCATCACTTTCGGTCAATAAATGCAAACCTGCTTGGCAACGTTCAATTAAATCTGTGCCATTGGCTAAGCGTTTGTGTTCTTGTTCTATTTCATCAAATTCTTCCAAGCCTAAGTTGAACTCATTAAGCTCTTCTACTTGATATTGCAGTAGCTGTTGACGCGAAATACGTTCGTGCTGAGCTTGTTCAAGATGCTTTAGCTCGTTTTCCACTTGTTTGCAGCGTTGATAGCTAGCGCTAACGCTATCGAGCAGTATTTTGTGGTTGGCATAGTGGTCGAGTAGGTTTAATTGATGCTCGCTTTTAAGCATTGCGTGATGAGCATGTTGGCCGTGAATACCAATCAATAGGTGACCGATGGCTTTTAATTGCGTCACGGGCACAGGATTACCATTAATGTAGGCTCTTGAGCGGCCATCACTGTTAATAGTTCGACGTAATATGCACTCATCTTCAGCATCAAGATCGCTATCTTCAAGCCAGCGTTTGGCTAAAGGTACATCATGAAGGGTAAACCTTGCACTCACTTCGGTTTTGGAGGCTCCAGGCCTGACAGTGCTGGCATCACTTCGATTACCAAGGCATAACCCAAGCGCATCGATAGCAATCGATTTGCCTGCACCTGTTTCGCCGGTGATGCTTGTCATACCGGCTTTAAAGTCGAGCTCTAAAAAACGCACGATAGCAAAATTGTTGATGCTGAGTTGGCAAAGCATAATAAATTCCTGTCAATGAAACTACCAAACCACTGTATTGATAAACAGTATATACTGATTTTATATACAGTAAAGTGGTTGAGGAATAATTATCGCTGACTATTTTATCATCTAGATTTGATTGATCATTAAGCAATGGATTTTAAAAGTGTTTCTATTATCGGCAAACTGATAAAAGTGATTAATGTGCCATATAAAATACCTTGGGCGCTGACATTGGCGTTAATTTGGTAGCGGTCGGCCAAAAGGTACACACTTGCTGCTGTCGGTAACGCTGCCAAAATGACTCCCATGGTCAGTAATTCCTTTTCTACGCCGAACAGTTTGAGTAAACCAAAGGCAATTAAAGGTTGAATAATTAGCTTGAGTAAATTGATTAAATTCAGTTCCGCAATCAAACCAACACTGAACATTTTTGTGCCAGATTGATGTCGTAATGCTTTGGCAAGTACCATTCCTATAGCAAACAGTGCACATGGGCTAGAGGTATTTCCCACCTGATGTAGCATTAAGGCCAAACTATCCGGTAAGGTAATATGCAGTGCTGATAAACCGATGCCAATAACACTGCCAACCACGATTGGGTTTTTATACAGGGCATTAGCCATGATGACGATGGCATGGTCGGTTGATTGTTTATCACGGCTGGCTAGCTCAATTGATACTAAAGCAAAAGCAAACATGAACACCGACAACAAGCTGGCAATCGCTGCAGCGACTAATGCCATTTTATGACCTGGGAATAATAAACTCAGCAATGGAATGCCAATAAATGCGGTATTACCAAACGTAGCATTTAATGCGCGCATGGCGGCAACTGCTTGTTTTTTAGGTGTGCGAATTAGTGATACAACAATCACTAAAGCATAAGTGATGATCATCGCCAGACTAAACCCACCGATAAAGCCCCATTGAATAATGTCTTCAATGCGCGTTTCAGCTAGCACAATCAGTAATATAGCGGGGAAAGCAATGTAATAAACAAACTGATTGAGGATCAAATCGGTGTCTGCTGGCAACAGACGCATTTTTTGAACAATACTGCCGAGCAGCATAATAATAAATACAGCGATTAGCGGGGTAAGAATACTGGACATCCCTCGCAATTCCTTAGCAAAATGATAATAAGGTCACTTTACTGCTTTTCGGTAGGCGGATGCAATTAGGCTAAAGTTAAACGAGTGATTATTTGTCAGATTTTAAGGCTAAATTCGCTTTTGATATTTTCGGTGGAGGTAATATTCCAAGTTCAGAAAAAAAATGCACTTGCCGTCTTAACTCAAATAACGAACCCACTCGTACTTGATTGCCAATCACTAGCGTCCAGTTATCAGTTTTACCATTGGCGTTACTGAAAGTGAAACCTTGATAAAAAATTCTTCTCATGGCGCGACACCTAATAAAAAGCCTGAATAATTTCAGGCTAAATGACGTTTATTGGCAGTAACCGATCCGTGCTACAAGTTTTTGCTACAGGCTAATACCAATATTAGACACACCGGCTTCGATAATATCTTTACGTAAACCTTTAACCAGTTCGCTGGTTATGTCTGGATTAGCTTCGACAATGTCCAGTAACATGCCTTGTAATTCTTTTTCTTGTTCCATTACTGGGTGAGAAAAAACAAACTCATCGAGTTCTTCATCCATTAATGACTCATCGCTAATAGCTTCAATATAATTGGCGACAGTACTTGATGATAACTTACTGATGTTAGTAATATCTTCTTCAATTTTTCCATCTATCGCACCCATTAAGGTGGCAATGGCTACAGCCGCATCCATGGCGGGATAAGCACCATAGGCTTCAAACTCGCTAGGATCAGGGGTGTTTTCATCGAGGCGCTGTAAATGCACATCAATATTGAACTTAAGCTTTTTGTCATATTGGCTTTGCCATAATAACTCTAGCGCAGTACTTAATACCTGCGGTTGGCCAAATTCACATACTTCAGAAAATAATTGATAGTTTGGGAGCATTCTTTGACACAGTGCGAGTGCAAAAAGTTGCTTCTGAGGTAACGACAATGCCTTTAGGCGTTTAAAAAAACCGGTTTTACTGGTCATTGGGAACATCCACTGATAGCTGGTTTATCACTTGATTTGCAGCTGATTCTACCTTAGTTAACTCATCAAGTAACTCTAGTATTTCAGGTTCTAGGTCATCGATGTCAATTTTATGCTTTAATGCTGACTCAATATCCCGGCAGAGCTTTTGTGTTGTCGGTACACCGCAATAACATGTTGCACCATGCAGTTTATGCACTGCCTGCAACAGTGTCTCTGCATCTCTGGCTATTAATGCTTTATCGATAGTTGCGGTTGTTTCAGGTAATGAATTAACTAACATCTTTAACATGTCTAAGGCTAAATCGGTTTTCTGGTTTGCTTGGGTTAAGCATAAATCCCAATTGAGAACATGAGTATCAAAATGGGTAAATTGAGGTTTAATTATCCAGCGGCTGATAACGCTTTTTAGTGATAATTCATCAATCGGTTTAGGTAGGAAACCATCCATACCGCTAGCTAAAATATTCTCACGCTCTTCTGCTATAGCATGTGCCGTTACTGCAATAATCGGCGTATTACGGTTGAGTGATTCTGAACGTATTTGCTGGGTTGCGGTTATGCCGTCGGTTCCTGGCATTTGAATATCCATGAAGATTAGATCAAATGCTTGTTTTTTAGCTTGTTGAATCGCATCCGCGCCATTATTAACGGTCACCACATTGTCGACTAGTTCTTTGAGCAAAGTATCAATTAACTTTAGATTGGCCATGTTGTCGTCAACGGCTAATACTGATGCATTGAGGCGTTGTGTTACATCAAGATTTATTTGCTCAGGTAAACTGACAAAAGTAGAAGGTACTGGTGGATATATTAAATGATGCGCTAGGGTAAAATCGCTCACTGGGGTGCTGAGCAATACATCTGCGTTGACTTTTAGCACATTGATTATCATGTCTTGGTCTAGACAGTCATGTAATAAAATCAGACAGTCGGTATGTTGTTTGGCTTGCTGTAATAAATGGATAAAAGACGCATTGTCGGCAAAACCATGGCAGCTCATGATGATGTAATCAAATTTGCTGTTTTTAGTTTGTAACACGGAGGTGAGATTTTCTGGATTGGCCACATTAGTGATAATTAATTGCCACGACACTAAGCGGCGATTTAATGTATCGCGGGTTAATTCCCGTGGTTCATATAATAAGACTGATTTATGTTGCAATGCATCAACCGGCAACACTTCGCCAATTTCAAATTGACTGATCCCAAGTGGCAGAATAAACCAGAAATTTGAGCCTTTATTGGGGGCAGAGGTAAAGCCTATCTGGCCACCCATCTGGTTGATTAAGCGTTTAGTAATCACTAAGCCCAATCCTGTGCCTCCAAAGCGACGTGAAATGGATGAGTCGGCTTGACCAAATGCTTGGAATAAATATTCTTGCTGACTCTCATCAATACCAATACCAGTATCAATAACTTCGCAGCGCAGGGTAATGTTATCTTCGTCCTGACCCACTAAGTGTATTTTAAGTATGACACTGCCTTTGTCGGTAAATTTAATAGCATTACCGACTAAGTTAGTAATAATCTGGCTGACTCTCATCGCGTCGCCACTGACACTTTCTGGCACATTAGCATCAATGTCGATAACCAGTTCTAGGCCTTTCTCTTGTGCACTACCGGCAATAATAGTCAGGGTTTCAGTTAGCGTTTCTCGCAGTGCAAAAGGCATTTTTTCTAATATCATTTTACCGGCTTCAAGTTTAGAGAAGTCGAGAATATCGTTAATAATACCGAGTAGGTTACTGGCGCTGCGTTCAATGGTTTTTATGTAGTCGAGCTGGCTAGTATGCAGAGGTGTTTTTAATAACTGTCTTGCAAATCCGATGACACCATTGAGTGGTGTACGTAACTCGTGCGACATGTTGGCTAAGAATTCTGATTTTATCCGACTCGCTTCAAGCGCGCGTTTTTTGGCAATATCGAGCTCAACGTTTTGAATTTCAATCTGCTCGAGGGTTTCGCGTAAATCAGAGGTTGCTTGATCAATATTTTGCTGCATTTCATCGTGATATTCTGACAATGAACTTGCCATTGCGTTGATCCCTCGTTTGAGCAGATCCAGTTCACCAATCAAGTTGCCTTCTAGGCGAGTGTCGAGTTTACCTTCACGAATTTTGGCTACCACTCGCACCATTTCGGTAATGGGGTAGTTCACGTGTTTGACTAAGCGGAAGGTAAAAAATAGGTTAAATTGCACGCCGATTAATACGATAATAAACGCCGCTATAGCCGCTCGATGTTGTTCGAGCAAGGCGTTCTCTTTATTTAGTAATACTGATATGTAGCCTAATATTCGCTCTTGTTGATTATTGTAAATTGGCGCAACGACACCATTGGTAGAGGCATTATTATCGATGTCGCTGTTACTTTGACGATTTATACTGGCAACATGTTTTTGTTCTAACCCAGTATGGGATATTATTGGCACACGAATGACTAAGGTATCGCCAATCGTTTCATGTTCTGTACCGATTAAGTTTGCCAGCGTTTGTTTGTAACGCATCGTTTCAAAATCTTTGTGGTAGTGCGAAGTGACAAAGAGTTGGTTTTCGGCATCAAAAACAGCAATAGATAAGATTAGCGATGCATTGTTTATCTGCGAGGCGGCGAGTAAAAGTTTAGTTGATTCACGGTCTTGAGTGATAATACCAAATTCACTGGCAATGGCTAATGGCTCAACAATGTTGCTGCCTTTTTCAATTAAGGTTTGTTCCAATTCATAAAAGCGGTTTATCGTGAAATAACTTCCAAGTAGAATACCCACTACAATAGTGGGCGCTAACGCAAGTACCAGAACCCAAGAGCGTAGGCTGTATTTGGTCATATTGTTGGCACTTTTCATGGCTGTTAGGTATATCCCTGTTACTAAATCGCTGTTATTCCGTCTAGACTGCCAGATATGGCGCACTCTTGACTAGTTTTTTATTCAATACCTGAGGCCGAAATGGCACAATTTTTCCAAGCAAAACCGAACAAATCTAAGCAATTATCAGCAAAGTTAAGCCTCAGTGTCACTCAACTTGACCATTTAGGTGCAGGCATAGCGCAACATCAAGGCAAAATAGTGTTTATTCCGGGAGTGTTACCGGGAGAGACGGCTACGGTGCAATTTGTCGAACAAAAGAAAAGCTACGCTAAAGCCAAGCTCATCACTATTGAGTCTGCATCGGCTAATCGAATCAAACCTCATTGCCCACATTATCAACAATGTGGCGGTTGTGATTTGCAGCACATGGACACTAATGCGCAACGCGAGCATAAGCAAACTGCCTTGGTTGATTTAATCAGCAAGCTGTCGAGTGCTAAAGCCATTGATGCTGATATTATCGCTGACCCTATAGTGGGTGAGGCCTGGCATTATCGCCGACGCGCAAGATTGGCCACATTATTTGATAAAAATACTCAGCGGTTACAACTTGGGTTTCGCGCCGGAAATAGCAATAAAATTGTTTCCATTCAGCAGTGCCCAGTGTTATCTGAGTCATTGTCTGCTTTGATTACTCCATTAGCGGCTAATTTAAATCAACTTAAAGCTAAGGCCAGTTTAGGGCACGTTGAACTCACCCAAGCTGATAACGGTAATTTTGCGGTAATAAGAGTGACTAAAGTATTACCGGCTTCCGATATTCGCTGGTTAACGGGTTTTGCCGAAAAACACCAGCTTAACTTATTATTGCAAGATGATGCTGGTCAATTAACCCAATTGTTCCCCTTGCTGCCTGTTGTTGATGCCGCGGGTGATGAAGCTGTCGCGTTACCTTATTATCATCTTGCACAGGAGGCTGTTCGTTGTTCATTCACTCCTGGTAATTTTGTCCAAGTTAATGGTGCTATTAATCAGGCCATGGTCGATCAAGCCATCCAATGGTTAGACCCTCAACCAGGTGAGCGTATTTTAGACCTATTCTGCGGTGTGGGTAATTTCAGTTTACCGTTGGCATTAAAGGCAGCAGAAGTCATTGGTGTTGAAGGTGTGCCTGAAATGGTGCAACAAGCCAAGCAAAACGCTGTCGACAACCAATTGGATAATGTGACTTTCTATCATGCGGATTTAAGTGCTGATCTATCGACACAAACATGGTTAGGCAAAATTGATAAACTGTTGCTGGACCCTGCTCGAGCAGGTGCTTTTGAAAGTTTACAATGGTTACAGAAAATGCAACCTAAAAAAGTGGTGTATATTTCATGTAATCCGGCAAGTTTAGCGCGTGACAGTAGTGTATTATTAGCCAGTGGATATCGAATTGCCCAAGTAGGATTAGTCGATATGTTTCCGCAGACGCATCATATTGAAGCCATGGTGTTATTTGAATTAAATATTTAAACAACGATTTTTTAGCCGCTTACGATAGGTATGCTAAAAAATTGGCCAACTGAACGCTATTGAATTGACAAAATAATATTGCGCTTCAAGATAGGTTGTTCAGTTGGTGTTAACACCATATATGCACACTATGCCATGTGCATATGGTTGGATGTCAGTCGGTCATGCGGCTAAGGAAGGGTTCATGGTATCTGTTCGCGAAGCACATTTTAATACGCAAGTATTCCAATTAGATGAGTGGGTCGCTCGTTATCTCGACGACAAAGATGATGCTCAGAAGTTATTGGTATTGATCCAGCAAGTTGAGGCCTTACCGGTTAAAAACAAACTGGCCCATACTGAGCTGCTTGCGCGTGCTCGCGAAATGATCGAAATCTTAGCGCCGCTGAATATGGACATCGAAACGCTACAAGCCGCAGTATTATTTTTGCTATTCGATGCTGGCGTTCTCAATGACGAACAAATCCTAGAGCAATACGGTGAAAACCTTGCAAGGTTAGTTGCCAGCGTTGTGACCATGAATGCCATTGGCGCATTAAAAGTCAGTCAAAATTCGCGCGATGCCGAACCTCAAATAGATAACATCCGAAAAATGTTATTGGCCATGGTTGAAGATGTTCGTGCCGTAGTGATCAAATTAGCCGAACGTGTATGCTTACTGCGTGCGGTAAAAAACGCCGATGAAGAAACTCGGGTATTATTAGCACGAGAAATTGCTGATATTTATGCGCCATTAGCAAATCGCTTAGGCATTGGTCAATTAAAGTGGGAGCTTGAAGATATTTCTTTTCGCTACTTGCATCCAACTGTTTACAAAGACATTGCCAAACAGCTTGATGGTAAACGTGTCGATCGCGAAGTGTTTATCGACAAGTTTGTCACCCAATTGCAGCAGCGTTTAGATAGCGATGATATTCGCGCCAAAGTGTACGGCCGCCCTAAGCACATTTACAGTATTTGGCGAAAAATGAAGGGCAAAGATCTCAAGTTTGATGAGCTTTTTGACGTCCGAGCTGTCCGTATTGTCACCGAAAGATTACAAGATTGCTATGGCGCGTTAGGGGTTGTGCATGACCTTTGGCACCACATTCCGCGTGAGTTTGACGATTACGTTGCAAATCCAAAACCGAACGGCTATCAATCTATTCATACCGTAGTTGTTGGTCCTGAAGGCAAAACCGTAGAAATTCAAATTCGTACCGAGGCGATGCATCAAGATTCTGAACTTGGGGTTGCCGCGCACTGGAAATACAAAGAAGGTGCCAGCAATACCAAACAAACGGGTTACGAAGAAAAAATTAACTGGTTGCGTAAAATTTTACAGTGGCAAGAAGATGTCGCTGAAAGTGGTAATTTGGTTGACGAAGTCCGTAGCCAAGTATTTGAAGACCGAGTCTATGTATTTACCCCAAGTGGCGAAGTCGTTGACTTACCTTTAGGTTCTACCGTACTCGACTTTGCTTATTATATTCACTCTCAAGTGGGTCATAAGTGTATTGGTGCAAAAGTCGACGGCCGCATTGTGCCATTCACGTACCAAGTTGAAACGGGTGAGCGCATTGAAATTATCACGTCAAAAACACCCAATCCAAAACGTGACTGGCTCAATCTTAATTTAGGTTATATCAAGTCGTCACGTTCGCGTTCAAAAATTCAACATTGGTTTAAGCAACAAGACCGCGATAAAAATATTGCCGCGGGTAAAGAAATGCTTGAGTCTGAATTAGCCCGAGTGGGTCTTAAAGTTAAAGATGCGGCAGTGGCGGTAGAGCGCTTTAATTTAAACTCTATGGATGACATGCTGGCGGCTATCGGTGGCGGCGATTTACGCTTAAATCAAGTGGTTAATTTTACCGATACCAAAATTCGCAAAGTAGAAGACACTGACGAAAACTTACTTGAAGACATTATAAAGAAAGCGTCGCATAAGCCTAAAAAGTCGAGTAAAGGCCAAGTCGAAGTTAATGGTGTGGGTAATTTAATGAGCCACATTGCGCGTTGTTGCCAACCCGTTCCCGGCGATGAAATTTTTGGTTATATTACTATGGGACGGGGTATTTCTGTGCACCGTAGTGATTGCGAGCAAGTGAAAGAATTAATGCGTGCCCACCCAGAACGCAGTGTCGATGTGATTTGGGGTGAAAACTACTCTGGTGGTTATCGTATTCGCGTTAGAGTACTTGCCCATGATCGCAGTGGCTTATTACGAGATTTAACCACAGTGCTAGCGGCAGAGAAATCCAATGTTATGGCCATGAGTTCATCTTCTGATGTTAAAAGCCAAACGGCCACCGTAGAGCTTGAACTTGAATTGTATAATTTAGATGGCTTATCACGGATTCTCGGTAAACTGTCGCTTGTTGATGGTGTGATTGAGTCGCGTCGATTATAACGTAATTAACATCATGGACTTATCTTGAAGGCATCTACTTGTTAGGTGCCTTTTTCATTAGATTTTATCTTTACAATAGAGGACCGTTTCTGTGGCAGATATTCAATCGTTACTGACCATCATGCAGCAATTGCGCAACCCCGAGTCTGGTTGTCCTTGGGATCAAGCGCAAGATTTTGCCAGTATTGTGCCCTTTACCTTAGAAGAAGCTTATGAGGTTGTTGATACTATTGAGCGACAAGCATGGGAAGAGTTACCTGATGAACTGGGCGACTTATTGTTTCAGATAGTGTTTTATTGCCAATTAGGGCAAGAGCAAGGTAAGTTCGATTTTTCGACGGTAGTGGCGCGAATTAGCGATAAGCTCATTCGCCGTCACCCACATGTATTTGCTCAGTCAGAAAACAACGTTGTTGGTGCCATCACCAATACACGCGATTTAAGCCAAGCGTGGGATGTGTTAAAAGCCAATGAACGTCAGCAAAAACAACTGCACTCAGCGTTAGATGATATCCCTCATGCATTACCCGCGTTATCTAGAGCACGAAAAATTCAACATCGAGTGGCTAAAGTCGGCTTTGATTGGGCCGAGCTTGAGCCTGTTGTCGCCAAAATACATGAAGAAATAGATGAAGTACTGGTAGAAGTTAATCTACGACATCAAGATCCTGAATTTTATCAACCGAGAATTGTTGATGAAATGGGCGATTTATTGTTTGCTGTAGTCAACCTTGCCCGTCATTTAAACGTTGATCCTGAACAAGCATTACGTCAAGCCAATTATAAATTTGAACGTAGATTTAGAGGGGTTGAGCAATGTGTAGACAATAGTGGTAAACCGATACAACAGCATAGCCTGGAAGAATTAGACCACTACTGGAATGTAGTAAAACAACACGAAAACATAAATTAAGCTAAAATTAGCGCGTTTAAGTTTGTCGAAACGAGGTGGCTTTGCTATAATATCGCCCCGTCCTAGTGCTTTCTTACAAGCACGTTTTTTCCAACACATTTTCTCAGGTTCAGCATGACTACAAGGTATATCTTCGTTACTGGTGGCGTTGTTTCATCACTAGGTAAAGGCATTGCAGCAGCTTCGCTCGCGGCAATTTTAGAGGCGCGTGGCCTCAATGTAACCATTATGAAACTTGACCCCTATATTAACGTCGATCCGGGTACCATGAGCCCAACTCAGCACGGTGAAGTTTTCGTGACTGAAGATGGTGCTGAAACCGATCTCGATTTAGGTCATTACGAACGTTTCATTCGTACTAAAATGAATCGTCGCAATAACTTTACTACTGGTCGTATTTACGAAGAAGTGATTAGTAAAGAACGTCGTGGTGATTATTTAGGCGCAACCATTCAGGTTATTCCACACATTACTAACGCGATTAAAGAAAAAGTGTTAGCTGGTGGTGAAGGCCATGATGTAGCGATTGTAGAAATCGGTGGCACGGTAGGTGACATTGAATCATTGCCGTTTCTTGAATCTATTCGTCAATTAGGTTCTGAATTAGGACGCGAACGTACACTATTTATGCATTTAACCTTAGTGCCGTTCTTAGGCGCTGCAGGCGAAATTAAAACCAAGCCGACGCAACACTCTGTTAAAGAGTTGCGTTCAATTGGTATTGCACCGGATGTACTGGTTTGTCGTGGCGACCGTGCAATTCCTGCCAATGAAAAAGCTAAAATTTCGTTATTCTGCAACGTAGAAGAACGTGCGGTTATTTCATTAAAAGACGTTGATAGCATCTACAAAATCCCAGCGTTATTACGCTCGCAAGGATTAGATGATTTAGTCATCAAACGTTTTAATTTAGCGTGTAACGAAGCTGATTTGTCTGAGTGGGAAAACGTTATTTATCAAGAAGCCAATCCAAATGGTGAAGTCACTATTGGTATGGTAGGTAAGTACATTGAACTCCCTGATGCATACAAGTCGGTGAATGAAGCATTAAAGCATGCAGGCTTAAAAAACCGTGTAACAGTGAACATTAAGTACATTGATTCACAAACAGTTGAAGCTAAAGGCGAAGAAGTGTTGCAAGGTCTAGACGGTATTTTAGTACCAGGCGGCTTTGGCGAACGTGGCGTAGAAGGCAAGATTTTTGCTGCCAAATTTGCTCGTGAAAACAATCTTCCGTACTTTGGTATCTGTTTAGGTATGCAAGTAGCATTAATTGAATTTGCTCGCCATGTAGCAGGTTTAGAAGGTGCGCACTCAACTGAGTTTAATCCACAGACACCTTATCCGGTAGTGGGTTTAATTACTGAGTGGATTAATGAAGAAGGGGATGTCGAAACGCGTCATGAGTCTTCAGATTTAGGTGGCACTATGCGTTTAGGCGCTCAGCTATGTCATTTAAAAGAAGGCACAAAAGCGGCATTAGCCTATGATTCTGCAACCTGTGTTGAACGTCATCGTCACCGTTACGAAGTGAATAACAACTACATCGATCGCCTAGAAAAGGCCGGCTTAGTGTTTAGTGGTTTATCATCTGATCGTAAACTGATTGAGATGATTGAATTGCCTAATCACCCATGGTTCGTTGCGAGTCAATTCCACCCGGAATTCACCTCAACACCGCGCGACGGTCATGCATTATTTGAAGGGTTCATAGCCGCTTCTTATGCGTATCAAAAACGCGATATCGATTAATGAATCAGCCGCTAATGTATCCATTAGCGGCTTTTTTATTCAAGATACTTGCGTTAGATCATATAATCGCATTGATGGCGTGTAACTGCAGTGAAAACTAAGTTGATGCAAAGTCTAATTCGATTTATCCTAAGCACTAACCGATTTAAAATTACTAAACTGAAAGTTATATACCAATAAATCTGCTTTTTTAAGTCTGTTATGTATTTTTATTGGTATTAACTTTTTATTTCTTTTAATTTTTTAATTTACTTACACAAAGTACGAGGGAATTATGGCTAACATCATTAAAGTGATTGGTCGCGAGATTATGGATTCGCGCGGTAACCCAACTGTAGAAGCAGAAGTGCATTTAGAAGGCGGTTTTATTGGTATGGCTGCGGCACCATCTGGCGCATCAACCGGTAGTCGCGAAGCATTAGAACTGCGTGACGGCGACAAAGCACGTTACTTAGGTAAAGGTGTTCTTAACGCGGTTGCTGCTGTTAATGGCCCAATTGCTGAAGCACTAAAAGGTAAAGATGCATTGGCTCAAGCTGAACTTGACCAAATCATGATTGACTTAGACGGTACCGAAAATAAAGCAAAATTTGGCGCTAACGCCATTCTTGCTGTTTCTCTAGCAGTTGCAAAAGCTGCCGCTGCGGCTAAACACGTCCCTTTATATGCTCACATTGCTGATCTAAACGGTACACCAGGTGTTTACTCTATGCCTCTTCCAATGATGAACATCATCAATGGTGGCGAGCACGCCGATAACAGCGTTGATATTCAAGAGTTTATGATCCAACCTGTTGGCGCTAAAACTTTCCGTGAAGGCCTACGTATGGGCGCGGAAGTATTCCACAGCCTTGCTAAAGTACTTAAAGCTGACGGTCACTCAACTGCGGTTGGTGATGAAGGTGGTTTTGCTCCAAACTTAGCATCTAACGAAGCTGCACTTGCTGCAATCAAAGTTGCTGTTGCCAACGCCGGTTACGAGCTAGGTAAAGACATCACGTTAGCGATGGATTGTGCTGCTTCTGAATTTTACGACAAAGAAGCCAACATCTACGATCTTAAAGGTGAAGGCAAGAAGTTTACTTCTGAAGAATTTAACTTCTTCTTACAAGGTCTTACTGAACGCTACCCAATCGTTTCTATCGAAGATGGTCTGGACGAGTCTGACTGGGATGGTTTTGCTCACCAAACTAAACTAATGGGCGATAAAATCCAATTAGTGGGTGATGATCTATTCGTAACAAACACTAAAATCCTTAAGCGTGGTATCGACAACGGCATCGCTAACTCTATTTTAATTAAATTCAACCAAATCGGTACCTTAACCGAAACATTGGCTGCAATTAAAATGGCTAAAGATGCAGGCTTTACTGTTGTTATCTCTCATCGTAGTGGCGAGACAGAAGATTCAACGATTGCTGATTTAGCTGTTGGTACCGCGGCTGGCCAAATCAAAACGGGTTCACTAAGTCGTAGTGACCGTGTTGCCAAATATAACCAATTGCTACGTATCGAAGAAGCTCTAGGTTCAAAAGCACCATACAACGGTCTTAAAGAAGTGAAAGGCCAAGGATAATATTTTTGCTTTAGCTTAAAAAGGCCACCACTCGGTGGCCTTTTTTGTTGTACTATAACGGACATATTTTCTAAGGATTACTTCGACATAAGTTAATATTATGAAGCAACTAATATTTTTACTGATTTGTTTATTGTCACTTTTACAGTACCGGCTTTGGTTGGGCGATAACAATTTGTCAGAATATGTCTTATTGCAAACCCAAATAGCAGGCCAAGAACAAAGTAATGGCAAGCTTGTCGCTCGAAATCAAATTCTTAAAGAAGAAATTATCGATTTGAAAAGTGGCACAGAAGCCATTGAAGAACGTGCCCGTAACGAATTAGGTATGGTGAAAGACGGCGAAACGTTTTATCGGGTCGTGGGTAGCGAACTACGTGAACGGAACCCATTTAATCGTTAACGCAGGTTGCACAGCAGGTTTAACCCTCAGTCATATTACTTTAAATATTGGTACTGCATATATGTCAAACAATCCTCGTTCCATTATTGCAATTGTGCCTGCTGCAGGTGTTGGCAGTCGCATGGGGGCTGACAAACCTAAGCAATATTTAATGCTTGGCCAACAAAGCATTCTCGGCCATACATTAGATACATTGTTAGCTCACCCTGATATAGCTCAGGTTATTGTTGCATTGCATCCACAAGATAATTATTTTAGCCAATTGCCACAATCTAAACATCCTAAGTTAACCCAAGTTGTTGGTGGTGGAGAGCGTGCTGATTCTGTTTTAGCTGCGTTAGACTATGCGCATAGTCATAATCCAGATGCGTGGGCTCTTGTTCATGACGCGGCAAGACCTTGTGTAACCCACCAAGATATTACCCAATTGATTGAGTCGGTAGCTATTCATCCTCAGGGTGCCATTCTTGCTGCACCCGTTCGCGACACCATGAAGCGCAGTAACGCCAGTGGTCATATTGTTCATACTGTCGACCGCTCGTTGCTATGGCATGCATTAACGCCGCAGTATTTCCCGGTCTCGATTTTACGAACCCACTTATCGGCAGCATTAGCGGCGCAGGTACCTATTACTGATGAAGCCAGTGCCATGGAATGGGCTGGTATTATGCCGGGATTGGTTAATGGCCGAATGGATAATATCAAAGTGACTCATCCAGATGATTTACAGTTGGCAACTCTGTTTCTGGCGCAACAATAATTAACTGAAATAACCACACTCGTTAATATTAGTTCAAAGCAAGTTAAGATAAGGTTTTTAAATGAATATTCGTATCGGTCATGGTTTTGATGTACATAAATTTGGCGGTGATAGCCCATTGATTTTAGGTGGTGTTACTGTTCCTTATGACTGTGGACTGATTGCCCATTCTGACGGTGATGTTGTACTGCATGCCATTAGTGATGCGATATTAGGGGCGATGGCGTTAGGTGATATAGGTAAACATTTCCCTGATACTGATGCTAATTTTGCTGGTGCCGATAGTCGAGTGCTATTAAGACACTGTTATCAACTTGCACTGCAAAAGCAGTTTGTTTTAGGTAATCTAGATGTCACCATTATTGCTCAAGCACCTAAGATGGCACCCCATATTGAAGCCATACGTCAGTGCTTAAGTGCTGACTTACAAACAGATATCGATAATATTAATGTTAAAGCGACGACTACCGAAAATCTCGGTTTTACTGGACGTAAAGAAGGCATTGCTGTTGAAGCTGTTGTGTTGATGAAGAGCCAATAACCTACAAAATATAGAGAGTTCTGTCACATGAAAGAATTACATTATCTATTTGGTAAACCAATAAGCCAAGCTGATTTACGTACCAATAACAGCGACTTTATTGTTAAAGAAATTTTGCCTTTTACCCCAACAGGGGAAGGCGAGCATCATATGCTTCATGTACGTAAAAATGGCATGAATACCGTATATGTTGCTGAAATATTAGCTAAATTTGCTAAAGTGCATCCCAAAGAAGTGACCTATGCCGGTCAGAAAGACAAAAATGCTATTACTGAACAATGGTTCGGCATACGTATTCCTGGTAAAGAAACGCCAGAGTGGACAGAGCTAAATGACGATAAATTAACCATTCTGTCGAGCAGTCGTCACAGTAAAAAATTGCGTATTGGCGCCTTACTTGGAAATCGATTTGTACTGACATTGCGTAATATCAATGATACTGCCGATGTCGAATCTCGTTTACAGCAGATAGCCAAACTCGGTGTCCCCAATTATTTTGGTGAGCAACGCTTTGGCCATGATGGTAAAAACCTGATCTTAGGTCGACAAATGCTCAGTGGTGGTCGAAACATAAAAGATCGCCATAAGCGCAGCATGTATTTATCGGCCGTGCGTTCCAATATATTCAATCAGGTAGTGTCATTTCGTTTAGCTAATCATCAGGTCGATACCGTCGCTGGCGATTGCGTGATGTTAGCTGGCAGTAAAAGCTATTTTACCGCCGAAGTATGGGATGATGTTCTCAACAGCCGCTTAGCTGAAAAAGATATTCAACTTTCAGCTCCTCTTTGGGGACGGGGAACACCATTAGCACAAGGTGAGGCATTAGCTTTAGAGTTAACGCCATTAGCTGAATTATCGGCCGATTTACAGGGACTCGAAGAAGCGGGTTTATCGCAAGAGAGACGGCCATTATTACTTGAGCCTCAAGGAATGAAATGGCAGTTTGATGCTGATACGCTCACACTTGAATTTGTGTTACCTGCAGGGAGTTATGCCACCTCGGTGCTACGCGAGCTCGCTGATTACCAAGATGTCCAAGAGTCGCAACGAAAAGTCATGGTTGCTGAGCAACAAGCACAAACAAATGAAGAGTGTTAATTAATGGTTAATATTTTAGTCAGTAATGATGATGGCGTAAGAGCCCCCGGTATCATTGCTTTAACCCACGCATTGAGTGAGTTTGCGCAAGTATTAACTGTCGCACCGGATCGTAATTGCTCTGGTGCGAGCAATTCATTAACCTTGACTAATCCATTAAGAATTAATAACTTAGAAAATGGCTATGTTTCGGTTAATGGTACACCGACAGATTGTGTGCATCTCGCGATTAGGCAATTGTGTCAAACCGAACCTGATATTGTCGTTTCTGGTATTAATGCCGGGGCGAATATGGGGGATGACACTTTATATTCAGGCACTGTTGCAGCGGCAATGGAGGGACGTTTTTTAGGTTTACCTGCCATTGCTGTGTCACTGGTTGGAAAATCATTAATCCATTACGATACAGCAGCTGTTTACGCAGCCAAAATTGTAAAAGGGTTGCTGCAACATCCTATTAGTCGTGATCAAATTTTGAATGTTAATGTTCCAGATTTACCTTTAGCACAAATTAAAGGGATTAAAGTTACCCGTTTAGGAGCGCGACATAAAGCCGAAGGTATGATAAAAACCCAAGATCCAGCGGGTAAAGATATATACTGGCTTGGTCCTGTTGGCAGTGAACAAGATTCCGGTGAAGGGACTGACTTTGGTGCTGTAGCTGCGGGATATGTATCTATAACGCCACTCACGGTAGACTTAACGGCATACAATCAACTTGATGGATTAGCCGATTGGATAATAAAAATATGACTCGTGTAGCTTCTACATCAGCAATGAATTTGGCCAAAAAGCTGGCCGAGGCAGGGATTCGACATCCTGCGGTATTGCATGCTGTAGCAACAACACCACGTGAATTGTTCCTTGATGGTGCATTAGCTCATAAGGCGTATGAGAATACGGCATTACCTATCGGGCAGGGACAGACAATTTCGCAGCCTTATATTGTGGCTCGAATGACTGAACTGTTGCTGCAACATAATCCTCAAAAAGTGTTAGAAATTGGCACTGGTTCAGGTTACCAAGCCGCTGTTTTAGCATCGTTAATTCCAGAGTTATTCACAATTGAGCGTATAAAAGCATTACAAATACAAGCTCGTCAAAGACTAAAACGTCTAGATTTACATAATGTCGCATTCAAATATGGTGATGGTTGGCAAGGGTGGTCAAACCGTGGACCATTTGATGGCATAATGGTTACCGCTGCTGCTGCGACAGTACCTCAAGCATTGCTTGAACAATTATCCGAACATGGAGTATTGATTATTCCGGTAGGAGAAGACACCCAGCAATTACTCAAAATTACCCGCATCGGACAGACATTCAAATCTGAGATAATAGAGGCCGTTAAATTTGTTCCTCTCATTAATGGAGATTTGGCTTAGTTAACACGATACAAATGATTTTTATCCATTATTGATATTTTCGTTTGGAGTAAGCTTATTTAGCTTAACAATCACCTATTTCCCCGTTAAGGACTTTGTTTGATGAATACCGGTTGGCCCAACTTTGTGGTCTTAGCAATCATGCTCACTGGATGCAGCTTTCAAGCTGATCGTCCCGCACCGGTAGACAGCTTATCGTCAAAAAATCATGGTCCTCGGTATCATAAAGGCTCATTAAAAACCGATAAATATAAAGTACAGAAAGGTGACACACTTTATTCAATAGCTTGGGGGGCTGGACGTAATTTTGTCGAAGTTGCCCGTTTGAATCGTTTATCGGCTCCTTATACTATTTATCCTGGGCAAACGCTTAATTTAGCCACTACAAATAATAGTCAATCGGCACCTGCTCGAGCATCCCAACCTTCTGTCAATTCAGTACAAACCCAAGCCGTTACTAAACCCTATATTTCGAGTTCGAATAGTTCTATATTAAAAACAATCAAACCTACGGTTGCGCCAAACCCAGTCCCAGTAGTCGTTTCAGTCAGAACGAAAAAAGAT
Source organism: Shewanella sp. AC91-MNA-CIBAN-0169 (assembly GCF_040310165.1). Taxonomy (NCBI): domain Bacteria; kingdom Pseudomonadati; phylum Pseudomonadota; class Gammaproteobacteria; order Alteromonadales; family Shewanellaceae; genus Shewanella; species Shewanella sp. AC91-MNA-CIBAN-0169. The sequence goes on from NZ_JBEOPM010000001.1 coordinate 562,049, forward strand.
CTTGATCACAAAGTGAAGCCTGCGTATTCTGTAACAACTACCCAACAAACAATTAACCAAAGTGCGAGTGGTTCTGTCGCTAATTTGCCACAGCAAGTTCAGCAATGGCACTGGCCAGTTAGAGGCCGAATAGTGGGATATTTTTCGGCATCAGAACAAGGCAATCAAGGTATAAAGATTGCTGGTAATCGCGGCGATATTATTAAAGCCGCAGCAGATGGGAGAGTCGTGTATGCCGGTAATGCACTGCGCGGGTATGGCAACTTAGTTATTATCAAACACAATGATGATTTTTTAAGTGCTTATGCGCATGCCGACACGATATTGGTTAAAGAAAAGCAATATGTGAGTGCAGGACAAACAGTTGCAAAAATGGGCAGTACCGGGACACACCAAGTTATGCTTCACTTTGAAGTACGATTTCATGGTAAGTCTGTCAACCCATTACGATATCTACCTAAACAGTAATTGTTTAGCAACATAAATAACGGAGGATAAGCAAGTGAAGTAGATTAAATACCACAAATTAGGTTTGGGAGAGCAATTATGAGCCGCAAAAATAATACTGCTTCAGCAGAATATCTTGTCGATCTAGCTAAACAACCACCAGAAGTTGCAACCGGTAAACGCGATTTGGTGCAACAACTTGATATTGAAGAAAAAGTCCAAGATGACTTACAAAAAAATTTAGACGCTACTCAATTATATTTAGGTGAAATAGGTTTTTCTCCGCTACTGACAGCAGAGGAAGAAGTGTTTTTTTCACGTAAATCCCTCAAAGGCTGCGAAAAGTCTCGCAACCGCATGATAGAAAGCAACCTCCGTCTTGTTGTTAAAATTTCCAGAAGATATAACAATCGTGGTTTAGCGCTGCTCGATCTGATCGAAGAAGGCAATTTAGGCTTAATTCGAGCGGTTGAAAAGTTTGATCCTGAGCGTGGTTTCCGTTTTTCCACTTATGCAACGTGGTGGATCAGACAAACCATTGAACGGGCGATCATGAACCAGACTCGCACTATCCGTCTACCAATTCATATTGTAAAAGAATTAAATGTGTACTTGCGTACAGCAAGACAGCTTGCCCAAAAACTTGATCACGAACCGACCGCAGAAGAGATCGCCGAAAAGTTAGATGTGTCGACCGGTGATGTTAGCCGTATGCTGAAGTTAAACGAAAGAATTACTTCGGTAGACTCGCCTCTGAGTGGCGATAATGAGAAGGCATTATTAGATGTTATTGCTGATGATGATTCCGTTGGCCCTGATTATCGGGTACAAAATGAAGATTTATCTAATTCGATAGTAGGCTGGTTAAACGAATTAAATACTAAACAACGCGAAGTGTTAGCAAGACGTTTTGGTTTACTCGGATATGAACCTTCAACATTAGAGAATGTCGGTGCCGAAATTGGTTTAACACGTGAGCGTGTACGTCAAATTCAAGTCGAAGCGCTTAAACGCTTAAAAGACTTACTAGGGTCGCAAGGACTGTCAGTCGAAGCATTATTCAGAGACTAATGGATAGTGGAAGTATATTGTGAATATTAAGCGGTTGACTATCACCAACACACAAATGATATGTCATCATTAATGTGTCAATAAGGTCAATTAAGGTATTGCGATATTAGGGTTAAAACCTATATGAGCATTTTAATTTTGCTCATGCGCTTAGGTTTATCCTACTAATCGCCAACTTAATTTAAGTGTTGTGTAGTGGCAATTTGAAGATATAACCTAGATATTACTGCTGGTGTTTTAATGCTATTAGTTCATTTCAACGTATTTTGAAAGTTGTTACTTGTTCGATGTCACACCTAATACGTCATTGAAATGGAAGCCTTTGCAGGCTTCCACAGTTCAAAAATTCACTTGGTCAGTTAATTTCGGTGCTCGGTGTTCGTGTGACTTAATCGCTTCAACTCATATAAATAATCTAACGCCTGTTTAGGTGTCAACTCGTCTGGATTAATTTGGGCTAACTTTTCCAACACGGGTGACGTCTCTGGTATTGGAGGTAATAAGTTCATACTCACTTGAGTTGGGTTCTGTTGAGATAATGTCATATCTCGGTTTTCTAGTTGATGAAGCTTATGTTTTGCCGCTTTAATGACTGCTGCCGGCACACCCGCTAGGGCCGCAACTTGTAGGCCATAACTTTTACTTGCCGCACCTTCTTGTACCGAATGCATAAAGGCAATTGTGTCGTCGTGTTCTATTGCATCTAAGTGAACATTAATGACTGACGGTAACAGCTCGGGTAATTGGGTTAACTCAAAATAATGAGTAGCAAATAATGTCAGTGCACTGACGTTTTTGGCTAGATATTCAGCAGCAGACCAAGCGAGCGCTAAACCATCATAAGTCGAGGTGCCGCGACCTATTTCGTCCATCAACACTAAACTGTTTGCAGTAGCATTATGTAAAATATTAGCCGTTTCGGTCATTTCAACCATGAAGGTTGATCGGCCCGATGCCAAATCATCTGATGCACCAATACGGGTGAAAATCCGGTCGATTTCACCAATTTGAGCATGGTCTGCTGGAACGAAACAGCCGATATGTGCCATCAATGTAATCAATGCAACTTGACGCATATAGGTAGATTTACCGCCCATATTCGGGCCTGTGACAATAAGCATTTGGCGCTGTGGTGTTAACGCTACCGGATTAGCAATAAATGCTGCTTGGCTAACTCGTTCAACGACTGGATGGCGGCCCGCTTCAATATTAATACCAATATCGTGGGTCATTTGTGGGCATTGATAATTAAATAATTGTGCTCGTTCGGCAAAGTTACTTAATATATCTAACTCGGCAGCAGCCGTTGCAAACTGCTGTAATTCTTGTAATTTAGGTAACAATAAGTCAAACAGTTGTTCCCACAGTTGTTTTTCAAGCGCGAGTGCTTTGCCTTGGCTTGAAAGTACTTTCTCTTCGTATTCTTTCAATTCTGGGGTGATATATCGTTCGGTGCCTTTGAGTGTTTGACGACGCTGATAGCTCAGTGGCACTCTATCTGACTGTAAACGGCTAACTTCAATATAGTAACCATGAACCCGGTTATAGCCGACTTTTAAGGTGTTAATCCCCGTTTGTTGTTTCTCACGAGCTTCAAGTTCGACTAAATAATCACTGGCGCCTTCACTCAACTTACGCCATTCATCTAACTCATTATTATAGCCAGTACGGATAACGCCACCATCACGAATTAACATGGGAGGGTTGTCTACAATAGCGCGTTCTAATAAATCATGTTGTTCAGGGAATTCACCCAGTAATTGCACTAACGTATTTAATCGAGGTTGTTGGCATGTTGCTAATGTTTGCTGGATTTCAGGCAGAAGCGTTAGTGCTTGCTTTAAACGTGAAAAGTCACGTGGTCTGGCACTGCGTAGTGCTAAACGAGCCATAATACGTTCGATATCACCTAAGCTTTTTAGTTGCTCATGTAAGGTTTGATATAAGTCTTGTTCAATGAGTTCACTGACTGCGCTATGACGATATTGAATAGTTTGACGATTGCGTAATGGTTCATGGATCCAGCGTTGTAACATACGGCTACCCATAGGGGTTGCGGTATTATCTAATACCCATGAGAGGGTATTTTCTCGCCCGCCAGATAAATTTTGAGTTAACTCTAAATTACGTCTAGTTGCGGCATCTAAAATAATAGATTCAGATTGATTAAAGCGCACAATCGAGTTGATATGTGGTAACGCCATCTTTTGGGTATCTTTTACATACTGCATTAAACAACCTGCAGCTTGTAACGCCAATCGTGCATCAGTAATACCAAAACCGTGCAAATCTTTGGTGCCAAATTGATTGAGCAGTAAATTAATACACGTGTCGTAATCAAACTCCCACTCTGGGCGACGACGGATGCCTTTCATGTTATTGATTAATAACATGTCAGCAAAATCTTCACTGTAAAGTAACTCTGCTGGATTAGTCCGCTGTAATTCGGCTTCTAAAGCTTCACGAGTGGGTAATTCTGCAACAACAAAACGACCAGACGAAATGTCTAAAGTCGCGTAACCAAAACCGCTTTTACCCTGATACAGTGCTGCCAATAAATTGTCTTGTTTTTCTTGCAGTAGAGCTTCGTCAGTTAAGGTGCCAGGGGTAACAATGCGCACCACTTGGCGCTCAACAGGGCCTTTTGATGTGGCAGGATCACCAATTTGCTCACAAATGGCTACAGACTGACCAATATTAACTAATTTTGCTAAATAGCCTTCGACAGCGTGATATGGAATGCCTGCCATGGGAATCGGGTCACCGCCGCTTTTTCCACGAGCCGTCAGTGAAATACCCAACATTTCAGAAGCGCGTTTAGCATCATCGTAAAACAGCTCATAAAAATCACCCATTCGATAAAACAATAACATATCAGGATGGGCCGCTTTTAAGCCCAAATACTGGCGCATCATCGGGGTGTGTTTTTCTAAATCGCTGGTATCAATCACTGTCATTATGAACACTTCACTATTAATCAATCGTAGGACGTAAATCTTATGGGGCTAATCTTAACAATATTTGCCCCCAGCGTATAAATAGATTCAAACAAAAAATTTTATGAGGATAAAATATTGATGTAAATGATCAATTCTCAAAGGTTTAAAAAAAAATCAGCTCAGCACTTGATACTGTATGACTATACAGTATACTGATGAACATATTGAAATGATTCACGTCACTTCACCTAAGTCGAAATAGCATTTTACTAAACGTATTGAATGCCTTAAGAGGGTTTTATAATGAAGGTTGATCCAAATAAAGAGAAAGCACTAGCCGCCGTTTTAAGCCAAATTGAAAAGCAATTTGGTAAAGGCTCAATTATGAAGTTGGGCGAAGATCGCACAATGGATGTTGAAACTATCTCTACCGGTTCGCTTTCATTGGATATCGCACTCGGTGCGGGCGGTTTACCAATGGGACGTATCGTTGAAATTTACGGTCCAGAATCATCAGGTAAAACGACGTTAACTCTTGAAGTGATTGCCGCAGCGCAACGCGAAGGTAAAACTTGTGCGTTTATTGATGCTGAACATGCTCTTGACCCAATTTATGCGAAAAAGTTAGGCGTAGATATTGATAACTTACTTTGTTCACAGCCAGATACAGGCGAACAAGCGTTAGAAATTTGTGATGCGTTAACTCGTTCTGGTGCTGTAGACGTTATTGTGGTCGATTCTGTTGCAGCGTTAACGCCAAAAGCTGAAATTGAAGGTGAAATTGGTGATTCACATATGGGCCTTGCCGCTCGTATGATGAGCCAAGCTATGCGTAAGCTGGCTGGTAATCTTAAGCAATCAAATACTTTGCTTATTTTTATTAACCAAATTCGTATGAAAATTGGTGTGATGTTTGGTAGCCCAGAAACAACTACCGGTGGTAATGCACTAAAGTTCTACGCTTCAGTACGTTTAGATATTCGTCGTACCGGTGCCATTAAAGACGGCGACGAAGTTGTCGGTAATGAAACCCGCGTTAAAGTGGTTAAAAACAAAATTGCGGCTCCATTTAAGCAAGCTGAATTCCAAATCCTTTATGGACAAGGTATTAACCGTACTGGTGAATTAGTCGATCTAGGCGTTGCGCACAAGTTAGTTGATAAAGCGGGTGCTTGGTATAGCTACAAAGGCGAGAAAATTGGTCAAGGCCGTGCTAACGCAGGCAAATTCTTGACTGAAAACCCCGTCATTGCCAGTGAAATTAATACCACTTTACGTGCGATGTTATTGAATGGTGGTGCTAATGCATCAGATTCTAAAACAGAAAGTGATGAGAATATTGACCTTGAAACGGGTGAAGTATTCTAAGCTAGTCAGTCAGTTACATCTATCGCGGTAGCGCATCTTGCGCGCCGCGAATATTCCCTCGCTAAAAGCCCCTGTTGTTATACCCTAAAAACGATAACGCTAAAAACTGCAACGTTAAAAACTGCAACGTTAAAAACTGCAACGTTAAAAACGTTGATATGTGAAAAATCTCTAGTACTCGATTATTGTCAATCTCAGGGTTATTGAGTCATATCCGCTACTCTGCGTTACTTTGAATAATCCCACATAGCTTTAATGCCCATACTTTTAATGATTTAGTTCTGAATTATTTAGCATTTTAAATCACACTATTTGCCAAAAAATATATTAGTTCTGCAGTTACCTTCTTCAATTGGTTTAAAAGCTAATGTGTTACTCCTAACCACGCTCTTTTTATCGTGATAGCGGAGGTTTATCTGGTTAAATTAGACGGTATTTAGCTCACTTCAAATGTGGATAACAGACCGAACACTCGACAACAAAGGTTTGTTATTAATCTGCAATCTCAAGCTGACCATTTGCTTACTCACAAGGCAGTCTTGCCGCCAGCAACGAGCCAATTGCCTTTTAATTTAACGTCGTTAGTTGGGTAACGGGCTGTTCGGGATGTGTTTATTAGCTCGAGTTGAGCTTAGTTAACCTTAGTCGGTGAGATCGCTTATCAATAACTATTATTATCGGTTTATGCTCAGAGGATAATCGAGCCACTCATCTCGCATGTTGACGTAAATTCAGTATATAATGCTTACATTTACAGGCTTGCATGCCAAGCTCGTTACTTTCGTATTTTCTATATTCAGGGCCATTTCATGTTTCAGACTACAGCAGAGTTAAGAAGTGCTTTTTTAAAGTACTTTGAAGATAACGGACATCAGGTTGTTGATAGCAGCTCGCTTGTTCCCACAAATGACCCAACACTGTTATTCACCAATGCGGGTATGAACCAGTTTAAAGATGTGTTCCTCGGCATGGATAAACGCAATTACACCCGAGCGACAACTTCACAACGTTGTGTGCGCGCAGGTGGCAAACATAACGATTTAGATAACGTGGGTTATACCGCTCGTCACCATACTTTTTTTGAAATGTTAGGCAACTTTAGTTTCGGCGATTATTTCAAAGAAGATGCAATTCGTTTTGCATGGACCTTCCTAACCGAAACACTCAAACTGCCAAAAGAACGCTTATGTGTCACTATTTATGAAACCGATGATGAAGCATATGATCTTTGGACTCAAAAAATAGGCGTGCCAGCGGAAAATATGATCCGCATAGGTGATAACAAAGGTGGGGCTTTTGCGTCAGATAACTTCTGGCAGATGGGTGACACTGGTCCTTGTGGTCCTTGTAGTGAAATTTTCTACGATCATGGTGATCATATTTGGGGTGGCCGTCCTGGCACGCCTGAAGAAGACGGTGACCGCTTTATTGAAATTTGGAACATTGTATTTATGCAGTACAACCGTCAGGCCGACGGTGAAATGTTGCCATTGCCAAAACCTTCTGTTGATACTGGTATGGGTATTGAGCGTATTGCTGCGATTATGCAAGGCGTGCATTCAAACTACGAAATCGATATTTTTAAACAACTTATTGCCAAAACAGCTGAAATTATCGGTGTAACCGATTTAGAAAATAAATCTCTGCGTGTTATTGCTGACCATATTCGTTCATGTGCATTTTTAATTGCTGATGGTGTTATGCCATCAAATGAAGGTCGTGGTTATGTGTTGCGTCGTATTATTCGTCGTGCAGTCCGTCATGGTAACAAGCTGGGTGCTAATGACGCATTCTTCTACAAACTTGTGCCAACGCTTATAAGCGTAATGGGCGATGCCGCCATTGGTTTAAAACAAACTCAAGCTATTGTTGAAAAAGCCTTAAAAGCGGAAGAAGAGCAGTTTGCTCGCACTCTTGAGCGCGGTTTAGTTATTTTAGACGGCGCGTTGAATAGCTTGCAAGGTGATACTTTAGACGGCGACACCTTATTTAAATTGTATGACACCTATGGTTTTCCTGTCGATTTAACTGCAGATGTTTGTCGTGAACGTGATATTAACGTTGATGAAGCTGGCTTTGAGTCAGCAATGGCTGAACAAAGAAGCCGTGCACAAGCAGCAGGCAACTTTGGCGCTGATTATAATAGCCAATTAATTATCGATGCAGAAACCTCATTTAGCGGTTATACCGAGTTAACTGGTCAGCCAAACGTGATTGCTTTATATGTTGACGGTAAAGCGGTTGATACCGTGATAGCGGGTCAGGATGCTGTCGTAGTATTAGACAATACACCATTTTATGCTGAATCTGGTGGACAGGTTGGTGATAAAGGCCAGTTGACAGCAGAAGGCGTAGTATTTGCCGTTGCCGATACTCAAAAGTTTGGTCCAGCTATCGGTCACCAAGGTCAATTAGCTCAAGGTCAGTTAGTCATAGGCCAGCAGTTAACCGCACAAGTGGATAAAAACTTACGTCATCGTACACAATTAAATCATTCTGTTACTCACCTATTGCATGCTGCATTGCGTCAAGAGTTAGGCTCACATGTGTCTCAAAAAGGTTCACTCGTTAATCCTGAACGTTTACGTTTTGACTTTGCTCATTTTGAAGCGGTTAAGCCATCAGAATTGAAGGCTGTCGAAGATTTAGTTAATACCCAAATTCGTCGTAACCATGAACTTTGTACCACTGAAATGGGAATTGATGAAGCCAAAGAAAAAGGTGCAATGGCACTATTTGGTGAGAAATACGATGACCAAGTACGTGTTGTCACTATGGGTGATTTCTCTATCGAATTGTGTGGTGGTACTCATGTTGGCCGCACTGGAGATATCGGTTTATTTAAAATCACTTCTGAGAATGGTATTGCTGCAGGTGTGCGTCGTATTGAAGCTGTAACAGGTATTGCTGCAATGGCTTATATTGCTGATCAACAAGCCATGTTAGATGAGGCTGCACAACTACTAAAATCAGATAGTGCTTCGGTAGTCGCTAAGTTAAAAGCTCAGCTAGATAAAGTGAAGCAATTAGAAAAAGATTTATCTCAATTAAAAGATAAGTTAGCTGCTGCGGCCAGTGCTGATATTGCCGGTGATGCAGTAGAAATCAATGGCGTTAAACTTTTAGTTAAACAACTTGATGGTATTGACCCAGGTTCACTACGTGGTTTACAGGATGAGCTGAAGCAAAAGCTAAAGTCTGCGATTATTGTGCTAGGTACTGCTAAAGACGGTAAAGTTAATTTAATTGCTGGAGTCAGCAACGATTTAACCAAGAAGGTCAAAGCGGGTGAGTTAGTCGCAATGGTTGCACAGCATGTTGGCGGTAAGGGCGGTGGTCGTCCTGATATGGCACAAGCTGGCGGTACTCAACCTGAGAATCTAGCCGCAGCATTAGCCCTTGTAGAGCCCTGGGTAAACGAACGTTTAAGTTAATAAAATCTGTAGATTAGCGTTTTTTTGGCAATTGAGTCATAAAGTCTAAGATATGCGACTTTATGACTTGAGTGCTATGAATAGATTTGGCATAGTGAACTAACTTGCTAACAGTAAAAGCGTTTAAAAGGGTTGCTAGCGTTGGGCAATGCTTATTATTGTACTTATATGTAGTACTCTAATGTTGTATTGGTTTTCAATTCCTATCGTTTTTGTTATTGGTTTGCCGTATTGGATTGTTTAGTAACGGAGTCTTATATCGTGAATATGAATAATTTACGGTTGATCTCGTTTTTAAAAGACGACTAATCGTCAAGTTTTATGATTTCCTAAGAGAATTTGCTTTATAAACTGATGTATTCACCAATTGATACTATGATTTTATGTAAAGCAGACCTTATAATGAGCGCATATTACGGATAAAGCGTGTTATGCAGATTGAACTTAAAGGAGCAATCGAATGCTAATTTTGACTCGTCGAGTAGGCGAAACATTAATGATTGGTGATGAAGTCACCGTTACTGTGTTAGGTGTTAAAGGTAATCAGGTACGTATTGGTGTTAACGCACCTAAAGAAGTATCTGTTCACCGTGAAGAGATCTACCAACGTATTCAGTCTGAGAAGTCAGGTACCCCTTCTGAAGGTGGTAATTACTAATTTCGACAGATGATGTCGATATCATTAAAGCCAGCATTTGCTGGCTTTTTTGTTTTTGTATTGCAGTGGCATTACCGCTTTAGTTTAATCAGCCCTTATTCGTTAACCTCTGCTCGGAATTTTCACTGTCATCAAACTGTCCTTTGTTTATGCGATTGCTTCAATTAAAAGACCCGCTAGTTACGTGTCATTTCGCTGGGTTAACCCAAATACAGAGCTAAATTTAGAACCAAATTCAAATAATAACGAGTCAATTTAAATATGAGTGACCAGTAAACATTCTACGTTTATCAATTTACCCATCTGTTATTCTGCGTTGAGGTTACATTAGCTCTAGCGTAGAGTACCTCACAGCTCCAATTTAAGGTTGTTGGTGTAAGCAGGACAATTTCCCCTTAAGTTGATACAAGACTGAAGTGGAATGAATGAGGCTCTCACAAAGCACTTTTTAACACACTGATTCAGTTTGTTAAACGCATCCATAAATGAGTCGTCATTTATTTACCATCCGACTAACGTATTTATTTTACTCGTGTTGAATTATCACTGGATGCTATTTGTAGCTAACAATTGGTATCAAACCATTTTTTTAACGAGTCATTATTTAAATGTGCTTAATTCATCTTGATTATAGCGTTGTAATGGGAATCGTTGATCAATACAAATCCCATCGTAATCTCGTGCAAGCTATAGCAAATTAACCTTCCTAAATGGCATTATGCGGCTATTGTCGATATTGGTTAATATGATGTTGAATTGTAATAGTGAGTATAAATTACCCAATGACTAGGCTAAGTTGTTTAAATCAACGATGTGTTTAATTATATCTTTGGTTAAAAACCTTAAAACGCTTGTCGGACGAACAGAGGTTTAATGAGATTATGTCTGTAAATTAAAAAGAATATTCATCAAAAAACGACTGTTTTCATCAAGATTTGAGTCTATTATCTCCAATGTGCTTAAAAACACTCCAAATGAAGTTAGGTTTCCTAAAAAGGGTTTGACTTATTTTCATCAAACAGTAATATGTGCGCCAAGAAACGGAGAGGTGGCCGAGTGGCCGAAGGCGCTCCCCTGCTAAGGGAGTATGGGCTTTAAATCCCATCGAGGGTTCGAATCCCTCCTTCTCCGCCATTTCTTACAATAGATATACGATGCGGATGTAGCTCAGCTGGATAGAGTACCTGGCTACGAACCAGGCGGTCGGAGGTTCGACTCCTCCCATCCGCACCATTATCTATTAAAGTGTTAAACATGAATGCGCGTGTAGCTCAGCTGGATAGAGTACCTGGCTACGAACCAGGCGGTCGGAGGTTCGACTCCTCCCACGCGCACCATTTCATGTTTCACTAAAAACCCAATTTATGCGCGTGTAGCTCAGCTGGATAGAGTACCTGGCTACGAACCAGGCGGTCGGAGGTTCGACTCCTCCCACGCGCACC